>JAGWAS010000008.1:5547-126779 GCA_021296235.1 Paracoccaceae bacterium | reverse complement strand
ACCGCCGAAAGCTGCTCGCCCACGATCTGTTCGACGTTGGCGAGCATTTCGCGTCCAAGGTTTCCATTTGTCACTATGACGATACCGATCAAGTCCGCATCCCGATCATGGCAATTCGTCCACCGGCCCAGAGGCGCCCTATAGACATTCCGTCTCGGCATCTGCAAGCGGTTTTGCAGAACTGCCGTTGGATGAATGCAGATGTTTCAGGCGATTCGGCCCGATTTGAGGTACTGCAGTGTGGCTGCGGCAAGGTTCTCGTTGCCTGCACCGTGAACGACATCGACCGCCACGCCGAGCAATCTTCTTTGCCGCAATGGTGGCAGCCGTTCGGTTTCCCGAAGGCCCAAATCGATCAGCAAAGTGACCTCTGCGGAACCAACCCGATCGGCGGCAAGAATTCCAAACCCACTGGCTTCTATTCCCCCAGGTGCGTCCGGCGGCGATGAAACCACCAGCCGGTTGCCTGAACGGTGAAGGACAATTAGGTCGTCCGATACAAGTCTTGCGCCGAACGCCATGAGTTCAAGCACAAGTGTGGATTTGCCGGAGCGTGAGGGACCGATAAGGACGACAGCCGAACCGCTGTGTTCCACGGCGCTTCCATGCATCCCCAATTGCTCGGGATATTCGGAGTTACTGTTCATGTCCCACCGGCTCGCGTCAGGTGCAGTCGGATTCCCTTTAGCCGCTTCCGGAAATTTCCCTCAATAGCTGCCAACGGGTCCAGACGACTCCTCTGTGCCGTTTCCGGCAATGAGTGCCCGGGTTTTGGCAACTTTCTCGCCAGCCATTGACGCAAGCAGCCGGGCATCGGTGGAGATCGTTATCAGCCCAAATCCCCATCCGATGGCCTTGGCAGCATATTCCGGTGAACCACAATGCAGGCCTGCAAGGATGCCGGCTCCCTTCGCTGCTTCAAGGATGCGCCGGATGGCAGTGAGCATCTCCTCCTCCTCCCGGTCGAAACCGGGTGCAAGGCGGCCTTTGGTCAGCCCGATGGTAAGGTCGGCCGGACCGATGTAAATTCCGTCGAGCCCCGGTGTCGAAACGATTTCGTCAATATTCCCATAACCTTCAAGCGTCTCTACCATTGCGAGGCCCATAACCTGCCCGTTGGCCTTCGATGCATAGTCCGCCCCTGCTGATATCGCCGCTCGGGTAGGGCCAAAGCTGCGTATCCCTTCGGGCGGATACCGCATGAAGGACACGAACCGCTCTGCCTGCTCACGATTGTTGATCATCGGGCAAATCACCCCGAGTGCACCAACATCAAGCGTCTTCATGATGATGCCTGGCTCAAGCCAGGGAACCCTGGCCAGCGGGACAACACCGCTGGCACGGATCGCCTGAAACGCTGCCACTGCATCCTTTAGTTCGTTGAGGCCATGCTGCATGTCGACAGTCAGACTGTCGAAGCCCTGTTCCGCAAGCACTTCAGCTGCAAACGCACTTCCCATCGACAACCAGCCATTGATTGTCGGCACACCCGTTTCAAAGTTCCGTCTGAGTCTGTTGTCTATCATGAAACCGCATTCCTGAATTTAGTCGCTTCCCTGCAATTGCCGACGCGTCTGGGTTCACTTCCCGCACTTGCGCCGTTGCCGCATCTTTCCGTCGACAGCCATGTTGCGGTTGTCAGCCGATGTCAATAAACACATCCCGCTGGATGCGGAAACGGGGAGAGGGAAATGGGCCGCGGCACGATACGCCTGACGACAGCGCAGGCGCTGGTCAAGTATCTTTGCAACCAATACACACTGGCGGATGGGAAGAGGGTGCCGCTGTTTGCCGGCGTGTTCGGAATATTTGGCCACGGCAATGTTACCTGCCTCGCCGAGGCACTTCATGCTCAGCGGGATCGACTGCCGACTTGGCGCGGCCAGAACGAACAGTCGATGGCCCTGGCGGCGATTGCCTTCGCCAAAACCAGGAAGCGGCGACAGATCATGGTCGCGACCAGCTCAATCGGGCCGGGTGCAACCAACATGGTAACGGCCGCCGCAGTGGCGCATTCCAACAGGCTGCCGGTTCTCATTCTGTCCGGCGATGTTTTCGTCAATCGCCGCCCGGACCCGGTGCTGCAGCAGGTAGAGCACTTCGGATCGCCAACAACCTCGGTGAACGACGCATTCAGGGCCGTTTCCCGTTACTGGGATCGGATTACACACCCAGAGCAGATAATTTCGTCCCTGCCGCACGCGGTGGCAACAATGTTGGATCCGGCCGACTGTGGTCCTGCCTTCCTGGGGCTTTGTCAGGACACGCAAGAAGTCGCTCATGACTACCCGGAGGTCTTCTTCGAGGAGAGGGTTCACACTGTCCCGAGACCGCGTGCAGACCTGGTCAGCATCGAACGGGCGGTGGAGAGGCTCCGCCGTTCCGAGCGTCCCTTGCTCATTGCCGGCGGAGGGGTGAAATACTCACTGGCGGAATCCGAAGTTGCTTCATTTGCGGAAACACACGGCATTCCCCTTGTCGAAACAATCGCCGGGAAGGGCACGGTTTCGCACGACCATCCGGCTCATGCAGGTCCGGTCGGCGTGATAGGTTCAACCTCTGCCAACGAGCTTGCCGGTGAGGCTGATGTTGTTCTTGCTGTCGGCACAAGGCTGCAGGATTTCACAACAGGGTCCTGGACTGCGTTTTCGCATGAGGCAGATTTCATTGCGGTTAACGCTGCCAGATGGGATGCGCACAAGCATCGGGCGATTGCGGTTGTGGGCGATGCCCGGGAGGCAGTTCTGGAAATCGGAAGCAGACTTGGGGACTGGCGCGCCGATCAATCCTGGATGGCAAGGGCGCAGAAGGCATTCGTTGAATGGAACGAGCTGCTCGACAAGCACCAGAAACCGACAAACTCGCCAATTCCGACCTATGCGCAGGTCGTCGGCGCGGTGAACCGATGGGCCGGGGAGAAGGATCGGATGATAACCGCAGCGGGCGGACTTCCCGGCGAAACCTCCAAGGGGTGGCGTGTCAAGGCACCGCATACGTTTGACTGCGAGTTCGGCTATTCCTGCATGGGATACGAGATTGCAGGCGGGTGGGGCACGGCCATGGCAACGGAAGATGGATCGACACCGATCGTACTTGTTGGCGACGGCTCTTACCTCATGATGAACTCCGACATCTATTCCTCGGTTCTAACGGGGCACAAGATGATCATTGTTGTTTGCGACAATGGCGGGTTTGCGGTGATCAACCGGCTTCAGAATTTCAAGGGAGGCGAGTCCTTCAACAATCTTATCAGCGACTGCAGGGTAAAGGAGCCGTTCCCGGTTGACTTCGCCAAGAATGCTGAATCGCAGGGAGCACTTGCCAGGCACGTTACAAGCCTTGCGGATCTTGAGGATGCGCTGAATTGGGCCAGAACCACCGACCGAACCACCGTGATTTCCATAGTTACGGATGCATTCACGTGGACCCCGGGCGATGCGGCATGGGATCTTGGTGTGCCGGAGGTGAGTGACCGTGAAGAGGTGCGCGCCGCCCGGGCGGATCAGGAACAGATCAGGTCGCGGCAGAGGGTGGGAGTCTGACGTTGGAGGCCAGACTGGGGATTGCGCCCATTGCATGGTCGAATGACGATCTGCCGGAACTTGGTGGCGACACATCTTTGGAAACCTGTCTTTCCGAGGCGCGGGAGGCCGGGTTTTCCGGTATTGAGACGGGGGGGAAGTTTCCCGCAACAAGCGGTGAGTTGAGGCCGCTGCTTGAGCAGCATTCGCTGGCCCTGTGCGGCGGATGGTATTCCGGCACCATTCTCGGAAATGAGGTTTCTGCGGAACGTGACCGGGTGTTCGGCCAGTTGGAGCTGTTTCGAGACCTCAATGCACCATGCCTGGTCTACGGGGAAACCCATGGAACGGTTCAGAATGTGCGAACGGCACCGGTGGGAAGCCGAATCCGTTTGGACGACGAACAGATCCGAACCTACGGTCGTTGCCTGACGAAATTTGCCGAATGGTGTGCCGAGGAGGGCATGCCAATCAGTTTTCATCACCACATGGGGACGGCGATCGAAACTCTGAACGATGTTGATCGGCTCATGAACTGGACCGGGGAGGCGGTCTGGCTGCTCTATGATCCGGGCCACATGGCGTTTGCGGGCGGCGATGTCATTGCCATGATCGACAGGCACTCAACCCGCATCAGCCATGTCCACGCAAAAGATGTCCGCGCCGATGTGCTCAAGGGGCTGAACCGAAATCTGGAGAGTTTCCTGGATGCTGTGCTGAAGGGTGCGTTCACGGTGCCCGGGGACGGTTCGCTGGATTTTAATGCAATTGCCGCCAAGCTGGCGGATGCCGGTTACCAGGGATGGTTTGTCGTGGAGGCGGAACAGGACCCCAAGAAGGCGCCACCAAGTGAATACGCTGCCATTGGCCACAGGGCGCTGGTCTCGGCGTTGGAAAATGCCGGATACAGCATAAGGGGGGATTGAGATGAACAGGTTGGATGGGAAAATTGCGGTTGTTACCGGCAGCACGCAGGGGCTCGGTCTTGCGATAGCAAGACGTTTTGTGAATTCGGGAGCGGCCGGTCTCGTTACGTGCGGGCGCAGCGGGAAAAAGGGTCGGGAAGAAGCTGACCGGATTGCCGATGACACCGGCGTGCCGGTCAAATTTGTTGCTGCGGACCTTTCCCGGGTGGATGAATGCCGATCCGTAGTGGCCGCTGCCGAAGAGAGTTTCGGAAGGGTTGACGTTCTCGTCAACGCTGCTGCCAAGACTGATCGGGGCAATCTGGTTGATACTTCCCCGGAACTTTTTGATTCAATGTTTGCAATCAATGTGCGCGGGCCGTTTTTCCTGATGCAGGAAGCCGTAAAGCTGATGATCCAAAACAGCACAAGCGGCTCAATCGTCAATATTGGTTCGATGTCGGCATATTCCGGGCAGCCCTTCATATCCGCCTACTGTGCTTCGAAGGGGGCACTGGCGACCCTCACCCGAAACACCGGATTTGCGCTGCTTCACAATCGGATTCGCGTCAACCAACTCAACATCGGATGGATGGATTCGGAAGGGGAGGATGCGATTCAGAGAAAGTATCATGGTGCCGGGGACGGTTGGGTTGAAGAAGCTAGCAAGGCACTCCCGTTCGGCCGGTTGGTGGATCCGGAGGAGGTGGCACGGGCAGTTGCATTTCTTGCATCCGACGATTCAGGTTTGATGACGGGGTCGGTCATCAATTTCGACCAGTCGGTTTGGGGGGCTTTTGAAACAGGAATGCCGGCACCCGCTGGGCCGTTGTCTGCCCAGTGAATGCGATACGGCGTCGATTGCTCCAAATTTATTTGGGAGCCTTCGAGGCGACTGCGCCATTGGCTTGGGCCAAGGCAGTTTCTGTGGCGAACAACGCGTTTGACCTGCCATTTTGGATCTGGACGCCGGTGTTCTCCGGAAACTGTTCTGGCCGCCGCAATTGAATAACGACGGCAGTGGGGATGTGGCAGTTCTGGAACTGCCCGGACGGTTTCCCTGATCAGTTGTCGGTATCAACCCCGAGAATTTCGGTCATGTCATCCTCTATTGATTGCAGGGTGTTGGCCGCGGCGTCTGATAGAACGGCAAGCTTGGCTTCAACTGGCTTGCAGCCCCGGAAGAGGCCATCGACGTAATTGAAGGTTGGACGCGCCGGGTATCTGCGGGCATCAACAGTATATGCGTTGTCATAAGGATTGGGCGTCAACCATTTTCGTGTTCCGTTTATGGCGCCATCCCAGTGTCCGGCCACGGCGAGGTCCGCAACTCTGTCACCATCTGAGTCAACAAGTGCGGTTTGGCCATTTTCGCCAAGGTGCAATTCATCGCTCCAGATCCAGAACTTTTGGTCAATCTGCGTCTCAAAACGCAGAGCCAGCCTGCACAGCGTTGAAGCTTCGCTACCTGCAATGCGGGTCTCGAATTCGGTGTTCAGGAACAAAAACTCGATGTTGCCTTGATCCGGGAACGAGCCCATCGTGCCTTGACCGAATGCAGGAAAATCCGGATAAACCATGCGCAAGGCAATGAACTCGCTTGCCGTTTCGTCGTCGTAGATACAGTGGATCTTTCCGTCGGCGCTGAGGTAGCGACAGGATTTTCCGTTGCTTGCGTCCCCGATGATTGATTCCGAATTTGCCGCAGGCGCCGAGAATGTTGGCGGTGCATTTGTTGAATCACCCGATGCAGTCGCAACCGGGATAACTGCAGCTGCAGCAAGTGCGGCGGTTCGTCCGACAAAGCTAAAATGCATTCCAATTCGGTTTAACCGGCTATCGGGCCTGGGAGTTTCCATGACGCTTTGTCGGCTGAAACGGTGAAAACCCGAACGACAAATCTGACGGATATTCAGATTCTGAATGGTTTCGTCTTTGTCGCCGCAACGAAAGTGGAGATTATCGGTGCCGGCAGATGAGAAGAACGCGTGCCCGGTTGTGGCAGTGTCGGGTGCGATCACGAAGCTGACCTTCCTTCAATGTTTGCTGGAATTCGTCAGGGATCTGCGGTGGCGAAGAGGCATCCGCACAATCTGCGCGCTCGGAAAAAGGGTTACCGCCGACCTTAATCTTGGATTTCATGATCGCATATTTTGCTGGCAAGATTGCAATTCGGCAGGCTGTCAATTGAACTGAAGCCACCGAAATGACCATGAGCATTGCCGTCCGCGATATCAATTCGAGGGACAAGACTTGGTTGAGGTACGAAGCCCGCCAGCCCGGAGTGTCAATGGAAGAGTTGGCCCGCCGCTTGATCCACGAGAAGTGCAGCAACACCGAGCGCCACCCGAAGCCGTCGGAGGCCTTCGCACGACAATTCGGTGATGAGCATGGAGTTGAACTTCTGTCTGTGGTCCGTTGCGGTCGCACGCCGCTGTCGCTCTCGGATGGGACCGGGAGTGACCTCGCCGTTCTCTCGACCAATGGATACGAAGGTTGCTCCCGAGATTATGCGGCCTCAACCTGTGCCTTGAGCCGTCCACTGACGGGGCATTTGGGTTTGCCTCCTCAGATTGGTGACTTGAGGGCAAGCAAAATAATCGCCAGAATTGCGATGCAGCTTGCCAAATGAGGTTTATCGCAACAGCAGCAATTCCGCTGGCAGGATTTGGCGGTGAAGCTATAGACGCCGTACCCGGGCCAGGAGCGGACCGGGCTGAAAATCAGATAGTGGGATGCCGAACGGAGAATTGGCTGGTTCGAAATTCTCTCCTCCAGCCAGCATGAGCTCTGGTTGTCCCAAAAAGTGCACTCCGTAAGTGGCTCCACATGAATATTCGCACCAGTTATGACGTAGACGAGTTTGACTTCGATCTGATCGTTCCGGCTACCCAGGCAAGTTATTGGGGGAATGGGCGACAGAAAGATGGGATCATCAAATCTTTCCGGAATTCGTATCCCGTCGGACTTTTTCATCCGTCGGATGGTCAGGTAGGGTGGGTCCGAGCAACCTAAGACACGGTTTTTCATGCGTATATCTATGATCTTCAGGTTGTGCCTTCACACCGGGGGAAAGGCCTTGGGAAATTTCTGATAGTCGAGTTGATGCGTCATCCCGACCTCAGGGATGTAACCGGTTGGATGCTGTCCACACACAATCTGCACCACCTCTATCGGCAATTCGGATTCAAGGATGCCGAACAGGGTCGTCATTTGGTGATGACACGCACTGAAATGGATTCTGCGAAACCTTAGCGCAGGATCCAGTTGGGGCGGTCCCCCGGTCGGCAGATGTTCTGATCGTTTGTCTGAGCGAAAGCAGGCAGATGGTTCTGGCCATGGGAGGGCAGTATTGGGAAGTGCCGTCAGAACCGGGCCGTGGGGGACCGCAGACCGGCATGCGGGTTTTGTTCCTCCGACAAGGACACTAATATGGCGGCCGGCGTCAGTCTGCTGCGACGGACAGGAATGGATGATGGTTATCATGAAGCGTTTGAGTTTCGGTGTGATCTGTTTCGGGATTGCTGCGTTTGCCCTCAGTGCATGCAGTCCTGCCAAAATCGAGGAGTCCCCTCCCCCCATCGGAGATTTCAGGCTGGGGCACACGATTGTTTCCGAAAAGGGCTCCGAACCGGCGCCGATATCCCGCAGGGTTGAGCCGGGAGTCGTCAAGATGAAACTTGAAGAGGCGATCGAAGACCGCTTGGGTCGCCACAAGGGAAACAAGTGGTATCACCTTGCGATTTCCATTGGTGCCTATTCACTTTCCGGCGGTGGAATTCCGATTGTTGCGTCGCCGCGTTCGGGGCTGGTGATTGAGGTTACCGTTTGGGATGATGCAGCAGCAGCGAAACTCAATCCGGAACCGCGTGCCTTCACCATCATCGAACCGACTTCACCTGAGACTGTATTCGGATCTGGTTTCGTTCGCACGCCCGAGGAACAGGCAGAAATCCTCTCCATTTCGGCGGCCGACCTCATTGAGAAATGGCTGAAGTCTCCTGAGAGTCCTTTGCCGGGTGTCGGCGATCCGGGTTGACTCCTGGGCGTTGTGACTGACCTGGCTTGAAGGCACCAACGATGGGTCAGGAACGCCACAGCAAGGATGATGCCTACAGATTGGCTGATCTTGAGTCGCACAAACGCTACTACGATGAATGGGCTGAAAGTTACGATTTAACCTTCGCAGACGAGTCCGGCTACATGTATCCCGAAATCGTCGCCAACCGGTTTCTTGAGCTTTCTGGTTCCGAAGACACGCCGGTGGCAGATTTGGGATGCGGCACGGGGCTCGCCGGGCTTGCCTTTGCTGGGACCGGCCTGTTGATTGACGGCTTTGATGTCTCCGAGGGAATGCTGAAGCAGGCGGAGGCAAAGGGGGTCTACCGGCGTCTTCAAACCACCGATCTTACGAAACGATCGGGATTGCCGCGTCGGAGTTACGGCGGCCTGATAAGCTGCGGCACATTCACCCTTGGCCATCTTGGCCCGGCGGACTTGGAGGCCTCTCTGATCATGGCCCGTCGCAATGCGCTCTGTTTGATCGGAATCAATGCAAAACACTTTGACGAGCGTGGATTCGGTGCGTTGCTCAACAAGCTGGAGGCGAAGGGCGACATCAATTGCCTCCGGGTCGAAGTTGAACAGATTTTCAGCGATGGGGATATGTCGGACAACATCAATGTCGCGAAGTTGGCAATATTCAGGATGGCGAAGTGATTCACCTGTTCCGGACCAAATCGAAACCGGGTGATTGAACGCCAGACGTGCAGCGGTGGAAGGAATGGCGACGCCTGAGCTTGTCAATTGGCATCCCAGCCGACCAATTTGAGCATTGAAACATCCCGGTTCGGTTTGGAACGGATTCCGGCTGAGTTTTGTGATCAGGTGATTTGTCTTGCGGCCATCCGAAGAGGTGATGCGTCCTCCAATTCACAATCGCTTTGACATGCGGCCTGATGGTGTGGCCAACAGGCAATGGCAACCTGCCGGCAATCGTGCACAGGCGCTTTCCGGTTGACGTGCCGGGAACATCCGATCTCGATCGGAATTCATGGCCGGTTGTCGTTTCAACTGAAGTTTCCTTGCAAACCGTACACCGGCACAATAAGTCACCATAGGCCGCCAAGCGGATGCATAGGGGTGTAGCTCAGTTGGTAGAGCATCGGTCTCCAAAACCGAGGGTCGGGGGTTCGAGTCCCTTCGCCCCTGCCAGTGCAGCAAACGAAGGCGGGCAAACACATCGGCAGTGTGCGGTCAGGGCGCAGCCCTGCGGTTGCGGCAGATTCTCGACAGCTCTTGAATTTCCCGGCCGAAGTCTCTAGTCCCGCCGCCCAGCATCAGGATCGGTTCACGGAAATGGCAAGAACGTCACCATTCCAGTTCATGCAGCAGGTCAGGTCGGAGGTTTCGAAGATCATTTGGCCGACCCGGCGGGAACTGCTCGTCACCACGGCGATGGTCTTCCTCATGGCGACGCTTGCTTCGGTGTTCTTCTTCCTGGTGGACAAGGTTATCCAGTTTGGCCTTACCAGTCTTCTGAACTATCTCTGACAGATTCAGGAAACCGAATCGCCCGGGGGTGCCCGGTTCAGGCAATTGCCAGATCGCGGAAAGGGCCGAACGATCAAGCGCGGTTGCATGCCTTCGGGCAGTTCACAAATTGTTGTTGGTCCGCTGCCGGATTTTCAATTCTCCGGAGCGGACATCCAATTTCCGGATTTGCCGTGCGGTATTCTGCGGAGCACTTAATTGGTTGAATTGGACGACGTCAGAAGGCGGCGGTGGCCGACACCGGTTGCCCGCCGGATTTCGGATAAGTTTTCTGTCAAATTGCGCGTTGACGGCTTGATTTTGGTGACCGGTGCGGTGTAGGTAGCGTCATTCACCGATTCGCGTTGCGCATCCTGTTAGGTGCGTGCGCTCTTTTTGTTGCTTTATCGGTCTGAAATTCGTTTGGCGATTGCGGGTTTCGGTTTGCTGCTCGGAGGCACGCAGAATGGCAAAGCATTGGTATTCGATCAGCGTGCTGTCGAATTTTGAGAAACGGGTCGCAGAACAGATCCGAACCAAGGCCGAGCAGAGTGAACTGTCCGATGATATTGAGACGGTCCTGGTTCCCACGGAACATGTTACGGAAATCCGCCGGGGCAAGAAGGTGCCCAAGGAGCGCCGATACATGCCCGGCTATGTGCTGGTTAAGATGAGAATGACTGACCGGGGTTACCATCTGATCAAATCGGTGCAGAGGGTAACCGGGTTTCTTGGGCCGGCCGGCCGGCCGACGCCAATGAGTGACGAGGAGGTCGGCGCAGTCCTGCAACGGGCGGAAAAAGGTGCAGAGCAGCCGAAATACCTGATTACCTTCGACATTGGCGAAATGGTCAATGTAACCGACGGCCCCTTCGAGGGCTTCTCGGGGATGGTTGAGGAGGTTGACGAGGATTCAGCAAGGCTGAAGGTTTCGGTTTCGATCTTCGGTCGGGCCACTCCCGTCGACCTGGAATACACCCAGGTGTCGAAGCAACTCTGATTGCATGATCAAGCCTGAACAGGAGATTACCGGATGGCAAAGAAGATAGCGGGAACATTGAAGCTGCAGGTGGCTGCAGGACAGGCCACTCCGGCTCCGCCCGTGGGTCCGGCCCTTGGCCAGCGCGGCATTAACATCATGGAATTCTGCAAGACCTTCAACGCCAGGACCCAAAATATGGATCAGGGGGTGCCCTGTCCGACGATCATCACCTACTTTCAGGACAAGTCCTTCACGATCGACATCAAAACGCCGCCGGCCTCCTATTTCCTGAAGAAGGCGGCCGGGCTGGACGGCGGCTCCCAGACACCCGGAAGAGAGGTTGCGGGACATGTTACACCGGAGCAGGTTCGCGAAATCGCCGAAGCCAAGATGAAGGATTTGAATACAGAGGATGTCGAGGCGGCAATGAAAATCGTGCTTGGATCCGCAAGATCAATCGGCATTGAGATCAGGGGTTAGGAACATGGCAAAGGGTGGCAAGCGCTTGCGGTCTGCAAAGGAAGCCTTCTCGGGGAAATCCAACATTCCGGTCGAGGAGGCAATTTCCCTCATCAAGTCCAATTCGAATGTGAAATTCCAGGAGACGGTCGAGATCGCCATGAATCTTGGCGTCGATCCGAAGCACGCCGATCAAATGGTTCGCGGCACCGTTACTCTTCCGAACGGCACCGGAAAGTCAGTGAGGGTGGCGGTTTTTGCCCGCGGCGCCAAAGCCGACGAGGCGAAGGAAGCCGGAGCCGACATCGTCGGCGCCGAAGACCTGATGGAGGCGGTGCAGAAAGGTGAGATCAATTTTGACCGCTGCATAGCAACTCCGGACATGATGCCGATTGTCGGACGACTTGGCAGGATCCTGGGCCCTCGCAACCTCATGCCCAACCCAAGGGTGGGGACGGTTACCGCCGATGTCACGCAGGCGGTTACGAATGCCAAGGGAGGGCAGGTGCAGTTCCGGGTCGAGCGCTCGGGCGTCATTCATGCCGGTGTCGGCAAGGTCAATTTTGACGACGCCAAGCTGGCCGAGAACGTACGCGCCTTTGTGGATGCGGTCAGCCGAGCCAAGCCAACCGGGGCCAAGGGCAAGTATGTCAGGAAAATCTCGCTCAGCTCCTCCATGGGGCCGGGCGTTTCGGTCGATATCGAATCGGCCATGTGAACACGAGGAATTCCCTTGCCCGGCCTTCCGGGTGGGGAATGCGGCGGACCGGTTCCGGTTCGCCGGTCTGTCCGAGACGGTGGGTGGCTGAAGGCACGTGGGCCTGATGCGCAAATCCTGCCTGAGACGGGAATCGAATGGAACAAGCGGAAGCGACGCTTCCGGGCGGGACTGTTCGGACCCAGAGTCGAGGACCGAACGCCGGGGATCCCCGGCAAAACCGAGCCGGAGGGGTCATCCCCTCCCAGAACTGGAGAGAAACTGTGGATAGAGCCCGGAAGGAACAGGTGGTCAGTGAACTTGGCCAAATCTTCGAGAGCTCAGGCGTTGTGGTGGTTGCACAATACGCCGGCCTCACAGTTGCCGACATGGAGGACTTCCGCGGGCGCATGCGCACTGCCGGGGGAGCCGTCCGCGTTGCCAAGAACAAGCTCGCCAAAATCGCACTGAAGGACAGGCAATGCGAAGGCATCGCCGCATACCTCAACGGCATGACCGTCCTTGCCTATTCCGAGGATCCGGTGGCTGCCGCGAAGGTGGTCGAGGATTACGCCAAGGCCAACAGGAAACTTGTTGTCCTCGGCGGCGCCATGGGCAATTCGGTTCTTGACGCTGCAGGTGTGAAGTCGGTGGCTGCAATGCCGTCGCGGGAAGAGCTTCTTGCATCGGTAGTTGGATGCATCCTCGCACCTGCGGCACAGATCGCCGGGGCAATTGGAGCTCCGGCATCCGGCGTGGCGTCAATACTCAGCACGATTGAGGAAAGACAGGCGAACGGGGCATCGGCATGAGGCTGGCGAAGGGTTCAACTGCGGCACACCGGGCCACATCAGACAATCAGGAAGAAAAACATGGCTGATTTGCAAAAACTGGCAGAGAACATCGTCGGATTGACGCTGCTCGAAGCCCAAGAACTTAAGACAATCCTGAAGGACAAATACGGCATCGAACCTGCCGCCGGCGCCGCCGTCATGGTGGCCGGGCAGGGTGGTGATGCCGGCGGTGACTCCGAACCGGCCGAGGAACAGACCGAGTTCAATGTCATTCTCAAGGCGGCAGGTTCACAAAAGGTTCCGGTGATCAAGGAGGTTCGGGCACTGACCGGCCTCGGATTGAAGGATGCCAAGGACCTGGTCGAGGCTGGCGGAAAAGCCGTCAAGGAAGGAATTTCGAAGGAAGAGGCTGAGGAAATCAAGGCCAAGCTCGAAGGAATCGGAGCCGAGGTCGAGATCCAGTAGCCGCCGGCGAAGGAAACAAAATCAAATCCGGAGCGGTGCAATGCCGCTCCGGTGACCCTTCCTTCCCGGGAATTGCAAAGCCGGCAATTCCCCGGAAGGCGTGGTCTGGGGCTCGGGAGCGGACAGTTGGCAGTGTCCGCAGGAATTGGGCCAATCCATCACTGCATGACGCGCGGTACCGCTTGCCCGGCCGGTGCCGTCGGCGGAATCGAAAAGAGGTGAAACGCTCATGGCTCAAACAGCACTAACGGCAGCAGGCAGAAAGAGGATCAGGAGGAAGTTCGGCAAGATCCGGGAGGTCATCAGGATGCCGAACCTCATTGAGGTTCAGAAGAGTTCCTATGATCTCTTCCTGAATTCCGGCAGCGGCGAAGAACACGCGGACGGGGAAGGCATCCGCGGCGTGTTTCAGTCGGTGTTTCCGATCGAGGACTACAACGAAACCGCTTGCCTCGAATTCAAGAGCTACGAGCTTGAACCGCCAAAGTATGATGTGGAGGAATGCCAACAGCGTGACATGACCTATTCCGCACCGATGAAGGTGAAGCTGCAGCTGGTCGTCTTCGATGTGGATGAGGATACAGGCGCACGCGAAGTCAAGGATGTGAAGGAACAGGACGTCTTCATGGGCGACATGCCGCTCATGACCAAGAACGGAACTTTCATCGTCAAGGGCACCGAAAGGGTGGTCGTGTCGCAGATGCACCGTTCTCCCGGTGTGTTCTTCGATCACGACAAGGGCAAATCCCACTCGTCCGGCAAGATCCTGTATGCCTGCCGGATCATTCCATACCGGGGCTCGTGGGTGGATTTCGAGTTCGACGCCAAGGACATCGTACATGTTCGAATAGATCGCCGCCGCAAGTTGCCGGTAACGACACTCCTTTATGCGCTTGGCTACGACCAGGAAGGCATAATGCAGGAATATTACGGCACCGTGCCTTTCAGGCTGGCGGAGGACGGAGAGGGCTGGATCACCACCTTTTTCCCGGAGCGCTACAAGAACATCAAGCCGGACGAGGATATCGTTGATGCCGACACCGGCGAAATCATCGCGGCCAAGGACAAGAAGATCACGCCGCGGACCGTGGACAACTGGCTCAAGGATGGGTCGATCAAGGAGATCATTGTTCCCTTCAACCGGATCAAGGGCCGCTTCATCGCAAATGACCTGATTGACGAGGAAACCGGTGAAATTTGGATTGAGGCCGGCGACGAATTGACGACCGAATTCAACAAGGACGAAGAGTTGAGCGGCGGCACAGTAAAGATGCTGCTCGACCGTGAAGTCACCGAGATTCCGGTGCTCGACATTGATGGCATCAATGTTGGGCCCTACATCCGCAACACCTTGGCGGTGGACAAGAACCACGACCGCCGTACCGCACTTCAGGACGTCTATCGCATCCTCCGGCCGGGCGAGCCGGCGACCGAGGAAACCGCCGAGGCAATGTTTGAGCAGCTGTTCGGTGATCCCGACAGGTACGATCTCTCCGCTGTGGGCCGGGTCAAGATGAACATGCGACTGCAGTTGGATGCCGAGGACACGCAACGCACCCTCCGGCGGGAGGATTTCGTTGCCTGCATCAAGGCACTGGTGGATCTGCGGGACGGAAAGGGTGAGATTGACGACATCGACCATCTGGGCAACCGCCGGGTAAGGTCGGTTGGAGAGTTGATGGAAAACCAGTACCGGATCGGCCTTGTCCGGATGGAGAGGATGATCAGGGAACGCATGAGCTCCGTGGAGATCGACACGGTGATGCCCCAGGATCTTATCAACTCCAAGCCTGTCGCCGCAGCCGTGCGGGAATTCTTCGGCTCCTCGCAGTTGGCGCAGTTCATGGACCAAACCAACCCACTCTCGGAGGTTACGCACAAGCGGAGGCTGTCGGCCTTGGGACCGGGCGGTCTCACAAGGGAACGGGCCGGTTTCGAGGTTCGGGACGTCCATCCGACCCACTACGGGCGGATCTGCCCGGTAGAAACACCGGAGGGGCCGAATATTGGCCTCATCAATTCACTGGCGACGTTTTCCCGGGTCAACAAATACGGATTCATCGAATCTCCCTACAGGAAAGTCGTTGATGGCAGGGTTACGGACGACGTTGAGTACATCTCAGCCACCGAGGAGATGCGCCATACGATCGCCCAGGCCAACGCCAAACTCAGCGAGGATGGCGGTTTCCAGAACGAAATTGTCTCAACCCGGCGCGAAGGCGAGTTCAAATTCAGTCCCAGGGAGGCTGTTGACCTGATTGACGTTTCGCCGAAGCAATTGGTTTCGGTTGCGGCATCGCTGATCCCCTTCCTGGAGAACAATGACGCCAACCGTGCCCTCATGGGATCGAACATGCAGCGGCAGGCGGTTCCGCTCCTTCGGGCCGAAGCCCCGTTTGTCGGAACCGGAATCGAGTCGGTCGTGGCAAGGGATTCGGGTGCGGCGATCACAGCCATCAGGGCCGGAGTGATTGACCAGGTCGATGCTACCCGGATCGTTGTCAGGGTAACCGAAAAACTTGAACGCGGCGATCCGGGGGTTGACATCTACCGACTGCGAAAGTTCCAACGGTCCAATCAGAACACCTGCATCAATCAGCGGCCGCTCGTGAATGTCGGCGACACGGTTGAGAATGGTGAAGTGATTGCCGATGGTCCGTCAACGGACCTCGGCGAACTGGCTCTGGGCAAGAATGTGCTTGTCGCATTCATGCCGTGGAATGGCTATAATTTCGAGGATTCGGTTCTCATTTCGGAGCGCATTGCTCGGGATGACGTGTTCACCTCGGTGCACATCGACGAATTTGAGGTTGACGCCCGCGACACAAAGCTGGGTCCTGAGGACATCACCAGGGACATTCCCAATGTCGGTGAGGAGGCTCTGCGCAACCTTGACGAATCCGGAATCGTCCACATTGGCGCGCAGGTGGGTCCCGGCGACATTCTGGTCGGGAAGATTACCCCGAAGGGCGAATCCCCGATGACCCCGGAAGAGAAACTGTTGCGGGCCATCTTCGGTGAAAAGGCCTCTGATGTGCGCGACACCTCTTTGCGTCTTCCGGCCGGCGATTTCGGAACGGTGGTCGAGGTTCGTGTTTTCAACAGGCACGGAATTCAGAAGGATGAGCGGGCAATCCAGATTGAGCGTGAGGAGATTGCACAGCTGACCAGGGACCGGGATGACGAATTGGCAATCCTGGAGCGCAACATCTATGCCCGCCTGAAATCGCTCATTTTTGGCAAGAAAGCCCTTCGCGGCCCGAAGGGAGTGAAGCCCAACTCCGAGGTTACGGAGCAGTTGCTTGATGGCCTGTCGCGTGGCCAATGGTGGCAGTTGGCCATGGGTGACGAAAGGGACGCGCTGGAACAGGAAGCGCTCAATGCGCAATTCAACGCGCAGAAGCGGGCGCTGGAGGCCAGGTTCAAGGACAAGGTTGAGAAAATTCAGCGGGGTGACGATCTTCCGCCCGGTGTGATGAACAAGGTCAAGGTTTACATTGCGGTAAAGCGGAAATTGCAGCCGGGCGACAAGATGGCCGGGCGGCACGGCAACAAGGGTGTGGTATCCAAGGTTGTTCCAATGGAGGACATGCCATTCCTTGCCGACGGGACGCCGGTTGACGTGGTGCTCAATCCGCTGGGGGTCCCGTCGAGGATGAATGTTGGCCAAATTCTTGAAACCCACATGGGATGGGCAGCAAAGGGGTTCGGCGAGGCGATCGGCACCGCGATCGAGAAATTCGATCAGAACCAGAATACGGAGCCGGTCAAGGCTGCCATGCGTATGGCATACGGCGGAGATGCCTACGAACGGGAGATTGCAGCCCTCAGCGATGAGGAGTTGATTGATGCAGCCAGGAACGTAACTTCGGGCGTGCCAATCGCAACTCCGGTCTTCGACGGCGCCAAGGAATCCGATGTGGATGAGGCATTGAAGCTGGCGGGATTCGATGTTTCCGGCCAATCGATTCTCTATGACGGAAGAACCGGCGAACGCTTTGCCCGGCCCGTTACCGTCGGCATGAAATACCTATTGAAGCTTCACCATTTGGTCGACGATAAGATTCACGCCAGATCAACCGGACCCTACAGCCTCGTGACGCAGCAACCGCTCGGCGGCAAGGCTCAATTCGGTGGCCAGAGGTTTGGCGAAATGGAGGTATGGGCTCTAGAGGCTTACGGCGCCGCCTACACTCTTCAGGAGATGTTGACCGTCAAGGCGGACGATGTTTCGGGCAGGACCAAGGTCTACGAATCGATCGTCAAGGGCGAGGACAATTTCGAGACCGGCGTTCCGGAGAGCTTCAATGTTCTCGTGAAGGAAGTCCGGGGCCTCGGGCTGAACATGGAGTTGGTGCAGAGCAACCCGGAATGATCCGGGACAGCATGCCCGGAACCAAAGAATCAAGAGGCAAGACATGAACAGAGAATTTACTCCGCAGGCATTTCATGCCGGTGCCACGCCGGCAACCTTCGATGAGATCCGCATTTCACTCGCATCGCCGGAGAAGATCCTGTCGTGGTCCTACGGCGAGATCAAGAAGCCGGAAACGATCAACTACAGGACGTTCAAGCCGGAGCGGGACGGTCTTTTCTGCGCCCGGATACTCGGGCCGGTCAAAGACTATGAGTGCCTGTGCGGAAAATACAAGCGAATGAAGTATCGCGGCGTAACCTGCGAAAAATGCGGCGTCGAGGTAACCCTGCAGAAGGTGCGTCGGGAAAGGATGGGGCACATCCAGCTTGCAGCACCCGTTGCCCACATCTGGTTTCTGAAGTCATTGCCGAGTCGAATTGGTCTCGCACTCGACATGACGCTCAAGCAGCTTGAGAGCATCCTTTACTTCGAGCGTTTTGTCGTAACTGATGAAGGGTTGTCCGACTTCACCTACGGCCAGCTTGTTACCGAGGAGCAGCTGAAGGCGGCGCAGGACGAAATCGGTCCCGAGAGTTTCAAGGCGGGGATAGGCGCCGAAGCGATAAGGGACATGCTGAGCCGCATTGATCTTGAGGGCGAGGCTGAGTCGTTGCGTGCCGAGCTTGCCGAGGCAACGAGCGAACTGAAGCAGAAGAAGATCGTCAAGAGGCTCAAGCTGTTTGAACATTTCATCGATTCGGGCAACAAACCGGAGTGGATGATCCTGACGGTCGTCCCGGTTATTCCGCCGGAGCTGCGTCCACTGGTGCCGCTTGATGGAGGCCGTTTTGCAACCTCTGATCTCAATGACCTTTACCGTCGCGTCATCAACCGAAACAACCGCCTGAAGCGACTCATTGAACTTCGTGCGCCGGACATCATCATCCGGAACGAAAAGCGGATGCTGCAGGAATCGGTCGATGCCCTGTTTGACAACGGTCGGCGCGGACGAACCATAACCGGTTCAAACAAGCGGCCGCTGAAATCGCTCAGCGACATGCTGAAGGGAAAGCAAGGGCGCTTCCGTCAGAACCTGCTCGGAAAGAGGGTGGATTTCTCGGGCCGGTCCGTGATCGTAACCGGCCCCGAGCTCAAGCTGCACCAGTGCGGCCTACCCAAGAAAATGGCCCTCGAACTGTTCAAGCCCTTCATCTACTCCAAGCTGGAGTCGAAGGGACTGTCCTCTACGGTCAAGCAGGCCAAGAAGCTGGTTGAAAAGGAGCAGAAGGAGGTTTGGGACATCCTCGACGAGGTGATCCGCGAACATCCGGTACTGCTGAACCGGGCGCCCACGCTGCACAGGCTCGGCATTCAGGCGTTTGAACCTATTCTGATTGAAGGCAAGGCCATTCAGTTGCACCCGCTTGTCTGCTCGGCCTTCAACGCCGATTTCGACGGCGATCAGATGGCGGTCCACGTGCCGCTGTCGCTTGAGGCGCAGCTCGAGGCCAGGGTCCTCATGATGTCGACCAACAACGTACTCTCGCCGGCGAACGGGATTCCGATCATTGTCCCCTCGCAAGACATGATTTTGGGTCTCTATTATCTCAGCATGGAACGGGCCGGGATGGTTGGTGAAGGTGCCGTCTTCGGTTCGGTTGATGAGGTTGTGCATGCGATGGAGGCCGATGCAGTGCACCTTCACGCGCACATCAAGGTTCGGCTGAAGCAGATTAACGAGGATGGAGCCGAGGTCTATCGGATCTTCGAGACAACCCCAGGGCGAGTATTGCTGGGCTCACTTCTGCCGCTCAACGCCAAGACGCCGTTCGATCCGCTCGTGAACCGGCTGTTGCGCAAGAAGGAGGTGCAGGAGGTCATTGATACGGTCTACCGTTATTGTGGGCAGAAGGAATCAGTCATCTTCTGCGATCGAATCATGGCGCTCGGTTTCCGCGAAGCTTTCAAGGCCGGCATATCATTCGGTAAGGATGACATGCTCGTTCCGGTGGAGAAATGGAAGATTGTTGAGGATACCCGCAGTCAGGTTGCCGGCTTCGAAAACCAGTATTTTGAGGGCGTGATCACTCAAGGCGAAAAGTACAACAAGGTTGTCGACGTCTGGTCGAAATGCTCCGAACAGGTTGCCGATGCAATGATGGCCGAGATTTCCTCAATCCGGAAGGAAGGCGATGGTGCCGAGGCTGAACCCAATTCCATCTACATGATGTCACATTCAGGTGCCCGGGGCTCGTTGGGGCAGATGAAACAGTTGGCCGGAATGCGCGGTCTGATGTCAAAGCCTTCGGGTGAGATCATTGAAACCCCGATCATCTCCAACTTCAAGGAAGGCCTCAACGTTCTTGAGTATTTCAACTCAACGCACGGTGCCCGCAAGGGCCTTGCCGACACCGCGCTTAAAACTGCGAATTCGGGTTACCTGACTCGCCGGTTGGTCGATGTTGCTCAAGATTGCATTGTTCGCTCTCCGGATTGCGGTACCGCCAACGCCATTACGGTTCGGCCCTCAATTTCGGACGGCCAGATAAGATCGCCAATCGGAGAACGAATCCTTGGCCGCGTTGCCGCCGAGGATGTGAAGGATCCGTCGTCAGGTGACGTTCTGGTCAACGAAGGTCAACTCATAGAGGAGAATGCAGCTGAAGCCGTGGAGCGCAGCGGAGTTCAGTCGGTGAGAATCCGCTCGCCGCTTACCTGCGAGGCGGAGGAAGGGATCTGCGCCAGTTGCTATGGTCGCGATCTGGCGCGCGGAACCCCGGTCAATCTCGGGGAGGCCGTCGGGATCATTGCCGCCCAATCCATTGGTGAGCCGGGCACCCAGTTGACCATGCGCACCTTCCATATCGGGGGCATTGCCCAAGCAACACAGCAATCCTTCACAGAGGCCGGAGCCGACGGAACAGCGAGATTGACTGGTGGAAAGTGCATCACGAACAACTTGGGTCAGACGGTTGTTGTCGGTCGAAACATACGGCTGGAGATCGTTGACGCCGATGGGCGGGTTGGTGCCACACATAAGATCAGCCACGGCTCGAACCTGCTGGTCGACGGCGATCAGCAAGTCAAGCGCGGCGACAGGTTGTTCGAATGGGACCCTTACACCATTCCGATCATTGCCGAATGCGCCGGAATTGTCAGGCTGAAGGATCTGATCCTGGGTGTTTCGCTTCGCGAGGAATCCGATGAAACCACGGGAATGCGCCAGAGGATCGTTTCTGAGTGGCAGTCGGGAAGGAAGACCGTTGATCTCAGGCCCGAGATTCAAATCTTGGGCAGTGCCGATGATGAAGCTCCGATTCCGGTTGACGGCAGGCCCGCGGCCTATCCGATGTCGGTTGATGCCATTCTGTCGGTCGAGGACGGTGCAGAGGTCGAAGAAGGCGATGTTGTGGCCCGTATTCCCCGGGAGGGTGCACGGACCAAGGACATTACCGGTGGCCTTCCCAGAGTTGCGGAACTGTTCGAGGCGAGGCGTCCCAAGGACCATGCCGTCATTGCGGAAGTCGATGGGCGCATTTGCTTCGAAAAGGATTACAAGAACAAGACGCGCATCAAAATTGAGCCGGATGACGATTCCCTTGAGCCGGTCCAGTACCTTGTCCAGAAAGGAAAGCACATTCCGATTCAGGACGGCGACATGGTGAAAGTTGGAGATTACATCGTCGATGGCAATCCCGCACCGCATGACATTCTGAGGATTCTCGGTGTTGAGGCGCTGGCCGACTACCTCATCAAGGAGGTTCAGGATGTCTACTTGCTGCAGGGGGTTAAGATCAACGACAAGCACATTGAGGTTATCGTTCGCCAGATGCTGCAGAAATTTGAGATAACCAATCCCGGCCAAACGACGCTCCTGAAGGGCGAGCAGGTTGACAAGTCGGAATTCGAAGAGGTCAACGCAAGGGCGGTCGCGAATGGTCGCGACCCGGCCAAGGGTGAGCCGATCCTGCTGGGGATCACCAAGGCTGCACTTCAAACCCGATCCTTCATCTCGGCCGCCTCATTCCAGGAAACCACCAGGGTGCTGACCGAAGCGGCTGTTCAGGGCAAACGGGACAATCTGATCGGGCTGAAGGAAAACGTCATAGTCGGCCGGCTTATCCCGGCGGGAACCGGCGGGGCGGCAAAGCAGATCAACCATGTTGCCACCGAGAGGGACCGGGTGATCATCGAACAGCGCGAAGCCGAAGCTGCGGCGGCATTGCCGCCTCCGGATGAACTTGTTGATGAATTTTCCAAGGAAGTGCCCGTCGGCGCCGACTGAAAGCTCTGCCGCACAGGCCGGGTCCGGGATTGATCCAAAGGGAAGGCGGCAGCGTTTCTGCCGCCTTCCGCATGAGTTTCACTCTTCGGCAAGAAAACCGAGAATGGCTTCGTTCACTGCAGCCGGTTGTTGCCAATGTGCAAAGTGGCTTGCGTTTCCAATCAGCAGAAGTTGCGCATTGGGAATGAGTTCCGCCATGCGCTTGGTGTGAGCTTCATCAATGGCTTCCTCATAGACTCCGGCCGCAACCATGAAGGGAACGGTGATTCCCATCAGCTGTTCTTCGGAGTGGTTCGGCTGACTTCCCCACATCGCAAACACCTTTCCGGAAAAAGCCTCGAAGTTTTCGGGGGTTGGCGAAATTTTGGCATATTGCGCAGCGGCCTGGCCAACAAAGGCGCCGATTAATGCGTCGGTGTATACGGAAGGCCGGACCGCCGTGGTCTGGTAGTTTGCCCCGAGAGCAAACACTTTGGTCAACCGCTCAGGATTGCGTATGGCCAGTTCCAATCCGATGTTGCCGCCGTCGCTCCATCCCACGATCGCGGCTTTGTCAATGCCAAGACCATCCATGACGCCAATCATGTCGCCCGCCAAGAGATCGTAGCCGTAGGCCTGCTCATCATCGGTCGAACGGCCATGGCCACGGGTGTCGATCGCGACCACGCGATATTCGGCCGCGATTGCCTCCACCTGTCCTCCAAAATCCTCTGCCGAACCGAGACCGCCATGCAGCAGAAGAACCGCCTGCTCATTGTCGGTGCCGTAGATCTTGTAGTGAATGCTGGCGCCGTTGACCTCCACACTGCCTTCGGATTCCGCAGCCGGCAGAGGTGCCGGCGAACTGAGTGTGCGCCATCCGTCGGTCGCTCCGCCCGGAACTGCCGATGCCAAAATGACGGCCGCCGAGAGGGCCACCAATTTGTGTTCAATGGGTTTCAATGCAATTCTCCTTTGTATGCGTTGACTTGTGCAATTGATTTGAAGCCTGCCGAGTGCGACTTGTCAACGGAGGTTTGCGGTAGAGGGACGTCATTCACCGGATTAACCAACGAGCTTTCTGAACCAGCCAAATCAGCTCCATCTTCAGAAATCGGAAGAATCCTTCATCCGCCGCGCTTGCCGTCAAAATGCCGTGCCGAAATTCGGCAAATGTCGTTTTGGCCAGGGAATTGTCTGCACCCCTGCATGTTCCTGGTTGGAATTGGGCGATTCGGATTTGCCATGAACCGAACCGAATCACTGCACGGATCAGCTTCCACCGTCCTCCTGCGTTTGGCGGAGATCGGAGGCCGAATTGCAGTGGAGTGAAGGTCGGCCGGGTTTTGGGGCGGCCCTCCGAATAAACTTCCAACGCCGCGCAAAGATGTGGGGCGCCTCCGCCGCATTCCCCTCGGATGGGCCAAGGATCACAACGGTTGCGATGCAGTTGCACGGGGCGCTGTCGGTCGGTGCATCTCCGGTGCCGGCAAGGCAGAAGTCCACAGCCATGGCCAAGTCTCTGTTGTGGCGGATGCGATTTTGCATGTTTCGGTTCCCCAGTTCGAGCCAGGCTCTCGCCACGGGCATCGTTCGGGTTCCGCCGGAACCATTGCATCAGCGACGCTTTGGCCGCGAAATCACATGTTCCACCGGCGCAATTGTAATCTTGAAGCTGCCCAAGGATGTTGACAACGGATCGAATCATGACTATTTGCCGCCGCACTGCCGGAGGGTCTTGCCCTTCCGCATCTTAAGCCGCGCAATTGGTGAACATGATCCCGGCTGTGGCCGCGATCCTCTGAACGAACACCGCCAGGGTGAAACATGGCGGTTGTCAACCTTTTCTCTGCGGGGCGTGGGTGGCGGGCGACTCAATGGCAATGGAATTGGAACCAGGGATCCGGAATGCCGACGATACAGCAATTGATCCGCAAACCGAGAAAGCCGAAGGTCAAGCGGCAGAAATCAATGCATCTGCTCGGATGCCCGCAGCGGCGCGGTGTCTGCACCCGCGTCTACACGACGACTCCGAAAAAGCCGAACTCTGCCATGAGGAAAGTCGCCAAGGTTCGTCTCACAAGCGGATTCGAGGTGATCTCCTACATTCCCGGAGAGGCGCACAATCTGCAGGAGCATTCGGTTGTTCTCATTCGGGGTGGTCGCGTCAAGGACCTTCCCGGCGTCCGCTATCATATCCTGCGGGGAGTGCGGGACACCGAGGGTGTCGCCAACCGTCGCCAGCGCCGTTCGAAATACGGCGCCCCAAGGCCGAAATAGGAGGGGCGGATGTCACGACGGCGACGCGCAGAGAAGCGCGAAATTCTTCCCGACGCGAAATTTGGCGATGAGACAGTCACCAAGTTCACGAACAACCTCATGAAGGACGGCAAGAAGGCGGTTGCTGAAACGATAGTCTACAATGCACTTGACCGCATTGAGGCAAAGATGCGCCGGGCACCGGTCGAGGTGTTTCACGAGGCGTTGGAAAATGTGAAACCCGCGGTTGAGGTGCGCTCAAGGCGGGTTGGCGGTTCAACCTACCAAATTCCGGTGGAGGTTCGACCGGAGCGGCGCGGGGCCCTTGCAATCAGATGGCTGATTTCGGCGGCGCGCAAAAGAGGTGAAAACACCATGGAGGAACGCCTTGCGGGCGAATTGATGGACGCCGCAAATGAGCGCGGCTCCGCAGTCAAGCGCCGTGAGGACACCCACAAGATGGCCGACGCCAACAAGGCGTTCAGTCATTACCGCTGGTAACGGGCAGGAGTAGGCTTCAATGGCGCGTTCATTTCCGCTGGAGCGATACCGCAACTTCGGTATCATGGCGCACATTGACGCCGGAAAGACCACCACGACGGAGCGGGTTCTCTATTACACCGGGAAATCTCACAAGATTGGCGAGGTGCATGACGGCGCCGCCACAATGGACTGGATGGAGCAGGAGCAGGAGCGCGGAATAACCATCACATCCGCCGCAACCACAACCTTTTGGGAGCGCACCGAGGATGGTCAAACCCCGCAGTCCGAACGGTTCCGGTTCAATATCATTGACACCCCCGGGCATGTGGATTTCACGATTGAGGTTGAGCGATCGCTGGCGGTTCTTGACGGGGCGGTCTGCGTTCTTGATGCCAATGCGGGGGTTGAACCGCAGACCGAGACGGTTTGGCGCCAGGCCGACCGCTACAAGGTTCCGCGCATTGTTCTGGTCAACAAGATGGACAAGATCGGTGCCGACTTCCATGCCTGCCTGAGGCAGATCAAGAATCGCACCGGCGCTGTGCCGCTTGCCATCCAAATTCCGATCGGCGTTGAGGACAGGTTCGAGGGCATAATTGACCTCGTTGCCATGAACGAGTGGACTTGGAAGGGCGATGATCTCGGGGCGACTTGGACCTGCCAGCCGGTGAGGGACGAGTTGAAGGACGAAGCGGAGGAGATGCGGTCCAAACTGATCGAAACCGCGGTCGAAGTTGATGACGAAGTCATGGAACGCTACCTGGAGGGTGAAGAGCCGGATGCGGATGAGCTCCGTCGGCTTATCAGGATCGGAACGCTCAGCATGGCCTTCGTTCCGGTGCTGGCAGGATCGGCCTTCAAGAACAAGGGCGTTCAGCCAATGTTGAACGCGGTTATCGACTATCTTCCCGGACCACTTGATGTTCCGGCCTACATGGGTTTTCGACCGGGCGACAAGGAAGAAACTCGCAATGTGGCCCGCAAGGCTGACGATTTGCAACCATTCTCGGCTTTGGCGTTCAAGATCATGAACGATTCCTTCGTCGGTTCACTGACATTTGTCAGGATTTACTCCGGTTCAATTCGCAAAGGCGACAACATGCTCAATTCGACCAAGGGCAAGCGTGAACGCGTTGGTCGAATGATGATGATGCACTCAAACAACCGGCAGGAGATAGACGAGGCGTTTGCCGGCGACATCATTGCGCTTGCCGGATTGAAGGGATCCACAACCGGGGATACGCTTTGTGCGCCCTCCGATCCGGTGGTTCTGGAAACGATGACTTTCCCCGACCCGGTGATTGAGATCGCGGTTGAGCCGAAAACCAAGGCCGATCAGGAGAAGCTGGCGCAGGCACTGCAGAGGCTTGCGGCGGAGGATCCATCATTTCGGGTGGAGACCGATTTCGAGTCCGGTCAGACGATCATGAAGGGCATGGGGGAACTGCATCTCGATATCCTGATTGACCGAATGAAGCGGGAATTCAGGGTGGAGGCCAATGTTGGCGCACCGCAGGTGGCGTATCGGGAAACGATCTCGCACATCGCCGAGATTGACTACACCCACAAGAAGCAAACCGGTGGTGCCGGGCAGTTTGCACGCCTGAAGATGGTCATTGAGCCGATGGATCCCGGAGAGGGGTTTGCATTCGAGTCAATGATCGTTGGTGGCTCCATTCCAAGGGAGTACATTCCCGGCGTCGAGAAGGGGGTGAGGTCGGTCATGGATTCCGGTCCATTGGCGGGCTTCCCAGTGATTGATTTCCGGGTCAAGCTTATTGATGGCGCCTATCACGAGGTTGATTCTTCGGTCATGGCCTTCGAACTTGCGGCCAGGCAGGCAATGCGGGACGGGCTGCGGAAGGCCGGAGCGAAATTGCTTGAGCCTTTCATGAAGGTCGAGGTTGTTACGCCCGAGGCGTATACCGGCAACGTCAACGGCGACCTGACAAAGCGCCGGGGCCAGGTTCAGGGGCAGGAATTGCGGGGTAACGCAACGGTGATCACCGCAAATGTGCCGCTGGCCAACATGTTCGGTTACATCAACAATTTGAGATCGATGTCTTCGGGCAGGGCGAGCTTCACGATGCAGTTCTCGCACTACGAGGCTGTGCCGCAGAACATTTCCGAGGAAATCCAGGCGAAATACGCATAACGGGCGGGGCCCGGCGCCGGCAAAGAAAGGAGTAAATTATGGCCAAGGAAAAATTCGTGCGAACAAAACCGCACGTCAATGTGGGAACGATCGGTCACGTCGATCACGGAAAAACAACGCTCACCGCTGCCATCACCAAGTTCTATGGCGAGTTCCAGTCATACGACAAGATCGACGCGGCGCCCGAGGAACGGGAGCGGGGCATCACCATCGCCACCGCGCATGTGGAATATGAGACCGAAGCCCGGCACTATGCCCATGTCGACTGCCCAGGCCATGCCGACTATGTGAAGAACATGATCACCGGCGCAGCGCAGATGGACGGTGCCATCCTGGTGGTCAGTGCTGCCGACGGCCCGATGCCGCAAACCCGGGAACACATTCTGCTTGCCCGTCAGGTCGGTGTGCCGGCGCTTGTCGTCTACATGAACAAGATCGACCAGGTTGACGACGAGGATCTCAGGGAGCTGGTGGAACTTGAGGTTCGGGAATTGCTGAGCTCCTACGAATTTCCGGGAGATGACGTTTCGATTATCCGCGGCTCTGCCCTGCTTGCGCTTGAGGGCGGCGACAAGGAAATGGGCGAAGACAGCATCCACGGGCTGATGAAGGCCGTGGACGATGAGGTTCCGACTCCGGAGCGTCCGATCGACCAACCCTTCCTGATGCCGATTGAGGACGTGTTCTCAATTTCCGGCCGGGGAACGGTCGTAACCGGCAGGATTGAACGCGGTGTCGTTACCATCGGCGATGAAATCGAGATCATCGGCATCCGCTCAACCCAGAAGACCACCTGCACCGGTGTTGAGATGTTCAAGAAGTTGCTTGACCGCGGTGAAGCCGGCGACAATGTCGGCACACTTCTGCGCGGCATCGACCGCACGGCGGTTGAGCGCGGGCAGGTGCTGTGCAAGCCGGGATCGATTACGCCGCACACTGACTTCGAAGCTGAAGCCTATGTGCTGACCAAGGAAGAAGGCGGCCGACACACGCCGTTCTTCACCAACTACAGGCCGCAATTCTATTTCAGAACTACGGATGTCACCGGCACCGTGGAACTTCCTGCGGAAACCGAAATGATCATACCCGGCGACAACGCGACCTTCACGGTTCAGTTGATCGCCCCGATCGCCATGGAGGAGAAGCTTCGCTTTGCAATCCGCGAAGGCGGGCGGACCGTGGGTGCCGGCATTGTGTCCAAGGTTATCAAGTAACGGCAGTTTGGAGCGCGGGAATTTCGGTTCCCGCGCATTTTAATTCGGGAGTGCAATTATGATCCAGAATCAGAACATTCGGATCCGCCTAAAGGCATTCGACTATCGCGTGCTCGACCAGAGCACGAGTGAGATAGTTGAAACGGCCAAGCGGACCGGTGCGAGGGTCAGGGGACCGATTCCGCTGCCGAACAAGATTGAAAAATTCACCGTTCTGCGCGGTCCGCACATCGACAAGAAATCACGCGAGCAGATGGAGATACGCACACACAAGAGGCTGCTCGACATAGTGGACCCAACCCCCCAAACCGTAGATGCGCTCATGAAGCTGGATCTGGCGGCGGGGGTTGCGGTGGAAATAAAGATCTAAGGGGGTAATCCCGAATGCGTTCTGGAGTGATCGCAAAGAAAGTCGGAATGACGAGGCTGTTCATGGAGGACGGCCGGCAGGTGCCGGTAACGGTGCTCCACGTCGACAAGCTGCAGGTGGTTGCGCAGCGAACCGCGGACAAGGACGGCTACACCGCGGTGCAGCTTGGTGCAGGTGCGTCAAAGGCCAGACGAACCGGCGCACCGATGCGCGGGCATTTTGCCAAGGCGTCTGTTGAGCCAAAACGCAGGGTGGCCGAGTTCCGTGTCAGCCCCGAGAATCTCATTGAGGTCGGCGCCGAAATCACCGCTGACCATTTCGTTCCGGGACAGCGGGTTGACGTGTCGGGAACTTCGATTGGCAAAGGGTTTGCCGGTACCATGAAACGGCACAATTTCAGCGGTTTGCGCGCATCTCACGGCGTCTCGGTCAAACACAGGTCCCAGGGTTCGACCGGACAGTGTCAGGATCCGGGGCGTGTTTTCAAGAACAAGAAGATGGCCGGCCAAATGGGCAATGCGAAGGTAACGACGCAAAACCTTGAGATCGTGAGCACCGATGTCAATCGGGGCTTGATCATGGTCAAGGGCGCGGTGCCGGGATCCAAGGGCGGTTGGGTAACGGTGCGGGATGCGGCCAAGAAGATGTTGCCTGAGGGTGTCCAGTTTCCCGCGGCGTTTCGGCCAGCTGAAACCGATGGGGCCAAGCCGGCGAATGATGCCGAACCGAACGGAGTTGAGATCGACGAGATTGCAAGCTCAGCGGCGGAAACGGTTGAGACGAATGGTGCCGAACGGGGTGAAGCCGACGCGGCTCAGCCCGCTGAAGCGGGCGATGCCTCGCACGAACAGGAAGATCGTCAATGAAGGTAGCCGTCATATCCCTCGGAGCCGAGGAAACAGGCTCGGTGGAACTGCCGGATGAGATTTTCGGCCAAGAGCCGCGCTCCGACATACTCCACCGCGTGGTGCGCTGGCAACTTGCCAAGGCGCGACAGGGCACACACAAGGTTAAGACAAGGTCGGAAACCAGCTATTCCGGCCGCAAGATCTATTCCCAGAAGGGTACTGGCCGTGCTCGCCACGGCGACCGAAATGCGCCAATATTCAGGAAGGGCGGCGTCTATAAGGGGCCGGTCCCCCGCAGCCACGCCCACGCCCTTCCCAAAAAGGTTCGCAGGCTCGGGCTGAAGCATGCCCTTTCGGCAAAGGCCGGGGCCAACGAGCTGGTCGTTTTGAATGCTGCCGAGTGCGAAACGGCAAAGACCAAAGACTTGGTCAAGGCGGTCGGAAAACTTGGTTGGAAAAGGGCCTTGATCATTGACGGTCCGGAGATCAACCGGAACTTTGCACTCGCTGCCGCCAACATTCCCGGCATCGACATTCTTCCGGGGCACGGTGCGAATGTATACGACATCCTCCGCCGGGACACACTCGTGCTGACCGAAGCCGGCCTGAAATCGATTTGTGAGAGACTGCAATGAACGCCCAGCCAAAGCACTATGACACAATCGTGAAACCGGTCATCACAGAGAAGGCCACGATGGCATCCGGCGCAAACTCGATTGTCTTCGAAGCCGCGATCGGTGCGAACAAGCTCGAAATCAAGGAGGCGGTCGAATCGCTCTTCAATGTCAAGGTTCGATCGGTGAACGTTTTGATCACAAAGGGCAAACGCAAGATGTTTCGGGGACGCCCGGGCAGGCGGAAGGATGTCAAGAAGGCTTATGTCAGGCTTGAGGAAGGCTACACGATCGATGTGCATTCGGGGATCTAAGAAAAAGGAAGTTCCGGGCGTTCCGCCTGGACGGCACTGTTAGGCAGAAAGACGCAAAATGGCACTGAAGTCATACAATCCGATCACACCCGGCCAACGCGGTTTGATCCTGGTCGATCGTTCGGCGCTTTGGAAGGGCGGGCCGGTCAAGGCGCTGTCTGAGGGGCTATCATCCAAGGGCGGACGCAACAATGCGGGTCGAATTTCGGTTCGCCGTCGCGGCGGCGGTGCCAAGCGCAACTACAGGATGATTGATTTCAAGCGCCACCGCATGGATGCACCGGCAACGGTTGAGCGCCTTGAGTATGATCCGAACCGTTCGGCCTTCATTGCCCTCATCAAATACGAGGATGGCGAGTTGAACTACATTTTGGCGCCGCAGCGCCTTGCTGTTGGCGACCGTGTGATTTCAGCGAGGCGAGCGGACGTAAAGCCGGGCAACGCGATGCCGCTCTCGGGAATGCCTGTGGGAACAATTATCCACAACATCGAACTGAAGCCGGGCAAGGGTGGCCAAATGGCACGGGCGGCCGGAACATATGCTCAGTTCGTCGGCCGTGATGGCGGTTACGCCCAGTTGAAGCTGTCCTCGGGCGAACTCAGGGTTGTGAGGCAGGAGTGCATGGCAACGGTTGGGGCGGTTTCAAACCCCGACAACGCCAACACGAACCTGGGCAAAGCGGGCCGCAACCGCCATTTGGGCAAAAGACCGAGTGTCCGCGGCGTGGTCATGAATCCGGTGGATCATCCACACGGCGGCGGCGAAGGAAAATCAAGCGGCGGACGCCATCCGGTAACGCCTTGGGGAAAACCTACCAGAGGCATGCGCACGCGCAAGAACAAGATGACCGACAAGTACATCCTGCGCAGCCGTCATGCCCGAAGGAAAGGACGCTAGGACATGCCAAGATCCACTTGGAAAGGGCCGTTTGTTGACATGGACGTTCTCAGGAAGGCGGAACGTGCAAGGGAGTCGGGACGCAAGGACGTGATCAGGATATGGTCGCGCCGTTCAACGATCCTTCCGCAGTTCGTCGGCCTGACCTTCGGTGTCTACAACGGAAGAAAGCACATTCCGGTTTTTGTGACCGAGGAAATGATTGGTCAGAAGTTCGGTGAGTATTCTCCGACACGAACATTCCAGGGGCATTCCGCCGACAAGAAGGTGAGGCGAAACTAACATGGGAAAAATGAAGGCCGAAAGAAGACTCGATGAAAACGAGGCCATGGCCGTGAGCCGCCTTCTGCGCACATCGCCCCAGAAGCTCAACCTTGTTGCCGCCATGATTAGGGGCAAGCCGGTGAGCCAGGCACTTTCAGAGTTGAAATTCTCTCGGCGGCGCATTGCCGGCGACGTAACCAAATGCCTGATGTCGGCGATTTCCAACGCCGAAAACAACCATCAACTGGACGTGGATTCCCTCTATGTTTCCGAGGCACATGTCGGCAAGAACATGCGAATGAAACGGATACGCCTCCATGCCAAGGGCCGGTTCGGCCGGGTCATCAAACCATTCTCGCAGATCACCATCAAGGTTCGCGAGTCAGAGGAGATTGATTGATGGGTCAAAAGGTCAATCCGGTCGGAATGCGCCTCCAGGTCAACCGGACCTGGGACAGCCGTTGGTATGCCGACAGGAGGGAATTCGGCGATCTCCTGCAGGAGGATCTCAAGATCCGCAAATTCATCAAGGAATCCTGTGCCCAAGCCGGCGTCAGCAAGGTCATCATCGAGAGACCGCACAAGAAGTGCCGGGTAACGGTGCACACGGCAAGGCCAGGTGTCGTTATCGGCCGCAAGGGAGCGGACATAGAATTGCTGCGCGCAAGGCTGGCCACCCTCACCGAGTCCGAAACGCACCTCAACATCATTGAGGTCAGAAAACCGGAGGTTGACGCACAACTTGTTTCGGAATCTGTCGCACAGCAGCTTGAGCGAAGAGTTTCGTTCCGGCGGGCAATGAAAAGGGCGGTTCAGAACGCCATGCGCATGGGTGCACTGGGGATCAGGGTCAATGTCGCCGGAAGGCTCGGCGGTGTCGAAATCGCCCGCACCGAATGGTATCGGGAGGGCAGGGTTCCATTGCATACGCTTCGAGCCGATATCGACTATGCAACTTCCGTTGCTTCGACGCCCTACGGCGTAATCGGGATCAAGGTTTGGATATTCAAGGGCGAGATCATGGAACATGATCCATCCGCCCGTGACCGCAAGGAAGCGGAACTGAGGGACGGGACGGTCCTGCGTCAGCGGTAACCGGAAAACGGGGTAAAACATGCTTCAGCCGAAGAGAACCAAATTCCGCAAGCAGCACAAGGGCCGGATCCACGGTGCTGCCAAGGGTGGAACCGATCTAAATTTCGGGTCATTCGGGCTGAAGGCGATCAGCCCCGAACGGATCACCGCACGTCAAATCGAAGCGGCTCGGCGGGCCATGACCAGGCAGATGAAGCGTCAAGGTCGGGTCTGGATTCGGATTTTTCCGGATGTTCCGGTTTCCAAAAAGCCCACCGAGGTGCGGATGGGCAAGGGGAAGGGCTCCGTCGAATTCTGGGCCGCGAAGATAAAGCCCGGAAGGATAATGTTTGAGATTGACGGAGTTTCCGAGTCTGTGGCAAGGGAGGCGCTTCGCTTGGGGGCGATGAAGCTTCCCGTGAGAACCAGGATTGTGCAGCGGGAAGACTGGTAGGCCGGTTTCCCGGAGGAGGCGGTTTCGCCTCCGGCGCGCGGTCCGCAAGGGGTAAGTTGGGATGAATGCGGAAGAACTGAGGAACAGGACGGCCGACGAGTTGCGCGATGAACTGCGGAACCTGAAGAAGGAGGGATTCAACCTCCGTTTTCAGAGCGCGGGCGGCGATTTGCAAAATACCGACCGCATGAGACAGGTTCGGCGCGACACGGCACGGGTGAAGACGGTTCTGAATGAAATGGCGAAAGGCACCGGCGGCTCAGCCGGATGAACGGGAACAGCGGAATGCCGAAAAGAGTATTGACGGGAAGGGTCGTGAGTGACCGAAGCGACAAGACGGTGACGGTTCTGGTGGAGCGCCGCTTCACCCATCCGGTTCTCAGGAAGACCGTGCGCCAATCGAAGAAGTACCGGGCGCATGACGCGGCCGGCGCCGCGAGTTCGGGGGATATTGTTCGCATTCGCGAATGTGCTCCGATCTCGAAAACAAAGCACTGGGAAGTGATCGACGCGCCAGCGGGCTGATTCACACCCGGTTTGATCGAAACCTTGGGGCCGGTCCAGGTCCCCAAAGGTCGGGAGAAACCAAATGATCCAGATGCAGACCAATCTGGATGTCGCCGACAATTCCGGAGCCCGCAAGATCCAGTGCATCAAGGTATTGGGTGGCTCAAAGCGCCGCTTCGCGTCGGTTGGTGACATCATTATCGTCTCGGTTAAGGAGGCGATCCCCCGCGGCCGGGTGAAAAAGGGTGATGTGCGGCGCGCCGTGGTGGTGCGAACCGCCAAGGAGGTTCACCGCAACGACGGAACCTCGATTCGATTTGATCGCAACGCGGCGGTCATGCTCAACAACAATGACGAGCCGATCGGCACCCGCATTTTTGGCCCGGTGGTTCGGGAACTGCGCGGGCGGAACTTCATGAAGATCATCTCTCTGGCTCCGGAGGTGCTGTGATGGCGGCAAAACTGAAGACCGGCGACAAGGTCGTTGTTACAACAGGCCGAGACAAGGGTGTGCAGGGCGAGATCGTCAGTGTCGACCCGAAATCCCGCCGGGCGGTTGTGTCCGGGGCAAATCTGGCAATCCGCCACGTAAAGCAAACGCCAACAAGTCAGGGTGGTCGGCAAACCAAGGAGATGCCGATTGATCTTTCGAACCTGATGCTGCTCGATCCCGACAAGGGCGGTCCGACAAGGGTTGGTTTCCGCTTCGAGGATGGCAAGAAGGTTCGATTCGCCAAAAAATCGGGAGCCAAGATTGATGTCTGACTACGTGCCGCGCCTCAAGCGGCTCTATGCCGAATCGGTGCGTGAATCGTTGCGCAAGGAATACGGCTACAGCAACGACATGATGATACCGAAACTTGAGAAGATCGTCCTCAACATGGGTGTCGGGGAAGCGGTAAAGGATTCGAAGAAGGCAAAGTCGGCGGTTGATGATTTGACTCTGATCGCCGGCCAAAAGGCGGTTTCGACCAAGGCCCGAAAATCGATTGCCGCGTTTCGGCTTCGTGAAGGGATGACCATTGGCGCAAAGGTGACGCTAAGGGGCAATCAAATGTTTGATTTCCTTGACAGGTTGATCACGATTGCAATGCCAAGGGTTCGGGATTTTCGGGGCGTGTCGGGAAAGTCCTTCGATGGCAACGGGAACTTTGCGATGGGGCTTAAGGAGCATATCGTGTTTCCGGAGATTGATTACGATGCGGTCGACGAAATTAGGGGGCTTGACGTGGTCATTTGCACGTCCGCCCGATCGGACGGGGAGGCCAAGAGCCTACTGGCCGGATTCAACATGCCTTTCAACAGTTAGACTGGAGGAGAACGCGGATGGCGAAAAAGGCTATGGTGCAACGCGAACTGAAGCGCAGGCGGCTCTCCCGGCGGCACGAAAAGGCGCGAGACGAAATGAAGGCGCGACTCAAGGATCGGGAATTGCCGCTTGAGGAAAGGTTTGTGATCACCATGAAGCTGGCAAAGATGCCGCGCAATTCTTCGAAGACAAGGTTGCACAACAGGTGCGAGTTGACCGGGCGTCCGAAGGGCTATTACCGGAAACTGAAGATTTCGCGCATTGCGCTAAGGGAACTTGGCGGCTCGGGGCAGATCCCGGGCATGGTCAAGTCAAGCTGGTAGGAGAGGCAGATGTCGTTCAGCGACCCCGTAGGGGACATGCTCGCTCGCATTCGCAATGCCCAGACACGCGGTCGTTCGACAGTGCGAACCCCGGGTTCGAAGCTGCGGCGATGGATACTTGATGTCATGAAGAGTGAAGGATACATCCGCGGCTATGAGATTGTCGAAACTGACAAGGGCTTCACGGAATTTGAGATTTCGCTAAAGTATTTTGACGGAATTCCGGTCATTCGTGAATTGCGGCGCATCTCACGGCCGGGACGGCGGGTCTATGCCAAGGTCGATAAATTGCCTTCGGTTCGTCAGGGTTTCGGCATTGCAATTGTTTCAACGCCGCAGGGCGTGATGTCCGATGCCAACGCCAGACAGCGGAATGTCGGCGGCGAAGTTCTCTGCACACTTTTCTGAGGAAACCGGAAATGTCACGCATTGGAAAAAACCCTGTTGTCCTGCCGGACGGCGTGAGCGCCAGCGTTTCTGGTCGCCGAATCGAAGTCAAGGGTCCCAAGGGAACACTGGACTTCACTGCAACCGACGATGTGTCGGTCGAGATTGCAGACGGTGCCGTGACGGTTTCGCCGAGGGGCACATCAAAGCGCGCAAGGCAGCAATGGGGCATGACCCGTTCTATGATTGCAAACTGCGTTTCAGGTGTTGCCGCCGGGTTCCGAAAGGAATTGGCGATCACCGGGGTCGGTTACCGGGCTCAGATGCAGGGCAACACGCTCCAATTGGCGCTCGGCCTCAGCCATGATGTGCGTTTTGAAACCCCGGCAGGCGTGTCGATCTCGGTACCTGCCGCGGGACGGATCGTGATCGAGGGAATTGACAAGCAGCAGGTCGGCCAGACCGCTGCTGAGATCAGATCATGGCGGCCTCCCGAGCCCTTCAAGGGCAAGGGGATCAGATATGTCGACGAGGTTATCTACCGCAAGGTTGGAAAGAAGAAGTAGGTCAAACGAATGGCTTCAAAGAAAACGGAGAAATTTCTGCGCCGCCGCATGCGGGTCAGAAATCGGCTGCGCAAGGTGTCATCGGGTCGGGCGCGATTGTCCGTTCACCGCTCAAACCGAAACATAAATGTACAGCTCATTGACGATGAGCGCGGCGTTACGCTGGCTTCAGCCTCGTCACTGGAAAAGTCCGTCGCTGGCGGCAAGGGCGGAAACCGGGATGCGGCAAAACTTGTCGGCGAAGAGATCGCCAAACGGGCGAAGGCGGCGGGGATAGAGCAATGCTATCTTGATCGCGGCGGCTGCCTGTTTCACGGACGCATTAAGGCGTTGGCTGATGCAGCCCGCGCCGCCGGGCTTAATTTCTAGGAGCAGTTTGAATGGCAAGAGACGAAGGCCGCAGGTCGGCCAGAAACGAGACACCGGAGTTTAGCGACAAGCTGGTCGCGATCAACCGGGTCTCAAAGACGGTCAAGGGCGGCAAACGCTTCGGATTCACCGCACTTGTGGTCGTTGGGGACCAAAAGGGAAGGGTTGGCTTCGGCAAGGGCAAGGCAAAGGAAGTTCCGGAGGCAATCCGCAAGGCAACCGATCAAGCGAAGCGGAAGCTTGTCCGGGTGCCGTTGCGGGAGGGACGCACCCTGCATCATGATGTCGAGGGTCGGCACGGTGCCGGCAAGGTCGTGCTCCGGACAGCGCCGCAGGGAACCGGGATCATTGCCGGTGGACCAATGCGGGCCGTGTTTGAAATGCTGGGGGTTCAGGATGTTGTCGCCAAATCGATCGGTTCGCAGAACGCATGCAACATGATAAGGGCGACGCTTGATGCTTTGCACAAGGTGTCGAGCCCGAGATGGGTTGCCCAACGGCGCGGCAAAAAGGTGGCGGAAATCCTGCGCCGGCCGGAAGCTGAACCGGCTCAGGGCTGAGGGGATCAACGATGACTGGAACAATTGTGGTCAGGCAGATCGGTTCGCCGATTCGCCGTCCGGCGAAGCAGCGGCAAACGCTGATCGGGCTCGGACTCAACAGGATGAACAAAGAGCGGGAACTTGAAGATACGCCCGCGGTGCGCGGCATGGTCAGAAAAATCCCGCATCTGGTGGAGATCGTGGAGGAACGGAGCGACACCGGAACATCCGGGAAATAGCGGCACAGTGGCGCATCGGTGAATTTACAGGAAAAGAAGATGAAATTGCATCAATTGAGGGACAGGCCCGGAGCCACGCATCGGCCCAAACGGGTTGGCAGGGGGCCAGGCTCCGGCAAAGGCAAGACAGGCGGTCGGGGAATGAATGGCCAAAAATCCCGTTCGGGTGTGGCCTTGGGTGCCTTTGAGGGTGGCCAAATGCCGATCTACATGCGTCTGCCAAAACGGGGATTCAACAACCCGGCGGCCAAGCGGTTTGCAGTGGTGAATCTCGGAAAACTGCAGCAGTTCATAGATTCCGGAAAGATTGATGCCGACAAGCTGATCGACGAAGCGGCAATGCTTGCGGGCGGTCTGGTGCGTCGCCGGCTGGACGGTATCCGAATCCTGTCAAAGGGAACATTGACTGCCAAGACCGACATTGTTGCGTCCGGCGCGTCGAAATCGGCGATTGCCGCGGTTGAGGCAGCAGGTGGCTCACTGAAAATTGAATCGGATGTTCCTTTGCCGGATGACAATGGTGCCAATGGGGCATAAGCCTCGATTGTTGCCCGCAACCGAAGGGAAGGATTGACGCATGGTATCAGCCGCCGAGCAGATGGCGTCAAATCTGAGTTGGAAGACATTTGGCAAGGCCACCGACCTTCGCCATCGAATCCTGTTCGCGTTGGGATTGTTGATCGTTTACAGGATCGGAACCTACATTCCGGTTCCCGGAATCGACACCGTTGCCTTGCGGGAATTCGTCGATGCAGCGTCAACCGGACTCGGCGGAATGCTCAACATGTTCACCGGCGGTGCCATTGGCAGAATGGGAGTATTTGCGCTTGGCATCATGCCCTACATTTCGGCATCCATCATCGTTCAACTCATGGTTGCGATGATTCCGCAGCTTGAACAGTTGAAGAAGGAGGGTGAGCAGGGCCGCAAGAAAATCAACCAGTACACACGCTACGGCACCGTGTTCTTGGCATCATTCCAGGCCTATGCCCTTGCGGTCAGCCTTGAATCGGGCGGGCTGGCGCTGGACCCCGGCTGGTTTTTCCGGATTTCATGCCTCGTTACTCTTGTTGGCGGCACCATGTTCTTGATGTGGTTGGGTGAACAGATAACCGCCAGGGGAATTGGAAACGGCATTTCGCTGATCATCTTCACCGGGATCATAGCCGAGATCCCATCGGCACTGGCGCAATTCTTCAGTCAGGGCCGGTCCGGCGCATTGCCGCCTGCGGTCATCATCGGCGTCATGCTCATGGTCGTGGCAGTGATTGGTTTCGTGGTATACATGGAACGGTCGCTGCGGAAGATCCACATACAGTATCCGCGTCGGCAAGTCGGGATGAGGGTTTATGACGGCGGTTCCTCGCATCTGCCGATCAAGGTCAACCCGTCGGGCGTGATCCCACCGATCTTTGCCTCTTCGCTGCTGCTCTTGCCGACCACCATCTCGACCTTCTCCGGTTCCTCAACGAGCCCGCTGATGTCAACCGTTCTGGCCTATTTCGGGCCCGGCCAACCGCTCTATCTATTCTTCTTCGTCGCCATGATTGTGTTCTTTGCGTATTTCTATACCGCAAATGTATCTTTCAAGACCGCCGATGTTGCCGACAACCTGAAGAATCAGAACGGTTTCGTTCCCGGAATTCGACCTGGTGCACGCACTGCCGAATACCTTGATTTTGTCGTTTACCGGATTCTTGTTCTCGGTTCGGCATATCTGTCGGCGGTCTGCCTGCTTCCCGAAATTCTGCGGTCCCAGTTGGCAATCCCGTTCTATTTCGGCGGAACTTCGGTTCTGATCGTCGTTTCGGTAACAATGGACACCATCACCCAAGTCCAGTCGCACCTTTTGGCGCATCAGTATGAGGGCCTGATTGAACGCTCGCAGTTGCGCGGCAAGCGCCGCGGAGGCAAGGGCAAACCCAAGGCAACCCGATGAACATCGTTCTTCTCGGCCCGCCCGGGTCCGGAAAGGGAACTCAGGCGAATATCCTAATCAGGCAACGCTCCATGGTTCAGCTCTCAACCGGAGACATGTTGCGCGAGGCGCGCCGATCAGGCACCGAAGTTGGTGTCAAGGTCGCAGCGATCATGGACGCAGGCGAGTTGGTAACCGATGAGATTGTTATTGAACTGATTGGCGAGCGCATCGGTGGCAAGAAGGGCGGAGGCTTCATCTTTGATGGGTTTCCGAGAACATTGGCTCAGGCAGATTCCCTTGAGGAACTGTTGCGGCAGGCGGGAATGAAGCTTGATGCGGCGGTTGAGATGGAAGTCGGCCTGAAGGAATTGCAGGACAGGATCACCGGACGCGTTTCATGCGGGCAATGTGGTGCCGTCTATCACAAGGTTTCAAGTCCGCCGAAGGTGGAGGGGGTCTGCGACAATTGCGGTGCCCGGGAATTGCACCAGCGCGATGACGATACAATTGAGGTGCTCAACACCCGCCTTTTGGAGTATTACCGGAAAACCGCGCCGTTGGTCGGCTATTATCACCATGCCGGCCTTCTGCGCCGGGTTGATTGTGTCGGTGGGCCGGAAGAGGTTGCAAATTCGGTTGCGAAGGCTTTGGACGGCTGAACCTTCGGGATTTTGGCAGCGGGCGCCGCCGCAGTTCCGATTCCACTCATTGACCGATTTGCATCTCACCATTGAAGCGCGCTACGAAGATTGCGTCAACGGCAAGTTGCTTGGTTCGGGGAGGGGTCAGACGAGATCCTCAAACACGCGGTTGTGGGTATTGGAACAACGCACGAAACCTGCCTTTTTCGGCAATTCCGAGAGGTTTCGGGCACCGACATAGCTGCACGTGCTTCGCAAACCGCCCAAAAGATCGTTTATTGTTTCGTCGAGGGATGGCTTGAGCGGCAACAGGACCGTGCGGCCTTCACTTGAGCGATAGTTCTGCAGACCGCCGAAATGTTTTTCGTTCGCCGTTTTTGAACTCATTCCATAAAACTCGACGAATTGACGCTTTTCGATCAGCGGATTTCCGTCCTTGTCGACCTCTTCGCTTCGAAAATACCGGTCGATGATGCTTCCGCCGCCTTCAGGGTGGCCGGCGAACATTCCGCCAAGCATGACAAAATCAGCTCCGGCCGCCAAGGCCTTGGCAACGTCGCCTGGCGAACTGCATCCGCCATCTGCCACAATTCTGGCACCCATTCTTCGGGCGGCATGGACACACTCCATTATGACCGAAAACTGTGGATAGCCGACCCCGGTCTTGATTCGTGTCTCGCACACGCTGCCACCTCCGATGCCGACCTTGACGACATCGGTGCCTGCCTCAATCAATCTCACGGTTTGTTCGGGCGTAACGACGTTTCCGGCGATGAGAGCGATGCTCGGAAATGTTCGGCGGAACCTGTCCACACAGTCGACGAACCGTTCCGTATATCCGTTGGCCACATCCAGGCAAGCATAGCGAAGCTTGTCGCCGAGATGGTCAGCGACGGTCTTGAAGTGCTTCCAGTCATCATCACTAATTCCGATCGTCGGGGCACAATAGTCGCTGCGGGCTGCGTCATCCGAGAAAAATTCAATGAGATCCCCGGCACTATGGAACTTGGTCAGGCACGTGAACAGCTTGCGTGACTTTAGCCGGTCAGCCATCTCGAATGTTCCCACACCGTCCATGTTGGCAGCCATGATTGGAATGCCATTGAAATGTGCAATCCTGCCGCGGAACTCAACCGAGGTCTCAAGATTGACAATTTTTCGACTTGCAACGACGCTCCGTCCTGGAATGATCAGAACGTCGTCGTAATCGAGCTTGATGTCCTCGCTGATCACTTTGCTCGCCCCCAATTTCCCCCTGAATCGCCGACACAATTGGTTCGGCCCGACATCCATGCCGATCTTCAAGCAATTTGGTGCAAAATCTCCGGGAAATCCCAACCGGCCCTAGTTTGCCCGATTATTGGAATTTGGGCCATCTCACGCAGTAAGAGCGTCCCATTGGGACACATCCGACCGTCCGGTTCCGAATTTCTTGCGGACGATACCTAACGAGAACAGGCCCCGATGTCAAAGAATTTTGCATAAGGAATTTCAAGCATTCGGATTGACGGGATCAAAATTGCCGACATGGAATTGTCCGGCGATTTCCATATTGGACCTCAAGAATTTTTGGACATTATCGATTTAATCGATTCATTGCCCATGAAATTTGTGTTGAGTGTGAGGCTCTGGCTTGTGCCGGAACCTTGCCATTGCGACGGCGGCCTACGGGACAACCAGTTCAACAGGACGGAGTTGCGTACAGCGCGCCCGAAATTCAATCAATCCCGTTCCTTGACAGAATTCAGAATCGATGCAGTTCCCGAATTTGCATCAGGCGGTTGGGTGGCCTCAGAGAATGTTACCATTGCGCCCCTAATTTGAATTCGATGCGGCGACGGTGCCGGGGATGTTTGCATTGTACCGGTCATGCAATTCCGACCGGCTTTCCGACCGGAAGCATGTCATCCGGGCGTTCATGAATCACTCGTTCCAGACTGCCGCGGACAGCAACCGCTGAAGGTTCATCAAAGACATTCCGTGTTTCGCATGGATCGACCGCCAGATCGTAGAGCTCGCCTGTGCCGGTAGTCATGTCCATGGTCATTCTGTGCGTCCTTGTCCGGACCGTGCGCAGGCTCAGCGCCACACCGGCGCGTCCGGGAAGCAGTTCCCACTCGTTCAGTGCATGATCCCGGCCGGCATTGTTTTCTGCAACCGGTCGCAGGCTTGTCCCATGAAACGTTTCCGGCACATGAAGACCGGAATAGTCAAGGAGGGTCGGGGCTAGGTCGATCGTCGAGACGGGTGCATTCGCAACCTTTCCCGCCGGAATTCCCGGACCTCTCATGATCAGGGGAACCCGGAGAAGCCCGTCAAAGTGCATTGGACCCTTGAGCACCAAACCATGGTCGCCGAGCCAATCCCCATGATCCGAGAAATAGATGACCACGGTGTTATCGGCGAGGCCTGTCTCCTGAAGCGCAATCATGAGACGGCCGACATGGTGGTCGATGAGGGCGATTTGTCCAAATGTGTTGGCGATTATTTCGCGCAATTGATCGTCCGACTGCGGACCGATGCGGCTGTAATTCTTGCGCATCTCAACGCTCTCGGCCGAACCATGCGGTTCGGAGGTCAAGACCTGCTCGTGCCACCAGGGCTTGCCCTCGAAGTTCCGTTCCCGGAAGCGGGGAAGATCGACACTGGAGGGTGAATGGAGTCGTGACCACGGCAGCGGACAGTCAAAGGGATGATGCGGGTCCGGAAAACTGACCCAAGCGCAGAAGGGGCGGCCCCTTTCCCGACGAAGCCAATTGATCGCCCGGTCGGCAGTCCATGTCGAGTTGTGCCAGGCGACCGGAAGTTCGGAGTGCCAGGTTTGAGCTGCCCCCTTGGTATCCCCTGCATTGCGCCAATAGGCTTCGGTCCGTTCCTTGCCCTGTCCGTCGGCGTGGAACCAGCGCTCGTAGTGATGGCCCTTGGGCGGCTCCGGGAACCAGTTTTGGCCAGCTGCAAGCATGATCTCCAGATGGTTGAAGCCCATGTAGGGACCGTGCCAGTCATTGAAGCTGGCGGAGGATTCTATGCACTCGGGCGTGCCCGTTGGCTGGAAGGTGTGATATGTCGAGAAATGAGCCTTGCCGAAGAATGCGGTGTCGTAGTCCTTTGCCGCCAGAATTCCGGCAAAACCGCTCTCACCTCGGTTTGGATCAAGGTCAATGCCATTGTCGTGCACGCCATGGGTGCGCGGTAGAACTCCAGTGAGGATGGAGGCACGCGCCGGTTGGCAAATGACGCAAGGGGTTATGGCGCAGGAAAAACGCGTGCCCTGACCCGCCAGCGCATCAAGGTGCGGCGTCCTTATGCGGCGGCCCTCCACGCCAATGCAGTCGCCCCGCTGCTGGTCCGCCGATATGAGCAGAAAGTTCGGCCCAGTCATTGCTTTGCTCCAATTGGTCCCTCGACGTTGAACGCAATCACAGAATTGGGCAGTTTCATCAATTCAAATGAGATCCGGATCAAAAACCGAAACAACTGCAACGGCAATGACGCCATTCGAAACCGTTTTGACGATGGACGCGATGAAGTGTGTTGAATGGCGGGCAAGCGTCGGCCCTTCCGAAAAAGCAGGACGGATCTGCAGCAAATCAACAATTGGAATTGCTGCTCCGAATCATAGCGTCTTGGAATCGTCGGCGACAGTTTGCTATCGACCTAGGTGCCAAGGTGCACTATCATCTCAGTTGGTTTGTTCGCCTTTTTTGTCCCCATATGGAAGTGGTGTGAAGCTTAAATTGAGCGACAATGTGGATTGCCGATGGAAACGATAGGCGTCGCGATTATGGGGGCAATCGTAGGTGGCTTCGCGGCTGCGGCAGCGGTCGTATTCTGGTTAGGGTGGGGAGTCACGGGACAAGGGCAGCTTGCGCATGCCGACCCTACTAGGGGAGACTATGTTGACCTTCTGTTGACCCTTGTGACGATCTTGCTGGGTGCCATCGGTTTAGCGGTGACGGTAGGTGCAGTGGTGATTGGATTGGTCGCACTCAAGACCCTGCGCGAAATCAAAGACGATGCAGCCTCTGCGGCTAAGGAAGCGGCAGCCATCAAGATCACGAAGATAATGGACGAAGAGTTGGAGCCAAACGTGAATGCGAAGGTCAAGGAAGCAATGTCCCCTGCTCTCCAAGCGGCTCTGCTGAAGGATGAATTAGGCCACAAAATTCTGACTAAAATGGCCCAGTTGGGCGAGTTAGATGAAGTGCTTGAGCGTGTGGCAATGCGGATGCAGGGCGGTGGTCCAGAGTTCGACTCAGAAGAAGCAGTGAATTACGCAAATGGCGACAACGATCATGCTTAACAACAATTGGAGGGAAAGCTATGGCTGAAAGCATGCCGAACAAGGAGACACCCAACAGTTGGGAAGTCATGTTGCCTTCTCTGGAATACCAAAACCTCGCTCCCGAGGTGCGTAGGAAGATCGACGAATACCTTTCAGAACACCCAGTCAAACTCGGTGCAATTGCGAAGCGGCTTGGCATTAGAGTTCTGCTCTCCACGCTCCCGCGTGGTACTTCAGGTCAGATCGGCCAAGAGAATGGAGAATTTGTCATCCGCATTAACCGACACGAGGCGAAGTCCAGGCAACGCTTCACACTTGCTCACGAAATTGCCCATTACCTGCTTCACCGCGAGAAGATCGTCGCGGAGGGAGTGTGGTCGGAAAACGTCCTGCTCCGATCAGGGCAACCTGCCAACGTTGAATATGAGGCCAACCGCCTTGCCTCCGATCTTGTCATACCCACTGCTCAGCTTGCCGAGGCGACGTCGGAATACTCTGGCCCCATAACCAGTGAGGTAATCGAGGATTTGGCCTACAAGTTCAGGGTGTCTACGGCTGCGATGGAAATCAAGCTGCAGATGAGCTAAGAAGGTGAGGTTAGCAATGAATGTCCATGAGTATTTGGTCACGCTGGGCATCCGCCCCGCCGAGTTGAGCGGCCTCAAGGAATTGCCAGGCAGCACGAAAGATCGACTGACGCCTCTTGTGTTGCTGGCCCCTTGGCTGGCCACGACGCCGCTATCTCGTGCCCTTGACAAGTTTGAGGAATCCTATCAGTCGCGCCCCTACTTCGTTGATGTGGATACCTACTACCAAGTCAATGACAAGCCAAACAAGTCCAAGAAGTTGTGGGAACTGCTTGCTAAGAAACCAGCAGACCTTGCCGTTTGGTGGGAACTCTTGTCCAAATATCCTCAAGCCAACCCCTGTCTCCTTATGGCTGAACAACCTATCAAGAGCGCTCGCGAGCAGATTGAGTGGGCTCGGGAGAATAGCCGCAGTTTCTGCCTCCGGATGAACTTCGATAAGCATATTGGGTCTAGCATCCCCTCTTGGATGCCGGAACTTGTGACTGAGCTTGCTAAAGAGGGCGCAATTGACTATGCGATCGTGTTCGAATTTGGATGGGTCAAAGACCCGTTGCTGGTTGCTGCAGATGCCAGCGAATTTGCCAAGAGCTTTTGCTCCGAGATTCCGCAGACAATACCGGTGGCGGTGTCCTGCACCTCGTTCCCAAGAGAATTCACGGATTACGACGGGACAGCGGAATGCGCCTTCACAAATCGCAAATTGATCGCCCAAGTGCGGCGGATTACAAACCGCCCAAAAGTCATCTACGCGGATTGGGGCACGACAAGACCAAGACGCTACGGCCACGCCAACGCACCAAAGAACCGTATCGACTATCCTACTGATACATCATGGGTGATAGCTCGTGACCAAGACGGCCAAGTTTCTTTCCAAGAGGCAGCGCGAAGGATTACCTCCAGTCAGCATTGGTCTGGCGACCTAGGAATCTGGGGCGAACAACTCATAGAAGGCACGGCAGCCGGTCAGGCTTTCGCAATAGACACGATGCCCAAGATGTATTCTGCACGGATCAATATTCATCTACATAGACAGGCCTACGACGGTGATCTGCCGCCGCCGGACGCGTTGGATGAAGAGTGGAAAGACGATGATTTTTGAAGATGAAGCTAGCTCAAATTGAGCGCGTTCCAAAGAGATACACTTGTAGGCTGCAAATCGGTTAATTAAGTTGTTTATGGCGCAACAGAATTATTAGAGCCGGGAGTCAAGAGATTGGATGCGGCTACCTCAATCGACTGAATTCCGGCTTTGACCGCCGCAATTGGTTGTATGGCCATGGCCGAGGCTTCACTGCAAACTTGACCGGGTGGCTACTAGGTCGGTTTGACGGTCAGGAGGGCTCGCGTTCAGCCCATCCGGCAAATATATTCTCAAGCACCACTACGACATAGTAGAGCACAATTCCCAAAAACGCGAGAGCGATCAGGACAGCAAACATCAGCGGATAGTCAGAGTTTGTCTTTCCGCTGTCGAACAGGGAACCCAAGCCGCGGCCATGCGGACTGACAATTTCCATCAGGTTGGTGCCGATGAAGGCCAAGGTAACCGAAACCTTCAGTGCCCCGAAGAACTCTGGCAGCGTCTTTGGCAGAGCAATCTTCCAGAAGATTGTGGACTGAGATGCCCCGAGTGAGCGCAGAATGTCACGATATTCAGGTTCCAATGTCGAAAGGCCGATCGAGACTGATACAGCAATGGGAAAGAACGAAATCATGAACGCGATCATGACGGTATTGAAATCGTGGGCACCGACGAACAGCAGGGCGACGATCGGAACGACGGTCGCCTTGGGGATCGCGTTGAAGCCTACCAGAAGGGGATAAAGCGCTTCCCGCATGATCCGCCAGAACCCCATGATCATTCCCAGTGCCACTCCGACGAAAATGGCGATGAGCAGGCCGATGACCGTGCGCCAAAGCGTTTGCCAGCCCATTTCCAGGAAGAGCATCCAGAACTTCATAACCGCCGCTGGCAGGTCCGACGGTGAGGCCATGACATAGTTCGGCCAATCATTGATCCAGACGAGCAACTCCCACAGTACGAGAAACACGACTATGGCGGCAATCGGAACCGCTACCTTTCGGATCATGACACTGTGCCCCCTGCATCCGCGGGTGCCCGTCCTTGAGCGATCTCAATTTGCCGACGCAGGATGTTGAGCCGTTCCGCGGCTTCGGGTGTGTAGAGATCATCCAGCACGCGAGGCCCGGTGGATGGCACATCCATTACATGTTGCGTTGTTGCGGGCCGCCCGGAGAGAACAACCACCTGATCGGCCAGAAAGATCGACTCCCTGAGATCGTGTGTGATCATGACGCCGGTGAATGGTTCTTCGGCCTTCAGGTTGTGCATCGTCATCCACAGATCCTCGCGGGTGAAAGCATCAAGGGCCCCAAACGGCTCGTCCAGTACCAGGACATTCGGCTGATGCACGAGCGCACGGCAGAGTGAAGCGCGCTGACGCATTCCGCCTGAGAGTTCCGAGGGACGCTTGTCCTCAAATCCATCAAGGCCGACAAGAGACAGAAGTTTGCGGGCGCGCTCCTCCTGCTCCCGGCGGGTAAGCGTGGTCGGCACGATTTCCAGGGGCAGCATGACGTTCTTGAGTATTGAACGCCATTCCAGCAGCACGGGATTCTGAAAAGCCATTCCCACGGTCGAACGGGGGCTGGTGACTTTCTCGCCATGCAACCAGACCTCACCGCTGTCCGGTTTCATCAGACCGGCGATCAGCCGCGTCAGCGTTGACTTTCCGCACCCGGAAGGACCAACAACGGCTACAAATCCGCCTTCAGGAATTGCTATGCTGAGGTCGCGCAGAACCGGCAGGGGGCCGGATTCCGTGACATAGGCATGGGTAACGTCCCTGATGTCGATCAGACCGGACAAAGATGCTGCCGTGATTGATTCGAACTTGGTTGATGCGGGCCCCTCGCGGGGCCCGCAACAGTTCAATTGATCATGAATCCACCGCTGTCGGGAAGGTAGACATCGGTGAAATAGAGCGATGCGTCCGGTTCGCCCTGAAACTCATAGGTTTCAGCAAACTGTTCCAGCGCCTTCGCCATGCGGTCCGGGTCCACACCTCCCAGCCCGTTGGCCATGACGTAGTCGGTCATAACGTTTGCGTCGACCGCCAACATCAACCGGCGCTTTTCAAGTGCGGCATCCGCAGCTGGGTTGCGTTCGGTCAGGGATGCAATGGCTGCATCCGGATCGGCGATCGCATCCTTCCAGCCCATGGCGACGGCTGCGAGGAAACTCTTCACCAGGTCCGGATTGTCCGCGGCGAATTCGGTGTTAACGATGATGGCGTTTCCATAGAGCGCAAGCCCGTAATCCGCCATGAGAATGGTTGAGATGTCATCCTCGGGAACACCAAGGCGCACCAAATTCAGAAACGATGAGAACGAAAAGCCGGTAACTGCGTCGACCTTGCCTTCCGCCAGCATCGGCTCCCGGGTCGGGAAACCCACTGGCTCAACGGTGATCTTCGAAACATCAAGATCATTTGCCGTCGCGAATGCGGGAAACTGTGCCCAGGCGCCATCCGGTGGTGGTGCACCCAGCACGCGACCTTCAAGATCCTTCGGTACCATGACACCTTGGCTCTTGCGTCCAACCACCGCAAATGGAGGCTTGTCGTAGATCATCATGACAGCGGTAACCGGCGCGCCCGGATTTTGGTCCAGAAACTTGATGAGGCTGTTGATGTCAGCAAATCCGACCGGAAATGCTCCGGTTGCAACCTTCGGAATCGCGTCAAGCGAACCCTGCCCGGCGCTGATTTCGACATCAAGACCGGCTGCCGCGAAATGGCCGTTATCAATTGCAGCAAAGTAGGGTGCCGATGGTCCTTCAAATTTCCAATCCAAGGCAAATGGCATTTTTTCCTGCGCGGTTGCGGCCGAAGCGGCCACAATGCCGGCAAGTGCCAAGATGGTTCGGTATAACATGAGGCATATTCCTTCTTGTAGGTGACTTGACGAATGAGAGCATTGCCCAGCTGTGAACTCAAGGCAGACACCCGAATTCAAAGCACCAAATTAACATGACTGTGCAATTTGGCAAGCGCAAGCCTGCACCCCGAGCGCCACTGAAGTTGAAGATGGCTGCGCGAGGTGTTTTGCGGCAACCTGCATTGACATAAGGAAAGAGGAACGATCAAGACACCACCGAAGGCGGCAACCCGGATTCGCGTTGCCTTGCCTTTCATTCGGTTCTCATCGAATTTGCCGCCGATTCGGAACGAAGCCTGTCGCTGAACCTCCAACCGAATCGTGTGGGCGACCTGTTCAGAGTGGCCAAGTCAACGCTTGCGCCGCGAAACCCGAAAAACCGCTTATGTCGCTGCCGTTCGGGCTTGTTGCCATTCCGGCCACGACTGGATTCCAGCACATTGCCGAATTTGAGCTGATCGCACCGTGATTGCGTGAAACTCTTTCCGGCGCGCAAGGTTTTGATCGAGATTTTGGTTGACCGGCAACGGGATAGCAACTATTTGCCTTCTTCCCAACCACTGGATGACTCTGTCTCGATCTCGCTAACGTCCCTGAAACATCGCTGGCCCGGCAATCCGGATTGAACGCGGCCAAACAACCGTGTGCCGCTCGGAGGGCGTGCGTTGATCGAACAATTTTGAAAGGACAGAAATTTGGCGCGAATTGCGGGGGTGAACATACCCACCAGGAAGCGGGTGCCGATAGCCCTGACCAGCATTCACGGAATCGGCCATTCATCGGCCCGCAGAATTTGCGATGCCGTGGGGATTGACCGGTCCCGCAGGGTCAACGAACTCAATGACATGGAAGTCATGGCGCTGCGCGAGCATTTGGATCGCAACTATATGCTTGAAGGGGATCTGCGACGCGACGTTCAGATGAACATCAAGCGCATGATGGATCTCGGGTGCTACCGGGGACTGCGGCATCGGCGGGGATTGCCGACCCGGGGACAACGCACTCACACCAACGGAAGAACACGAAAAGGGCCGGCAAGACCGATCGCCGGCAAGAAGAAATAGCGGAGTAGAAAATTGGCAGTCGACAGGACGCGCGTTCGGCGCAAGGAGCGCAAGAACATTGCGACGGGGGTGGCCCACGTCAATTCCTCGTTCAACAACACGAAGATTCTGATCTCCGATGTGCAGGGCAACGCAATTGCCTGGTCCTCTGCGGGAACGATGGGCTTCAAGGGTTCGCGCAAGTCAACCCCTTACGCCGCCCAGCTTGCTGCTGAGGATGCCGGCCGCAAGGCGATGGAGCACGGTGTCAAGACATTGGAGGTTGAGGTTCAGGGGCCCGGTTCGGGCAGGGAAAGTGCCCTGCGTGCGCTGGCGGCGGCAGGGTTCACGATCACTGCCATCCGCGACGTAACCCCAATCGCACACAACGGCTGCAGACCGCCAAAGCGACGCAGGGTCTGAACGCCGACCTGCCGGCCAGCCCGGCATTTCAAGTTTTTCTCGGAACATTCCTGGCCCCGGATCGGGCCGGGAACAAGCATGGAGATTGACAACAAATGATCCAACAGAACTGGAACGCCCTTATCAGGCCAAAAAAGTACGAAGTTGTTTCCGGGCACGACCGGGAGCGGCAGGCGACCATCGTCATTGAGCCCTTGGAACGGGGTTTGGGATTGACGCTCGGGAACGCATTGAGGCGTGTCCTGATGTCGTCATTGCAGGGCGCTGCCATAACCAGCGCTCAGATTGATGGCGTTTTGCACGAATTTTCATCAATTCCGGGTGTGCGCGAAGATGTGACCGACATTGTGCTCAACCTCAAGGATACGTTTCTGCGCATGGAGGTTGAAGGACCGCGACGCGTAACTCTAAGTGCCAGCAAGGCAGGAGCCGTGCTTGCGGGGGACATCGCAACGACGGCCGGAATCGAGGTGTTGAACAAGAGGCATGTGATTTGCCATCTCGACGAGGGTGCCTCACTCAGGATGGAACTGACGGTGGACAGCGGAAAGGGATACGTCTCGGCGGACCGCAACCTGCAGGACGAGGCGGCAATCGGCTATATTCCGATTGATGCAATTTTCTCCCCCATTCGCAGGGTCTCCTATGACGTTCAGCCCACAAGGGAAGGTCAGGTTCTCGATTACGACAGGCTCACGATAAAGCTGGAGACCGACGGATCTGTTTCGCCGGAGGATGCCGTGGCACTGGCGGCCCGGATTATTCAGGAGCAACTCAAGCCGTTCGTCAATTTTCAGGAGCCGCAGATTGAGGAGGAGGATGAGGAGGATGATGAGTTTGAATTCAATCCGAAATTCCTCAAGAAGGTGGACGAACTTGAGCTTTCCGTCCGCTCGGCCAACTGCCTCAAGAACGACAATATCGTCTATATCGGCGATCTGGTTCAGAAATCGGAACCCGAGATGCTCAGGACACCGAATTTTGGCCGGAAATCGCTGAATGAAATCAAAGAGGTGCTTGCGCACATGCAGTTGCATCTCGGCATGGACACCAAGGGCTGGCCCCCGGAGAACATTGAGGAGCTGGCAAAAAAGCATGAAGGCGACTTCTGAGAGATTGACTTCGCCCGCCGGCAAAATTAGAGCCACGGTTCCGATGCGGTTGCAGCCCGGTTCCGGGATTGGCAAGAGAGTGAGATGATATGCGGCACGGGAACGGCTATCGCCGGTTGAACAGGACCAGCGAGCACAGAAAAGCCATGTTTGCCAACATGGCGGGCTCGCTGATTGAGCATGAGCAGATCAGCACAACGCTGCCCAAGGCCAAGGAATTGAGGCCGATCGTTGAAAAGCTCATTACGCTGGGCAAGAGGGGTGATCTGCACGCGCGGCGATTGGCAGCGTCCAGATTGAAGCAGGACAAGCATGTTTCAAAACTCTTCGCCGTCCTCGGTCCCCGCTACAGCGAACGGGACGGTGGATATGTCCGCATTATGAAGGCTGGCCACCGTTATGGCGACATGGCGCCGATGGCGGTCATTGAGCTGGTCGACAGGGATCCGGATCAAAAGGGTGCAGCAGACAAGGCCGCTGATGCCACCGAGGAATCCCAAGCCGATTCCAGCGGGTGATTCGCCGTCTGCGGCATTGACGCCGAGACAATGATTGCGCAGGGCTTTGACCCTGTAGGTGCTCGGCCGTGATAAGGCGAACTGCGATCAATGCCCAAAGCTGGCCTGCTCGCGCGTTGATCCGCGCGATTTCTTCACCATGAGGCATGCGCCACCAGTCGTGCCATTGAACTTCTGGCGAATTGTTGCCAGCTCAATTTGATCCGATTCATTCAGGATTGGCCGGTTGTGGCCGTCGCGGCTTCAGACCAGCCTGCGCTTGAAAGACCTTTTCCATTTTTGGTCATGCACGATTTTCCCGCCGAGACGGGCTTCAAGTATGGCTTCGAGCAGAAAGTGTGTTGGCGTCGAGGTCACCGTCGTGCGGGTTCTTGACGACATATTCCAGGCACCGCGCGAAAACGCCTCCGTCCAAGTGAAATCGCATCTCGCTGATGACGGATCGTTCGGGTGAATGGTGAAAGTTTCGTGGTGCGTCGAATCAACGTTCCATCCATCATGCTCGTCGTAGATCACCTCGCCTTCGTCGAACCACTGATCCACAACAACGTTGCCGGTCTGCATGTCTTCGGTGATCGTCCAATCGGAAGACGGCTTGCGGAGCACGGTCTTGCTGAGCGGTGGTGCGGCTTCCGGTTCAGGGAACTCCGGAATGTCATGATCGGTTTGCCTGTTCGAACGCTCCGGCAAAGTCAGCGTGCTTGAAGCGGTTCGAACCCGCAGCGTAACCTTTTCAGGAGAAGGCCAGACGGTCGGCCAATATGCCGTGGAAAGGGACAATCTGATGCGGTTGCCGGCGGCGAACCGGTGTGCGATTGCATTCAACCGGATCCGAACCCGGTATTCCCTGTCGGCAACCAGCGGTTCCGGAGTCTCGTGGCTGTTGCGGTGAGTCAGGTTCAGAATTCCATAAGTGATGCGGTTCGCGGCACCGCCGGGAAGCACCTCGTTCAGACATGCGACGATCTGACCGGAAGACCGATCGCAGGAAACGTCAATATCAACAACAGGTGCCCCAAGAATTTCCAAGTCTGACTCAAGTGGTGCCGTTTCGAAATTCAGGGAACCACCGGCTTCCGCACGTTGGTCCGAAGCCTGATCCGGGAATTCCCCGTGCGGGCACCAGGCGCCGCTGGCAAGCCCAACTGTTTCCGGGGATGAGATTGGCAAAACAGCTGGTTCTCCGGCTTCAGGCAAAAGGGTGTGTTCATTGAGGAAAAGAACCCGGCTTCCGATGTGCGGGGAGGGCCACTGTTCCTCGGCAAGCCACCGGCCCGGCCGGTACTCATGGTGAGTCTTCGGTGCCACCGAATCCTGCATCCAAAATCGGAGTTGCGGCTCATCCATGGTGCCGTTCTCCTCTCCCTTCAGCCAGTGGTCCCACCACCTCAGGCACTCTTGGAGAAACCCGATGGCAGGTCCAGGTTTCGCGAAATGCGGATATTTGTGCGCCCAAGGCCCAATCAGACCCTTGCAGGGTGACGAGAGGTTCGAAAGCAGCCGGAAAACCGAGTTGGAGTATCCGTCAGCCCAGCCGCCAACAGCATAAACGGCAGCTTTGATGTCTTCGTAGTTTTCGCAGACTGATCCGTGCCTGTAGAATTCATCGCGGTGCTGATGCTCAAGCCAGTCCGTCAGCCAAAGCCCACTTTCCCTGAGGCGGTCGAGCCAAACTTCTTGCCAGTTGTTTCCCAACAGGCGCGGATCGGGAGGGGTCGTATTGAGCGAGAACATGAAGGTCGACCACGCGATATTGTCGCAAAGCATGGAACCACCCATGAAGTGAATGTCATCGCTGTAGCGGTCATCGGTGGAACAGATCGAGACTACGGCCTTCAGCGCCGCAGGTTGCCGTGCCGCAATTTGGAGACCATTGAACCCGCCCCATGATATGCCAATCATGCCGACGGCGCCGGAACACCAGTTCTGACTGGTTATCCACTCAATGATCTCAAGCGCATCATCCTGTTCCTGCTTCAGATACTCGCCGAGCATCACGCCTTCTGAATTGCCGGAACCGCGCATGTCTACGCGGACCGCCGCATAGCCGTGGCCGGCAAAATAGGGGTGTGTCAATGCATCCCTGTCCGCAGTGCCATCCTGGTAACGGTAAGGAAGATACTCCAGGATTGCGGGCACGGGATCGTTTTCGGCGTCATCAGGCAGCCATATCTTTGCGGAGAGCCGGACACCGTCAGAGAGCATTATCCAGCTTTCATTGATGACTCTTACATTCCTTGGAAACTGTTTGACGAACTCCATTCGGACCTCACACCAGCGGGGATCGCATATTCACATTGCAGATTTCACCGTTCACTGCAGGCTGTCAATGGGATGTGGCCTTGCAAACCCGTGTGGCGGTGGCAAGAGTGGTGACTCCCATGCCGAACCGGGAGGTCCATCTTCGTGGAATGGAACGGCCAAACGCTCTACTTCAACGGCAACATCCTGACGGTGGATGAGAATTTCACAATTGCTGAGGCGGTTCTCACCGGGGGTGGGCGAATTCTCGCAGTCGGCAAGCTGGCTGATGTCGAAGCGCAGGCCTTCGCCGGTGCCAAGAGGCACAATCTTTCCGGACGGACAATGATTCCGGGATTTGTTGATCCACATGGACATTTCCCGGATTCCGGGTTCCTTGCGCTGTTCAGGGTGGATGTTGCGCCTCCTCCGATTGGCAACTGCGATTCGCTTGAGAAGCTTTTTGAGCGGCTTGCCGAAAGGGCGCGCAAAACCCCTCCCGGAGACTGGATCATTGCCGCCCGCTTCGATCCGGCTGGATTTTCCGGTGCGAGGTATCCCACCCGCGACGAGTTGGACCGGGTTTCGACGAGGCATCCCATCTGGTTGAGCCATTTCACCGGGCACGCCGGAGTTGCGAATTCCCTCGCACTCGCCTTCAGGGGTGTGGATGAGTCATCTGCTGACCCCGCGGGAGGCATGCTCGGCCGCATTCACGAGTCCGGCCGCCTTGATGGCCTGCTGACGGGAATGGCGGCGATGGGCGCAATGGGTGATACAGAGTTCATGATGAATCTTGAGAGGTTTCATGCTGCTGTGAAATTGGCCAGTGAAGAGTATCTTTCCGAAGGCGTTACCTTTGCCCAGAACGCGTGGGCACCCGAAACGCTGCTCAAATACTTTTGCGATCTGGCGACGAAACCCGATGACGGACGCGTGGGTGTCATGGTGCTCCCGGCCGGTTTTTTGGAGCCGCAATTCACGAACGGAGAGCTTGGGTTCACCGACCCCGCAAGCCAGTCAGTCATTTTCGGTCCGAGGAAGCTCTTCGCAGATGGTTCGATCCACATTCAGACGGCGTGCCTCACGAAGCCATACCACCGCCCCTTGAACGGTGATCCTTCGTACTGTTGCAAACCGTCGATCACAGTCGAGGACATGTGTAAGAGGATGCTTCCCCTTCACAATGCAGGCTTTCAGCTGCACATCCATGCCAACGGGGACGCAACTGCGGACATCGTTCTTGAGGCAATGGCCCGCGTGCTGGAACACACCCCGCGAGATGATCACCGCCATACGCTGATTCATGCGCAGACCCTGCGCTCGGACCAGTTGGACCGGCTGGCCGAGCTTGGAATGTCCGTGAGCTTCTTTACCGCACATGTCCACTACTGGGGAGAATATCATCACGACGTCAGCCTCGGACCGGAGCGCGCCGCCAACATTTCGCCGGCGGGTTGGGCGGCGGAGAGGGGGCTTCGCTACACCATCCACAATGACACAACGGTTACTCCAATGTTGCCGTTGCACCTCATGTGGTGCGCAGTGCAAAGAATGACGGCGGCGGGGCGGGTGCTCGGGCCACACCAGCGGATTTCCGCCCGGGAAGCGCTGAAGGCACATACCATCGATGCGGCCTGGCAGGTATTCCAGGAGAGTGAACGCGGCAGCATCGAAGTGGGAAAACGTGCGGATTTCTCGATCCTGTCTTCCGACCCACTCGGGAACAATGACGCGATCAGGGACATTTCGGTATTGGAAACAATTCTCGGCGGCAGGGTTGTTTACAAGAGAGCCCAAGGCGCATGAAAAATTGAATCGGCACCGTCACATCAGCCGAACGCCCCTTCGCAACCGCCTGTAGGGAATGGAGCGGAGCCGGCAGGGATTGTAACCCGGTGCCTCAACCGGAATGATGGCACTTGCGAGCGGTGCAAAATCGGCCCTGAAATGGACGGTGCTCTTCAGCGCAAGAATGGTCATGTCGGCCGGTTCGATGCCCAAATGACTGAACACCGCCCGATCAAGGCACTGTGTTCGTTCGCTCGTTGCAACGACCTGCACATCAGCGGCACTGTCAACAACCTGCAATGCCGCAGTCGGACCGAGGTTGGCGCGAACGCCATTCATCATGCTTCCTCGGTAGTCGAATTTGCCGTCGCTGAGCGCCGAAACTCTGAATCGTCCTTCGAAGCCGGGGTTTTCCGAACCGCCGGTCTTGCCGCCAAGCACGGCGCGAATTTCCCGTCCGGTTCCGGCGCGATGTGCTGCGGCCACAATTTCGGGATCACAAAGGGCGGCAAGTGCGGTGTTTCTGGCACCGGCCCGCACAAGTTCGGCCAAAAGCGCCGTGGTGTCGGAAGTGGCGCCGGCACCGGAATTGTCCTGCACATCGGCGAGAATGGCGGGCCGGCCGGCTCTTCCCGCGGTCAATGCCCTGCGAACCGCCGTTTCCGGCGGATCCATTCCTGTCGGAAACTGAGATTCTGACCAGAGGAGCCGTTCCTGGGTCATGTCGGCAGCGTGCTCTGCGATTTCTCGCGAGTAACTCGCTGTGATGATGGCCGGACCACACATCCGGATGTCCGCCGGCGGAAATCCGAGTGCGATTTCCGCCGCCACGGTGCCAAGTGAGCCTGGCGCGGGAAGACAGCCGTAGAGCGACTGCGCCGGCTCAGTGTCTGTGCCTTGTGCCTGGAGCGGAATGAGAAATGGCAGTTTCCGAAAGGCCATGTGTGGCTTTCTGCCGCGGTGGATGATTTCAAGCAGCAGGTCACCTGCACGCGCTCCCGTTTGCGCCATGTCGAGGTGTGGATAGGTCCTGAACACTGTTATGATGTCTGCAAGGGAGACCATTTCGTCCGTGACGTTTGCGTGGAGGTCGAGGCTTGCGGCGATGGGAACGTCCTGTCCGGTGAAATTGCGCACGCGGGCGAGCAATTCTCCCTCACCGTCTTCGAAGTCTTCGCAAACCATTGCGCCATGCAGATCCAGGTAGATGCCGTCGAGCGGCATCGCTTCGGCGATTCCATCCAGGATCTTGGCGGAAATTACCTCAAACGCATCCCGCTCGACCAAGTTCGATGGCTCGGCGCTGGCCCAGAGCACAGGAACAAGTTCCGCTCGATCCAGCATCGCGTCAATAAATCCACCAATGGGGATGTTGGTTCCGGAGAAGGTCCTGATGAGCGAATCTGATTCTGTCAATCCCGGCCAGCCGTCTTCCCTGACGAAGTCCGCCAAGGTTGCCGGAATTGGCGTGAAGCAGTTGGTTTCGTGTTGGAACCCCGCAACGGCTATCCTCGGATTCGCACCGCTGCCGGCTCTTCGTGCAGTTGGGGATGTCGCTGTCTCGCTCAATCCGGTCCCTAACCGGCAAGGGGAAAGTGGCAGAGCACCGTTCGCCCGTCGACCAGCCGGGTCGGCGAAGGTTGTTCTTTGCGGCACCTGTCGGTTGCGTAGGGACATCGCGGATGGAATTCGCATCCGCCCGGGCGGTTGGTGAGGCTTGGCACCTCGCCTTCGATCGAAACGAGTTTTCGCCGGCGCGACGGGTCGGGACGAGGCGTTCCCCGTACCAGTGCTTCACTGTAGGGGTGGGCCGGTTTCTCGAATACTTGTGAGCAGGCCCCATATTCGACGATCCGGCCCAGATACATGATTGCGAGAATATCGCTGACCTGCCGGATGACCGGCAAGTTGTGGCTGATGATCAGGTAGGAGAGGCCATGAAGCGCCTGCAATTCGATCATGAGGTTGAGAACTTCGCCCTGGACCGATACGTCAAGGCCGGCGGTTGGCTCGTCCGCAATGACCAGTGCCGGGCTGAGTGCCAATGCCCTCGCCACGCCGACCCGCCGTGCTTGGCCTCCCGACAGTTCATGAGGATAACGTGAGAGGAAATTTCTCGGAAGGCTGACCATGTCGCAGAGCTTCTCTGCAGCGTCTCGGAGCGGCAAATCACGTTCACCATGAATTATCAGAGGTTCGCTCAGCAATTGCCCGACCGTTTGTCGAGGGCTCAGGGAGCCGACCGGATCCTGGAACATCATCGCGATGTCGCGGCGCATTTTCTTGTAGGTGTTTTCGGGAAGGCCGACGAGTTCCTCTTTCCTGAAACGGATCGAACCGGAATGAACCCGGTTCAGGCCGAGAACGGCTCTTGCAAGAGTGGTCTTTCCGGATCCGCTTTCTCCCACCAGCCCGAGTGTTTCGCCTGTGCGGATCGCAAGGGAAACGCCAGCAACGGCATCCACGTGCGGGTCGCTGATGCCGCTGGCGAGTGCCCGCACCCTGCCCATGACGGGGAACCGGACGCGGAGGTCCTTTATTTCCAGAAGCGGCGGTGCATCACGCTCAACGTGCACGTCAATCCTGGTGCTGGCCTTCGGCGTTTCGGATTTCGGCAATTCCTTCCAGACTCCGCCCGGGTCATAGCGGTGGCAGCGTGCCGCATGGGCATCGCTCGCATGCCCCCCGGCAATCGGATATTCGCCGGGTCGCTTGTATTGGCAGATATCGGATGCGTGCCGACACCTTTGCGCGAAGACACATCCCTTTGGAGTGCCGTGGAGGTCGGGCACATCGCCGGGTATCGTTGGGAAGTGGCGTTCCTGCTTCAGGTCATGAGATGGATCGCATTCGAGAAGCGCCTGAGTGTAAGGGTGATGTGCATTGAAGAAGATGTCCTTCACATCCCCTTGCTCAACCACTTCTCCGGCATACATGACAACGACTTTGTCGCAAAGCTCGGCGATCAGCCCAAGATTGTGAGAGATGACCATGACCGTCGCACCAAAATCGGTTTGGGCTTCCCGGATGAGGTGAATAATCTGAGCTTCCATCGTAACATCAAGTGCGGTCGTTGGTTCGTCGGCGATCAGCAGCGCCGGATCCATGAGGAGCGCCATGGCGATTCCGGCGCGTTGACGCATTCCGCCACTGAACTGGTGGGGGAAATGCCGGAGCCGGTCATCGGCGTCGGGAATGCCGACCCTGTTCATGAACCTGGCCGCCATCCGTATCTTTTCTTGGCGCGACAACCCTTTCCTGCGGTAGAGAATGTCGGTCATTTGCCTGCGGTAGTCGAGAACCGGGATCTGGGATGTCATTGGATCCTGAAATACCATTGATACGCTCTCGCCCCGGAATTCCCTGAGAGCGGACTCATCGAAACTGAGCACATCTTCACCGCGAAACGTGATCTTGCCGTCCGCGACAATGCTGTTGCCGGCAAGCAGGCGCATTACCGCCCAAACCAGTGTGCTTTTGCCCGACCCGCTTTCGCCGACAATTCCGACAACTTTCCCCTTTGGCACGCTGATGCTGACATCCCGAAGGGCGTGGACCCGGCCGCGCGCCGTGTTGAACTCGACACTGAGGCGGTGGATATCCAGAAGCGCTTCCAAGGTTTACCGAATTCCGCGGAGTTTGGGATCGAAGATGTCCCTGAGGGCTTCGCCGAGGAGTGTAAAGCCGAGCGTCGTGAGTACGAGCGGTATGCCACCGGCAACAACCGGCCAGGGGGATGTTCGGATCACGAGATAGCCCTCGTTCAGAATGGTGCCCCAGCTGGCCGTTGGCGGCAGCACACCGAGACCCAGGAAGCTCAGGCCCGCCTCAATCGTAACCACGACCGGGACATCCATTGCCGCCAAAATCAGGAGAGGGCCAATGACGTTCGGCATGACATGGCGAAACAGGATCCGAAACGTTCCGGCACCGAGTGAACGTTCGGCCATGATGAACTCGGTGTTCTTGAGGGCGAGTGTGCTGGTGCGGGCGAGGCGTGCGTAACTTGGGATGCTGGTGATTATTACGATGGACAAGATGAGGTTCAGGCTTGGCCCGAGCAGTGAAACCGCAGCCAATGCCAATACGATTGTGGGAAACGATCGGATCGTGTCGAACAGAAGGAGCAGTGCATTGTCCAGCCAGCGCGGTCCGTAGCCGGCGACCATCCCGAGTGTCAGCCCGATTACGAGGGAAAGTGTTACGCCGATCGCCGCCACCTTGAGGGCAACCCGTCCTCCGTAAAGGACGCGCGAATAGGTGTCGCGCCCCAGCTGGTCGGCCCCAAGCCAATGATCGGCGCCAGGCCCGGTAAGGCGTGCGGGGATGTCGAGCTGAGCCGGATCATGGGTTGCAAGAAATGGTGCAAGGAGAGCGCTCAGGAAGAACGCCACAACCAGAACAAAACCGATCATGCCCTGCTTGTTCTTGAGTAGAAGTGCCAGTTTTTCCGGTCGTTGGCGGAATGTGCCGACAGCGTCCATGGTCATTGCCGCATCCGCATGCCTAAAGGCTCTCGCGAACGCGCGGATCAAGAATAGAGACAATGATGTCGGAAGCCAGGGTAACGACGGCGTAGAGCGCAACAGTCATCATAACGGCTCCCTGGACAACCGGAAAATTTCGGTTCAGGACCATGTCGTAGATGACTTTGCCAATCCCGGGCCGCGCAAAGATGATTTCGGCAAACACAGTTCCCGAGAGCAGGCCGCCGAAGCCAACACCGATCAGCGTTATCGTCGGAAGGATGGCGACCCTGAGCGCATAGCGGTAGATGATCGTTTGCGTCGTCAAGCCGAACGCACGCGCAGAGCGGATATAATTTTCTCCCATGACCTCCAGCATGGACGCTCGAACCATTCGGGCTAGGTAGCCAACCCAACCAAGGCCGACCGCGAATGATGGCAGCACGAGATGCAGGGCCATGTCGGCCAGATCCCCCTGATCTCCGGCCCCGATTACGGGGAAAATGTTGAGGTGGATGGCGAACACAAGTATGGCCCAAATCGACACAAGGAACGACGGAACTGCGATCGTGCCGATCGACACGAGACCAGTGATGCGATCCAGCCAGCCATTAGGTTTCGTCGCGGAGATGCAACCCATCGGGATGCCGAGTGCGACGGCCCACCCAAGCGATGCCACGGCAAGCGAAATCGTGTAGGGAAGCTGCCCCAGGAGGGTCTTTGCAACGCTTCGGTTGCTGAAGACGTCGGTGCCAAGATCGCCTGTAAGGACATTGCCCAAAAAAATCAGGAACTGGGTGAAAAGCGGCTTGTCGAGGTTCATCTTGGCCGCGTAAGCCGCTTGGATTTCCGGCGTTGCCCTCGGGCCGAGCGCGATGCTGACCGGGTCTCCCGGAATCGAATGCAGCATTACGAACAACGCCAGTACGGCGAGAAGGATGATCAGCACGGCAAGGCCGATCCGCTTGACTATGTAGATGAGCATGAGGTGCGGAATTGGCCGCCGCCGGGACGATGCCCCGGCGGCGAAACCAGATCAGGTTCTGGAGAAATACGGCAACTGCATTTCGCCTGACGGAGCGAACTTTGCGCTGATGTCGGAGCGGTGAATGAACACCTCCGGTTCATGGGTAAGCCAGACATAGGCACCGGTCTCTTCCATGATCTCCTGCATGCGCGTGTAGATCTTCGCCCGCTCATTTGAATCGACTTCCTCGATTCCCATTTTGAACAGTTCCTCGAACTCGTCCGATGACCAACGTTCCCAATTCCAAATTCCGACCTGATCCCGAATGAACCACTGGAAAGGCTCGTAGGGATCCGGTCCGGAACCGAAGCGCATGATCCAGATTTCCAGATCCTTCCATGTGTCGCCCTTGCTCTCCTGCCCCATTTCCCAGAACGGGCCTGCGTCGAGTGGCATGACTGTTACATTGATGCCGATTTCGGCAAGATTTGCCTGTATTATGGTGGCGGCAAGGATCCGTTCCTGATTGTTCAGTGTCCTGAGGGTGAGTTCCAGGCCTGAGGCACCGGCTTCCTCAATGAGGCTGCGCGCCATTCCCGGATCATGGGAATATCCGGCACTGTCCCTTTTCCCGACCAATCCCGGGCTGACCACACCGTAGGATGCTTCAGCTGTTCCTGCGTAGGCGCCCTGGATGATGCTTGCCTGGTCCACCGCGCTCTGAATGGCGCGACGCACGCGCAAATCCTTCAGCTTCGGGTGCTCGGTGTTCATGCCAAGCCACATGTATTGCAGGGCCCCGGCCACCGTGAGTGCGCTGTCGGCAGGAGGTTTTTCCTTGTAGCGGGCAAGCGCCTCGGACGAAATCTGGGTGCAATCGAGCTCTCCGGCTTCGAACGCCAGCGCAGCGGAATCGTCTTCGGTGACGATTAGGGCATCAATCGAATCAAAATATGGAGCGTCGCCCGTCCATTCCGGGTTTCGGGTGAGCTTTACGTGCTGGCCCTGGGTCCAAGCATACACGTAGGGACCGCAGGTCGCAGGCGCCTCGGTGGTGAATTTCCCGCCGACGCTTTCTGTTGCTTTCCGCGACAGAATAATGCCTGTGCCGGAGGCAAGTGTGGTGTTCATGAAGGGTGCAAACGGCTGGTTGAGAACGATCGTGCCGCTGTAACGGTCCATTATGTCCACACGATCGAAGGCAACGTAGTCACTCTTCCATTCACTTGTCGTCATTCGTTCGTAGCTGAATGCGACATCGTCGGTGGTCAGTTCGCCGAACCCGTTGCTCCACATCAGCCCCTGTTTCAGTCTGAAGTCGATGTGCGTGGAATCCCGTGCAACAACACTCTCAACAAAGGGTGAGGGGATCCAAGTCGCCTGACCATCACGGAAACCGTAGTGCACAAGAGACGGCATGCAGCACCAGTTGACATCGTTGTTCGGATGACCCCCAACATAAAACCCCGGATCAAGGCTGTCGAAGTCCCGGTTGAAACGGACGGTCAGTTTCCTGCCGTCCTGGGCGAAAGACATTCCCGGAAAGACACCGGAAAGTCCGGCAGTGCCCGCGAAGGCTGCAGCCTGCATGAAATGGCGTCTGGAAATGGTTTGGGTCATGTTAAACTCCTCTCCCTGTGTTTTGCCGATGCCGACCGCCAAATACGTTCAAATCAGGAATCCAATGCGCCCCTGCCAGCTTCGGATATTTCATGCCGGCGCTTCCGGAGCGATTCCTGCAGTTGGATGGCCCGGCAAGTCGGATCCGCACAATGCGAGCATATCCGCCAAGAGATCAAATCATCGATTCAACGAAGAGTCTACATCCCCGACTTTGGGGATGGCGCGGCCAAAGGAAGAGTTCTTCGGTGAAGGCGATCTGTTCTGACAATCCTCAACCCATAATATGTGCAAAGAGTTGGCGATGTTGCATTCATATCGGGAGAAGTCACAGAATTGCCAAGCAAACCTTTGTAGGCTGAATTCGCTGTGAGGACGAACGTACAGATGCGTCTTGCAGCCTGCCAAGGCTCCACAACAAATACACAACTCATGACGAAAAGGATGCTCGTTTTTAAACAAGCACTGCCAACTGAATCTGAACTGACTGAATGAGAACCGTCATCGCTTGAAACGCGCCCGGACGCCGAATGTTCCGCGCGCCTGATCGTCGAGGGCACACCTAGTGTTTTGATTCTTTTTCACGATGCCGATTCCTGCAGCTTCTGGTGCCCCTTTTCCCACGCCTCCACGAGGTCTTCCGGCTGCTTGCTCCAGCGGAACGGGCGGGCGTCATTGGCATTGTGGTGCTCGATGTAGCCCTCGATCGCCACAATGCACTCGTCGAGCGAGTTGAAGATCGCGTGCTTGAGCCTCTGCCTCGAGAGCTTGGAGAAGAAACCCTCGACGGCATTCATCCACGAGGCCGAGGTCGGAGTGAAGTGAAATGTCCAATTGGCGTTGTCCTTCAGCCATTCGTTGACCTCGGCCGACTTGTGGGAGGAAACGTTGTCGAGGACGACATGAACCTGGGTTCCAGGCCTGATCCCCTCGGAGACGAGATCAAGGAAGGCGAGGAATTCCTCCGAGCGGTGACGCTTGACCATCTGGCCGGTGACCTTTCCGGTGGCGACATCGAGGGCCGCCATCAGGCAGGTGGTGCCGTTGCGCCTGTAGTCGTGAGTGCGGGTCTCGGGATGGCGGGGCTTCATCGGCAGGGGCGGCCTGGATCTGTGTCTTCTCGTCCACCGAGATGACGACAGCGTGGTCGGGCGGGTTGACGTAGAGGCCGACGACGTCGCGGACCTTCAACTCGAACCTCGGATCGCGGGAGACCTTGAATGTCTTGACCCTGTGGGGCTTCAGGCCGTTGTGCTTCAGGATGCCGAACACCGTCGAGACGGCGATCCCCAGCTTTTTCGCCAGCGCCCGCAGCGTCCAGTGACTGGCGTGCGCCGGCGGCGGCGACATCGCGAGCTCGATCAGTTCACTGACCTTGTCCTCGGCTATCGGCTTGCGGCCCCGTCTCCGGGGGATGTCGCAAAGCAGGCCGTCAACACCCTCGACGAGGAAGCGGTCCCACCAGCGCCAGACCGTCGGTTTCGACATGCCTGTGGTCCTCATCGTCTGCGACAGGGTGAGGCCGTCGCCGAGGTGCAGGATGATTGTCGCCCTCTGGACATGCTTGAGGATCGAATGCGGATCGGATTTGATCTTTTCGAGACGTTTCCGGTCTTGCTCGCCCAGAACGATCCGGGTTCTCCTGCTCTTTGCCATTGCGGTTCTGCTCCCATTGAAAACTGCGCGACTCTCGCCGGGGGCGTTTGAATCATATTCCACAGGAAAATGGAATCCCAAAAACGATCATAGCACTAGAAGATGTTGTGTCTTTGCCATTGCTGCTTTGTGATCAGAAGTTTGAACCGACATTGTAGTAAGGTAATAGTCAATGAATTGGGACTGTGGGCTCTGTCATGTGAACTGAGTGGTTTTGTAACGAGTTGGAATTATTTGAATTAGCAGTTGCCTTTGCAAGGTCAAATAGAGCATAGACTTGTCATTTTCTCCGATTGATTGCCGACTAAAGATGTCCGACATTCTACAGGCGCAACCTATGCAAATGTGATGAAGAATGAAGCGGGAAGGTAACTGAGCGTGATGATTGAAAATCATACGATGTTGATTTTTGAGGGGTGCATGCTTCGGATGGCGCAACTGAGTGTTGGTTGGCCAGTGGCTCGCTCGATTTTCTACTCTATTGATCCATGTAGATTTCAGGGCAACAAGTTCGAGGAGAGCAAATGTACTTAACTTGTCTCTCCCGACGTGAACGGCCGTCTGATCCTAAAGTGTTCCATGACGCTGCCTTTCTCTCTCAATGCGGAGAAAGAGATGCCCGCAATTGGCTTCGAAATAGAGCAGTCGAGTTCTCGCCAGTGTTTGGCACGCCCCGGACGCCGCCAGAGAGCCATGTCCTCGAATACATCCTCTTTCGCCGAAATCTACCACTAATCGATCTTGCACTCGCCGAACACGGGCGCTCACGCACGATTCTTAGTCGCGTCTATAAGCGCGCGAGTTACTACACGCGAGTGGTCGCTTGTACAAACGCTTCACTCTTCTATGGCGAAGATGTCCTAGGGGTCATGTCGATAGACAAACCGTCGTTACTGCAAGAAATTATAACACTAGGATCTTTAGCGGAATTGCGCGCCGTTTGCAAGAATCCACACTTGTCCAGAGGCTTTTATTCAGGTCTGGTCCGTTGTTGGAATGATAACAATGGCGCGCAAAACGCTAATTTGACCGCAGTATCAAACGATCGCTTTAAACACATTCTCCTTTTCTTGAGCAGAAATCCCCGAGTTTCGACAAATTTAGATCCTTTTCGCTTGGATGTCCGAGGAGGATTGGATCACTTGGAGTTCAACACGAGGTGTTGGAAACTTGCGACGGTTGTACCGGTCGAACCAGATTGGGCCTATGTCCTGAGTAAACTCTATCGGAACCTTCATCGCTATACGGACGATTTCGATGATGTTGAGCAGGTGCTTGATAGGTGGCGCCCAGCCGAAGAAGATGCAGGCGTGTTTTCAGATGAAAATCCGTTTTGCGCTGTTCGAGAGCAGATCGCAGCGAAGTTCCTTATTCCATCGATCGACATGCTGAATGACGACGACATAGCAGTCAGGCAGGCTTTCTATCGCACATTTGATCCAGAACGCTCTGAATTTCGGCATTTCGATTGGGCAGAATGGCTTGAACGAGATGATTGGTGTGACATTTGGCTAAGCAGCAACGAAAACATTTGGCGATCGACCATCGGTCGTTCGAAGCTTCGTGGCTTGCTTGGGTGCAAATCCACTAAGAACCCTGATTACTTTGTTATCAATGAATTTGATGAGCGTGAAGAAGAGTATCGTAAGTCAAACCCGGAATGGTTCGACAACCAAGAGGACAACGAAGAATACAAGAACAGCGATGCTGAGCTTGATCGAATAAGAGAACTTGAGCAAATAGTTTGGAATTTGGCGAATGCAATTGACAAGAGGCGATCTGTCGGCGCGGTTTGGCTCCTTCTGGCAGCTCTAGTTGGGTCGTTTTTTGGAACGGCGATCTGGTAATGAAATATGTTTGGCCAACTGCTCGATGCATAGTGTGTGGTTCCAGAGATAACATCACAACAGAGCACATAATCCCTGATTGCGTCACCGGAAAACTCGTTGCAGATTTTCTGTGCAAAGATTGCAATTCGGGATTTGGCCATGGTGCCGAAAGGATAATCAAGAACGATCCGAAAATTCGACTGTCGATTGAAAGTCTAGTCGTTGAACAACCTAGCCTCGCCAATAAACTACAGAAGAGGCTGCTGTACCAAGGTCACGGCAAGTCAAGAAAGTTCCTTGGACGAATGCACAATGGTAAGTTCGTTCCAAATGAAAAGATCCTGGAAGGTGAAGCGCTCATTTGTCCAGAAGGACGCTCACTATATCATCTCAAAAACCTTGCCAAGCGGAAGGGTAGAGGGACAATACCGGTAACGCTAGATCAGCTTAGATGTTTGCCATCCGATGAGCCAATTGAGATCACCTCTGGCCTCACAGTCACGAAATGGTACTTGCACTCAATTGAGCCCGACCTTAGCGGAGCAGAGATTGACCCGATAGTTCCAGCGAAGATTGCATTCGAGTTCCTTGCACTACATTGCAAAAATGGAATCTATGAAAATCCACAGCAGCTTGCATCAATTCGGCGTCAACTAGTTGAAGGGAAGTTGACCGGAAATGATATTCATGTGCAGCGCCTGGAGGCGCAGAATGACCGACTCTTCCATGGACTTGTATTTGAAGGCAACTGCCCAGGTGCACGAGTTCAGATTCGTCTATTTGGTTCCCTAGCGTTTCGAGTTGAATTTAGCCGGTTTTCCGTAAGTTCCACTCGTCTTTGTTACACTCATGATTTATTGTCTGGGAAAGAAGGCATGCGGGTTGCTTTATAGATGCGTGGACGATTGGGAGCATCCGAAGAGCTCACGAAGACACTTTTGTCGTCTGTGCCGGCCGTTGCCAGACGCGCGCTGCCGCCTTGATGACGTAATCTTTGGCAGCAATTCCCGGCAGTTCGATCAAGCCTCAATAAATGTTGTAAAAACAACGACTTGTTCGGAGCGCTCGCTGAAGGGTTTTCGCAAACTTTCGGTCCGGTGTGTGGCATTGTGGCGGCAACAACGACAACAAATGTCGAGCAGTGGCAATGACCAAAACCCAAGGATTGCGGTTCCGCCGCCACCTCAGCGCGCCGGGTCTCGTTAAGCTCACGAGGAAGTGCTTCGAGCGCATCGATGACCCCATCAAGGGCCACAGGACCTCGCTCGCCGACAACATGATGGCGGCGTTGGCGATGTCCATGTTCAAATTCCCCTCCATGCTCCAGTTCGACGAATTTGCCCGGGGAAGGGAGGCGTTGCCCGAACTCATTCACAACCTGGAGACGCTCTTCGGCATCGGCCACGTTCCCAGCGACACATCCATGCGGGAGCGTCTCGATGCGCTCGACCCGCAGGCGCTGCGCTCGGCCTTCAAGTTGGCGTTCTCGGAACTCCAGCGGTGCAAGGGGCTTGAGGGAGTGACGTCGATCGACGGCCACCACTGCCTCGCACTGTGCTGACAGAAATATCAGCATGGAAAATTGTCTTGAGCAGGGAGTGAATTGCAAGGAGTTCCTGTTTCAATTTCCTCCAGTCCTGCACAGCAGAGTCGATTTCTGCTGCCAACACTTCCGAATCTCTACAGGACTCTCTCCACGTGTTGCACACCGTTGGCCTTACCAACATGGTCGGCATATTGCTGCAATCAGAATTCGCCCATTTCATTTGAAAGGGCACCACAGCGTCAAGATTCCGGGAGCTTCCTGCAGATTTGCAGAAGCAATCCGCAATTTGCCTCCACCGCGGGTGACTTCGCAGAAGGTTGCCGCGCCGCAAGAACGGCATCGAAATCACCCAATCCTCCTTGGTATCGGGGAATGGATGTATCACAAGGAATTCGATGCATCTTCAACCGTGGGATCATGGTATTGCACCTGATTGAACAGGTGAGGTTGGTGAGGATTTTTAGGCATGCCATCAGGAGAATTTTTGAAGCCTTGGCCAACAATTGTGGCTGATGCACGAATGATCTGCAGTGCCGGGTCGACATTGTCGGCGGTTGGTTGGGTCCTCAAGCGTCCAAGTAACAATCCGCTTGTCGGTAGCGCGTTTTCCGAAGTGGGAAACCTGCCGACCGGAATGTGCCCAAGATAATGGACGACGGCAAACGGAAAACTGTGCCCGGCAGTCCGGGGGACGCGGGTCCGCTGAGGCCGCTTGCCGACAGACTGAGACCTGATTCGCTCGGGGATGTCGTTGGACAGGGTCATTTGCTTGGACCGGAAGGCCCGCTTGGCGGCGGGTTTGGCGCAGGGCCGTTGCCGTCAATCATCCTTTGGGGCCCCCCGGGGACCGGAAAAACAACGATTGCAAGGTTGGTTGCTGCCGACTCCGCGCATGAATTCGTGCAGATCAGCGCGGTTTATTCCAACACCGCTGAAATCAGGAAGATCTTTGAGGGAGCAAGGAGTCGACTCGAGAATGGAACAGGAACCGTCCTGTTTGTTGACGAAATCCATCGATTCAACAAGGCGCAGCAGGACGGTTTTCTTCCGTATATTGAGGATGGAACCGTAACGCTTATAGGGGCGACAACCGAAAACCCCTCCTTTGAACTCAACGCCGCATTAATGTCGAGGGTCAGGGTTCTGGTGCTTGAGCGCCTTGGAAGAGAGAGCCTGAAGCTGCTGCTGAAGCGGGCCGAGACCTTCATCGGCAGGAAGATGCCGCTGACCGCAGAGGCCCGGGAAGTCCTTCTTGAGTTGGCAAACGGTGATGCAAGAGCCCTGCTGAACATGGTCGAGCAACTGCAATCCGGTGATCCTGACGACCAACTTGATGGGCACGCGCTGCAGCGCAGGCTCTCAAGACGCGCCGCCGTCTACGACAAATCAGGCGACTGGCACTACAATTTGATCTCGGCGCTGCACAAGTCGGTGCGCGGCTCAGACCCAGACGCATCCCTCTACTGGCTTGCCCGAATGCTCGACGCAGGTGAAGATCCCAGATATTTGGCTCGGCGCTTGACCCGGATGGCAAGCGAGGATGTTGGTTTGGCCGATCCCGATGCGCTGCGCATCTGTCTTGCCGCTTGGCAGGCCTATGAGCGGCTGGGCAGCCCGGAAGGCGAGTTGGCGATTGCAGAGGCGACCATTTACCTTGCACTTTCGCCCAAATCGAACGCGGCCTACACCGCGTATTCGAGTGCCCGCAAGATTGCCCGTCGGACCGGTTCTGAACCTCCGCCCAAACACGTGCTGAATGCTCCGACCCGAATGATGAAGGAAATCGGGTACGGGTCGGGATACAAGTATGACCATGACGAAAGTCACGCGTTTTCGGGGCAGGAGTATTTTCCGGAACGAATGGAGCGTTTGTCCTTCTTCTCGCCCGTCGAACGCGGATTTGAGCGGGAACTCCGGAAACGAATGGAGTATTTTGCCAAGTTGAGAAAACGGATTCGTGATGGTGCCGCAAGGTAGCGATTCGGTACCCGACAGTGTGACCGGGATGCATGCAGGGGATTGAGAACGGTGTTTTGGACCCTAATTCAGATCGCGGCTGGTGGTGCCTTGGGGGCGGTGGGACGTCATCTGACCGGGTTGGCGGCAATCCGGTTGTTGGGCGATGGTTTTCCCCATGGCACGGCTGTGGTCAATGCCGTCGGTTGCCTTGCGATGGGCGTGGCATTTTCTGTGCTTTACGAAGCAGGCCAACACCCGTCGCGGACTGCGCCCTTCATCATGACCGGTTTTCTTGGCGGCTACACAACGTTTTCTGCCTATTCTCTTGATTTCTGGCAGTTGATGGCTGGCGGGCGCACCGGTGCAGCGCTACTGTACGCCACGGGGAGTTTGGCGATTTCCGTTGCGGCACTGTTTGCTGGAATCGTGCTTGCCAGGGAAGCATTCGGATGAGCGCAACCATACTGCACCATGTGAGTTGGGAAGATGCCGAGCAGCGTCTCGATCGCTGGATGCGGCGGAAGTACGGGGGACTTGTTCAGTCACGCATCGAAGGGCTTTGCCGCAAGGGGCTGGTGAGAATTGACGGGAAGCGGGCAAGGCCCTCGGACAGGCTGAAGGAGGGACAGGAAATTTGCCTTCCGCCAATCCAGGACAGAAACCCAGATTCTGATGCATGCGATGTTCAAGGCAGGCACGATGCCCAACGCAACCGAGGATCACTCGCGGAGAGATTGCTGCATATTGATCAGCACATTCTTGCAATCAACAAGCCGCCGGGCCTCGCTGTCCAGGGTGGTACCGGCCAACGACGGCACATCGACAGGATGGCTCTGGAGTTGGGCCTGCCCGATGGGGAGATGCCGAAGCTGGTCCACCGCTTGGACAAGGACACATCCGGAGTGCTTCTGATGGCAAGAACAAGAAGAGCCTCGGCCGCTCTGTCAAAGCTCTTCCGCCACCGCAATCTTCGGAAGGTATATCTGGCGGCGCTGTGCGGATCCCCGCCGGAGGAGAGAGGCTCCATTTTTTCCTCACCCAAGACCGGTGGGGTCGTCCAGCTGCGGTCCGGAACCAAATGGAAGGAGCCCTCGGTTGCAGAAGGCGCGCTTACACACTACGCCGTGCTCGACCGGCTGGGCCAGCGGTTCACACTCGTGGCACTCAATCCGGTTACCGGGCGTACCCACCAACTCCGCATTCACATGGCCGGATTGGGAACACCGATTGTTGGTGACCGAAAATTCGGAAGATCCGCCGTTGCCAATCGGGAAGGCATTTTCCGAAACATGCTTCATTTGCATGCCCGTTCCATGGAAATTCGGCATCCTTTCAGCGGCAGTGAATTGAAGTTCGTCGCGCCGCTGCCACCCCACATGTCAGAATCGTTCAGTGCAATTGGATGGGAGACGGACCCGCGCGAGCGGGGAGATCCGTTCACCGGTCCGCCGTGAGCGAATGGAAGCTTAGGCGGAATTGGTCCTCCACCGGGATAACTGTGATCAATGAGGGATTTGCAATCGCCCTGGACGGTCATTCCGCAAAAACGCCTTCGGGCAATTTGCTGGAGTTGCCGACAAGACGGATGTCGGAACTGATTTGTGCCGAGTGGGAAGCACAGCAGGGTGAGATTGATCCTGCCCTGATGCCTTTCACCCGCTTGGCCAACACTGCAATCGACCGAGTTGAAACGGCCAGGGAGGAAATCATTGACGCGGTTGTCGGATATGCTGAGAGCGACCTTCTGTGCCACCGGGCAGAACGGCCGGAGGAATTGGCCGCACGACAGCGCAATGCTTGGGACCAGGTGATTGAATGGGCCGGACGCACGCTCGGCGCACCGCTCAATGTCGGCTTTGGAGTTATGCCGATCAGGCAAAGCAGGGACAGCCTCTGCAGGCTTAGGGAAGAGACGGCGTCGCTGGAAAGGTTTGGGCTGGCCGGCCTGTCCGAGATGGTGGCGCTGACCGGTTCACTTCTGTTGGGACTCGCAGTCATTCGGGGTCGGCTCACTCCGGAAAATGCTTGGAACATCTCGCGGATCGACGAGGAGCATCAAACCGAAAAATGGGGCTTCGACGCCGAGGCCTGCAATGCTGCGCGCCGGCGCAGGGAGGCATTCATAACAGCCTGCGAGTTCGTCGAAGTTGCGAGCGCCCGGACAACGGACCGGTGATGAATTCTGTATCCTGAAGAACCAGTTTTCGGGTTCGATCAACCCGGTCGAAAGGTGGCAATGCTGCGGGGATCCCCGGAAAAGCGGGGTTGACCCAAAAGCGTTCCCAAACTACAAAGCCGCAACGCAAGACCCACAATCGGGGCCTGCTGACAGTTTAAAATATGGAGAAAAATATGAAAAGGACATTGCTGGTTTCCGCAGTTGCAATCGCCGGTCTTGCGGGTATGGCAACCGCTGCAACCTTAGATGATGTAAGGGCGAAGGGATTCGTGCAATGCGGTGTATCGACAGGTCTGGTTGGCTTTGCCGCCCCTGACGCTGACGGCAACTGGGATGGATTTGACGTGGCGTTCTGCAGGGCGATGGCTGCTGCCGTCTTGGGAGACCCAAGCGCGGTCAAGTTCACGCCCACCACGGGAAAGACGAGGTTCACCGCTCTCGCATCCGGCGAAGTTGATCTTCTTGCCAGGAACACGACTTGGACGTTTTCGCGGGATACCGATCTCAAACAAACCTTTGTGGGCGTCAACTACTATGACGGCCAAGGATTTATGACTCACGCATCGCTCGGAGTGTCCTCTGCGCACGAACTTGATGGAGCGACGATCTGCATCCAAACCGGAACCACCACCGAACTGAATCTGGCCGACTTCTTCCGTGCCAATTCCATGTCTTACGAACCGGTTCCGATCGAAACCAATGCGGAGGCCCGGCAACAGTATCTGAGCGAGGCATGTGACGTCTACACGACGGACCGCTCCGGATTGGCCGCCACCCGCGCCTCACTTGAGAATCCGGATGACCATGTTGTGCTGCCGGAGATCATCTCCAAGGAGCCGCTCGGGCCGCTGGTCCGCCATGGCGATGATCAGTGGGCAGATATTGGCCGTTGGGTGCTGAACGCACTGATTACCGCTGAAGAGAAGGGTATCACTGCAGCAAATGTCGTCGAGATGGCTGCAGGCACAAATGATCCCGAAGTCAATCGTTTGCTCGGTTCAGAGGGTGACTTGGGGTCAATGATCGGTCTGAATTCCGACTGGGCTGTGCATGTCATTTCCGCCGGTGGCAACTATGGCGAGATCTTTGAAAGGAACATCGGTTCCGACACGCCAATCGGCTTGGAGCGCGGTGTCAACGCTCTTTGGACCGACGGTGGTCTCATCTACTCACCGCCGTTCCGTTGATCTGAAGGCATTGCGGGGTGCCCCATCGGCACTTCGTCAATTTGCCTGACGCAAAAACACATTTGAGAAGTCACCGGTTCATCAACCGGCGACTTCCTTTTTTTCGTGCACAGGTTTGGATTTTAGTCAATGACTGACAGGACATTGCCACAGCGTTCGTTCAGCGTTGGCATGTTGCTCTACGATACACGGTACAGGGCGATGACGATTCAGGTTGTCGCCATCATGTGCTTCATGCTCCTTGTTGCCTGGTTGATCGGCAACACCATCCAGAACCTCAACGCGCTCGGCAAGGGAGTGAGCTTCGGTTTTCTGAATCAGCCTGCAAGCTACGACATCAACCAGCGGTTGATTGAATACACTTCGCGTTCGACCCACTTGAGGGCTTCGGTCGTTGGTCTCCTGAACACATTGCTGCTTGCGGTGATGGGGTGTTTGCTGGCGACAGTCATTGGTGTTTTTGTTGGTGTTCTCAGGCTATCGCACAATTGGATCGTAGCGCGTCTGATGACCGTCTACATAGAAGTATTCCGCAACGTTCCGGTTCTGCTCTGGATCGTGTTTGCAATGGCAATATTGATCGACACGCTGCCGAGGCCTGCAGACTTCAGGGGTGAGAACGCAACTGCCTCCATGTATTTCGGAGATACGGTAGCGCTCACCAATCGGGGACTTTACATACCGGAACCCCTGTTCATGAACAGTCTCGGGGATCTGCCGGTGTTGGGAGTTTTCGAGATCAGCCTTGACCTACTTGCTTTTGTGCTGGTTTTGGGTGCAGGCCTGTGGGCAACCGCTCGGATCAGGCGCCGTGCCGACCGCATTCAGGAAGATACCGGGATCCGCCCGGTCACATGGCATTGGCGGATCCTGCTGTTGGCGGGGCCGACTGCGTTTCTTCTCTACATTTTGGGATTCACTCTCGGGCTGCCGGAACTGAAGGGCTTCAACTTCAAGGGCGGGATTCACATGCGCAATTCCCTTATTGCCCTGTGGCTGGCACTCTCGCTCTACACTGCGGCATTCATTGCGGAAGCCGTGCGCGCCGGAATCATGGCTGTGTCGAAGGGGCAGACCGAAGCGGCCTATTCACTTGGGCTGAGACCGGGCCGGACAATGAGCCTTGTTATTCTCCCGCAGGCGTTGCGGGTGATCATTCCGCCGCTGATATCGCACTATCTCAACCTAACGAAGAACTCCTCCCTGGCCATTGCGGTCGGCTACATGGATGTAACCGGAACCCTGGGCGGAATTACACTCAATCAGACGGGCAGGGAGCTTGAGTCGATACTACTACTGATGGCCTGCTATCTTGCAATTTCCCTTAGCGTGTCAGCTGTTCTCAACTGGTACAATGACAGGGTTAGGTTGAAGGAGCGCTGACATGGCTCACTCCGCATTCGTTCGCGACGGCCTGATTGCCCCGAAGCCACCGCCGATGACCGAGGTGGGTGCAATCGGCTGGATGCGGGCGAATCTTTTCAGCGGCTGGCTGAACTCAATCCTGACTCTGGCCTCTGTCGCGGGCACCGTTTTTGTCTTCTACGAATTGCTGCCCTGGATGTTCCAATCCTCCTGGACCGCCAATTCAGTTGCCGAATGCAGGGCTGCCATCGCCGGGGCTCATGGCGATGGGGTTAACGGCGCGTGCTGGGCTGTGATCAGGGAGCGTTACCTGCAGTTGCTCTATGGTTTCTATCCGGCGAATATGTATTGGAGACCAAATCTTACCTTTGTGCTCATGCTGGTTGCGCTTTCTCCGATTCTGTTTCCGAACCTTCCGCGCAAAATGCTCTGGTTTTCCGCAGTGTACCCGTTCTTGGGTTACTTTCTGCTGTGGGGCGGAACCATCTGGCTTCCAATCTCAATTCTGTTGGGTTTTGTGGTTGGATATTTCTTGATTGCACTCAATTCCGCACGGATGGGCCTGCTTTTTGGAGTGATTTCAGGCGCTGCGGGCACCGTGATCTACTGGATTTACATTGCCAGCTGGTTTGCACAGGTGGCACACGATCTCATTCCGATTGGATTGACCGAGGTTGAAAGCGCCAGATTCGGTGGATTTATGCTGTCGACGATTATCGGGGTCACCGGAATCTCCTGCTCCCTTCCCATCGGCATCATGTTGGCGTTGGGCCGGAAATCTGACCTGCTGATCGTGAAGTCAATCTGTGTTGGCTTCATAGAGTTCATTCGTGGCGTTCCACTGATCACATTGTTGTTCGTTGCCTCAACCCTGCTCAACATTTTTCTGCCGCCTGGCACCAATTTTGACCTGATTCTGAGGGTTGTAATTATGGTAACGCTGTTTGCCTCGGCCTATCTGGCAGAGGTTGTGAGAGGCGGGCTTGCGGCACTCCCCACAGGCCAGTTCGAGGCAGCAGATTCTCTGGGGCTCGACTACTGGAAATCAATGCGGCTTATTGTTCTGCCACAGGCCCTTAAGATTTCAATTCCGGGAATCGTCTCAACATTCATTGGATTGTACAAGGACACGACGCTGGTGTCGATTATTGGACTACTGGACCCGGTTGGCCTGACCACGTCAATCAGGGCCGATTCTGCCTGGAACGGCATTGTCTGGGAACTGTATGCCTTTGTGGCAGCAGTGTTCTTTGTGTTCTGCTTTTCGATGTCCAGATATTCCATGCATCTTGAGCGCAGACTCCAGACCGACCATAACTGAGGAGGAAACAAATGCGGGAAGTCGCAAATGCCAACCGGAAGAGTGCGCCAGGGACTTCTGATTCAGGTCAACTAGCGGTTGCGATCAGCGGCATGAACAAATGGTTTGGCGCGTTTCATGTGCTTAGGGATATCGACCTGACGGTCCGCGAGGGCGAACGCATCGTCATTTGTGGGCCTTCCGGTTCCGGAAAATCGACGCTGATCCGCTGCATTAACCGCTTGGAGGAGCATCAGGAGGGCACCATCTTGGTGCAGGGCATCGAACTCTCGTCCGATCTCAAGAACATTGATCGGATAAGGTCGGATGTCGGCATGTGCTTTCAGCACTTCAACCTGTTTCCGCATCTGTCGATCATTGAGAACTGTACGCTTGCTCCGATCTGGGTACGGAAAGTGCCGCGATCGGAAGCCGAGGAAACAGCGATGTATTTTCTTGAGAAAGTAAAGATCCCGGAGCAGGCACTCAAATATCCGGGCCAGCTGTCCGGCGGCCAGCAGCAAAGGGTGGCCATTGCCCGGTCGCTGTGCATGCGCCCCAAGATTATGCTCTTTGATGAGCCGACCTCGGCACTGGATCCGGAAATGATCAAGGAAGTGCTCGACACCATGATCGAACTGGCCGATGACGGTATGACAATGTTGTGTGTAACCCATGAGATGGGTTTTGCCCGCCAGGTGGCGGACAGGGTGATTTTCATGGATGAGGGGCAGATCGTCGAGGAAAATGTCCCCTCGGAATTTTTTGGAAACCCGCAGAACGATCGGACCAAGTTGTTCCTAAGTCAGATTCTTGGCCATTGAACACGACGCAGTTTCCGGTTCACTCGAGCTCTCGCGGAACAGTGAATGCGACGACGACACCGGACTGTTGAATTGAATGGCGCCAAGTCTGGCGTTCAAGATCGCAGACGAGCGTTGCGCCGGTTGGAAAACGCCTGAAATCGGGGTGATCAGGCGATTTGGCGCAGATGAAGTCGGCGAAATCACCGATTCCCGGATTGTGTCCAATTATCATGGCAGGTGATTTTTCAGCGCTGCGCACCAATTGGACCAATTCCCTGAGACCGGCGTGGTAGAGTTCCGGCAGCATGTCGACTTGCGCCGGTTTTGCAATCCATCGGCTTATCCCCTCCCAAGTTTCCTGCGTCCTTCTGGCAGATGAGCACATGACCTGTTGAGGGATGTGGCCGTTGTGCGAGAGCCATTGTCCGATCAGTGCCGCCGAACGTTCCCCCCGGTCAGAGAGCGGCCGATCATGATCGCGCAGAAAATTGTTCGACCAGCTTGATTTGGCGTGACGGGTTATGATCAGGCGCATGGCGGATTAAAGACTGATGAAGGCAAGCTGGTGAAATTGGGACTGTCGTTCCGAGCGGCCGAATGCAATGCTGACCGGACAGGATCGGCGGACATTGCATCCCCTTTCAAGGCAGTCGCTGCCATCGACGCTCGACACATGCGCTCTGCAGCCTTCCGCATCATAGTGGCGATCGTCAAGAACGCCCACAGGGCAGGCCTGCAGGCATGGCTGTTCAACGCAATCTTGGCAGGGTGGTCCCGACGGTGTGTTGGGCAGGGCGATCTCACTGCTGAATGCCAAAGCGGCACGAAACGAGATGAACAGTCCAGCGATGTCATGGACGAGGAACTGTACCGGCGATTGCCAACACCGTCCGGTTCGAAGTGCCCAACTGAAAAACGGCAGCCACGGTGGCCCTCCGAACGGAAAGAGTGCGTTTGCTCCGAGCTCCGCGGCAACCGGTTCCACTGCCCGTCGCGACCATCTGTCCAGCGGGTCGGGTCTTCCATCGCAAAATTCCGGCTGGGAGGATACGCGATCCCAAAAGCCGGGTTCGTCCGGACCAAGCATCAGCATGGTCCGGCACCCCTCCGGTGCATTGTCGGATTTGACAGGATGAAATCCGCCGAAAACTCGCAGCCCGATCCGCGCGACAACTTCTTCAACGGCCTCAAGGCTGGTTTCGGTTTCCGCCGACCATTCATTTGCCGAGTTCTTCATTCCCGTATCAAGCTTCCAACACCGTGATCGGTGAAGAGCTCAAGCAGCACCGAATTCGGGTCTCTTCCGTTGAGAATCACCGCGGCACGCACGCCGTTCCGGACAGCCTTCACTGCGGTTTCAGTCTTCGGCAGCATGCCTCCCTGCAATGTTCCCTCGTCTTTGAGGCGCTCAACGTCCGCCGGCGACAGTTGTGGAATCAGTTCGCCGTTCCTTCCCTTGACGCCGTCGACATCCGTCAGGAGCAAAAGCCTGTCGGCTGTGAGGGCCGATGCAATCGCACCGGCTGCCGTGTCGCCGTTGACGTTGAGGGTGTTGCCATCCCTTCCGATGCCCAGCGGAGCGACGACCGGAATGAAATCGGCGTCGAACAGCGTGGTCAGCACCTCCGGATTGATCGCGGCCGGATTGCCGACAAAGCCAAATTCCGGTGACGCAAAATCGCAAACCATCAGGTTCGCGTCCTTGCCGGACAGACCGACTGCACGGCCACCTTGGCTGTTCATGGCTTGGACAATTCGTTTGTTTATCAGGCCAGACAGCACCATCTCAACCACCTCGACCGTGTTCCGGTCAGTAACCCGCTTGCCGTCAATGAATGTTGAATTGATCCCGAGCCTGTCGAGGGTCTGGTTGATCATCGGACCACCGCCATGAACGATTACCGGGTTCACGCCGACCTGTTTCATCAGAACAACATCACGAGCGAAGCCTTCCAGGGCAGCTCTTTCGCCCATTGCGTGTCCGCCCAACTTGATGACAACGATCGCACCGTCATATCGCTGCAGGTAGGGCAGTGCCTCCGAAAGCGTGCGTGCGGTTGAGATCCAATTTCGTTTCATTGCGTTCCGTCTGACAATTGAAGCTGCGCTTGCTGCACCCTTCACCTTATCTGGCTTCTTGCCGCCTGCTGGAATTGATGCAGAACCGGTGGAGTTGTGCATAGATATCCGTTCCTGCCGGAGATGTCATTCGCTGCATTGATCCTGCTTGCTCAAGCTGCAGGGCGGTTCAGTCGATTGCGGCGATTGCTCTTCTGACTTCCTCGATTCCATTTAGAGTAACCGAAGATGTGGAAATTAGCGCCGGAAGTGCCGCTGGATGTGATTCAATGGAACGCGCAACGGCTTTTTCCATTGCGGCATAACTTCCTGAGAGCTTGTCGGTTTTGGTAAGGACGATTTGGAACGCGACTGCGGCTTCGTCCAAACGCTGCATGAAATTGTCATCAACGGGCATCACGCCCCGCCGGGCGTCAATGAGTAGGAAGAGACGTCTCAGTGTCGCCCGCCGCCTGAGATAGTCGTCGATGAGAGCGCTGCATCGCCTGATTTCCTGTTTGGACATCTTGGCGTAGCCGTAGCCGGGAAGATCTGCGACAATGTGGCCCTTGCCGACCGAAAAGAAGTTTATCTCCCTGGTTCGCCCGGGCGTGTTTGATGTGCGGGCCAGTTTCCTGCGTCTTGCGATTGCGTTGATCAGGGACGACTTTCCGACATTGGAACGACCGGCAAAACCGACTTCCGGCAATCCGGCCGGAGGGAACTCCCCTGGTGCCGAGGTTCCCATCATGAATTCGAAGGGCCCGAGAATTGTTTCCCCCTTGCTGTTCATTCGTCTGATCCGTCGCAGATGGTGAACGTCGCGGTGCCGGAGGCGGCGTCAGGCCGAACCGCTTTCCGCCTCGTGCATCCTATTTCTTGCGCCTGCGCTGTTTGCCGGGCCTGCGCTGCTGCGTTGGTTTCGGCGGCGGCGCTTCGCTTGGTTCGTTCTTTTCCGGCTTTGCCTCCTTGGGGCGCAGGGTCTTGCGTATTCCTTCGGCGATGTTGCCGATGATGTCGGGCCGAACTCCCTGACTTCGCATTATGACGTATTGCTGAAGAAATGTGATCACATTGTTTGCAAGCCAGTAGACAATCAGACCACTCGCAAATTGACCCAGCATGAACATGAAGATCCACGGCATCCAAGCGAAGACCATGGCTTGGGTTGGGTCGGTCGGGGCCGGGTTGAGCTTTTGCTGCAGCCACATGGAAATGCCGAGCAGAATTGGCAGAACCCCGAGTGACACGATGGCAAAGAGCGAACCCGGATCGGGTGCCCCCCAAGGGAGCGCGCCGAAGAGGTTGAGGATGGAGGTCGGGTCCGGAGCCGAAAGATCCCGAATCCACAAAATGAACGGTGCATGTCTCAGTTCGATGGTGACGAAAATGACCTTGTAGAGCGAGAAGAATATCGGAATCTGGGGAAGAATTGGCAGGCATCCCGCAGCGGGATTGATCTTCCTGGATTTGTAGAGCTCCATGGTCTTGGCTTGCATCAGCTTCCTGTCGTCGCCAGCCATTTCCTTGATCTTCATCATCTCCGGCTGGAGTTCCTTCATCTTCGCCATTGAAACGTAGGATTTGTAGGCGAGGGGAAACAGGAACGCCTTTATGACGATGGTCAGGCAGATGATTGACCAGCCCATGTTGCCAATCTTGGTGTTCAACCAATGCAGGAGCATGAAGATCGGCTTGGTCAAGAAAAAGAACCAGCCCCAGTCGATTGAATCGATGAACCGGTCGATCCTGTAATCCTGCTCGTAATTCCTAATTGTTTCCCATTCCTTCGCACCGGCAAACAGCCGGGACTCAACGGCCACACCATCGCCGGATGCAATCTCCAAGGTCGGCAGTCGGGCCTCCGTTTGGTAGATGTCATGGCGGGTTGTGTATTTGGAGACCGCCTTGAAGGATTGGCCGGGCAGCGGGATCAGTGTTGTCATCCAGTATTTGTCGGTGAAGCCGATCCAGCCATTCTGCTGAACCTCCGTGAAATTGACGTTCGCTGCCTCGCGCGCATCGGCGGCGAAGTCTTCAACATCGGAATAGTCGGACTCCATGAGCTGGCTGTCCGCCATCTGAATGACGCCTTCGTGGAGGATAAAGAAATTGTACCCATCTGGCTCGCCGTGGCGGGCAATAATGCCGTAGGGTGCCATCCTGACGGCCCTGTTGGACGTATTCGTGACACTCTGGGTGATCGAGAACATGAACTTGTCGTCGACGGACATGGTTCGACGAAACTCAAGACCATCTCCATTTCTCCAGACAAGGGTAATCGGGTTCCCCGGCGAGAGATCCGTGCCGCTCTCGACGCTCCATGGCGTGGTTGCGCCCGGAACGTCGGAGTATCCAAGGGAACCTGCGGGTGCCCAACCGAAAAGTGCGTAGTAGGGCTCCGCCGTTCCCGAGGGTGACAACAGCCTGACGATTTCGGATTCCTCGTCAATCGTGTTCCGGTACTGGCTTAGCGAAAGATCGTCCAGACGACCTCCGGTCAGGAGAATGGAACCGACAAGGCTGGGGGTCTCAATCCGCAGCCGTTGCCCTTCCGCGGCCCGTTCCGGTGAGGCAGGTTCGATTCCACCCACGGCGATAGCTGCGTCATCGGCAACCGGCGGCGCTGCTGCAAAATCGCCAGAGGTGATGTTGGGGGCTTGCGCGTCGGATTGCTGCACATCGGGCTGCTGAACCGGCGGCTGCTCGGGCGGAAATATGAAGAACCACGCCAAGACGACGAGAAAGCTGAGCGCTGTTGCAAGAATGAGGTTTTTGTTTTGGTTTTCCATGAAGCCGCGTAACCCGTGCCTGTTCCAACGCCGGCTCGTTCAACAGAAATGACGAATGAAGGTCAAGGGATTTGGAGATGCTGGTGGTTCGGAATTGTTGCTTTGTCGGTTTGCTGGCCGGTTTTCGGCTCCCGGGCCCTCCTTTCCTTGCCATATGCCAAATGCGGTGCGGTTCTGGCAATTGTACTGCAACGGTTACACACAAACGAACTGGTGCTTGCACATCGCAGGCGGTGTTGTGAGTGCACGGGCACGGCACAAGGCAGAGTTGTCGATGGATGTCCGGACAGATCGAATCTTAAATCACTGCCGAAACAGACGGTAACCAAATGCGGCCGGATGAATTCGGCGTTCATTTCTGCAGTCCACCCAAGGAAAACGGATCAGAATTCCTGCTTGATTGCATGCTCGACCCCGAGGGGCAATGCGGCCTGCACTGTCGAACCCAACGTGAAGCGGCATCAGCTGAATTGAAATTTCTGTGCCTGCGGAAACTCAATCCACTTCAATTTACTGCGTCTGCCATGAAGGCGGCCATCAAATCTCCTATTCCGGTACGTTGTCGAGCCCCGATCCCCCCCATGGATGGCACTTGGCGATTCGCTTGAATGTCAGCCAGGAACCCTTGAGCGCACCGTGCCGTTCAAGGGCTTCCATCGCATAGGCTGAGCAAGTCGGCTGGAATCGGCAGTGCATCCCGAGAATGGGGCTTCCGAAGATCCGGTAGATGCGAACCGGAACCGAAACTATGAACGCAAGCGGTGTCAATTCCGTCAACCGCCCGCTGCATTGCCGTGTATCCGCGCCAGAGCGGATTCAAGATCGCGAATCAGGTTTGGGAAGGGTTGTTCAACCGTGGCTTGAGCCCGGCCGACAAGGACATAATCCCATCCAATTCTTCCTTGGAGCGGCAGGATTTCGAAGGCAGCGGCCCGAAGTCTTCGCTTGGCTCGGTTCCGCACGACTGCGCCTCCGATTTTTCGGGAACAGGTTAGGCCAAGCCTGATTTCTTCCTGTGATTCACCGTCGCCTCGGTGGCGCGCCTGCAGCAAAAGCGTCGGCGCGGCAAACCTGCGACCCCGTGCAGCCTTCAGAAAATCACTTCTTTTTTTTATTGTGCCAAGACAGGCTTGGCTGTGCTTCTTGTCAATTCTGGACATTTAGCCTGATCGGATTTCCTGTCTACAAAGACATGTCCGGCAACAGGCGCACCCTGCCGGCATCGCCGGCTATGCGCTGAGTGTCTTGCGTCCCTTCGCCCGGCGGCGGTTGAGTATCCGGCGACCGGACTTGTCCGCCATCCTGGCTCGGAACCCATGACGGCGCTTGCGCACCCTATTGCTCGGTTGAAAAGTACGCTTCATGAGTCGCTCCAACGAGATTCGCATGGTCATTCTGCCAAGCTGCAGCATACTGACCGGACGGCGGTCGATACAGGACGCAACCCCAGCCTGTCAACGAGATTTGAATGTCCCGGTTGAGCGAAGGCCAGCGGATTGGGCGTTGTTCCCGGAGGATGTCAAGATTCACAGAACTGAGGCAGGATTTGGCGCAGCCGGAATGCAGGAACGGGATACGGGTGCATGCGGGCAATTTCTACGGGGAATAAGGTTGCTTTCGGAACAGGTGCGGTGCCAGCCGGCGTCGCTGAGGGTGCAAATGGAACACGCGGCAACTATATAAATGTGGACAGGTTTCGTGGTAGCAGTTGAGTTGCCTGCAACGGGTGGGCGGAACGTGCGGTGGAGGTGAAGCCATGAGCGGACAGTCGAAAGCACAGGGAATCAATTTCAGGAAATTGATCCCCCTGCTTCTGATCGTTGCGGTTGCTGTGACTGCATTCGTTGCCTTCAGGGACCAGTTTTCCTTCGATGCCCTGAGTGAAAACCGGCAGGTTCTGATTGATTTCAGGGATGCAAACTTTCTTGCAACCTCAATTGTTTTCATCCTGGCCTATATTGTCATTGTTGCGTTTTCACTTCCGGGAGCGACCATTGCCACCCTGACCGGTGGGTTCCTGTTTGGTCTCTTTCCGGGCGTTCTCTACAATGTCGTGGCGGCAACCGTCGGGGCCACAATCATATTCCTCGCAGCCCGGATGGGTTTGGGCGAATATCTTTCGGGAAAGATTGATTCTGGATCGGGCCGCATCCGAAAGATCAGGGATGGGTTGCTTGAGAACGAAATCAGCGTGCTTTTCCTGATGCGGCTTGTTCCGGCAATTCCATTTTTTGCCGCCAATCTTGTCCCGGCACTTGTGGGAGTGAAGCTTCGCCTCTTCGTGTTCACCACATTTTTCGGGATCATTCCGGGCACTGCGATTTACACATGGGTTGGCGTGGGGCTTGGCGATGTACTGGAAGCCGGTGGCAGTCCGGATTTCGGCATCATTTGGCAATGGAACATTCTCGGCCCGATCCTCGGCTTGTGCGCTCTGGCGGCACTTCCGATCATCATCAAGGCATTTCGTGCCGGAAAGTGACTTGAACTGGATGAAGACATTCCGGAACCCGTTATGGCGGGAGATTTGCATCGTCAATCTGGTGGCTCCGGAATGAGGATTGTCTCCGCGGGATGGATGGTCGCCATTCAGGCTTTGTTGTTCAGCATGCAAAGCGGGTTCGCGCACACCGTTATGGGTTTAAGTGAGTTGAGATTCCCGCCAATGTGGGTGAAAGGCTTGCAGTCGCAAGCCATGTTGACTTGTGCATGGGCCGTTCTCGCAGGGTGCGAAGCCAGCGGAGCGGACCACCGCCGTCAGGCACACGCCATCAGCGGCAAACAGCGCTGTGACCGGAGGCGTGCCACCTGGTGCACAGCTGCCGTTGATCTGTTGGGTGGAGAAAGGGCGGCTTAGATGAAGGCACCCAACCTGATGTGCGGTGCCATCAATAGGGGAGTTGCAGGTGTCATCAGCAAATTCCGATGCATCAACCATTCAGGGTGCCGGTGGGCCACCGGATCCTTCGACCGATCGGAATGGGCAATCCCGCACCGACGGGTATCATCCTGAACGGGCGGGAAAATTCCTTTCCTCGATAAAGGCTCGACTATTCATCTGGACAGTTGAGTATGTGGTGCTGGCGCAGCTTGTTTTGTTCATTGTTCTCCTGTCGGTGTTCGAGAGGTACCAACTGGAGAACGGCGTCGAGAAATCGGATGTTATTGGACAGTTGGCGGCAAGAATCGTTGACCAGGATGCCGAGGGCGGAACCGATGCGGTCAACCGGACGCTGCGGATGTTGAGGGAACAGTACGGCGTCGAGCCACTGAGTTACAAATCCGGCCAAAACGCAAGGACGCTCAGCTTCACGGAAGGTGAACTACCGATTGAAGGAGCCGCAACCACGAACATTGATCTGAAGGAATTGGAGTTCGCGGACTATTTCTTCAATGCGTTTTTGCGATTGTTCCAAACAGGCAAAGATTTTGTGATAATCAACAATGCCGACCATCTTCTTCCTGCACGGCTCGGAAGCGACGAAAATGATGTGGTCATCAAGGTCATTGCCCTTGATGCAGCAAAATTGCGCCGCGACACAATTGGTTTCATGCTTGCATATTTTCTGCAGGCATCGGTTCTGATGGTGATTGTTGCGATCCTCATGTATTTGACAGGCAACCGCCAGATCGCGGCGCCCCTGACGAAGCTCAGGGAGACCGTAAGCAAACTGGCAGAGAATCCGGCAGCGGAATCCAGAGCACTGACCGTTGAAGGTCAAAGTGCCGTTGGTGAAATACACGAGGCTGAGACTGAGGTCAGGAAACTTAAACAAACCATTCGGGTGGAGGGTTTCAAGGCATTTCTGAACTATCGGGCACAGGTCGAGCATGATGTTAAGGATGCCTTGATCGTCCAGAATCTCATTGCCCGGGAAATCGGAAACGAAACCGACAGAACGAAGACCGATGATCTGGCGGACCGGCTGTCCGACATGCAGCGGGACACCGTGAACTTCCTCAATGACATCTTCGATTTCGTATCGATGGCCGAAAACGGGTCCGCAAAGGCCGTTACCTTCAATTTGCATGAATTCTGCAGAGGTATCCTCTGCCGCAATGTCCACCTCATGGCCGTAGATTGTGGGGAAGGCGGTGTGAAACCCGAGAATTTGTTGTGTGCAACCGCGAAGTTGAATGTGCCTGAGGATTTGCAGGTCCGGGCCAACAGGGCCGCTATGCGCAGTGCAATCGAGAACCTGATCAGAAATTCAATCAAAGCCATACGGAAATCCGGAAATCTCGTCCGGCAGAAGGATTGGAGGTTGAATCTGGTCGAAATAGCGGCACTGGAAAGTGGAGACAAAATCATCATCAGTGTCAGGGACAACGGACCCGGTTTCGCAGGCGGACCAGCCGATCCTGAAGCAGCCGGAGCCGATTACGACGGATCACTTGCGAAGGGTTGGGGAATGGGGCTGGAAATCGTCAAGGACAGGATGCAGCGGCTCGGCGGCAGCATGGAGATTTGCGAACATCCGATTCCCCCGGATGGATCGAAGATCGCCGGGGCGGAGATCAGAATTGTTCTGCCGAAGCTTGAGAACCCGGTTGAAGAATCCGGTGCGGCTGCTGACTGAATAGCGCAGCTGCGCCATATCGTGTTTTCCGATGAGGCAATCGGTTGGTTCCGGTTTGGTCGCCGCCAGTTCGCGATATCTTTGGGATGCAACAGATTGACCTTTCCGCTGGCAACCGGCTTGTTGCAATTGACCGTGCTTGCGGTTAACCAGAGCATGAGGCGCTGGTAGCTCAGCTGGATAGAGTACTTGACTACGAATCAAGGGGTCGGGGGTTCGAATCCTCCCCAGCGCGCCAATCCAATTTATGTCGATTCACAATAGGCCACAGTGCATCAACCAGCGGTGCATCTGTTGTTTCATGCGCAGGTGTCTGCAGGCTTGGACACTCATTGACCCGTTTGCCTGCTACTTCCTGCCACCGCGCCAGATCCGTTGAAGGTTGCACATGTCCACGATGCGTTTTTGGGGGCGGGTGATCATCGCGAACCTGCACCGAGATGTTCCGGACATGGAATTCAATGCGAATCCACGCCGGACAATGCGATTGTTTGGATTTGTCTGCCGATCTGAATTACTCAGCAATTTCGGATCAGTGCGGCACCGCCGGGCTCTTCATTGAGACTTGCCCTGACCATTCCGGATGGCACATCACTTTGCAGTTAATTGGAGTCAGCGGGATGCGGCGACTGGCGGCACACGTGACATAACCAGCTTCCATTCGAGTCCCCAAATGCTGCACGTGTCCATGATCCGGATCCGGCACTCCAGTGCCCGCATCGGACGGAAATTGCTTAACCTGTCAATTCAGAAATTGCAGAGTGGGGGCTGATCAGAATCCAAAACCCTGATATTTCTTCTTGAATTTGGAAACCCGTCCACCTGTGTCCATGAGGTGAGTTCCGCCACCAGTCCACGCCGGATGTACTGAAGGATCAATGTCCAGCGACAATGTGTCTCCGTCGGACCCGTAGGTTGAACGCATCCTGACGATGTCTCCGTTGGTGAGCTTGACATCGATTTCGTGATAGTCCGGATGAATGTCCTTCTTCATGCTGTGATCCTCACTCGCCGTTTATTCCTTCGCACGCAGCGGCCGGTAATTTGTTCGTTCCGCAATCCTGGCGGATTTGCCCCGGCGCGACCGAAGGTAGTAGAGCTTGGCGCGCCTGACCCGCCCTCGTCGAATCACGGAAATTGATTCGATGTTGGTCGAATGAAGCGGGAACACGCGTTCAACACCTTCACCGAAAGATATCTTCCGAACCGTGAAGGTGCCGGCGATGCCGTCGCCGCCCCTGCGGGAAATGCACACGCCTTCATAGTTCTGAATTCGGGTGCGGCTTCCCTCTGTTACCTTGAAACCGACCCGAATTGTGTCGCCGGCCCTGAAATCAGGAATTGATTGTTCCAATTTCCTGACCTGCTCGGATTCAATTTCCGAAATGATGTCCATGGCAAATGTCCCCTTGGGCTTGTGGCCACGCCGGCGTCAATCTCCCGGCCAATTCTCCGGATCCACTCCGAGTTTGCGGCAATACGCCCGCCAAAGATCAGGGCGTCTATGCCTCGTCAATTTCCTGGATTGTGAAAGCCTCCAGGAGGCGATTTCTTCGTGATGTCCGGAAAGCAGTTTTTCCGGAACGGGCAATCCTTCCCAAATTCTTGGTCGCGTGTATTGCGGGTATTCAAGCAGTCCGCCGCTGAAGGACTCTTCGTTGACGGATGCCTGATTCCCAAGAACGAGCGGTATAAGGCGCACTGCCGCGTCAATCAAGGCTTGAGCCGCGATTTCACCGCCGGAAAGCACGAAATCTCCGATTGAGACCTCCCTGATCCGAAATGCCTGCAGGATTCGCTCGTCAATTCCCTCAAACCTGCCGCAAAGAATGGTAACACCGTCCATGCCGGCAAGCTCTCGTACCGACTGCTGCGTAAGCGGCTCACCGCGCGGCGACATGCAGAGCACAGGCCAACGTCCAGATTGGCAGCGCCTCTCGTCCATCGCAAACCGCAGGGCGGGTCCCAGCACATCCGCACGCATGACCATTCCGGCGCCTCCGCCGACGGGAGTGTCGTCGACGGACCGGTGCCGACCGATGCCAAACCGCCGCAGATCGATCGTTTCCAGCTCCCAGATCCCATTCGCCAGCGCTCTCCCGGAAAGAGATTGTCCCAGTGTTCCGGGAAACGCCTCGGGAAGGAGGGTGATGACCTTTGCACACCAAGTGGCAGCTTGGCAGCTTTCATTCGATTCGTTGCTATCGGCAGTCAATACATCATCCCGTTGCTGGCGGTTTCCAACCGGCTTCCGCAGAACGGGCCGACATGTTTCTGCGGCGCCAAGCTTCAAAATTCATTTTGGTCAACAATGATCAACCCGTTCCGGAGACAAACCTCCGGTGCCGCTTGGCGTGTGAACGGGATCAGCAGAGTTTCGCTGCCTGCCGTGGAAACTTCAAGCAGATCGCCTGCACCGTGGTTCAGGACATTGAGAACACGACCCACCGGGCTTCCGTCGGCATTTCTTACCTCAAGCCCAATGAGATCGTCGCGATAATATTCATTCTCATCCGGAGTCGGAAAGGAGGCACGGTCCGCAAACAGCTTGGTACCTTTCAGTGCCGCGACCTGTTCACGGTCAATTACGCCACTCAATCTTGCAATGAGGCCTTTCCCGGATCTTCGCGTGATTTGAAGGTTGAAGGTCCTTTGCCCGTCCGCCGAAATCAGGGGCGAATATCGGGCAATGGCTTCCGGTTGCTCACAGTAGCTGATGATCCTTGCTTCTCCCCCGGTTCCGAAGGGGCCGGAGATTGCCCCTACGCAAATCAACCGCCGGTCAGAGTCGGATTCCGAACCGTCGGGTCGGGCATGGCGGTTTTTCCGGATCATCCTGCATTCTGCCCTGCGTCAAGCCGCAACCGTGTATTGTTGGGGTGCCGGCGATTCAGGTACTTGCTTCCTGCTTCCGTGGCAGTGCCTTTTTGGGATTGTTGCGTGTCTTGGGCGGCAGCAGTCCCTCCTTCTCAAGCATTCTGGATACCCGATCGGTCGGCGTTGCTCCTGTGCCAAGCCAATATTTGATGCGTTCTGCGTCAAACTTGACCCGCGCCTCACTGTCCTTGGGCAGAAGCGGATGGTAGATGCCGAGCTTCTCGACAAACCTGCCGTCCCGCGGCATGCGAGAATCCGCGGCGACAATCCGATAGTAGGGGCGCTTCTTTGAACCTCCCCGCGCAAGCCGAATCTTAATGGCCATTTCCTTTACTCCTTGTTTTTCTGTTCCTTGCTGTGCCGTTGCAGGCGATGGTGTCTGATGACTTCTTCAATGATGAAAGTGATGAATCTCTTGGCAAATTCCGGATCGACATCCGCTTTTCGGGCCAAATTTTGCAACCTTTCGATTTGTTGTGCCTCCCGTTTCGGATCCGCGGGAGCAAGGTCGCATTCAACTTTCAGCTTTCCAACCGCCATGGTGTGTTTGAACCGCTCGCCGAGTGTGTAGACGAGGATGGCATCAAGCCTGTCGATTGACTTGCGGTGTTCATGCAACAGCAGTTCCACTGCCTTTTTGTCGGCGGCCACCGGTTCAGATTCCGAAGTGGTCGTCGGAGTTGCAGGGGTGCGACGTGCAGTCATGTCGGATGGGAGATTCACTTCCGCGGTTTCCCTCCAGCGAGACCGCTGGGCAAATCCATTCCGCCCGGCAGCCGGCCCGCCATACCCGGCGGAAGATTGAAGTCTGTCGGCAACTTCCCTGCTGCTCCGGGCAGAGTGCCCGACCCCAATGCGGCTGAAGGATCAATGGGCAAAGAGCTGCCCCCGCCGAACAGTGAGTTGAGAGCACCGCCCAAACCCCGTTTCGACATCATCTTGCTCATCGTTGACATCTGCTTGTGCATCTTCAGGAGGCGGTTGAGATCGGCAACCTCCATGCCGGCGCCGGCGGCGATGCGCTTTCTCCGGCTGGCCTGAAGAATTTTCGGGTTGGCCCTCTCCTTTCGGGTCATTGAATTGATGAGGCCTATTTGCCGTTTGACGAACTTTGAATCGAGTCCGGCGGCTTCCGCTTGGGCCATGTGTTTTTGCATCCCCGGCATCATCGACATCATGGATTGCATGCCGCCCATCTTTTCCATGGCCTCAAGTTGCTTGCGCATGTCGTTGAGGTTGAACAGCCCCTTCTGCATGCGGCGCATTGCCCGCTCAGCGGTTTCCATCTCAAGCGTTTCAGCGGCTTTTTCGACCAGAGAGACAATGTCGCCCATGCCGAGGATGCGGCCTGCAATCCTCTCCGGATCGAATTCACCGAGATCATCAAGCTTTTCACCGGTTCCGATGAATTTGATGGGCTTGCCGGTAACCGCCCGCATGCTAAGTGCGCTTCCGCCCCTGCCATCCCCTTCCATTCTCGTGAGAATGACGCCGGATATGCCAACCTTTTCCTTAAACTCCTCGGCAACGTTGACAGCGTCCTGTCCGGTAAGGCCGTCGGCCACCAGCAGCGTCTCTCGCGGATTGGCAATATCCCTTATCTCGATGACTTCATCCATCAGCCGCCGGTCCACATGCAACCGTCCGGCCGTATCAAGAAGCAGAACGTCGTAGCCGCCCAACTTTGCTTGGTTGGTTGCTCTCTTGGCGATTTCGACTGCGTCCTGACCCTCCATGATCGGCAGGGTATCAACCTGTGACTGGACACCGAGAACGCGCAACTGCTCCATTGCCGCCGGCCTGTGGGTGTCCAGGGACGCCATTAGAACCCGCTTGCCTTCGCGTCCTGACAACCTTCTCGCAAGTTTGGCTGTCGTTGTCGTCTTGCCCGAACCCTGAAGCCCGACCATGAGTATCGGCGCAGGCGGGTTGTCTATTCGAAGGTCCGCCGAATTCCCGCCATCCCCATTCAGCATCTCGACAAGTTCGTCATGAACAATCTTGATGACTTGGTGGCCTGGAGTTACCGACCGCATCACCGCCTGACCTGTGGCCTTGCGGTTGACCTTCTTGATGAAGGATCTCACCACAGGGAGCGATACATCCGCCTCCAGAAGGGCAAGTCTCACATCCCGCATGGCGGCGGCGACATCTGCCTCCGTCAGAATGCCGCGTCGTTTCAGCCCTTCGAAGACATCGGACAGTCGGCCTGACAAATTCTCGAACACGGTGGTAACTCCCATGTCTCAGCTTCTTCGACGGTGACGACCGGGTGATCCGCAATGACCGACGGCACCCGTGGGCGAACCTTCGCTGACGGGTGGCGATCCGGGCGTCAACCTGCGGACCGGAACGAACCGGAACTCACTGACGATGAGCCGTTGCCTAGTTCAATCGTAATTTTCGGTCAAGCGAAATTCGGGCACGGTTCAGGTCAATCGAGTTTCAGTTTCGACCTTGGCTCATGTTCTCCCCAAACCTTGGTCAGCCGTAGATTTCCCGTTTTGAGCCGACTTCGATCAGCGGGAACTTCACGACATTCCTGAAATGAAAAGGGCACTATATACCTGACTGACCATTTTCAGCCGCATACCGTTCCGTGTCCTGCCCCGGCAACCCGGCGACATCTGAAGTCCCAACATCCTCGGACACACCGGGATGGCTCATCAAGCCAATTTCCCACCCGGCCAGCGACATTCCGCGCCGGAGAATGTTTCGTGCAGCATTGACATCGCGGTCAAGAACAAGACCGCACTCGTTGCAGACATATTCACGCACATTCAAAGGCATTGAGCGTCTGCATCGTGATGCTGATCGACGACCGCACCGAGTATTTTCGAAGTCATCTCAAGGCCCTTGGCAAGACCGAACGGCGCATCTACATCGCCGTACTGAACCTCTGGCAGCACTCCACTCCCGGTGAAATTGCAGCCCGGGCACGCACTGATGTACGGGTCGTATCGACCATGCTGGGACGCTTGGTTGAACGGGGAGCGCTGGTTGTCAAAGGGGGTGGAAGAAAGAGAAAGTATGCCGCCGCCGAACCGCTCTATTGCATCTACTACAAGCTGCGGCGCGGTCGCGGCAAGTCTGCCATCGTAGAGAATCTGATCCGCTTCATGTCTGTGTTTTACAGTGAAGAGGAATGGGCACAGATTTTTCCTTCCGTCAATTTCGATGGGATGGAATCCTCGACACTATGGCACGGCCTCGACGTGGCGGCCGCCATGGACATGTTCCGATCATCGCATGATGTATTTGAGCCGGATGATGACGGCATGATACGCAATGCCTTGCAACTCATACCGGAATTGATTGCAGCCGGTGCGTCGGTGCATGAACTTCTCGAAATCCTGTTGAGCAACGCTGATAAGGCTACCGCTTTGAACCCGCTGGTCGCCGCGCTGCGGCAGCACGCAGGCGAGGTTGTCCAAGAACCCAATGAGACTCTTCAGGTCGCTGCAGATATCCGAAAGCACATCCGCGAGGTACGGCAACGCAAGCTGGATAGTATCACGAGAGCCATTCCCGACGCCTGAACATTTCCGAATTGTTACAAACCCCGGTCATTGAGGGCGACTGGTGTCGATGCCGACTGGAATTTGTCACGGCAAGGCTGCTGAACGCAAATGAACAAATCTTCTTCATCTGTCGAAGTCAAGGCGGGCGGGCACGGAATGGTTTCGACGGCGATTGGCAACTTGGTCGAACATCTCATTGAAATTCAGTATTGATCTGCCTCACTCTGCAGTTTCTTGGAACAACATTGCTGCAACTTCAGCCCACGAAAATAGGGTTGGTGGCGTTCGATTACGTTGGACCACTCCAGCTTCATGCCTATTTGCCTTCCATGCTGCCGATTCATTGCAGAGCACAAGAAGTTGCTACACATCGTCAGCCAAGGCGTTGCGATTGAAAGGTGCCGACCGATTTCCGAAGGCAACAGCAATAGACGACACCGGATTCAAGGAGCTTCAGATTCTTGCTGCCGCCTCAACCATGTTTCTGAGTTTCCTAGTTGCCAAATCGCTCGTTAGATGACCGAGACCGCAATCCGGAGCGGCAATGACTCGCTCCGATGGAAGGATCGCAAGAATCTGTTCCAACCTCCGCTGGATTTCATCCGCGGATTCGACCCGGCTTCTGGCAATCCCGAACATGCCTACGATGGCCACAGATTTCCGAAAGTGCTCGAACAGCGAGAGATCGTTGTTGCAGTGAGAGTCCTCAATTGAGATTGCATCTACGCGGCCGTCAAGCGCAGAAAGCAGATCATAGTAAACGCGATTGTCCGCTTTCGGGTAATCGGGATTGTCGATTCTATCCGGATAGCCGCAGCACATGTGCGTCGTTCGGTTCACGCTGGGGTCAACTCCGGTGAAGCAGCTCTCAAGGGCATCCACTCCAAAATCAAGTGCTGCTTCGGGTTTTCTTGCAAATACCGGCTCGTCGACTTGAATGTGCAAACAACCGGCCTCCGCAAGCGCAAGGATCTCATGATTGAGCGCAATGGCAAGATCTTCGGCCAGCCGCCGGTCGTCCCGATAGTGGCAATCAGCAGTGCTGTCGATAATGGTGAGCGGTCCGGGAAGCGTCATCTTTACCGGCACTGGACTTGCTGCCTGTGCTTCCTCGTAATCTCGCACCAAGACCGGCTTTCCGGGAGTAACGTCCGACCTGATTGCGGGCAATACGCAGTCGTAGGCGCCGTTTCGCAACACCCTCCTCTCCAGATTGACGAAGTCGAAGCCCGAAAAATACCGGCATTGGTAATGCACATAGTTTTCACGCCGTTGCTCTCCGTCGGTTGGAATGTCGATGCCGCAGTCAAGCTGAATTTGAACCGCCCTTTCCGTAGCCCTTCTGAAATCGTCATCGTGCTTGCCGTCGTCGCTCCACTTTCCGATTACCTTCTCTGCGTAGTCGGCATCGCCGAGGTCGACTTGAAACCAATCCCTTATGGGAACCCAATCGGGTTTCGGAAACGCTCCCAAGCACGTCGTTCTAACTGGCATGACCCTTCGCTTTCGTTCGCAGGCAATTCAGTTGCAGTTTCAATGCCGATACCGTTTGCTCCGTTTCCCCACAAGATATCTTGTATGACAGGAAGGAACGGGTGAAGAAGATCGGTCTGCCATACAAACCGCCGGAATGTCGGCGGGCAAAAGTCCCGACAGAAGGGGTGGCTAACCAACCAACCTCCCGGCGAACCAAGAGCCGCGGCGGCATTGCTAAACTGCGATTGCCCGGAGCACTGGCCGCTGCAGGCATCGTTGCCGACCGTTCGCTCTTTCTGACCCGGCGGGCTTGCAATAAAGGATCCGGATGCTTGAACTTAGCCAGCCAGCCCGTGGACACATTGCCATGCTGGCATTTTCATTGGGAATCGCCGGCTCCTTCAGTCTCGGGAGCCTCGCTGCCAATGAAATTGACCCGGTTACGATTACGACCCTCCGGTTCGCCGGTTCCGTCGCAATCATGGGGATCGCGGCACTTTTGATTGGCGAATTCAGGAGAAAGCACTTCGACGCGCCGTGGCGCTACGCAATACCCGGAACGCTGATGGCGATCTATTTCGCGCTGATGTTCGAAGGGCTGAAAACTGCATCCCCCGTATCGACCAGCGCCGTCTTCACGTTGACCCCGATAATGTCCGGTGTTTTCGGTTGGATACTTCTGAGGCAGATAACCACTCCTCGAATGGCTTTTGCCCTTGCCGTTGGTGCCGCCGGCGCGCTTTGGGTCATTTTCCGGGCGGACCTTGGTGCCCTTCTTGCATTTCGCATCGGTCGGGGCGAACTCGTGTTCTTTGTCGGCTGCATTGCCCATGCATTCTTTACGCCTGTGGTGAGGCGCCTGAATCGTGGAGAGTCTCCAGTGGTTTTCGTATTCGGGATGTCGGTTGCCGGAACCGCCGTGTTGGCCGTGTATGGCCGCAATACGATAATGGCCACGGACTGGACCGCCTTGCCTCCGATCGTTTGGATTACGCTTGCCTATCTGACGATTGTTGCCACGGCGCTGACATTCATGGCCGTGAACTACGCAACCCTGCGCCTGCCGTCGGCAAAGGTCATGGCCTACACCTATCTGACACCGACTTGGGTGATCCTTTGGGAGGGTGTGCTGGGCCATGGGTTTCCGCGCTGGGAAATTCTTGCCGGGATACTGGCAACGATCGCAGCGCTTCTCCTGCTGCTTCGGCAGGAACATGGAACCTGAAGCAATTCAATCCATGAATTCCGCAAGATCGGCATCCTCACCAAGCAACCATTCAAGCCTGTCAAGACTTTCCGGGTTAAACTGCCCGAAACCCTCAAGCCAGATTGCGGCCCGGCGTATCGCATCGGGCTCCAGTCGGCACCAGCGCACCCGTCCGGAATTTTGGCGCGAAATAAGTCCGGATCTGGTCAGTGCCGCCGCATGCTTCGAGGTCAGAGCCACTGATTTTCCGAGGGACTCTGCCAACTCCGTAACCGTCTTGTCACTTTCGACAAGCAATTCAAGAATCCTTCGCCTCGTGGAATCGGACAAGGCACCGAAGAGATGATCCAGCCGCTCAGCTTCTGTTGCCTCCATTATTGTGCCTCCCTACGGAAGTTCTGGGCATATCCCGCAGCTTTCGTTTTGCCCCATCAAGCAGTCATTGCCATCTTCGCGGCGGTTTCAAGCCGGATGGACTTTTGCCGATTTCCGCAGAAACAGGAATCCGCGTTGGAGCACACGGCCACTTTCACCTGCGACATTGTTGGGTTCAGCCAGAATGTCAACCGAACGGTTGAATGTTCTTGAGTATTCCAATGGATGCCCGCGACTGCAAAAAATATTCCTGCTCGTCAATAACATCAATGCAATCAATTATTTGAAGCATGGTGACTCTTGAACATTGGGCTTGACAGGAAAAATGGACGGTCATAGGTTCCCGCCGTCCGAATCCTTTGGCGGAAACCATGAAGTGCCCGTCCGATTCCGATGACGATGAAGGTCGTTCGATCCGGCAGAGGATTGCGGCGGCCAAAGCGGAATTGGAGCCTCAAAAACCGGAAGTTGGACCGGTGTCCAGTATGCACCTTGCTTGGCGCATGGTTGTGGATCTGGTGGCCGGAACCGGGTTGGGTGCCGCAATTGGATACGGTCTGGATGTCCTGTTCGGCACACTGCCGATCTTTTTGGCCGTCCTTACATTGTTTGGTTTCGCTGCCGGCGTGAATCTGATGATCAGAACGTCGCGGGAGATTCAGCAGGATGGCGGTGAGCAGAAGGAACCGCGGGATGAGTAGACGTCTAAATTGTCTTGCGGAGGTCACGTCAGTTGGCAACTGAGGAGTCCGGCCTGCAGATCCATCCCATGGATCAATTCACCGTGAAGCCGTTGTTCGGCGACGGACCACTCATGTGGTACACGCCAAGCAACGCAACGCTGTGGATGTTCTTTGCTGTGCTCAGTGCGGTTGCCTTTTTGGTGCTGGGGACAAGGCACCGGTCGGTTGTGCCCGGAAGGGCACAGATGGCCGCCGAGATGGCGTATCTCTTCGTCCGAAACATGGTTGAAAACGTCGCCGGCAAGGATGCGCTCAAGTTTTTCCCCTATATCATGACCGTGTTCATCTTCATCGCCATGGCCAATATTCTGGGTCTCATTCCAACCAGCTTCACCACGACTTCGCATATCGCCGTTACCGCCGTTCTGGCCCTGACCGTGTTCATTTCGGTAACCGTTATCGGTTTCGTCAAGCACGGTCTGGGTTTCCTCGGCCTGTTCTGGATCTCGTCAGCTCCGTTGCCCCTCAGGCCCGTTCTGGCCGTAATTGAGTTGATGTCCTATTTTGTTCGGCCAGTCAGCCATTCAATCCGGCTTGCCGGGAACATGATGGCCGGACACGCCATGATAAAGGTGTTCGCAGCATTTGCCGGCGTTCTCGGATTGGGAGCGTTCGTTCCGATCGTCGCCATTTCTGCGGTTTACGCTCTGGAATTGCTCGTCGCCTGCATTCAGGCCTACGTTTTCACAATCCTGACATGCGTTTATCTGCGGGATGCGCTGCATCCCAGTCATTGACTATCCAAGATCATCAAATTTCTGTTCAGCAAGGAGAAAGAAATGGCAATTGAAGGTGACATCACCACGATGGGACAAATGATTGGCGCCGGTTTGGCCTGCACGGGAATGGGTGGCGCCGCGATCGGCGTTGGCCATGTCGCCGGCAACTACCTTTCCGGTGCCCTCAGGAATCCATCGGCTGCAGCATCGCAGACAGCAATGCTGTTCATCGGCATTGCGTTTGCGGAAGCGTTCGGGATCTTCTCGTTCCTGGTTGCTCTGCTGTTGATGTTTGCGCTTTAACGCTGCGGTCTCAACCTGCGGTGAAACCGGAGAGGTAACGGAATGGCGGACGGGACGGACACGGCTGCAACAGCGGAGCAGGCTGGCATCCCGCAGTTGGATTTCGGCGCGTTTCCGAACCAGATATTCTGGCTAACCGTATTTCTGGTGATTCTGTTCCTGATCGTCAGCAGGGTGGTCCTGCCGAGAATCGGCGGCATTGTCGACCAGAGGGAAAAGCGCGTTCGCAACGATCTTGAGGAGGCGGGTCGCCTTGATGAACAGGCGGCCAAGCTCAATCAGGAAACCGCCAACAGACTCGGAAAGGCCAAATTGGAGGCCGACGCAATTTTGGCCGAGGCAAGGGCGAAAGCTCGCGAAATGCAGGATAAGGCGGTTGCCGAAGCCAGCGAGGCAATTGCTGCGCGAACGACAGTGGCCGAATCCCGTATCGCGGAAATTCAAGACAGTGCCAGGGAGAGTGTCCGCGAGATTGCGGCGGCGGCGGCAACAGAGATCGTCAACAAGATCGTTCCCGGTCATGATGTGGACGGACGCGTTCGAGATGCGGTTGACTTGCGTCTGAACGGAGCCGAACAATGATGCGCTCGACAGCAATTGCAATCCTGGCCGGAACGCCGGCAATGGCTGCTTCCGGGCCGTTCTTTTCGCTCGGCAACACGGATTTTGTCGTGCTCATTGCCTTCATTATTTTTGTTGGTGCGCTCATTCGCTTCAAGGCACCGCATTTTGCAGGAAGGTTCATCGACGGGCGGATTGACTCAATCCGAACTCAAATTGACAATGCCGCCAGTATAAGAGCTGACTCGGCCAAAGCACTTGAGGATGCAAAAAGGTCAAACCAGGAGTCAATGGAACAAGCGGAGCGGGCCATCGAAGGCGCGCGACGGGAGGCTGCACTGTTTGTGGAGAATGCCGGCAGGGTGATCGAACAGACGGTGGAACGGCGCCTTCAGACGGCCGAGGAACAGATTGCGAGTGCCGAGGCGGCGGCCGTCGCCGGGGTTCGGAATGAGGCAATTTCAGTCGCAATCGACGCCGCCGGCAAAGTGATTGCACAGACCATGTCGCCTGCAGACCGCAGGACTGTCATGAATCGGGCGATTGAGGATTTGAGGTCGAACCTGAATTGATCGCAGCGGTGGTCTGCGCATGCCTGAATTTATGAAACGGCATTCTCCGGGCAAGGCAAATGGCAACAGTCTCCCGATGCGTCTCATGAACTGAATGAAATTTGAACCCAAGCAGGTCGCAATTGCGTATTCCGAAGGTTTTCGGGTTCCTTGGTTCAGCGGAGTTCTTCTGCCTCGCTCCGGGCTGATTCCCATGCAAGAAGGGCGCGCTTGACCGGCAATCCCCAATGGTAGCCTCCCAGGCCGCCTGACTTGCGAATGGCCCGATGGCATGGAATCAGCCAACTTATCGGATTGCGCCCAACAGCGGTGCCGGCGGCACGGACGGCCTTGGGAAAACCCGCGGCTTGGGCAATGTCCGAATAGGTCGAAACCGTCCCAGCCGGAATTGAAATCAGCGCTTCCCAAACCTTGATCTGAAATGGCGCGCCAATGACATGCAGCCTTGCCTCCCCACTTTGGCGCAGCGCTGCGTCGACCCAGAATTGGAGCTCTTCAGGTTTTTCCTCAAAATTGGCCCGGGGCCATCTGCCGGCCATGTCCGCAAACGTTGATTCTCGTCCAACTTCGGAAGCGAAGGCGACGCCGCAGATTCCCCGTTCGGTTCCCATCGTCAGCATGTCCCCGAACGGGCTGTCGAACCAACCCCAATGCACCGTCAGCCCGGCTCCCTTGCCGGCAAATTCGCCTGGGCTCATGGCTTCCCATCTGAGAAAGAGATCGTGCAGTCGCCCGGTTCCCGACAACCCAATCGAATTGGCGGTTTCAAGTGCGGTTGTGTTCCGTCTCAGTAGGTTTCGGGCGTGTTGCAGGGAAAGGTACTGCTGAAAGCGTTTTGGCGAAACGCCGACCCATTGCGAAAACAGCCGCTGGAAGTGCGCAGGACTCATCTGCATTCGTTCCGCCAGTTCGCCGAGTGAAAGTTCCTGCCCCCCCGCATCATCGATGAGCGCAATTGCCCGGGAAATGACATTGTAATGGTAGTTCGTTTCAGTCATTCAATCGCAACCTGTGCCGCGAGTGTGGATTTAGGTTGGACATGTTGTCCAGTCGACCCGTTTCTTGCTACTTCGGCACCGGTATTGTCGATTTTCAGACGGTTTCCCGATGCAAAACAATCCTTCTTCCGAATACAGACGCATTTGTGAGATATTTCGCCGCTTCCGGAAGCGGCAGGCGGAGCCAAAGGGCGAACTTGAGCATGTGAACGAATTTACACTCCTCGTGGCGGTCGTGCTTTCGGCACAGGCCACCGATGCCGGTGTCAACAGGGCAACGCCTGATCTCTTCCGGATTGCTGATACGCCGGAGAGAATGTTGCAGTTGGGGGAGGAGGGCCTGATCGCCCACATCAAATCGATTGGCCTTTACCGCAACAAGGCCAGGAACGTGATCAAACTGTCGCAGATTCTGCATGAGGAATATGGCGGCGTGGTGCCGTCGTCCCGGGCGGCATTGCAGTCGCTCCCCGGCGTGGGGCGCAAGACCGCGAACGTACTGCTCAACATGTGGTTCCGGCATCCGGCGCAGGCGGTGGACACGCACATATTTCGTGTCGGAAACCGAACCGGAATAGCACCCGGAAGAACGGTTGAGGATGTTGAGCGTGCGATCGAGGACAAGGTGCCGGTCGAATTCCAGCAACATGCCCACCACTGGCTCATCCTGCATGGCCGTTATGTTTGCAGGGCCAGGAAACCGGACTGCGGCAGGTGCCTGATTGAGGACCTTTGTCCGTTCGAGGAAAAGTCAACCGCCGCCGCAGGCGGAAATCAAGGTTGAGTGGGGTTGGAATGAAAGACTTGGATGTTGTTGGCATCGGCAATGCACTGGTTGATGTCATGTCCCATGTCAGGGACGAAACTCTCTCTGAACTCGGAATTACCAAGGGAATCATGCACTTGATCGACCTCGAACGGGCCACCATGTTCCATGATCTGCTAAAGGACAGGACCGAGGTCAGTGGGGGATCGGCGGCAAACACAATTGCCGGTATTGCAATGCTGGGCGGCAGGGCCGGCTACATCGGAAAAGTTTGCGACGATCAGTTGGGAAGTGTTTTCTCCGCCGGACTTGCCCAGTTGGGAATAGCATTCAAGACACCGGCATTGTCGGTGGAATCCGGAATCGAGTCCGGTCGAAGCATGGTTCTGATTTCACCGAATGGCGAGCGGACCATGAATACCTATCTCGGCGCGGCCGAGTTTTTGTCCCCCAGCGACATTGATTCCGACATGATTGCCGGAGCCCGCTGGATTTACCTGGAGGGATACCGGTTTGATGGTCCCGATAGTGTTGAAGCCTTCAGGAAGGCGGTGAAGCTGTGCCACGATTCCGGGGGGAGGGTGGCATTGACTCTTTCTGACCCGTTCTGCGTGAATCGCAATCGGCACGCCTTCAGAGAACTGATTTCCGGCGGCATTGAACTGCTTGTTTGCAATCGGGACGAGTTGATCTCAATGTACGGTGCAGGTGACCTGAGCGGGGCACTGGATTTGGCCGCTGCAGAGGTTCCGTTGGTTGCTTGCACGGCTTCAGAGCAGGGAGCCATCATTGCCGAAGGAAAATCAAGGATTCAGATTGCTGCTTTTCCGGCAAAGATCGTCGACGCAACAGGCGCAGGAGACCTCTTCGCCGCAGGTTTGCTCCACGGACTCGTTGCCGGCCGGGATCTGGAGTCAGCCGGGATGATGGGGTGCGCAGCTGCCGCAGAAATAATCAGCCATTTGGGTGCAAGACCGCAAATGGACCTCAGGAAACATTTCACGGATTTGGGATTGCAAGCCTGTTGAGCAATTTCCGCATGGCGGGGGCCAGAGTGCAGCCGCCTTGCACTGCAGCCATCCAGGTTCGTGTGTCGATTGGAATGTTGCCTGCATCGGTTCGCTTTGCAGCCGAAAATTCGTCACTGCCGGATCCGAGATTGAGGTCAGCTTTGCAGGGGCGGCCTGTCGGCCGCCGCCTGTATCATTTCTGGTTTCGCCTCAGTTGACCGCGACCATCCTGCCCTCGACAGTTGGCGCCACTTCGCCATGCGATGAAATGTAGTCAAATACCTGCACGGTCATGAGAATGGCGGCATACTCGTCCACAATGCGGCGCTTGTCCTTGAGCATTGAGTAGCCGTCTCCTCCGCCGGCCACGTAGTCGTTGACTGCAAGTGTGTATGTGGCTGCGGGGTCAAGTTGCGCTCCATCCCTGGATACCTCAACGACCCGGTTTCCTGGTTCGTTTGTTGGATTGTAGTGGACCATCATGCCCGAGACATGCGGGAATCGGCCTGCGCCATTCTCAATTTGGCTGTAGCCGTTTTCCAGCGCATTGATGATGTCCTGTCCGGTTACCTCAATCACCACCGTTTTGTTGCCGAACGGAAGTTCGCTCTGGATGTCCCGGCGGGTGAGTTGAGTTCCCGGCGTGTAGACCCGGTTGGCACGGATGCCGCCACCGTTCATGATTGAAACATCGGCGCCGGTCGCTTCACGGATTGCATCGGCAAAGAGGTTGGCAATAGCCGCCTCCTGCGATCTTATGACTTCCCGTCGGCTGTCGAGTTCGGTGGTCGTGCTGCCAAGCACAACGTTCAACTCCTCACCAAGCATGTCTTCATAGGTTTGTACGGCAGCGGCTATATCGGGTTGGGGTTGCACGTGAGCCGTATCAACGATCCTGTATTCAGCACTCCAGACGAATTCTGTCTTGTCGTCGTCCTTTTCCTCGTCAAGATGGAGGTCGATGACAGTTACCCATTCCGCCTGTTCGCCGGACTCCGCAAACAACATGTCGCCGTCGTAGATTGTGGTGAGCAAATGATCATCACCGCTCAGGAGAAGATCGACAGCCCCCTGCTCCCTGAGTGCCAGATCCTCCGCGACGTCAGTGTGCGCAAGTGCGACGACGAGGTCTGCTCCCTCCTCGCGCAGCGAACCGCCCAATTCCGCAGCAACCTCGTTCGGATCGCGGAACGTGAATTCGCCGGGGCTGGACTTGACCATCGTTCCAACCGTCGTGAGCCCAAGAATTCCAATCCTGAATTCGCCGACATCAACCATTATGGAAGGAACTGCGCCAGATATGATGTTGCCGTTCGGGTCCTGATTGTTCGCACCGAGGATTGGAAAGGTGGCCTCCGAAATTCTCTGTTTGGTGACTTCCGGGCCGAAGTCAAATTCATGGTTTCCAAGAACCATGGCCGTGAGGTCGAGCTTGTTGAGCAGGTCGATCATATGAGCACCCTCATCAAGTCCTGACATGAGGGAAGGCGAGATTGTGTCGCCCGCGAATGTAACAAGCACGTTGCCGCCTTCCTTCCGTTCCATGTCGATGACGGAGGCCAAACGGGCAACGCCGCCCCGACCGCTCTTTTCGCCCATTCGGTCAAGGTCGTTGAAGTGGATGATGGTAACCTTCTCCGCAGCAATCGCCGCGGTGGTGAACGCCATAGCGGCCGCAATTGCGGATCCGCAAGCGAGTGTTGATTTGAGGATTTTCATGGGAAATTTCTCCAGCTGGTCCGGGATTCTGAGGAATCTCTCTTCATGAATAGGCTGTCCTGCAATCAAGTCAACAAAGCAGGCAATTGTGCCAAACATGGCGACCGTGAAGGAGACCCAAGCAGCAGGACTCAGAAGCGATGAATTCGGCTCCACAGATTTTCGGCCGAGATGGATGACGCGGAAACAATTGAATGCATCTCTTGCTCATTATGAAACGTATCGGTTCCTGCGGGCTTTAACGTTGAGGTGTTGGGAGCCGTGTGCCCGCTGCGCTTCGCAAACCAAGGAACGGATTGTTTACTGCCCGTGCCCACCCAACAATTGCGGCGTACCGGAATGCCGCAAAAACTTGAGCAACCTGGTTGCCGGTTGTTTGGAATCCAACTTCCGGATCCTTCTCCGGTCAGGGATCATCCTTTGCGATCATCATTTCTTCCAAGTTGCGGTACCGGTTCCCGCTGACAATCGTGCAAGTTTCTTGAAATCGCCCATCTTGGGTTTCAAGTAGCTCGCGTTGGTTCACCGAATGCTCCGGTCAGTGGTTCATCGCAATGTACAAGTCGATATGGGCGGTCATGCTGCAGTGAAGGAAGCTGTTGCCGAGAAGATTCAACAAGCGAGAGATCAAGGTCCACGATCTCAAACCGAGACCCTGCATCTCCAAGGTCGGCAACAACTTTGCCCCAAGGGCTGACGATGAGTGAATGGCCGTGCGTTATCCGACCGTCATCATGCTTGCCCACTTGGGCTGCGGCTACTATCCAACTGCCGTTTTCGATTGCCCTTGCCCTGAGGAGCGGCCGCCAGTGCAATTTTCCTGTTGTGACGGTGAAAGCTGAGGGCACAAACATTATTCTGGCTCCGCAACTTGCGTAGTCCCTGTAGAGTCCTGGAAATCGAATGTCGTAGCAGATGGTCAATCCCCATGGGCCCCACGGTGTGTCCACGACAATCGCCTCGGAACCGGGGGCATACCGCTTCGATTCCAAAAATGCACGGCCGTCCAAGAACATGTCGAAGAGGTGGATCTTGTCGTAGCGGGCACGAATGGCACCGGAACTATCAATCAGTACCGAGTGGTTCAGGAGTTTTCCGCCCGCTTGAATCGGGGTGGAACCGACATGTATCCAAATCCCGAAGCGGGCGGCCAGTTCTCTGCAGGCGCAAATGAACGGATCATCCTTCTCGGTTGTCGTCAGTTTGAGCGCTTCGTCCTTGTGGCGGTTCATCATACCGGCCGCCTCCGGGAGAGCGATCAGATCACACCCTTCCGCAGAAGCAATGGAAGTTTGTTCGCCGACCGAATTGATGTTGCCTTCGTGCCGATTGGTCGACGTCATCTGAACCAAGTGAATCCGAATTGAATCGAGCACGCGATCTCCTTTCTTGAATCCATTCACCGGTCACCAGTCGAAGCAAATGGTTCAGTTTCTGGTTCATACCATCCACGCAATCCTTGTTGAACAACTCTTCCGGACCGCTATTGGCTTGCTTCATGCCAAAGGCGACAACACCAAAGGGCGATGGGCGGGGCTGGTTGGCACAACAATGACCTGCTCATGCCTCCTTACGGTTCCGGGTGCTGACGGCGCTGTTCCTGCCTGTTGCCGAAAGGGTGCGGTTGACGGCTGCGCCCCTCCGGCGAGGACAATCTTCCTTCGATCAGGTCGGAAAGGTTATGGCGAGTTTGCATGGAACCGGGTAATCTTCTGGGCATGGGATGTGATCTCCTGTCGAGGGCCGGCCAACAGCCAGCCGTCTGTTAATTTTCTTGCTCAACAGGAACACGTCCCTCATCAATTTATCCGGCACCTTTATGACTTCACCTGGAGCAATTCTGCCCGAATATACCGACACCTTTCCGGTTTCGAGTAATTTACCGATTCACTGCGGCAAGGTTGACATCGGTCACCAAAATCTCAGCCGGTTCGGACCTTGCTACCCGGTTCTGCGGGATGTGCCAAAGGATGTTTTCTGCAGTTTCCACCAACGGGTGCGAAGATCTCCCGGAAAAAGATCAATCGCCCGCACACCGGGTTGAGTTTGTGTTCGGTGATCATGCATCGCCGGAATTCGGGACCAAACAGTCCGGAAAAGCCGATCACGAAGCGGGCGGTCGCAATGGGCTTTTCTGCGGATCTTGGTCACCGAGGAAACACCGCCGCTCGTCGGTGGGAATTGCCGCAGATTTGGATCGGCTAATCCCACAGGCGAAGGCAGGCCTTGCGCGGTTTGAACCTCAGAATTCTTGTTGGCGCAACCGTTCGGGCAGTGCAAAGCACATTGGCACAACCGCCGCCTGCAAATCGTGCAGGCAAGGCGGTGGTTCAGACAGCTTGTCCCGAGGCGTCAAGGAACCTGATTTTGTCCTCAGCAAAGGAGAGGCCGACCTCATCGCCGGGCTGCAGGTCGGAACTTCCCGTAATGCGGACCGTCACCCGACCAGCCGGACCACAGTCAACAATGACGTATGTGTCCGCACCGAGATACTCCACGACATCGACCACACCGTCGCACTGTCCACCGCCGCTGCTTTCGATCGCGATGTGCTCCGGCCTGATGCCCAGTTCGACAGCCTCGTTCTCCCCTGAAAAGGGTCCGCCTCTTCCTTCGGGCAACTGGTATGCGCCCCCGCCGGTCTGACAGGCAAGGATGTTCATTTTCGGGCTGCCGATGAACTGAGCCACAAAACGATTGACCGGGCGTTCATAGAGTTCGCGCGGTGATCCCACCTGTGCAATTCGTCCGGCATCAAGAACCACGATCCTGTTTGCCAATGTCATTGCCTCAACCTGATCGTGGGTTACGTAGATCATGGTCGACTTCAGGGATTGGTGCAGTTTGGCAATTTCATAACGCATTTCCACCCTGAGAGCGGCATCCAAGTTCGAGAGCGGCTCGTCAAAGAGGAACGCGGTTGGATCCCTCACAATCGACCTGCCAATCGCAACCCTTTGCCGTTGTCCGCCCGAAAGCTCTTTCGGTTTCCTCGCGAGCAATTCCTCAAGCTTGAGGATACGTGCGGCCTCGCCAACCTTTTCGTCGACTTCGGATTTGGGCGCGCCGGAAACCTTCAGCGAAAATCCCATGTTTTCACCCACCGACATATGGGGGTAGAGAGCATAGGATTGGAAAACCATCGTCAATCCCCGCTTTGCCGGCGGTTCACCCGTAACGTCCCTGTCGTCCAGAAGGATTTGGCCTGCGCTGGCCTCCTCAAGTCCGCCAATCAGTCGGAGCAGGGTCGATTTTCCGCATCCCGAGGGGCCCACGAAAACCACAAATTCACCATCATTAATCTCAAGATCCACACCCTTGATGACCTGCTGACCACCAAACCACTTCTCAAGAGATTTCAACTGTATCGTGCCCATCCGCCCTTTCCATTCTTTCCGGAGACCCATGCCAACCAAACGGCAGCGGTCCAAGTGAAATCCTTGCCTCCGGCGGAGGAACCGTCGCAAGGATCAAAATATTCGGAGAATCCTCCTGTCCGCACCAGCTCAGCTGTCGATTCTCGAAGAGTCTGCGCTTCATCGTCGAGCCCAGCCTCCTCCATGCCAATTCCGATGAGGGTGTTCATGACCGGCCAAACCGGCCCGCGCCAGTAGCGCAGCCGGTCAAATCTGTCACTGTCCGGATCATGGCTGGGAATCCAGTATGGAACAGCTTGCATGATCCGGTTGAAGTGTTGAAGCATGTTGTTGTTTCTTAGGCCACCATACCAGCAGAGGAAGGAGGCGTTCGAAACGCAGCCGGACCATTTACCGGAATGTGCGTCTCGGGAATCGTAGCTCTCGATTTCCGGATTCCAGAGTGACTTGGCCCCGACCGTCAGTTGATCGGTCCACTCGTCCAACTCGACAACATCCTTGCCGAGCTCCCTGCCGATGGCCGCCAAATCGCTGTTGGCCCGCAGCAGGATGAACGTCATGGCAGGGTCTGCCACCCGGAACGGGTTTCGTTCGAGCAGTCGGGCCTCGTCCCAACCGCTGTCCCTGCCCAGATTGATCAGCCAGATGTAGCGGTCGTAATCGTGTTTTTGAGGGCGCATGTCCGGATCAACTGCCATGATGTCCCGGCGCAGGTACTCACCGACGCCGGTGGCGTCGATCCCGGACAAGGTATCATCCCAGTCCGGCGCATTGTCCCGCCCTGCTTCCCAAGGGTGGGTTACGCAAACCGCATCCCTATCAAGGCGCCAAGTCATGAACCACCGGTGCCAAGCAACAAGTTTCGGATAGAGTTCCCGGATCCGTTCTTCCCCGATCCTTCTGTCGTTGTCCCATATGCGGCGAACGATGGTTGCCGCAACAGGCGGCTGACTGACACCGGAGGAGGGAACGGCGCCATTGCAGCCCCAAACGTCAGGACCGGGGAAGTAGCCATCATCCTGCTGGTGAAACAGGATGTGCGGGACCATGCCATTTTGCCATTGCCCGCTGAACAGCGTCTCAAGCTCGGTCCACGCCCGGTTGAGATCAAATAGTGAAAAACCCAGTGCGGCGAATGCACTGTCCCAGTTCCATTGATGCGGGTAGAGGCCTGCAGTCGGAACCGTGTATCCGCCGCGGTCATTGCGGCGCAAGATGGAGCGGGCCTCTGCATCAAAGTCGCGGTGGTCAAGCATGCTTGGCACTATCCCTTAACTGAACCTGCAGTCAGGCCGCGTGTCAGGAAGCGTTCAAGCCCCATGAACAGCGCCAGCACCGGCACCGATGCGATAACCGCCCCGGCCATCAGGTGCTGCCTTGGAATCTCGGAGGAATTCAGCATGGCAACGCCGCGGGTAAGGGTGAATTTCGATGGATCATCAAGCAGCATGAAGGCGAGCAGAAACTCGTTCCAGGCAATCATGAACACATAGAGCGAGACCGAAGCCAATGCCGGCAGGCAAAGCGGTAGAGTTATCCGCCGGATAACCGACAGCCTTCCAAGCCCATCCATCAGTCCAGCTTCCTCGATTTCAACGGGAATGCCCCGGAAGTAGCCCTGGAGTATGTAGAGCGCCACCGGGATCGTCGTTACCGGGTAGATCAGGATGATCCCGAGAATTGAATTGCGCAGGCCAGCGACCGAGAATGCCATGTAGATCGGCAGGGCAAGCACGATCATCGGAACCATGTAGATCAGGAGGATCGACTGCGAGAATTGCTTTTGGCCGGCAAAGCGGAGCCTTGCCACCGCATATGCCCCAGGCACACTGAACAGCAGTGTAACGAACACCGTTACGACTGAGACATAAAACGACGTCCAGAGATAACTGCCGAAATTGAAATCGACGAACAGCTCACGGTAGCTCCGCAGAAGATCCCAGCCCTTGGAAAGATCAATGGAGTAGTCCAGCGGATTTTGCAGCAGTTCCTGCTGGGATTTGAGACTCGTTGCAACCATCACACCAAAGGGAATCAGGACAGCCGCTGTGAAGACGACAAACCCGAAGCCAATGAGGAAGCGCAGGACACAGTTCTCGAACTCATGCCGGTCCATGCCGCCGAACGGCAGATCGCCGATTATGCGGGCAGCCGAGAAGGACACCGCAGCCCCTGCAACCCCACCGAAAAGCAACGCCGTTACCGAGCCTGTCTCTTCCCTGAAATTGATTGGCCCGATTCCGGAAACCGTAAGCAGGGCAAACAGGACGGTTGCCCCGGCGGCGACCAGGATCGGTCGACGGAGCAGGGGAAACGCAAGTCCCACAAGCGCACCCGCAAGCAGCGAAACCAAGTTTGACGGTCTGAGTGGAATGCCAGTTCCAAGCGACAGTGCAACCGCAACGGTGATGACAATCGTCACCGACCACAGGGCCGTGATGATCGGCCCGGCCAGATATCCCCGATATAACGTTTTCACAGCTCTTCCTCGTGCCTAAGTGACCAAAAGTAGACGGTGCTGAAACCGAGCAGGCACAGGAAGATGACAACGGCAACCGCCGCGCCCGCACCAATGTCGGCGACGGCGAATGCCTGTTCATACACATTGACCGTAAGGGTTCTTGTGCCCGCATTTCCTCCCGTGAGGAGGAAGATGTCGTCGAATTTGTTGAACGTCCAGATGAAGCGCAGCAGGAAGAGAACACTCAGTATTCCAAAGAGCTGCGGCAACAGCAGGTAGCGGAATTTCTGGAACGGCGATGCGCCGTCCATGTTGGCGGCTTCGAAAATGTCGGTGTCAACCGCCTGCATTCTTGCAAGGATGAACAAGAAGGAAAGTGGAAAATACCGCCAAATCTCAAAGACGGTCACCATGATGAGGGCCAGTGGACGTTCACCGAAGAAATTGATCGGCCCCGTCGAAAACCCCATCTGAAGCAGCAATGCATTTGCTGATCCGGAAAACGGATCGAAAAGGGTAACCCAGGTGAATGCGGCGGCAATGACCGGTGCAACATAGGGAAACAGGAACAAGCCTCTGAGGAACCCGCGCCCCCTGAATGTCTGGTTGAGCAGCAGCGCCGCAAAGAGGCCGGCAACGAGGGCGCCGACGGTCCCGACGACGGTGTAGAAGACCGTTGCCCAGAGGACGCTCAGAAAATCCCTTGCCTCAAACACGGTCATGAAATTCTCGAACGTGAATTCAAGGCTGGTCAACACATTCTCGCCGCTGCCGTCCATTGTGGCGGTGCTTGCCCTGACATCCGGGGGACCGTCCGCAAAATCGGCCTCAGCCGTAACTGTCAATTCGAGTGTTTCGCGATGTCCGCCCTCCCAATCGCCAAACTCGCAGGTCAGTTGCCGTCCGGCGAGATCGCATCTGGGGTCAAGGTCGGAGACCGACAATCCCGCGGGAATTGTGTCGGTGAGAGTAACGCCGTTGATTTGGTTTTCCGAATTCGAGTTCCGCAGACGGTACTGAATCGTCGCGGTGTCGCCGGGCTGTGTGATTTCGCCCCGCAATCTTTCATTGGCCAATGGTACGGGTGCGCGCAGATCGCCAAGCGAAACCGGCTTAAAGCTGATCCAGAAGATTGCAAGCAACGGCAGGAGGACAATCAGTGCGACACTGGTAACAGTTGGTGCCAGCAGCCCCCAAGCCAGCCGTGCCTCCTGTTTTTGAAGCGGTTTTGCGTTCTTTGGCGGTGCAATGGTCGGCATTGGGATTTCCCTTCACTTAACTTGGCCCGATGCCGGCGCTGGACGCGCCGGCATCAATTTCATCAATTGGGGATCAGTTGATCTTCCCAAGTTCGGCATTGAGTTCAGCCACTGTTGACGCGGCATCCCTCTCGCCGTCGATGTACTCGCGCACCAAACGGTTGATGACCTGACTGTTGATGATCTTGGAGGCGAGGGCCAATTGACCTTCCTCGACGCCCCAACGCTGGGCTACGTCAAGTCCACCAACGATTTCGTCGATCATCTCCTGGCTGTAAAGATCACCCAGAGGTGCCTTGCGGTCGACGCCAACCGGCAGCATGGACCAGGCGTCCACGAATGCGGTCATGTTTTCAGCATTGCCGCGACGCACCGGAAACTTGCCTTCGGGAGCAATCGCCAGAGTGTTCGTGTAGCCTTCGTTCATTGCATACATCACGAACTTCATTGCCGCATCCGTATCGGCATCAGCCGAGATTCCGAAATAGCGGATGTCGCCCCAAGCTGCACCGCCGGGATTTGACGGCCCGGAGAAGTTTGTGACAATACCGGTCTTGGAGGCCAGTTCGCTTGATGTCGGATCGTCATTGATGGTCGGCGGAGCCGAGTCCCTGAGGCCGGCGAGCTCGTCAAGAATGAAAGGTGACCAAATGATCATGGCCGCCTGCCCGGCGAAGTAGAGTTCCCGCGATTGCTTCCAATAGAGTTCCCCAGGAGGTGATGCTTCGGCGATGGCCTTGTAAAAGTCGAGGACCTCCGTCGTTGCCTTCTCATCAAGCGCCTTGAATCCGCTTGAATCGACCGGCGAGACGCCATTTGCCAGGAAAACATGCTCAAGTACCTGACTCATGAAGTTCTCGTCGACCTTGGTCGCGGCCACGAATCCGTACATATCCGGCGGATTGTGGAGTTTCGCGATTGCGGCCATTACGTTTTCGTAGGATGTTGGTGCCTCCAACCCCATTTCGTCAAAGAGGTCTTTCCTGTAGACGACCATCTGTGTCCATCCGTCGACGGGAACAGAGGCGTAACCGCCGTCGATGGCGGCCAGCGACAGGGCTCCTGAAGAGAAAGTGTCCGCTCCGAGACCGCTGATGACGTCGGTTGCAGCATCCGTGTCGAGAATTCCCGCGTCCGACCAGGGAAGGGCATACTGAAGCGTGTGATAGATGACATCCGGCAGGTCGCCGGCTGCGAACGCCGCAGTTGCACGGGTTCCGAGATCCGATTCCGATACCGGAATCACATCGACGGAAATACCCATCGCATTTTCGAAGGCTTCTGCCATTTCCTCCTGCTTGGCCAGCCGGTCGGGCTGTTCCTCGGTTGTCCAGAAACGGATGTTCTGGGCTGTGGCGGCCGAGGCGGCGACCGCAATCGCTAGCGCCGTTCCCACCAGTAGGCGGTGCGGCCTGATGTTCTGCATTGTCATCAATCAATCTCCTTTTTTTCTGACAGTTGCAGTTGCGCGGTCCTGCTCAGGCAGACCGCAAACTCTTCGCTGCTGCGAATTGGCGGACGATCGGAATTGCGCTTAAGAAGCACTGCGCGCTCCGTTTCGCGCTGAGAATCCGATTCGGCTCCACAAATCCGGTTGATGAGTTGCGTGGCCAATCTTTCGCCGGCCCTTACCCGATCAACCGAGAACGTTGTAAGCGGCGGGTGTGCGAACAGGCCCTCCGGAATTCCGTCATAGGCTATAACTGAGATATCCCGCCCGATTTCGAGGCCAATCTCCTCTGCCGCCCGATAGAGGCCGAGTGCTGCCATGTCGACGGCATAGACAATCGCGGTTGGCGGCAACTCAAGCCGCAGAAGGTCAAGCGCCGCCCTTCTGCCCTGTTCCGTGGTCGCCGCGTTGTTGGCAACCAAGTTTGCGTCGAATTCAAGGCCGCATTCCTTCAAACCTTCCAGATAGCCCTGCAGCCTGAAGGTGCTGTAACTGAAGTGTTCGCCGCCATTCACGAATCCGATGCGCCTGTGGCCGTGCCCATGCAGGCGGACAACGGCTTCTTTCATCGCTTCTTCGCCCAGTATGTCATACCAGGAGCAGCCGGTCGGGTCATTGGTCCGCCCGAACAGGACAAACGGAATGTTCTCGGAAAGCAGCAAACTGACCCTTGGGTCGTTCCTTTCCGGTCGTGAAAGTATGAAGCCGTCCGCCTTGCGCTCAACCGCCAGCCTTCTGAGAACGTCCAGCGTTGCCTGCTGCGACTCGGCTGTGGTCAGCGTCAGGTCCCAGCCCTGCGCATTTGCGGAACGGGAGATGCCGGCGAGGAATCCTGCGAGGAACGGTCGATGGGAATCGTGGTCGTATGTCTGCAACACGAAACCGAGGGAGCGGACGCGTCCGGTTCGGATCGACTGTGCCTGACTTAAGGGGCTGTAACCGAGTTCGGCCGCAACCCTCTCAACCCGCGCCCTGGTGTGGGACGAAATGTCCGGATAGCCATTGAGGGCCCGCGAAACGGTGCTCTTGGTCGTTCCTGCCCTTTCAGCCACATCCGAAATCGTGGCCCTTCGGGTGAAACCCCGACCGTTCAGTCCATTTAGACCTTGAGCGCTCACTTACCCCCCAGTGTGATTCTCCGATTCCTTCGAGATTAGGCTACGAAATCGGTTTCGGCAAATGGAAATTATGGAATCCAGCTTTCAGGGCCCGATTTGTTGCAGTTCAATTGCCCTATGAAGCTCCGGGTCAGGGGAGGCTCGCTTGCGGCATTCGTTGCAGTTGCGGTTGAGCAGAATAGCACACAAGCCGTTTCACCGGCGAATGCACATCACACCACATGCAAACTGTCGCTGCCCGGCCTTTCCTCCGAAGTGGGCACTGATCAGTTCAACAGGCCTGAATTCCGTTTCATCGATCCTGTCCGCACGGAGGATTAGGTAGATTATTCTGGACAAAGCAAACATCAGATGTTTAGAGTGTTCATATGAATGAGCTTCTGTACTACGACCTCAAGGATGTCAGCGGCTTCTCACCAAGCCTCTCAACCCAGGTTTGCCGCGAACTTGGCCGCCGAATCGTCGGCGGGCATCTGCGTGAGAATTCGCTGATAGGGGACGAAACGAAGTTGGCGGACAGGTTCGGCGTGAGCAAGTCTGTGATCCGCGAGGCGGTCAAACTGTTGGTCGGCAAGGGTTTGCTGGAGGTTCGTCGCGGCAGCGGCACCAGAGTTCGGCGCCGGAGCAGTTGGGCATTGCTGGACGACGACGTGCTTGCCTGGCATCTGTCAGCGGAACCAAACCCGGATTTCCTGCGCCAGCTTTTGGACATCAGACGCATGATGGAGCCAAAGGCGGCAGCATGGGCGGCTGAACTCGGCACGGATGAGCAGCACCGGACGATCTCTGACGCGCAGTCCATGATGGAAAGGGAAACACTTTCCATTGAGGATTTTGTGGTCGCTGATGCGCAGTTCCACCGGGCAATTCTGAGAGCGGCAAACAACGAGATCCTTCGTTCGATGGAGGGTGTGATCTTTTCGGCGCTCCTGAGTTCCATCCGGTTCACCAACAATGATCCGAGGGAGAACAAATTCTCAATTCCATTCCACAGGGAGGTGCTTGTGGCGATCCTCGGCCGGAATGCAGCAACCGCCGAGGAAAAAATGCTGCGCCATCTCGACAATACCGGCGAGCGACTGGCTGCCGCAGTTGAGGGGTTTGTGGCGCGGTAGGGACCGCGCGGCTCAGTGCCACGCAAATTGCTGCGAAAGGAGGAGCGCAGAAAAAATGAGATCAATCCCACGAATTCGGTTGATTGGCCGGATAAGTGGCGGCGCCGCGAACTGGGATTGCAGCACACGGCGCCTTTGCATGCCGGGAGGGCATGCTTTCACCAAAGGTCCCGGTGCCGAGATGCACCGGGACACCATAGGGAAACGAGGAGGATATTATGTTGTCAGAATTCAGGAAAGCAGTTTTGGCGGGCGGCACCGCGGCACTTGCCGTAACGGGTGCCGGCACCGCATCGGCCGAAGACATGGTTGCCCTGCTTTTGCCCGAGAACGTTAACCCGCGTTGGGAGCAGCAGGACGCTGCGGCATTCGTTGCCTCAATGGAGGAAATCGCTCCGGATGTTCAGGTCGAGGTTTTTAATGCCAACAACGACACTTCGGTGCAGCAACGTCAGGCCGAGCAGGCCCTGACCAGGGGTGCCAAGGTACTGATCGTCATTCCGATTGATGGCGAGAGTTCGGCGATCATTGCCGACTCTGCCGCCGAAGAGGGCATCCCCACAATTGCCTACGACCGGATGGTCAACTCGGAAAATACCACATTCTGGGTGCAGGCCGATCTCGAAGGGATGGGTTATGATCAGGCGATGCACGTGATTGAGAACACAATGGACGGCGACACACTCGTCATGCTGAAAGGTTCGCCCACCGATCCCAACGCAGCTGTGATCCACAATGGCCAGCTGCGCGCCCTGACACCACTTTTCGAGAGTGGTGCGCGCATCATGGGCTACGAAAACTGGACACCCGGTTGGGATCCTGCAATCGCGCGCCGTTCCATGGATCAGGCGCTGACCCAACTGAACAACAACGTTCAGGGCGTGGTGTCCTCCAATGACGGAAACGCCGGTGCGGCGATTGCTGCCATGGAAGAGCAGGGCATGGCAGGCACGGTGCCGGTTTCCGGTCTTGACTGCACGGTCCAGGCACAACAGCTGATGCTGCTTGGCAAGCAGACGCAGTGCGGTTGGCGTCCCCTTGCCGACATGGCTGCTGCTGCCGCCCAGGTTACCGCGCGATTGGTTAAGGGTGAGGACTTCTCGGATCTCGCGCCACAGACCGTCGTAAACGGTGTTGGGGCAGAAGTTGCCTATGTGCCCGTTGGTTCATATTCGGCCGTGGGAGCGGAGGGCGTAGCCTATGTGATCGAAAATGACCCGTCGATCACCATGGAGATGGTTTGCCAAGGTGAAGCAGCCGAAACCGAATTCTGCCAATAGTGCAGCCGGCGGTGACCGACGAAAACAATTCGGTGGGGCATTCCGTCCCACCGTCCCATCTCCGCGTCAGCGGGGTCCACAAGCGGTTCGGCGGCGTGCATGCATTGCGCGGGGTTGACTTTGAAGTGGCCCGCGGTGAGGTCATGGCACTGGTGGGCGACAATGGAGCCGGCAAGTCGACGCTGATGAAGGTTCTGGCTGGTGCACATGCCGCCGATGAGGGTGAATTCTGGATGGACGACAGCCCGGTGGCAATCGGCAGCCCACATGATGCCGCGGCGTTGGGCATTCAGATTGTTTATCAGGATTTGGCACTCTGCGAGAACTTGGATGTGTCAGCCAATCTTTCGCTCGGGGCGGAGCCGGTGAAACACGGCTGGGGGTTCCTACCGCGGATATTGCGTCCGATCGACGATCTGGAAATGGAGGTCAAAGCACAGGAGGCGATCAACCGGCTTGAGGTTCGCACACTGAAATCGGTGCGTGCCAAGGTTGAGGGTCTTTCGGGAGGGCAGCGTCAGGCAATTGCAATCGCGCGTGCCGTGGGTGCCGAAAGTTCAGTCGTGTTGCTGGACGAACCAACAGCGGCACTCGGGGTTGCACAGACGCGGCAGGTTCTGGACGTGGTTAATCGCCTGCGAGGCACCAACCACGCCGTCGTCTACATTTCACACAATCTGCGGGATGTCTTCAAGGTCGCCGACCGCATCTGCGTGCTGCGTCATGGTGGCAACGTTGCGACCTTCAACGCTGCGGACACAACGCCGGATGAAATCGTTGTCGCAATTACGCGCGGATTGGATGAGGGAGCCGGCAATGGTGCCTGACGCCGGGTCTTCGTTTGTTGACCGGCTGCGGGAGTTGCGCCAAACCCGGTTCGGAGCCTTTGTTCCCGTGCTTCTTGCGCTCGCCGCAATCTGGTCATACTTCGGCTTGGCGGTGCCATTCTGGGAATACCTGTCGGATCCGGACGCAGACAGCATCAGGTTCATTTTCCTGAGCCCGCGCAACATCTACAATCTCTTCATGCAATCGGCGGTGATTGCCACACTGGCGGTTGGAATAACCATTGTCCTGCTCCTCGGCGACATTGATCTTTCGGCGGCCGCGACTGCAGGGGTTTGTGCTGCACTGCTCGGCGTTCTGGTTCTGGCCGGCGTTCCCGGCTGGATGGCCTGCCTGATTGTGATGGCGGTCGGCATTGTAATGGGTGCGGCCCAGGGGTTGCTGGTTGCCTATGTCGGCATACCCTCCTTCGTCGTTACACTCGCGGGCCTGCTGGGCTACCAGGGTTTGATGCAGAAGATCCTGCCGACCGGCAATCTCAATGTGGGCGATCCTTTCGTGCGATCGATCGCACGGGTGCTGATCCCGGACAGTTGGGGGCTTGCGCTTGCGGCGGCTCTCGTCGTGTTCGTGGCAGTGATGTCACTTCGGAGGCAGGCAAGGCGCCGGGAGCGCGGGCTGGAGTTGGACACCAACCTTGCGATCTGGGGGCAGGTTGCCTTCTTCGCCGTTCTCGTCTTCGCTGCCGTAATCACGATGAACAGCTACCGTTCAGTACCGCTCATGATATTCCTGCTTGTGGCCGCAACTGCCGCGGTGGGATGGGTAACCACGTCAACACCTTTCGGGCGCTCAATCTTTGCCGTGGGCGGCAATGCGGAAAGCGCACGCCGGGTCGGGCTCAATGTCAGACGCGTCCGCGTGGCTGCATTCGGGATCGTGGGCCTGATGGCGGCCATAGGCGGAATATTCGGCGCATCGCGTTTCGGCTCCGTATCCTACACGGCATTTGCCGGGGGATCACTTCTCCTTGAGAGCATTGGCGCTGCGGTAATAGGCGGCACTTCGTTGTTTGGTGGGCGCGGGTCGGTTTGGAACGCGATCCTCGGTGCCCTGGTCATTGGTTCGCTTGGCAACGGTCTTGATTTGTCCGGAGCAAGTGCAGCGGACAAACTGATGTTCTCGGGGGCAATCCTGTTGCTTGCAGTGGCGATCGACGCAATCTCAAGGCCAACCGGTGGAACGGCAAGGTAATTTTCAGTCATGTGGTCGGGCACGCAAAGGCAGCTTCTGGATCTCATTTTGGATGAGTTGATCCCGCCCGGTTCCGATGGCCGTGTGCCCGGTGCCGGAGCCGCGGGGGTCGCCGATTTTTTCCCATCCGCGGCCCGCTACGCCCCTGACCCTGTTGGGGCGATCACAACGGTTCTGGCTGCCGTGGCCGCCAATTCCCCGGATTTCGCCAGCTTGGACAGGGCAGGGCGCGTGGCTGTGCTGAAGGAGGCTGAATCGGAGGAGCCCGATTCGTTCGCCACTCTCGTGCGCCTGACCTACATGGGTTACTACAGTCGGCCCGATATCCGCCCCCTGTTCGGGGTTGGTGCGCATGCTGTTCATCCCGAGGGTTATCCGGTTGAGAACGGGGAAGCAGAGCGATTGGCCGAATTGACTGAACCCGTCCGCGCGCGCGGCGCAATCCATCGCGATTAGGCCATGGCGACCGGTGCAGGCGAAACAGGCAAGGACCCGGTTGATGTCCTGATAGTCGGTGCCGGCGCATCGGGTGCGGCCATTGCCTGGTCGCTGTTGGAAACGCGCATGCGGATTCTGTGCCTTGAGCAGGGAAAGCACATTTCGGACAGGGATTTTCCGAGCCGCAGGGAGGATTATGAACTGGCCCGCTACGGGGATTTTTCGTGTGACCCGAACGTGCGAATGCTGAAGCAGGACTATCCGATCAATTCCACCGAGAGTTGCATAACGCCGGTGAACTGGAACGGGGTCGGTGGCTCCACAATCAACTTCCTTGCCCACTGGCCGCGCATGAGACCATCTGATTTCAGGACAAGGACGCTTGACGGCGTGGCTGAGGATTGGCCGGTTGACTACGCTGCACTTGAGCCCTTTTATGAAATGAACGACCGGAATGTCGGCGTATCCGGATTGGGTGGCAACCCTGCTTATCCGCCATACCGCCCCGAGTTGCCTCCGATACCCATTGGGCGGCTTGGTTGGAAGTTGGCGCAGGGTTTCAATCGGCTTGGTTGGCACTGGTGGCCCTCGGACGTGGCAATCCTCTCCCGAGATCATGAAGGCCGCCAAAAATGTGTGAATGCCGGCACATGCGATCTGGGCTGTGCCGCCGGCGCCAAAGGCGGCGCCAACTTCACCTACTGGGCGGTGCTGGAGCGGGCCAGGATGGAACTGCGCACGGAATGCCGGGTGCGCGAGGTTCTGATTGACCCGAATACCGGCTTTGCCACCGGGGTTCTTTATCACGGGCCAGACGGCCAATTGCAGGAGCAAAGGGCAGAGATTGTGATCCTTGCCTGCAACGGCGTCGGCACACCCCGGCTCTTGTTGAATTCCAAGTCGAAGCAGTTTCCAGATGGTCTTGCCAATCGTTCCGGCATGGTTGGCAGAAACCTGATGTTTCATCCATTGACCGGGGTTTCCGGCGTGTTTGATGAGCCGATGAAAGGGCATGAGGGTCCGATGGCATGCTCAATCCTAAGTCAGGAATTTTATGAAACTGACACCAACCGCGACTTCGTTCGCGGCTACGGGCTTCATGCGGGACGCTCGACCACGCCCATGACCTATGCGCTGGGCGGTTACGGAATTGACAGGCCCATCCCATGGGGAGAGGATCACCGTGAAATCATGGACAATGTCTATCCTTTCGTTGCCGGATTGACGGTTGTGACCGAGGATCTGCCCGAGGAACACAATTGCGTGTCACTGGACCCAAATCTGACTGATGGCGATGGCATTCCTGCACCGAAGATCACCTACCGGTTGAGCGAAAACACCAGGAGGATGTTGCGGCATGGTGAAGAACGGGCAAAGGAGGTGCTGTTGGCCGCGGGGGCCAAGAAGGTACTTTGCAGTGACGACGGCAATGTCTGGTGGCGCGCGGGCTGGCACCAGATGGGCACCTGCCGCATGGGCAACGATCCACGGGCTTCGGTGGTCAATGGTTGGGGCCGATGCCACGACGTGAAGAACCTCTTCATCGTTGACGGTTCGATCTTTGTTACCGCCGGTGCGGTCAACCCAACCTCCACCATCCAGGCACTGGCTCTCCATATTGGCGACAACATCAAGAACAACATCGCCAACCTGTTCGATTGAGGTACAACATGGACCATCCTGCAAATGAGCAACTGCGCTGCGGATTGACCGCCGTCCAGGGTCCATTCGGCCCGGATGGCCGTTCGGTCGGATGGGTTGCTGCCATGTTGATCGGTGCCGGTTTCAGGGATATTCAACGCGGAACCGTACGCGTCAAGGATGTGTTGCGATTGCCGTTTTATCATTCGAACGCCGGACGACAGGGCCGGATATGCAGCCTGCATCGGAAGTCGGTTGCGGTTGGCAGGCGGTTGCCAAGGGCAACAGCTGGAATCGAAAACAACGCATCCCGGCTGCATGGTTTGACCGGATTGTTCTGGACCGAACCCGAAACCCCGCATGTCGGGCGGCATTGCTGCTTGGCGGTCAAGCGGATCAACCAATCCAAAATTAACGAGGTCGCATGAAAATCACAGATGTAAAGAGTCACGTCCTGCAGTACGAATTGCCCGAGGAATTGGGTTATTCGCAGCAATACTATGCCGAACGGACCGCACATCTGGTCGAGGTCATGACCGATGAAGGGATAACCGGTTGGGGCGAGTGCTTCGGACCAGGCAATGTTGCGATTGCCAACAAGGGGATCGTGGAGTGCGTTATCCGGCCGATGGTTCTGGGTGAAGACCCGCTTGACCGGGATGTGATCTGGCACAAAGTCTACAATCTCTTGCGCGATCACGGAAGGGAAGGGATGGCCATGCAATCCCTTTCCGGCGTGGACATTGCACTGTGGGACATAGCAGGCAAGGTGGCCGGCATGCCGCTCCACAAATTGATCGGAGGTGCGCACAGGACTCGAGTGAAGGCCTATGGCTACGGAATGATGCTGAAACGTCAAAACCTGGCCGACCACATTGCCCGGTTTCGGGATGAGGCCGCCGCCATTCGCGACATGGGCTTTGCCGCCACCAAGATGAAGGTCGGACTGGGACCGAAGGAGGATATTGAACTCTGCAGAGCTGTTCGTGAAGCCATTGGCGACGATTTTCGTTTCATGGTGGACGCCAATCATTGCTATACCACTTCGGAGGCGTTCCATGTGGGGCGAGCACTTGAGGAACTGGATGCATACTGGTTCGAGGAGCCGGTGGCGCCGGAGGATTTGGACGGCTTTCGCGAATTGCGGGCAGGACTCAAAGTCAACATCTCCGGCGGCGAAACTGAGTTCAATCGTTGGGGCTGGCGGCGGATACTGGAAAACCGCGGACTGGACATTGCTCAGCCCGAAGTGTGCGCGATCGGCGGGGTCAGCGAGTATCTTCGAATCTTGGCTCTGGCCCATGCCCATTTCACTCCAGTGGTGAACCATGTGTGGGGTTCAGCCATCGCCGTGGCCACCAACCTGCAGTTGCTGGCGGCAATGCCGTCAATTCCGGGTGGAATGTTCGCTTGGGAGCCGCTGCTTGAGTTTGACACGACCGACAACAGATTCCGCGACGGCCTTCTGGTTGAGCCGCTGGAAATCCGACGGCAGGTCAAGGCAACCGGCGGCTATGTCGATGTCCCGACGGGCCCGGGACTGGGTGCTGAGCCGGATCGGGATTTCATTAAACACCATGAAGTGGACACATGAACCTGGAGACTGAAAACTCCTTTCCGCAATGGCTGCGTTGTAGCGATGGGCCAGGGATCAATCGCAGCCTGCCGCCGGGACATGGTGCCCTTCGGACGGCCGAAAGCCACAGATTTGGTTCGGTCGCAACAAGGGGGAGTTGGTGCCGCTTCCCGCCAAGGTTGGAGAATTCACCGCCCGCGAGAACCGAAAGCACAGGCCTGGTCTGCGGCTGCCTTCCGCATGCAATTGCGTTGCACGGGATCAACCCGGATTTCCCCGTATCGTCAATGGTTGCCGACGGGCGGCTTGGGTCATTGCTTTGCCGGCAGAACGTTAAAGGGACTGTGCGGCAATTGCATGAATCCGAATTTTGCCAGTCTGCGGTGAAGTTTCCCCCGGGCCGCGACAGGTGCAGAGGGAGTTTGGATTGGCGGTGCTGATGGCTTGTTTGCATCCACTTTCGGTCGCTTTCCCATCCCGTCTCTTGACAGATGGAAGTGGTGTTGTCTCAATTGAACCGCAAACATCTGTCGGCAATGTCGAATTCAGGGGCAATGTTCGAGACCGTCATGAGTGAAACTGATCTGCTGAATGGCGCACACAACCTCCTTTGCAATTGTGCTGGCGGCA
>JAGWAS010000008.1:0-5439 GCA_021296235.1 Paracoccaceae bacterium | reverse complement strand
AAGTCGGCGACGGATTTTCCGAAGGAAATTGCGGAGGCAATGCAGGATGCCGACGTCAGCATCTTTCTGTCCCGTTTGGGAGATCGTGTCCGATTTGTCCCGATCCAGAGCCGCGGCTCCAAGGTCATGTGCTACACCCTGACAAGGAAGCACCTTTCTTCCGCTTTCGGAACCACGGATTTCACGGTTACGGAATTCGTGCTCGAACGCTTGGTCGAAACTATTTCCGGAGCTTCCGGTTACAGGATTCGCACCGGGGACGGCACCGACCTTGTCGGCGAACTCTCGGCTGGTGAAGGACAATGCAACCTGATTCCGTTCTCGCTGCTTGTCTTTCCGACAATGATCTTTCCGCCGATCAGGTTCCGAAATCTGAACGGCCAGTTGATGATCAGCCGTTTCACGCTGTCGAGTTCCACAAGAGCCTTTGAAGACAGTGTTCTTATGGTTTCATCGCCGGTTCGTGTTTCGGTGGAGGATGGGCTGATGACGGAGTTTCATGGCAAAGCGGAGATGGTGGGGGCGTTCAGGTCGCAATGCGAAAGGGCGGCGGCGCTGACCGGCGGCGATCCCTGCAGGCTGAATTCCTGGCATACGGGCATCAATCCCAACACCTTCTATGATCGTGATCCGTACGCGGATCTGGAACGTTGGGGAACCGTGGCATTCGGCTCGCCCAGATACACCCACATTCATGCTGCCGGCCATGAGCCGGGCGACATTTCAATTCAGGTCTTCGACGCGAGCATCAGCTTTGACGGCGAGTTGCTTTGGAAGGATGGACATTTTGTATTTCTCGACAGGCCGGACATCCGGAGGTTTCTTGAGGAATCCGGCAATTCGCACCTAAATTCTGAGATTTGCCTGGACATAGGCGTATGAAGGGCAATCGTTGACCCCAGAGCGGTGCCAGAGGACAGGGGCACAGGATCATGCGGACAAGGCGGCCGCCCATGGGATTTCGTTGCATCGGCAAGAAACGGCGTCAATCCGTTGCGCAACTTCACGCGGTGTTCCCGGGGATTTCGGGATTGACCTGTTCTGGATTTTGGTAATTCACCTGTTCGTTTCTGAGGGCATTGTGCAACGGGTTTTCGAGTTGAAGTAAATTTGGAGCGCTAACCGCTGAAGGAGGCACGGCATGGACGTTGTGACCAAGGAAGTGGGAAATCTATCCGATCGCTATGCCAAGGACGGAGTCGTCAGGATCAAGGGGGCATTGACACCGTATTGGCTCAATCGGTTGCGCAAGGCGGTTGACGAGGAACTCAAGCGGGGCGAACGCTATTTCGCTTATCGGAATATGCGGATGCAGCAAGGTATCTTTCGAGATTTCTGCATGAAGTCCGGAATCGGCCGGCTGGTTGCCGACTTGGGGCGTTCCGACTGGACTTCCCTGATCTTCGATCAGATGTTCGTGAAGGAGCCGGGCACCCGCACCCGGACGGGTTGGCATACCGATCAGCCGTATTGGCCGATCGACGGTTCGATAATGACCACATGGATCGCACTTGATGAGGTTGACGAAGACAATGGAGCCCTGGAATTCATTCCGGGATCGCATGCATGGGGAATGAAGTACCGACCTTTCATTACCGATCAGAAGGGAGCGTTTCTTGAATATTTGTGCCGCGATGACCCACAATACTGCGACATGCCGGATTTCGAGGCGGAACGTTGCAAGCACACAATTGTGCATTGGAATCTTGAGCCTGGCGACCTGCTGGCATTCGATGGTTTCATTGTGCATTCGGCAATGGGCAATCGCACGTCAACCCGTCGGCGACGCGGATATGCCATCCGGTTTGCGTTGGACCGTGCGCGGTATGACCCGGATCAGGGAGTGGCGGAATGGCTTTCCGACAAATCCTTGGCCAAGGGTGCGCCGGTGCGAAGTGACTTCTTTCCGGTTGTGTTCAGTTGCTGACAACATTCTTGAGGCCTTGCTGTAGCTATGCAATTCCGTAGTCAGCATGGTGGTTGGAAGTTCGACACGGAATTGTAGTTCCTGAGTTTAGGAAACCATGTTTTCACTAAAGTATGTGCAATGAGTTCGATTCTAGAGTTACACACAATGGATTGATCTCACTTTGCCGCGTGGAACTTAGATTGTGACTAAAGTCAAAGTATCCATATTAAGTTGAACCAATTCGGTAGGGACAAATCAATGCATATCACGTCTTTCCTGCGTGTGCGGGGAAACCGTGATTGACGTCGACACGACGAGTGCGGTGTGGGGTCTATCCCCGCGTGTGTGGGGGAACCACGTTGAGAAGCGCAGGGTCCTGGCCCGCAGAAGGTCTATCCCCGCGTGTGCGGGGGAACCGCGTGGTAGCTGGCACCTGTGCCGCCTGCCTCGGGTCTATCCCCGCGTGTGCGGGGGAACCGCCCTCATAACCGAAGCAGTTCATCACCAGAAAGGTCTATCCCCGCGTGTGCGGGGGAACCACCTTGGCACATTGCCCGAAATTTGGGTGGCCGGGTCTATCCCCGCGTGTGCGGGGGAACCTCCGCAATGTCCTCCGCCGGATTGAACACAACAGGTCTATCCCCGCGTGTGCGGGGGAACCCGGCGGATGCGCAATCTCATCACCGGCCCAGGAGGTCTATCCCCGCGTGTGCGGGGGAACCAGTTTCGAATTTAGGGAACGCCTGGAGCATGAGGGTCTATCCCCGCGTGTGCGGGGGAACCGATTCTTCCTCGGCATATCGCATCGTAATCGAGGGTCTATCCCCGCGTGTGCGGGGGAACCGACAACTGACAATCCTTACGATCATGGTGATGTGGTCTATCCCCGCGTGTGCGGGGGAACCATCCCTGCCGAATGTCAGCCGTACTGTGCAAAGGGTCTATCCCCGCGTGTGCGGGGGAACCGCGGCGTGAAGCTGGATTTTGTCATTCAGCCCGGGTCTATCCCCGCGTGTGCGGGGGAACCCGCACCACCCCTCCCGTTGCCGTCCAGCGCCCGGGTCTATCCCCGCGTGTGCGGGGGAACCATCGGGAATGCGACCGACTTGAGATATTACAAAGGTCTATCCCCGCGTGTGCGGGGGAACCGGGGATTGTCTCAACAATATTTCCTATATCAAGGGTCTATCCCCGCGTGTGCGGGGGAACCAGTCAACGGCTTGGTCGCAGACATTCGCAACCGGGTCTATCCCCGCGTGTGCGGGGGAACCATAGCCGGTATCCCGGCAACAGTAAGAGTAGCGGGTCTATCCCCGCGTGTGCGGGGGAACCGTCCGACCATTCGGCCTTGTTGGCGATGATGGCGGTCTATCCCCGCGTGTGCGGGGGAACCAATCCCAACAGATCCTCGCCGAGCTTTGCCCAGGGTCTATCCCCGCGTGTGCGGGGGAACCGTCAGCCGGCGCAGGCATTCACGGAGCCAGCGGGGTCTATCCCCGCGTGTGCGGGGGAACCCAACGGGCAACCCATAGTCCACGCCGATTGCCCGGTCTATCCCCGCGTGTGCGGGGGAACCGCTTCCCAAGCCGAAACATTATACACGCACATGGGTCTATCCCCGCGTGTGCGGGGGAACCGCGTAATTGCGATCCCGTTTCAACGCCAGAGGAGGTCTATCCCCGCGTGTGCGGGGGAACCGAATGTCTTCTCAGGAATTCTTCGATTTCGTGGGGTCTATCCCCGCGTGTGCGGGGGAACCAATGTATTCCGTGTCGTGCGAGGCTGTTACGAGGGTCTATCCCCGCGTGTGCGGGGGAACCCGATTTGGGAACCAGCAAAGTCAATCGCCTCTGGGTCTATCCCCGCGTGTGCGGGGGAACCGCCGAGTTAGTGAATGTTGCGCAACAGGATTAAGGTCTATCCCCGCGTGTGCGGGGGAACCGCGGGGTTCGCTGAGATCGAAAATTATCGCAAGGGTCTATCCCCGCGTGTGCGGGGGAACCTTGAGCACAAAAGCGCCGGATGGGTGCGCTTTGGGTCTATCCCCGCGTGTGCGGGGGAACCGTGCGAATCGATATTGGCAATGAATTCCTCCAGGGTCTATCCCCGCGTGTGCGGGGGAACCATCAGGCAACTCATGGATTTCTTCGCAGGTCCGGGTCTATCCCCGCGTGTGCGGGGGAACCGCCGCCAATGTGGGATATTTCGGCACAGAACAGGGTCTATCCCCGCGTGTGCGGGGGAACCTTCGGCCGGCTGCACTGCGTCAGCGCCGTTCAGGGTCTATCCCCGCGTGTGCGGGGGAACCCCTTACAAGTAAGGGGTTGATTTTGCTATCAATGTCAAAGAACTTCGGTGTTAAGTTAGTGACGTCAGTTTCGCTTTACCAGAAGTATGTTGCCTGCATTCACAATCTGTTTGGGCTGTTCCCCTAGTGTCTTGATTGCGAGGTTCCCGGGTTGAGTTCCGTCGCGCCAAACCATGACGATTGCTCCACGACCGAGCACCGAATACCAGCTACTGATGACGTTCCAAACTCGTCGGCGTATGCCTTTGGAAAAATTAGGAGCGACATAGACGCCCGGTGCAATCTCCAGCATAACGGAAGTAAGGAATCCCCGGTAGCGGTTTTCGACATCACGGGTGACAACCATGGTCATCTGCTTCATTCTTTCTCATCCTGAAACAGGGATTTAATTCTCGCAATCATGGACGGAATAACGCCGTCAGATGATAGCCGCGCACCTGTCCGTTTTCGAGTCAGCCTTTCAAGTCTGGCCGTAGGGTTTTGCTCCGCATCCTTGGCCGCTGCAAAAGCACAGGGAATCGTAACCGTGTCACGAAAAAGATCGGCGACATCAAGCACGAAGCTCTGCCCAGGATCTTCGTGAATGAACCCTAGCTGCGGGATGGTAGCGGTTGCACATACCGCAATTGCTGCAGCCGCTTCAACGGCACTGGACGCATGATTCAGTGCTTGATTTGGTAGGTCGGCTGCGCTCGGATTTGCACGGTCATATCGGCGACCCTTCCAACGGACACCTATGCGTTCCGCGTGGAGCCTATAGCTTTCCTTCATGCGTGCCCCTTCTATGCCGCGTAAAACATTGAGATTTCGGTGAGGCAGAAACTCACCAAAACGCAATGCATACATGCGTCGTGCAACCGCAAGCCGCTCCTTTGGGCTGGCCCAACATCGGGCTTGTGCACGAGCGTGCCCGGAGCGATCGGGAATGACGGGAGGTGCCGTGTAGAGTCGAACCCCGTCTTCACCTACAGCTGCAAGTGCAGTTCTTGCAAATGCAAGCAAGCGAAGGGCATCGTGGCTGACCGTCGATCCAGGGCCAAGAAGAATCATTGAAATTCCCTGCATTGGGATGGCATAGTCTCCTGCTGCGAGTTCTCCGCCCTTTCCTTGCAAAAAGGCAAGCGTGCCGTCGCGCGCGGTTAGACGGAACTTCATGAGGAGATTTTTGCTGTTTTCCCTGTAATGTCAGTCTGTTGTGGACGAATATCCCCGAATCAACCTG
>JAGWAS010000007.1 GCA_021296235.1 Paracoccaceae bacterium | reverse complement strand
TTCCCCACCATTCATACGAGAAGCCCTATACCAACTCCACTGGCGGTCCATAGCGTCCGAGTGCACGGTCGCTCGTGAGCAAAGGCCAACCCTCTCTCCGGGCTTGAGCGATCAGAATGCGATCGAAGGGATCGGCATGATGCGGCGGGAGCTTTGCAACCTCCAGCGCATGGTCAGTCCTGATCGGCAATTCCGCCCAGCCGTTTCCTGCAAGGCCTGTACGCAATTCCAGGAGATCGACCTGGAAATCAGCTCGTTCGAGCCCCGACTTGATCACCACTTCCCAGATGCTGGCCGCCGAAACATGAGGTTGCTGCTCTTCATCAGTAAGGCGCGCACGAGCAATCGGGCTAAGCCGCTCGGGCATGTATGCTGCCCATAGCAACAGATGGGTGTCAACAAGGAGACTCACTTGAGGAATGACTCCTTGATCTCCTCTGTTCCCATACGATCAAAATCGTCTGGCACGATCCCCTGGCCTGCCAGAAAGCCGATACGGCAACAACCTTCAGGCGCAATCGCTTCTACCTTCACAAGAGGCTTGCCGGCGCGCGCAATAATGAATCCTTCGCCCAATGCGGCCGCAGCCACCAACCTGGAGAGATTTGTCTTGGCGCCAATTTCCTCCTTAGTCCACAAACTTAGCTAAACTCGGAGTTATTTCAAGGCTGACCCACATGATTCGGCAAAACGCGCCAAACAGATAGGATCACGATTGCAATTCTCTGCCGGCAGGTGACCGATTTCGATCTCCTCCACGGGAGTCCGGAGCAATTGAGTCACATCCGTCATGGATCGAAAGCGGTTCTATAGTTGGATCATGCGGATCAACTCCGCCTCTGGGACAAAGTGCATCAACACCCAAGACATAATCAAATCTCCAGCAACTGCCGATCGCATGTCTCATGGCAGCATTGCTTGAGGTCCACTCACTTCCGGCAACAACATTCTTCATCAGCAATCTCAGTTCCGGCTCGCACGATCCGATTTTATTCGCATCAACCGGCAGCAGGTTTGCCCGCCAGATCACTTGGGCATTGCAGCATCCGCGGGATATGGTCAGGGATCCAAGATTGACGGGTTAAAGGTACACTTGGCGCTGCAGGCGCGCTTGTCGCTTTCACAACAACTAGCCTGCACCATTTGGTCCAAAGGATCTCAGAGCGGTTGTCGCGGGTACGGACATCCCTCATGAAATCCACCATTCAGGCGGAAAATTGGAAATTCAGCAAAACCCATTTTCCCGGTGTGGTGAAAATGCACGAAGCGAGGACCAAACTATCGAAAGGTTGTCAGACTGCCTCCTGTGCTTGCCATGAAGGAAAATTCGGGGTCAGATCAGTTGCAGGAATTGGCCTGGCTCAAATTGCCAGTTCCTGCTGCTCACCGGACACAACCGGCGGAAAGAGAGAAGCGTCCGCTCTTCGGCCTCGCTCGGCGGCGGACGTTTCCCGGTGAAGCAGCTGAACTCACCCGCCACTGCCGACTGAATTCCGCGGAGAGTTTCGCAAAATTGGCTGGACATTGCGTTTGGGAACTGCGGCGGATTGAATCAACATCATTGATGGGTATCCTGCTCCATAGGGAGTGGCAGTGTACGCCTATCGAACGCATTCCCCGAACTGATCATACCAAGGTGTATTGCCGACACTGACAACTCCGGGATACACGAACCTACGGTCGACGGAGTTTCCAATGCCCACCAAAGATTCGTCAATCCATGCGGCCAACGAACGATTCAGCACCGCTCCCCTTGCACCAGCCGAGATATTCGATGAGGATTCCATGGAAGAATTCTGTCGACGGCAGGTGGCCACATCCCAAGATTCACCGGAAATCAGAGCCGCCGCACTTGGCGAACTCAAGAGTCGAAGGCAGCACGGAATGGATCGGATCGAACAGGTCTGTCGCGAAAATTTTCCAATGAACCCATTTGCTGCGCACAAGGCCATACGAACCTATTCTTATCTGACGGACGGTATGGCCACAGGCCCCCTTCACTCGGGCAAAGGTGCGCCGACCCGTTTCGCGGTGGCAGCGGTTGGTGGCTATGGTCGCGCCGAAATGGCGGCGTTTTCCGATGTCGATCTCCTGTTCCTGATCGACGACAAGGTCACGGAGCGGATCGAGGAGATAATTGAAACAACTCTTTACATGCTCTGGGACATGAACCTCAAAGTTGGCCATTCATGCCGCAATTCCAAGGATTGCGTGCGCTTGGGAAGAGAAGATTACACAATCCGAACCGCACTTCTGGAACATCGTCTTGTTTTTGGTGACAGGGAGCTTGCGGTAAATCTGCACGAGAGAATCTGGAACGACCTCTTCAAGGGAACTGGTCCGGATTTTGTCGAGGCAAAGCTTGCCGAACGCGAGACACGCAACGAACGCCAAAGCGGAAACCGCTATGTCCTTGAGCCCAACGTCAAGGAAGGAAAAGGAGGATTACGGGATCTCCAAACGCTGTTTTGGATTGTCAAGTATCTGCACCGTGTCGACGATCCGGCGGAACTCGTCAACCTTGGCGTTTTTTCGATTGAGGAATTCGAAAAGTTCCTGAGTGCCGAGGCGTTCCTCTGGTCGGTCAGGTGCGCCATGCACATGCTGGCGCACAAGGCACAAGACAAGCTTCATTTCGACATCCAGGAGGATGTTGCCAAATTTCTTGGAATTCGCGACCATGCCGGGCGGCCTGGCGTCGAGATGTTCATGCAGGAATATTTCCTTCACGCAACCAATGTCGGCGAACTCACACGGATTTTTCTGACTGCGCTGGAGGCGCAGCATGTCAAGCGCGAACCGCGCGTCATCGGATTTCTGCGAAGCAAAAGATTGCAGTTCGGGGTTCGGCTCGAACCCGGCTACAAACACGTCCACGGTCGCCTTGCGATTGCGGATACCGAGCAATTCCTCAAGGATCCGCTTAACATCCTGCGTCTGTTTCAACAGGCGCTGAAAACAGGCCTTCTGCTTCACCCCGACGCAATGCGGCTCGTTGCAGCCAACCTTTTCATGATTGACGACAGGTTCCGGGCCAATCCCGAGGCCAACAAGATCTTCGTCGATCTCCTTGTTGAATATGGAAACCCTGAACGGGCACTCAGGAGAATGAACGAACTCGGCGTACTCGGCATGTTCCTGCCGGAATTCCGAGTGATCGTTGCGATGATGCAACCGGGCGGGTACCATCACTACACGGTTGATGAACACACGATACAGTGCATCCTGACCCTTTCCCAGATTGAGCGGGGTGAATACCGTGAAGAGTTGCCGGTCGCTTCGGAAATTCTCGAAAAGGGAGTGGACAGGCGAACGCTTTATCTCGCCCTTCTCCTTCACGACATCGGCAAGGGATCCGGCCGAGATCACTCCGAAGCGGGCGCCGAAATTGCGGCGCGCCTGGCACCGCGGCTTGGGTTGGACGAGAGCGACTCGGAAACCGTTACATGGTTGGTCGCCAACCACCTTCTCATGTCGGATACTTGCCAAAAGCGCGACATATCCGATCCCAAGACCGTACGCGACTTTGCCCTCAAGGTCGGCAACCGAACCCGGCTCAGGCTGCTGACGGTGCTGACGGTCTGCGACATTCGCGGGGTTGGCCCCGGTGTTTGGACCAATTGGAAGGCACAGCTTTTGCGTGATCTCTACAGGCTGACATACCGGTCACTTTCGGAGGGGCTGATCGACATAGGGCATGCGGTGGCAGACGCTGCGAAGGAGAAGTTCCGCAAGGCGCTGGAGAATTGGCCAGAGGAACTCGTTGCAGCAGAGTTGGGCCGGCACGGCAACTCCTACTGGCAAGGTCTTCCAACCGAAACCCATGTCGCAATTGCGAAACTGCTTGATGACATTCCCAATGACGAAGTCCGCAGCGACGCGAAGCCCGACGACAGCCGTGATGCAACAAGGATTTGCTTTGCCATGGCTGATCATCCCGGCCTGTTCATGCGAATTGCGGGCACCTTGGCCTTGGCATCCGCAAACGTTGTCGAGGCAAAGACATTTACAAGTTCGGACGGGTATGCGACCGCCGTTTTTTGGGTTCAGGATCAGCGAAGCAAACCCTACGGAAAATCTCGGGTTCAACGACTCATGAAGATGATTAAGAAAACCATGGGCGGCGAAATAAATACCCGGAATGCACTCCGAACCCTTGATCGCGAGCGGCAAAACATGCCCGGTTCAAGACGCGAACTGAGTTTTCGCGTACCGACGGAAATCACATTCGACAATGCAGGTTCCGACATCCATACGATAATAGAGGTCGACACACGCGATCGGCCCGGCCTCATTTATGACCTTGCCAATACACTGTACCGGGCCAACGTCCTGATTTCGAGTGCGGTGGTGGCAACCTACGGCGTACAGGCGGTTGACGTCTTCTACGTAAAGGACATCGCCGGGTTGAAGCTTTATTCGAAGTCACGGCGCGAGGCACTGAAACGCAAATTACTTCAGGCAATTCAAAAGGGTTCCGAACTGGCATCGGCGTAACCGAACCTCGCCAACGCCAAACCCCAATTGCAACTTTGGGCATCTCGCTGTAGGGAATTGGCCAATTCGGTACGGGCAATCCGCACCGATGCTCCGACCGATGTGTGGGATGCAGCACATGCATTGAGTTTTGCCCTGCACGCGAAAGACAAGTGGGAATTCCAACTGGAGGAAAACATGAAATTCTATTCTCGCAAAGGTTTGATGGCTGGCGCAGTTGCCGGCGTCTTGGCCGTGACCGGACCGGCATTTTCGGCGGAGTGCATTGCACCTGCCAATCCCGGCGGCGGCTGGGACTTCACCTGCCGAATGATCGGCAAGATCATGTATGACATCGGGGTGGCCGACAAGCCCATTCAGGTAACCAACATGGCCGGTGGTGGCGGTGGATTGGCCTTCAGCCATGTCGTCAACGAACGCAATGAGGATGCCGAACTGATAGTCGCCGCGTCTTCAGCCACTGCGACAAGGCTGGCACAGAATGCGTATGCCGGAATGACCGCTGATCAGGTTCGATTCCTTGGGGCAATCGGTGCGGATCCGGGAGTTATCGTGGTTGCCGCTGATTCACCCTACCAATCACTGAACGATCTGCTTGACGCCGTAAAGGCCGACCCGACATCTGTGACGTTTGCCGGCGGTTCTGCAGCAGGTGGTTTTGACCATCTCAAAGTCTTGATGGCACTGGGTCGCGCTGGTTTCAACGACGTAACCGCCGTCAAATACATCGGCGTAGACGGGGGTGGCGACGCCATAACCCAAACAATTGGCGGGCACACTCAGGCAATGACCGGAGACATGTCTGAGGTAGTCGGTTTCCTGGCTGCCGGAGAAGTTCGGGTTCTCGCTGTCTTCACAGAGGATCGAGTTCCTGGATTTGACGACATACCAACCGCAACGGAACAGGGAATTGACATTGTTTCCGTGAACTGGCGAGGCCTCTACGTGCCCTTGGGCATCTCGGACACCGACTACCGGAAATGGTCCGATGCGCTCGCCGCAGTCGCCGCGTCAGACGAATGGGCCGAAGCAATGGTTGCGAACGGCTTGGCACCATTCACCAGGGTCGGTGATGACTTCCAAGACTACGTTAACGGTGTAATCCTGGAAATTGAGGAGCTGTCCCGAGAGATCGGCGTCATCCAATAGTGACCAGCGACCGACTTCTTGGTCTTGGCACCATAACAATTGCGCTCGCGTACATCGCGGGCGCGACGCAAATCCAGATCGGATTTTTGTCTGATCCGGTGGGATCGCGAACCTTTCCCTACATCGTTGGGGGTGTTGCCGCCATCTGCGGCGCCTACATCGCATTCAGGCCGGATCAGGATCCGTCGTGGCCCAATTCCAGAACATTTCTCCGCATCGGGCTTGCGCTGATCGTCATGTATGTTTTCACTCAGACACTTAAGCCGTTCGGATTCCTCATCCCGGCCGCAATTGCCTCCGCGGCGCTCAGCTACCTGATCTCCCCGCGTCCCATGATGGCCATTGCCGCAGGAATTGGCCTTTCGCTTGGGCTTTTTGCAATCTTCAATTTTGGGCTTGGCCTTAGCCTGTCCCCATTCGGCCGGTATTTTTCGGGATAGGAAATCGGCACCGTGGAACTGCTTGCAAACCTCTCTCAGGGATTCGCCGTTGCACTGACCCCATCAACATTGCTGTTGGCAATTGCCGGCTGTTTTCTGGGCACCATAATCGGTTCGCTTCCGGGATTGGGGCCATCCAACGGGGTTGCCATACTGATACCACTGGCCTTTTCCCTTGGCCTCGACGCCACAGAGGCCTTGGTTCTCATGACATCCGTCTATTACGGTGCCATGTATGGAGGGCGGATATCCTCAATTCTTCTCAACATTCCTGGAGACGAACCGGCATTGATGACCACATTGGACGGTTATCCGATGGCAAAACAGGGACGTGCGGGAGATGCGCTGGTGCTTTCAGGTGTCGCATCGTTCGTCGGTGCCTTTCTTGCCACCGTCGGATTGATGCTGCTGGCTCCGATATTGGCCAGGGTGGCATATCTCTTCGGACCGGCTGAGTATTTTGCGCTCTATCTTCTTGCATTCTGCACACTGGGGGGCCTTGCCTCGAAGAACCAGGCAAAGGCAGCGCTGGCGGCTGCGATTGGTCTTGGCATCGCAATGATCGGACTTGACAACCAAACCGGCATTCCCAGGCTGACCTTTGGTGAGATTCACTTGATGGACGGCGTTGATTTCCTGGTGGCAATCGTTGGATTGTTCGCCGTTTCCGAAATCTTCATGTTCATCGAGAGCCACGGACGAAATACAGCTATCGGAGTGAAGCTCGACAAGATCACGATTCCGTTTCGGGACATCGTCAAATCCTTCCCTGCCATGCTGCGTTCCACGGCAATAGGTTTTTTTGCCGGAGTGCTTCCGGGAGCTGGCGCATCACTCGGCAGTTTCCTCGCCTACATGGGCGAAAAAGCTGTGGCGCGGGACAAGAACAGTTTTGGAAGGGGAAACCCAAGGGGCGTCGCCGCACCGGAGGCCGGCAACAATGCTGCGGCTGGCGGAGCGCTTGTTCCGATGTTGACCCTTGGCGTACCGGGATCCGGCACCACTGCAGTGCTGTTGGCGTTGCTGCTCACGCTCAACATCACACCCGGACCACTTTTGTTCGCGGAAAGGCCGGAGGTGGTGTGGGGGCTCATCGCCGCCCTGCTCATCTCCAATGTCGTTTTGCTGATCATGAATGTCCCGATGGTGAAGCTTTTTGTCAGACTTCTGTCCGTTCCGCCGTGGATACTACTCCCGGGAATCATGATGGTTTCCTTCGGCGGCATCTATTCGCTCTCGGGAAGCGGCTACGATCTCGTGCTCATGATCGTGTTCGGCTTGTTCGGCTACCTGTTCCGCAAGCTTGATGTGCCAACCGTTCCGATCATCCTTGGGATACTTCTCGGCAACAACATGGAAGACAGCCTAAGGCGCGCCATGGTAATTTCGGACGGCGATTGGACATACCTGTTCTCCTCCGGGATCTGCATCGGTTTGTGGATTGCTGCAATTGCCGGTTTTGTTGCCCCGGTATTCCTCAAAAACCTCCTGCAACCTCCCAAACCAGTCGAAGACTGAAATGCCGACGCGGGTGTTGGTTCCGTCAGGTGTCCTCGGCTTGGGATTCGATCGTGATGCGCTTCGAGCCGGGATTGCGCGAGGCCCGGACGTGATCAGCATTGACGGCGGATCCACCGACAGCGGACCCCACTATCTCGGCACCGGCAGATCCAAATATTCCAGGGCCTCAACCTTGGCTGAATGGCAGGTTCTGCTGGAGGCTGGCACCGGAAGCGGGATTCCTGTGATTCTGACTTCCGCCGGAACCTGCGGCACGGATGCCACGGTCGACTGGATGGTTGAAATAACCGACGAGGCAGCAAAAAGGTTGCAAAAAAAGCTGCGTGTTGCCGTCCTGAAGTCATCGCAAACGAGCACGGCAATTGCCCGCGCCATCAACACCGACCGTGTCTCGCCGCTTGCACATGGTCCCGCGCTTACTGTGGAGACCGTCGAAAGATGCCAAAACATCGTTGCCTTGGCAGGCATTGAACAGATTGGAGCCGCCATTCAAACCGGCGCCGATGTGGTGATAGCCGGGCGTGCCACAGATACCGCCGGAATTGCCGCGTTGCCGATCCTGAACGGTGAGAATTTGGGTAGCGCATGGCATGGCGCAAAGATTGGTGAATGTGGCGCACTCTGTTCAACACGTCCGATGAGCGGCGTAATAGAGATTGAGTTCGACAATGAGGGCTGTACAGTTGAGCCGATGGCCGCGACGGCGCGCTGCACCCCGGAATCCGTTGCAGCGCACATGCTCTACGAGAACGCAGATCCCTTTGAACTTCTGGAACCCGGAGGAAGGCTGGACGTTCGGCAGGCGACCTACCGGGCACTTTCAGAACGCAGGGTCAGGATTGAAGGCGCCCGTTGGCAACCCTCGCCAACATATGACGTCAAATTGGAGGGGGCAGGACCTGCCGGGTTCCAAACCATGACATTGGTCATTCTGAGGAACGAGCGCTATGTTGCCAATGCACAGGATTGGGTTGGAAATCTCGGGAAGTTCCTTGAAGGGGAAATTCCGTCCCGCACCGGATTTGCTCCTGGATCCTACTCCGTGGAGTTCCGTCTGATCGGAATCAATGCCGCACTCGGTTCACTCGAATTCAAGGACAATCTACCAAACGAGGTTGGAGTTCTGTTCATTGCGACATCTTCAACACAGGAGCGGGCAACTGAAATCGCGAAGCTGGCCAATCCGTTCCTGTTGCACTTTCCATTGTCGGAAACTGAGGAATTGCCGACCTTTGCCTTTCCCTTTTCACCGGCAGAATCGGAACGGGGTGCCATCTTCGAGTTTTTGCTCAACCATGTGATGATCCTCGATCAACCGATGGATGCATTCAGGCTGGCAATCGTGGAGGTCGGAAATGGCGCGCTTCGGTGATCTGGTCGATCGGATACGTTCCAAGAATGCCGGCCCCTTCACGGTTACGCTGGATGTGTTCTGCGGATCAACCGAAGCATTCAGAATGGCCAAAAACGAACTTACCAGGCGTTCCGTTGCCGGGATATTCCATACACGGGCGGAATTCGTGAGCCGCCACGAATTGCCGGACATTAACGTCATCAAGCTCAGCTTCCCAAGACCGCATGTACAGGGAAGCAGGTTGGACCGCGACATGCATGCTGCGCAATTTGCGGTGCTGCTTGAGGAATTGAGGGTTCCGAATAAATGAACTGCGGCCATATTCAGGCATCGTGCCGCATCCAATGCCCCAGCCGATCAACCATGACATAGAGCAGGACCGCCATCAGCCCCAGCACCAGAAGAGCAGCGAACATCAAGTCGATCTTCACTCGGCCGTTGGCAAGGAGCATCAGGTAGCCCAACCCCTTGGAGGCACCAACCCATTCGCCGATTACGGCGCCAATCGGCGCATAAACTGCACCAAGCCTGAGTCCTGATGCCAGAGATGGCATGGCAGAGGGAATCCGCACCAGGAGAAGTTGCCGCCCGCGGCTGGCCCCCATTGTGCCCGCAAGGTCCAAAAACCCGCGCGGTGTACGCATCAATCCATCAAAAAAGGATGACGTTACCGGAAAATAGATGATGAGAACCGCCATCGCGACTTTGGACAGCAGTCCATAGCCGAGCCAAAGCGTCAGGATCGGTGCCAATGCAAAAACCGGAACGGCTTGCGAGAACACCAGCACGGGACGGACAAGATTTCTGGCTGTCGGTGAATATGCCAGACTGACCGCCGTCGCAAAGCCCAAGGCAGCTCCCAGCACCATTCCCATCAACACTTCGGCCAACGTCACCAATGAGTGACCGGCAATGAGTTCCCGGTTCACCCACAACGCTTCCAACACCAGCAACGGGCCAGGAAGAATGAAGCGGGGCAAGTCCGCAAGCGAAACAACCGCCTGCCACAAAGCGACGAGCAAGAAGACCCCCAGCAGCCCCAGCAGCGACAACCTCAAGGACATCATCCCGCCTCCAGGAGGAACCGGTGCAGTTGTCCCTGAACCCGCAGGCACTCTGGATCGTCAACCTGCCGCGGAGGGATCGAATCCGAAACGGGTTCACTGTGCAAGCCCGACCGCCGCATCACGTAGATTCTGTGGCCAAGCCGGGCAGCTTCCGCCGGATCGTGCGTAACCTGAAGAACCGTCCTTCCATTCAGGAGTTCCGAGGCCAGATCTTGCATTTGCGCCTTCGTCCGAGCGTCCAGGGACGCAAACGGCTCGTCAAGCAGAATGATGGGCCTGTTCTCCATAAGGGTTCGAGCCAATGCTGCGCGTTGCCTCTGGCCGCCGGACAACTGGTGCGGCCGCTTGTCGGCGTGCCCTGTCAATCCGGTTCGTTCAAGCAGAGCGTCGAACCGCAGCGTATCGTGGGCTTCACCTCGGAGTCGGGCACCGGCCAGAATGTTGTTCCGGATGCTTGCCCAAGGAAAAAGAAGGTCACTTTGAGCCATGTATGCGACTCGCGGGCCGATGGGCTTTCCGTCCGAAGCGACTATGTCACCCTTAAATTCAACTGCGGCATCCAAGCCGGCGATCAGCCTCAATATTGTGGTTTTCCCGACTCCAGAGTGACCAAGCAGCGATGTCCAGCGTCCCGCTGGCATCAACAATTCAAGATTCTCGAAAATGACGCTGCCTTCAAGGGTCGCACCGCCGCGAAACGCAACTGCGACAGCTTGCCCCTGCCCAATTGCACTTGTGTCGCTGGGCATGCAGCTCTCAACCATGGCGACCACCCCTGAATCGTTGAACTCCGCGCACTTCGAATTCCCGTTCCGGTGTACGGCAAACCGTCCCACCATGAGTTTTCCTGCGGACACGCTCGGCCAAAATCACTCTCCGGTTGCAACTTGCCAATCAGCACCGTCCCATGCGATGCCTTCGGACGAACAGACCCGGTCCGAACACCGGGTGGGAACTCAGTTTTCCGTGCGTTAGGCGACAATGGCTGCCCCGTCGACACCACCCCTGAATTGCATTGAAATGATTCCTCGTCCAGCAAGATTGCGGTTTTTCATCATCACCGCACTGGCTTGGCGTATATGAGCAGCCGGGAGGACTGCTGCAACGGGTCCATTCAACCAAAGTCAAACCGCAGCTCGGATTCCGACCCGCCGGATCGTATACGAGCTGCACCGACACCTGCCTGCTGCGGAAGCAACACGATTCTCCGAGAACTCTGATTGGTTTTATCCTGTTCCATCTTCAGCGAACAAGAATGCCTCTCCACATATTCCTGAATTCCCTGATCGATTGGGTTACCATTGACATAATAGCCGACAAGGAACATCGCCATGATCACGGAACGGGTTGAATTCTCAGGACATTCCGGCTCGAAACTTGCAGCGCGTCTTGAACTGCCGAAAAGAAATCCGCCGGCAACCGCATTGTTTGCCCACTGCTTTACATGCTCCAAGGACATTCCGGCGGCAAAACTCCTGTCCGCCAAGTTGACGGAAACAGGCTATGCGGTGTTGCGCTTTGACTTCACGGGACTCGGTCATTCCGACGGTGAATTCGAAAACACCAACTTCACCTCCAATGTTGAGGACCTTGTTCATGCCGCCAATTACCTGAAATCTCGGGGAATGGCCCCTTCCCTGCTCATCGGCCACTCATTGGGGGGTGCGGCGGTTCTCATGGCAGCGCAGCGAATCGATTCAGCCTGCGCGGTGGTTACAATTGGCGCACCTGCCGACCCGGCACATGTTTCACACAATTTCGGAGACAGCCTTGATGAGATCAAATCCAAAGGGCAGGCGTCGGTTTCACTTGGTGGCCGTTCATTCACAATAAAGAAACAGTTTCTGGAAGACATCACGACCGCCAAACTTTCACCCGCTATTTCCGGTTTGCGGAAGGCTCTGCTGGTGATGCACGCACCGCTCGATGCAACTGTCGGGATTGAAAATGCCGCCCAGATTTTCGCGGCCGCAAAACATCCAAAATCGTTTGTGACCCTTGATGATGCGAACCACCTCATTACCCGGAAAGCCGATGCTGAATACGCAGCAAATGTAATTGCGTCCTGGTCGAAAAAATATGTTCCCGAAGAGACGCAACCGGAAGTTGATCCCGTCGCAGAAGGGGTTGTCAGAGTCTCGGAATTCAACCCGGGAGGTTTTCGTCAGGACATTAGGACCGGCGATGGCCACCAGCTGACTGCAGATGAACCCCTGCAGTACGGCGGCACCAACAAGGGGCCAACACCCTATGGACTTCTGGCAGCTGGTCTTGGCTCCTGCACCTCAATGACGATTCGGCTCTATGCCCGCCGCAAGGGCTGGCAGCTTGACGATGTTTCGGTGGATGTGTCGCATCAAAAAACCCATGCAACCGATTGTGAAGAATGCGAAGCCGGCAACGCCAAGATTGATCGTTTCGACCGTTCCATTCGCTTGCGGGGCGATCTTACCAGGGAACAGATGGCCCGACTTGTTGAAATCGCCGACAAGTGCCCCGTGCACCGTACGCTCGAAGCATCATCTGTTGTTTCTACGAAACTTGACGAAGATTAAGGCCATTGGGTCGACTTATCGTGCCAACTCAACCCGCCTGAGCATGCGTTGCTTGCAAGCCGGACGCGGCGGCAACATGAATTGGGTTGAAGGGATGTTGTCTGCAATGCCCGTTTCCAACTTGGGTGTCATACCGTTGGCGCCGATCCCAAGCGGCGATGGGTCGAGTGAATGCGAACCACCATCCGAAATCGGGCAAAATTGCAGGTCGAAGTGTCGTGCCTTCAGCCCCCTGCCCTGCGGCAGAATTCCGTCTGGACCCGGTCGGCGAGGTATCGACCCAAATCTTGCGGCTGATCGACGCTCCCTTCAATCAAATCTCTCACACGCAGTGTTCCTTCAGGATCCAAGAGTTCCCCCTCCAATGCCACCTTATTGCCGGATATCACAGCGAGGGCACCGATCGGTGTGGTGCAATCACCATCAAGTTCCTTGAGAAACGCCCTTTCCGCCGAGCAGGCCGCATGACTGTCCTTGTCATTGAGCGGCGCCAACATGGCGGTGGCACGAAAATCGTCCATCCTGGTTTCCACACATATCGCCGCCTGCGCCGGCGACGGCAACATGTCAGACACTGGTACCGGGTGCATGCGGGCATCTGCGAGACCGGAACGGCACAGCCCCTCGACCGCCAACATCGTCGCTTCCGCTTGTCCTTCAGCGAGTTTCCGCAGGCGGGTCTCAACATTGCCGCGAAACCCGCAGATTTCCAGGGATGAATTCAGGTGCAAAAGTTGCGCCCTTCGGCGCGTGCTTGATGTCCCGACGCGAGTTCCGGAAGGAATTGCCCGGATGTTGCGATGCCGCTCGGAGATCAGCGCGTCCCTCGGATCGCCCCGGCAAGGGATGCATGCAACAACAAGCCCATCCGGCTGAACTGCGGGCATATCCTTCAGCGAGTGAACTGCCATGTCGATGTTGCCGTTCGTCAATTGCGTCTCAATTTCGCCGCAAAACAACCCCTTGCCGCCGATTTCGTGCAGGGGCCGCCCCAATTCCCTGTCTCCCCTCGTCGTTATCGGAACGATTTCAATCTGCCGGTCATCCAATCCATGGGCGCTCACCAGCAGCCGGCGAACAATTTCCGCCTGCACCAAGGCGAGTCGTGATCCCCTGGTTCCAATCCTGATGTCGCCGGATCCGGTAAGTGCTTTGCCTGCCATGATCAATTTCCTAATAGTCTGCAGTGGAGCCGGACTGCCATGAGCCAAAAGCCACAACTTAACCGAACCGGCAAGTCGGAAGCTAAGGGGTTGCAGGAATGACAAATCAAAAGCCACTGCTAAAGGCTCTTCGGGGCGAATCTGCAACCGCACCACCGGTTTGGATCATGCGTCAGGCGGGAAGATACCTTCCTGAATACCGCGCAATCCGCAGTCGCGCCGGCGATTTCCTTTCCCTTTGCTACACACCGGAGCTTGCTGCAGAGGCATCGCTCCAGCCGGTTCGCCGATTTGGATTTGATGCAACGATCCTGTTTTCCGACATATTGCTGGTGGCTCAGGCGCTCGGCTCAGACCTAGAGTTTTCAGATGGCCGCGGGCCATGCCTGTCCCGAATCAGCACACCGTCAGATGTGGATGGGCTGCGAAGCGCAGACAGCGTTCCTTCCTGCCTGCAGCCAATCTACGAAACACTCCGAATTCTGCTTCGCGATCAACCGGCGAATGCCACACTAATCGGATTTGCCGGTTCACCTTGGACGGTGGCAACATACATGATTTCAGGCGGAAACATGCGCGGTCAGGAACCTGCGGTCAAGTTCCTTGATCACCAGCGGACGGCATTTCACCGACTAATTGACAGGTTGGTTGATGCAACCATCATTCATCTCAGCGAACAGATCAAATCTGGTGCAGAGGTCGTCAAGCTCTTCGACACTTGGGCCGGCAGGCTGAACGGCGCAGATTTTGATGATTTTGTCGTTCAGCCCAACAACCGAATCATCGACGCTGTCAAATCTGAATTTCCGGAGGTTCCAATCATCCTGTTTCCCCGGCATGCCGGTCGGCGGTATGCCGATTTCGCCGCGGCCAATGTGGTGGATTGCCTCGCCATCGATCAAACTGTTGACCCGGATTGGGCTGCAAAACGGCTGCAGCCGACCACATGTGTGCAGGGAAATCTTGATCCATCTCTTCTGGTAAGCGGCGGTCAGCCGCTCGTCGATGCAACACTTCAGCTGGTCAATTCGCTGTCGGGTGGGCCACATGTTTTCAACCTTGGACACGGCATCACACCCGATGCCCGGATCGAGAATGTTGAACTGATGGTCACAACCGTTCGCTCAAGCTGATTCCGATTGCTGCCATACGACAGCGTGAAGCGGCTAAGGCCAACTGGCAAGCGGCGGAAGACTCATAAGTACCGCATCGGGATCATGGCCAGTCTCCAACCCGAATCTTGTTCCCCGGTCCTGGATCAGGTTGAACTCAACATAGGCACCGCGGTGAGCGAGTTGAGTTTCCCGATGCGAGTCCGTCCAAGCCATCGTTTGGCGCCGCTCGACGATCGGCAACCAAGAATCAAGAAAGGCAATTCCAAGACTCTTCACAAACGCGAAATCCCTTTCCCAGTCACCTGAATTCAAGTCATCAAAGAACACCCCGCCGACGCCGCGGGGTCGATTCCGATGCCGGATGAAGAAGTATCTGTCTGCCCATTCCTTGCAGCTCTGATGGAAACCTGGGCTGTACCGGTCACAGCAACCCTTCAGCACTGCATGAAAATGCTCGGTATCCTCCGCGAATTCGATGGCGGGATTGAGGTCGGTTCCGCCACCAAACCAACAGCGGATGGGCGTCCAAAACATCCTCGTGTTCATGTGCACCGCCGGAACCAACGGGTTGCGCATGTGGCAAACCAACGAAATGCCAGCTGCCCAGAATCTTGGATCTTGCTCGAGTCCCGGCAGTTCCTTGCTGGAGGAAAGCGAACCTTGTGCCTTCTCACCCAGAATTCCGAAAACTTCGGAACAATTGACCCCAGCCTTCTCAAAAACTGCACCCTGCTTGAATTTTGCCATGATGCCACCGCCGCCCTCACCTTCCAATCCGGCCCGCCTTGTTGTTCTCGTTTTTTTGGAGGCCGCTGCCGATTCGGAATCAGCATGAGCGCGTTCAACTTGTTCAAATCGGTCGCAAATGATCTTCTGCAGTTCAAAGAACCATGAACTGGCTTGTTGCATCCTGTCTCGCTCCCCGTCGGGAACCTCGAACGGCAATTCCGAAGACGGGAAATCTGTCATCCTGCGTGCCCAACGGTCGCAGGTGAAACCGGACACCAATCGGTGAATGCCTGGGACGTTCGCAACGGAAACAACATGCCGAACCTGCAATGTCTTCGCAGGAGTTGCATGGCCGTCATATCAATAGTCCCGTCGGCCGGACAGTGCCGCGGCAATCGTTCCATCGTCAAGAAAATCCAATTCGCCCCCTATCGGAACACCTCTGCCAAGTGTGGTTACCCTGGTGCCAGTGGCCGATAGCTGATCGGCGATGTAGTGCGCCGTGGTTTGTCCGTCAACGGTCGCACTCAAGGCCAGGATAACCTCTTGGACACCGCCGACGCCGACGCGTTCAACCAAGATCGGAATTCGCAATTCTTCCGGGCCCAACCCGTGGAGCATGGAAAGAACACCGCCGAGTACGTGGTATTTTCCCTTGAACACAGCCGACCGCTCCATGGCCCACAAGTCGGCCACGTCCTGAACGACGCAAATCTGATCATCAAGACGCTCGGGGGAAGTGCAAATCCGGCATTTCAAATCGGAGCAGAAATTGCCGCAATCGACGCATTCGCGAACCCCTTCCGCAACGCCTTGAATCGCCGAAGCGAGTTCTGTCAACCTGCTTCCCTTCGACCGAATGAGGTGAAGAACAATTCTTCTGGACGACACCGGCCCAAGTCCCGGCAATCGCGCCAGCAGGTCAATCAGTTTCTTTATTTCCGACTGTTCGGCAAGCACTTCAGCATCCTTGAATCAAAACTTGGCTGTTACGACCCGGAAAGATCCATTGTTTACCCGCGATGCAACCCAGAAATGGATCAGGACATTCGAATGTCTTGGCCACCCAACCTTAGCCGGATTGCACAATGCGCACTTCCGAATCAGGAAATGTCTCAAGGACGCTTTTGACGAGTTCGTGCTCAAGAACGGAAGGGTCAATCTGCCCCTTTCCTGATTCTCGTTTTGCACCGGCCAATGCTTCCCGGGGAACATCTTCGGTACGGGTTAAATGTCCTTCATCCGCAAGCTCTGCCTCTGGTGCCCTGCTGTCAGTCGGAATTTGGCCCGACGCCGCAAACCAGTCCTCGAATGCAGGCTCTGACAGCTCAGCTTTGGTTTGTGCCGAGCCCGTTTCCGAAATTGCTCGGTCATTCTCCGACCCAGGCGCCATTGTTCCGACAGGATCGCGATTCGGCATGGCCAACCCGGTTTGGTCCGGTCTTGCGGCTACCGGCTTCCGATTCGACGACGGCATTGGACTTTCTGGAACCGATGTTTCTGTGTTCTCATTGGATCCCGAAAGTTTCCTTACAAGCGACTCAGGCGATGGGAGGTCGGAAACGTGGCACAAGCGAATCACTGCCATTTCCGCAGCGATTCTGGGATTTGGCGCAGACGCAAGCTCATCAATCGCCCTGAGCACCATCCGCCAAGCCCTGGCCAGGGAACTCAACGGCAATGCAGCGGCCAGTTCAAGGCCCTTCGACTTTTCATTGGGACTGACCGCCGGGTCCTCTGCCGCGTCTTGGGAAACCTTCAGTATCGACACCCAGTGCACAGCCTCTGCCAATCCGCCAAGCAGGGCATCCGGTTCCACGCCGCCGCGGAATTGCTGCGCCAGTTCCTCCAGCGCCTCCGCGGCTTTGCCCTTCATGATGATCTCAAGCAGGTCAAGAATCCTGCCCCGGTCGGCGATTCCCAGCATTTCCCGCACCGCCTCGGCTTCAATCGTGCCGCCGTCCAGTGCAATTGATTGGTCAAACAGGCTCAGCGCATCCCTGACGGACCCTTCGGAAGCGCGAATGATCAGCGCCAATGCAGCATCGGAAATCTCAACCTTCTCACGAGAGGCAACCATCCTCAAATGATCGGTCAATTCCTCCTGATTGACCCTGCGCAGGTCAAAGCGCTGGCACCTTGAAAGAACCGTAACGGGAACGGCTTTGATCTCCGTTGTTGCGAAGATGAACTTGACGTGATCCGGTGGCTCTTCAAGAGTTTTCAGTAACGCATTGAATGCGTTAACAGAAATCATGTGAACTTCATCAATGATGTACACTTTGTAGCGCGCGGAGAGCGGCCTGTACTGAACCCCGTCAATAATGTCGCGGATGTCGTTGACACCTGTTCTTGACGCGGCATCCATCTCCAAGACATCGACATGCCGGCCCGCATCGATTTCACGGCACGGAGCGCACTCTCCGCAAGGCTCGGTGGTGGGTTCACCGCCGCCGTCGGGCCCCACACAGTTCAACCCCTTCGCAATAATTCGTGCTGTGGTGGTTTTTCCCACGCCGCGAACGCCTGTCAGTATGAACGCCTGGGCAATGCGATTCTCCGCAAAGGCATTCTTCATGATTCGAACCAGCGACTCCTGGCCGATCAGTGAAGCAAAGGTGCTGGGGCGGTATTTTCTTGCAAATACACGATAGGACTTGTCTGACCGTTCCGACATGGCGTCCTTTTGGATGAAACCTGCCCCAAACTACTTGCAGGTCCGGCAAACGTCCATATGGTGCCGCGCAGTTGGGGCGGCTTTTGACCCATTCTGCACCCGTGCATGAGTTGCGTCCGCAATTGATGCGCAAACGCCGGATCCAAGGGTTGTTGAAGTTTACCATGGTAAACCACCTCGAAGAACTGCGACATCGCGCCGAAGCCTTGGTTGCTGCCAGGCGCAGGAACATTGAGTCCTGCGGCACCGCGTCTGCGGACGTTGAAATCCTGATGTCCGATGCACTCGACACCATTGCCCGCGAGGCCGGGTTACAAAACTGGCCGGACTGTTATTTTGAGTTCGCGGCCAAATCCATGAATCGAAAAGAAAGGGTGGAGCGACTCCGAATCGCACTCCATTTCGGTCAAGATTGGGTTGTGCAACGTCTGTTGGATGCCGACCCGAAACTCGCAAACGACAATATCGGATTGGAACTGGCTCTCTATGACGAGGTTGCAGTCAAGCGCAGGTTGGCTGCCGACCCCGGATGCGCAATAAAGCCAGTCAGGTTGCGACGCCCCATCCTGCACCTGGCTTTCTCCCGCTACATTCACGCGGCCCCGGAAAAGGAGCCGCAGATGCTTGCTTTGGTCGACGCTCTCGTCCGATCCGGTGCTGACGTCAATGACAGCCTGCCTATCGAACCTGGCTCTCTTCACACATTGTCGGCCCTCTACGGAGCGATCGGCCATGCAGGAAATTTGCCGCTTGCCCGCTGGCTTCTCGAGAACGGTGCAGATCCGAATGATGATGAATCTCTCTATCACTCAACCGAATTGGGAAACTGTGACGGCACCCAGCTTCTGTTGCAGTTCGGTGCTCGGATCAAAGGCACCAATGCGCTGTTGCGTGCAATTGACTTCAACAATCACAAAATTGTGGGAATGCTTCTTGATCATGGTGCGGATGTAAACGCTGGAGTGGCGACACATCCTGGCGGCGAGCCACCGCTCGCGGTACCTGCCCTTCATCAGGCAGCCCGAAGGATGGCAGATGGCCGCATGGCACAAATGCTACTCAATGCAGGCGCCAACTGCCGCCAGCTTTACTGCGGTCACTCACCCTATGCCTATGCCCGGATTTACGGAAACGAGGAGGTCGCAGAAGCGATCGCACTATTCGGGGGCGCCCTCCCCCTCGACAAAACCGAAACGTTGCTGGCGGCAATTGCGGACGGCACCGCACTGGCGGACGCGACGCTGCATGGGCACGAGCTTTCCGGAGAAACGGTCAATCTGCTGACCAACCTGATTCAGTTCCCCGACAAACTTGAACACGCAAGGAGGCTCGTGAAGCATGGATTTGACCATGACTCATGCGACGAGATGAAGATGACACCGCTGCATCTGGCGGGATGGGAAGGATTGGCGGAGTCCATGGATTGGCTCCTGACGCTGGGACCGAATCTCAACCACATCAACGGCTTTGGCGGAAACCTGCTGTCCACAATCATTCATGGGTCGGAGAACTGTCCCCACCGGCACTCGCGCAACCACATCGCATGTGCACGACTTGCCCTGCAGGCAGGAGTGAATTTGAACACCAATATGATTGAGTTCGCAGGCGCTCAGGAAATGGCGAATTTTCTCCTCAAATGGTCTTGTGACCGTCCCGAGCAGGTGGTTGCTGGCGGACCATACTGAATCTGACGCCTATTTCATGGATGTTCGGGATTTTCGCCGTTTGACCGTGAGCGAAGCGGCTATGATCCGGTCCGCGGTTTCCAAAATTGCTTCCTCAACAGCCTTTCGCTGCTCCTGAGACGCGAATCTGGGCAGGGAGATTATCATGGTGTCGGTTCCTGAATGCACGAGTTCTGTGTTTTTTTTCGGATGTGCGGCTTCATAGTATTCCATGAATTCCGCAACATCTCCTTCAGAGAATTCGCACACCTTCATCACAACAGGAACATATTGTTCGGGAAGAGGAACCTTGGAATCCGGGTTGAGGACTTGGCTGATGAAGCTTCGGGATCTACCAATTCTGCGGGCAATTGACTGCCTGGTACCGGAGGGACGCCCCTCAATCAATTCCCGCAGCAGCATTTTGTATTGCCTGCGGGCCAGCAGCATTTCGGGCGTCGGTGCCATCAGACTCCTCCAAAATCGAAATGTCGTGGATTTTCCCGCGGAGGCAATTCAATTTGCAACCCTGGAAATGAGCAAGTTCTGTGCAAGTCCAGGGATTTTCTCATGGAATTCCGTTCACCCGGGCATGGAGTGTCATGTTCCCGGGTCCATTGCCGGGCAACCCGGTGCATCAATCTTCTGGCTCGCGCCGCCACAACTGGCTGAACGGGCTGGCGACGACCCAAACGGGTTTCGCTGCGGCTGCTTCCTCTCGGACCTGACCGGGTTCGCGAGCCATTCGCCCGCACCAGCCCGGGTGAATGATAAGATTCGGCGACCCTCAAGGCAAGGCAAGAATGCGCTTCAATGAGCGGCGCACATGTCCCCGATCTCCCATCCTGCGCCGTTTCCGGCTGACACCCCAACCTGCGGCGCTCGAACCCGAATTTTGGGTGTCATTTTGGCTCGGTGTATGGCAACCGAAGCAAGTCCGGCGGAAGTCGGAAAATGAAAATAGTCAAGCGGATCAGGAAATTGCGAAATCACTGCTACCCCAGGGCGGAACCGGCAGAAATTAGTGAACGACACTCCCCCGCCACTGTGAAACATGCCGCCCTGTCCCTTCCATTGTCCATGGGACGGTAGCTGTCATGACAAGTTCAATCGGCCAGATGGCATTTTCCGGCGGCGGAATTGTCCGCAAGCAACTGCCGGACGATGGCCCGGGCAGTTTCGATTCTTTGGCACGCCGCGATGATGCCGGAATTCTGCCAGTTTGGCGCGGCAAGCCCTTGGTTGACCGCAAAGGGTCCCTTTGTTGGCTCGACCGGCATCATGCCTGTCTGCAAGCAATTGATGAAACGGTGTTTCTCGGCTTACAGAACAACTCCCCAAGATTTGCCGTCGACATGTCCTCATGGTCGCCCGACACCGGCATTCCGGAACGTCCGGACAGCATTCTTGACCGAACGGAGCAGTGCCATCCCGACGCTCCGAAAGGATCGAAATTTTCGAATCTGAGGTCGCTCATTGGCACTCTTGACGAAGCGGATTCCGAATTGGCAGCGATCGCCAAATCCCTGCTCTCATGGCATTCCCGGCATCGGCACTGCGCCAATTGCGGCAGCCCATGCCGAATGATCGCTTGCGGATGGCAACGAAAATGCGAAAACTGCTCTACCATTCACTTTTGCCGGACCGACCCGGTCGTGATCATGCTTGTTACGTCCGGAAACTCGGTCCTGCTGGGACGGGCGCATGGTTGGCCGGACCGAATGCACTCCCTTCTTGCCGGATACATGGAGCCGGGAGAAACCATTGAGGCTGCAGTTCGCCGTGAAACCTTCGAGGAAACGGGCATCAAGGTGGGACGGGTCGCCTACGTGGCATCGCAACCTTGGCCGTTCCCCTCTTCCCTCATGATTGGATGCATCGGCTCTGCCGAATCAACAGAAATTGCACTGGACAGAAACGAACTCGAAGCCGCCACCTGGTTGACCCGCGAGGAAATGAAGGACGCGTTCTTCAACCCCGAAAGCCAAATCGCTCCACCAAGACACGGATCAATTGCGGCGCACCTGATTTGGCTGTGGCTGTCCGGCAGGGTTGGATGATCCGAGCAATTTCAACCAGAGCAGCTCATACTCGCTATTCGCGGCAACAAGAGCTGTTCGCTCAATCCAATCCCCTGAACTCGCCCCTTAAAACCGAGAAACCGCTGCTGGATAGACTCCGAGCACATCGACGGAGTTCGTGAAGAAATTCAGTTCCTCAAGTGCAAGCGCAACGTTTGCATCATCCGGATGCCCCTGAATTTCTGCAAAGAACTGGGTTGCATTGAACGAACCGCCAACCATGTAGCTTTCGAGCTTAAGCATGTTGACGCGATTTGTGGCAAATCCGCCAAGTGCCTTGTAGAGCGCTGCGGGAATGTTGCGAACTCGAAACACAAAGGCGGTTATCATTTCCGAATTCCGCCGCTCGAAGTTCCGTTCGCTGGACATAACGAAAAAGCGGGTTCGGTTGTAATCCGCATCTTCGATGTGGCGGGTTAAAACCTGAAGACCGTAAATGTCGCCTGCGAGTTCAGATGCAAGTGCAACCAAACTGCGGTCGCCAGTTTCCGCAACGTGTTTTGCCGCACCGGCAGTGTCAGCCCAAGCCAAGGTGCGCAAGCCGCGATCCCTGATGAATTCGCGACATTGACCGAGCAACACCATATGACTCAGTGCGGTGGAGGCGTTTGAAATGTCCGCTCCGGGCATACCCAGCACGTTGATATGGATTCGTATGAACACCTCTTCAACAACAAACAGGCCCGACTCCGGCAACAGCCTGTGGATGTCGGCCACGCGGCCGTAGATGGAATTTTCGACCGGGAGCACGGCAAGATCGGCCTTTTCCGACTTGACCGCCTCAACGGCACCTTCAAACGTTCCACAAGGAAGAACCTCGCAGTCCGGACGCGCCTCCAGACTCGCTTCGTGGGAATATGCTCCGGGTTCACCCTGAAAGGCCACAATTTCTGACAACAGCTGCCTCTTCAATCAGGTTGCGTTTTTTGTGATCGGCAAGCTACTACATCTTGCAATTCGGGATTGGAAGTCTGTAGAAGGCGCCGGATGTTTTGTTCCTGAGAGCCAGCTGTCAGTTTGGAGCCCACTATGCTCGACACCATGACCGCAACCAAGATCGTTGGCGCACTATGCGGTGCGATGCTGGTTTTGTTGCTGGGTAAGTGGGCCGCCGAGTCCATCTACCATGTTGGACCGATCGGTCACGGTGATGACCACGGAGCGGTGCCAATATTTGCCGACATTGCGGAAGATCAATTGGATACGCCGGTTGAGGAAGTTGTCGACATCCTTACCCTCTTGGCGTCAGCCGACATCGCCAAAGGTGCCAAGGTTTTTGCCAAATGCAAGGCTTGCCACAAGGTGGAGGAATCAACCAACGGAGTGGGTCCGCATTTGGTCGGAATTGTGGGGCGCCAGATTGGCATCATTGACGAATTCAAATACTCCAATCCCATGGCTGATCTGGAAGGAGTGTGGGATCCGGAGCAGTTGGCGGCATTCCTCGCAAATCCAAAAAAGTATCTGCCCGGAACCAAAATGTCCTTTGTTGGCCTAAAGAAGCCAAAGGACCGTGCAAACATCATTGCTTGGATGCAATCGCTGCAATGATGATCTGAGCGGGAAATTCCTGCTGAAGAAATAGCGTTTCGTTGCCGGCCCAAGGGCTGAGAAATCGCGGAAAGCTCCAAAGCACTCGTTACGGCAGGCCAATCGATAACAGGGCTGCAGCAACAATGGCGTCGACCGCAATGGTCATTACCCTGCTCTTCGACTCAGTAGCAGTTGGCGTCGTCGCCCATTGAATCAATTCGATATTTGGACCTGTGATTCCGGATCCCTGAATTGAATGTCGGCAAACTGTGATTACCGTTTTGTTCAAGCCCATAGCGGATTTGCCATTGAGCATGTTGCAGGAACCACCGGTCATTGCACCCGTCCTGACTGCGAGATCGTTGATCAAGCCATCCGGTGCTGCAGCTTTTGCTCAATTCCGGGAACACAGTTGAAAACAGGTGAACGGGAAGGCAGGAATTTCAACAAACCTGTTCTTGTTGTTTCAATTTGCGATGACTCTTTGAATTTCTTGGTGAGCGTTTTGCTTTGGACAGAACATGCTGCGCCATCAATTCCGGAAATGGCATGGCCCAGATTCGGTTCCGATGTCGGCGGGCAACTTGGTGTCCTGTGCACCATGACATGACCAACTTGCCGTCTTTCAACACTCGCCCGGATCCGTCGCGAAACCTACCCTCGCAAGCATCGACTCATTCGGACCATCCTTGGTTCAATGGCACGACCCGTTTCCCGCAGATGGAGAAGATCTGCCGATGTGGCCCCTGACAATTTCGTGTATGTCCGGCCAACAACATTGAACAGTTGTGTGCCGCTGGTTTACAACCCAGTCTACTTGCTCTCGATGTCTGGAGCAGGTGGCTCGAACCGCACTAACCGGTCCGGCAAGAATTGAGGCAGGAGAATTTACACATGCGAGCAATTCAAACAGCTTTTTCGAATGGAATGAGTGCCCGAGGTCTTACTTGTACAGCCCTGAAGCTGGCCGGGAGCTCAGCCGCCGCCGGTGCCCTTATTTTGGCCGCAGCCGGGGCACCAGCGGACGAACATGTCATTAAAGCGCATGGAATCTCGACCTTTGGCGACCTCAAATACCCTCCTGACTTCGAGCATCTCGAATACGTCAACCCGTATGCGCCACGTGGCGGGGAGATCTCGATTTGGGCACCAGGCACGTTTGATTCAATGAATCCCTACACCCGCAAGGGAAATGCCGGGAGGCTTTCTTCAATCTTCTTTGAAAGCCTATTGACCGGAACCGCAGACGAGGTGAGCGGCAATTACGGCCAACTTGCCGAGTCTCTTGAGTATCCGGAGGACCGGAGTTGGGTTGTGTTCAACATGAGGCCGGATGACTGCCGAGGATGTCGAATTCACCTATGAGCTGTTTCTTGCAGAAGGACTTTTTTCGTTTCGGAGCGAACTGGGCAAAGCGGTAAAGGCGGTTGAAGTCGAGAATCGCCATCGAATCAGGTTCACATTCAACACTGACGAATCACCAAGGGAATATCCCAGCCTGGTTGGCAGTCTTCCGATAATGTCGGAGGCATGGTTCGAAAGAACCGGTGCCAAACTTGATGAATCACGCATGGAGCCTGCCGTCGGCTCTTCACCCTACATTCTTGAGACGGTCGAGCCAAACCGGCGGCTGGTATACATGCGCAACCCCAACTATTGGGGCGACCACCTTCCGATCAACCGGGGAAGAAAAAATTTTGAACGCATACGGATTGAGTATTTCGCCGACAGTGCGGCTGCATTCGAGGGATTCAAGGCCGGGGTTTACACCTTCCGAAGTGAGAACTCCTCAAAGACATGGGCCACGGGCTACAACTTCGATGCCATCGAAAACGGATGGGTGGTGAAGACAACATTTGACACCGGCTCCCCCGCAAGCGGCCAAAGTTTCCTGTTCAATCTGCGCCGTGAAAAGTTCCAGGATGTTCGCGTTCGCGAAGCCGTCGCATTGATGTTCAATTTCGAATGGTCCAATGAAACACTGTTTTATGGGCTCTATGACCGCATCAACTCGTTCTGGGAAAACAGTTTTCTTGCCGCAACCGGATTGCCAGGCGACGAAGAACTCAAATACCTTGAACCCATAAGGGATCTCATTCCAGAATCCGTGTTCACCGAACCGGCAGTTATGGCACCGGTTTCGGGAGAGAGACAGTTGGACCGGAGCAATCTGCGCAAGGCATCCGCACTGCTTGACGAGGCAGGTTGGACGGTCGGGGATGACGGGCTGCGGCAGAATACAGCCGGCGAAAAGCTCCAGATTGAATTCATTGAGAGCAGTCCTGCCTTCGATCGAGTCCTGAATCCCTCGGCATTGACGCCGTCTACAACCGCATCGACCCGGCACAGATGACCGACCGGGAACGCAACCATGATTTTGACGTCATTACCTCCAGCTTCAGCCTTGGACTTGAGCCATCGGCGGGCGGATTGCGGCAGAGGTTTGGTTCAGAGTATATCGACGGTGTCTTCAACGACATGGGATATGCGAATGAGGGTGTTGATCAACTCATTGATGTCATTCAGGAAATCGACAACAGTGAAGATCTCAAGCACGCAATTCGTGCCCTTGACAGAATCCTGAGAGCGGAAAAGTTTTGGGCTCCTCAATGGTACAGGGGTTTCCATACCGTGGCCTACTACGACATCTTCGATCATCCGGAAACCATTCCTCCCTACTTACTCGGTCAACTGGACTTCTGGTGGTATGATGCCCAAAAGGCAGAAGTGCTCCGGGAGGCGGGCATACTCTGACGGCTGAACTGGTCAAATCTCATGGGTGCGTACATCATTCGTCGGCTGGCACTTGTCTTGCCAACCCTTCTGGGAATCATGATCATAAATTTTGCCTTGGTTCAGTTTGTTCCGGGCGGGCCGATTGAGCAGATCCTCGCGCAGCTTGAAGGTGAAGGCGACGTATTCGAATCGATCTCGGGAACCGGAGGGGACGCGCTCCGGGAAACGATGTCGGATGAGAGATACCTGGGCGCACGCGGCCTGCCTGAGGAATTCATAAAGGAACTTGAGGTTCAGTTTGGCTTCGACAAACCACCTGTTGAACGCTTCTTGCACATGATTTGGGATTATCTCCGATTCGATTTTGGAGAAAGCTATTTCAGGTCGATCGGGGTCATCGATCTGATCCTCGAAAAGATGCCGGTATCGATCACACTGGGGCTGTGGTCAACCCTGATTGCCTACATTGTTTCAATACCGCTCGGGATAAGGAAAGCGGTGAAGGACGGCACCAAGTTTGACACCTGGACGTCAGGTGCCATCATTGTCGGTTACGCCATCCCCGGCTTCCTGTTTGCCATACTCTTGCTGGTGCTGTTTGCCGGAGGTTCGTTTTTCAAGCTGTTTCCGCTGCGGGGTCTTGTTTCCGACAACTTCGAAGAACTCAGCCTGATTGGCAAGGTCCTTGACTACTTTTGGCACATCAGCCTGCCTGTTCTTGCTTTGACCATCTCGGCGTTCGCCACACTTACTCTGCTCACAAAGAACAGCTTTCTGGACGAGATCAGGAAAAACTATGTCATGACCGCCCGCGCCAAGGGCCTGACCGAAGGTCGTGTCCTGTATGGGCACGTGTTCCGGAACGCCATGCTTATCGTGGTTGCCGGTTTTCCGACAGTGTTCGTTTCAGTCTTTTTCACCGGGTCACTCATAATCGAGACCATTTTCTCCCTTGACGGTTTGGGGAGGCTTGGCTTTGAGGCGGCCGTTGCGAGAGACTATCCTGTAGTCTTCGGAACCCTGTACATGTTCGGGTTACTTGGACTTTTCATTAACATACTGTCCGACCTGATTTACAACTGGATCGATCCCAGAATAGATTTTGAAACCCGCGAAACATGATCATCATGTCCCCGCTTGCGCGCCGCAGATGGCGTAACTTCCGGACCAACAGGAGAGCCTACTGGTCGCTGATCATATTTGCTGCCCTGTTTGGATTTACGCTGTTTGCTGAATTTGTGGCAAACGACAGGCCATTGCTGTTGAAGTATCGAGGCGATTTCTTCACACCCATTTTTCGGTTCTATCCCGAAACGGCCTTTGGCGGCGACTTCAAGACTGAAGCGGTGTACCGGGACATCGAAGTTCAATGCTTGGTAATCTCAGGCGGCTTGGAGGCCTGTTGGGATGATCCAGAGGGCACAATCGAAGATGCCGGAGACGGCGAAATCGACGGCACCAAAATTGAGCGCGGTTGGATCTTGTGGCCGCTCATCCCCTACTCCTTTGACACCATAAACGACATCGGGCGGGCGGCACCGTCCTCACCGGATTCCGACCATTGGCTGGGCACGGACGACACTGCGCGCGACGTGTTGGCCCGTGTAATTTACGGATTCAGATTGTCCGTCCTGTTCACAATCGTTGTTACAGTTGCCACATCGGTCCTTGGAATTTCCGCAGGTGTCATTCAGGGATATTTTGGTGGCCTGATTGACCTTTTCTTCCAACGCCTGATTGAGGTTTGGGGGGCAACCCCGTCACTGTACATCATCATTATTGTCGCTGCGATTTGGCAAATGGACTTTTGGCTGCTTGTGATTCTTATGACGATCTTCGGCTGGATTGCATTGGTCGGCGTGGTAAGAGCAGAATGTCTGCGCGCCAGAAACTTCGAGTATGTGCGGGCGGCGCGGGCGCTTGGCGTTTCCAATTCTCTTATCATGTTTCGTCATGTCCTTCCCAATGCCATGGTGGCCACCCTGACTTTCCTTCCATTCATCGTAACCGGAACGATCGGTGCGCTTGCAACACTCGATTTTCTTGGATTCGGATTGCCGTCCAAAGCACCTTCCCTGGGTGAGCTAACACTTCAAGCCAAGCAAAACCTGCAGGCACCGTGGCTCGGCATTTCTGCTTTCATGACCTTTGCAATAATGCTCTCGCTCCTGGTTTTCATCTTTGAGGGCGTGCGTGATGCCTTTGATCCCAGAAAGACGTTCAAGTGATGAGCACCCTTCTGAAAGCAAGTGATTTGTCCGTTTCGTTCTTTCACGACGGAGTCGAAACCAAAGCAGTCCGGAATGTCGATCTTGAAATCCACAACGGCGAAACCGTGGCCATCGTCGGTGAATCCGGGTCGGGGAAATCTGTAACCGCACTGTCGACCGTCGGGTTACTTCCGGAGAATTCCGAGGTGTCGGGATCCATCACCTACAAGGGTCAGGAGATGGTCGGTGCCGACCCGGTAACGCTGCGGCGACTGCGCGGCAACGACATCAGTTTCATTTTCCAGGAACCGATGATCTCCCTCAACCCGCTTCACACGCTCGAAAAGCAGATCGGAGAGAGCCTTTCACTGCATCAGGATCTTAAGGGCGCCAAGGCCCGTCAGCGCATCATCGAATTGCTTGCGAGCACCGGTATCGACAACCCTGAAGCTCGACTGAAATCCTATCCTCACCTCCTTTCAGGCGGACAGCGGCAACGCGTCATGATTGCCATGGCCTTGGCAAACAACCCCGACCTTCTCATTGCCGACGAACCCACAACCGCTCTCGACGTAACCATCCAAGCGCAAATCTTGGAACTGCTAAAGGATCTCAAAGACAGCCACGGAATGAGCCTTCTCTTTATCACCCATGACCTTAGCATTGTCCGTCACATGGCCGACCGCGTCTATGTCATGAAGGAAGGCCGTGTCGTCGAATCCGGGGACAAGGAGAAACTGTTCGATTCACCAGAACATCCCTACACCAAGCTGCTGTTGGAGGCGGAACCCTCTGGTCGACCTGCCGCAGGTGGCCGCAGGGCCGAAACAGTCATGGAGACGTCAGAACTTCGGATTTGGTTCCCGGTTCAGCGCGGCGTGCTTCGCCGGACCGTTGGGCACATTAAGGCGGTCAATTCCGCAACCTTTTCCATCCGTCGCGGCGAAACGCTCGGCATCGTTGGTGAATCCGGTTCCGGAAAGACCACCTTGGCATTGGCGGCATTGCGCCTCGTATCCTCAAAGGGAAGCATCAAATTCTTTGACCGCGAACTTCAGAATCTGAGAAGCGGCGAGCTCAAGATCGTTCGCCGCGACATGCAGGTCGTGTTTCAGGATCCGTTCGGATCCCTTTCGCCAAGAATGTCAGTTGAAAGGATCGTGTCCGAGGGCTTGGATGTGCACGGAGTATCCGACGGCACGGAGCGGCGGCGAATGACTGCGGCGATACTGTCGGAAGTTGGAATCGACCCTGAGATGATGCATCGATATCCGCACGAATTCTCCGGCGGCCAACGTCAGCGGATAGCTATCGCCCGGGCGATGATTTTGCGTCCGAAGCTGGTGATTCTTGATGAACCAACCTCCGCCCTTGATCGAACGGTTCAGGCACAAATTGTCGATCTGCTTCTAGATCTCCAGCAGAAATACCGCTTGGCATATATCTTCATCAGCCATGATCTCAGGATCGTAAAGGCACTTGCCCACAACATAATGGTGATGAAGCAGGGAGATGTGCTTGAGGCAGGAGATGCCAACGAAGTGTTCAGCAATCCAAAATCAGACTACACCCGAAATTTGCTGAACGCCGCCCTTGTGAACTGAACCCAATTCAAAGATGGGAATTGAGTGCCGCCGTGCGGCACCCCTTATGCCAAGCGGTTGAGCCCGAGGTAGTCGGGAACGATGAGTCTATATGGTGCTTCGTCCTCTTCAATCTCGGGAAACCTTGAGATCGGTTCAAAGAAGTAATTGTCGGACACGTCATCATTGATCGAAGAGACCTCACCAATCAAACAATCCCCGCCATGTCCCCAAAACTCATGGGCACAACCTGGCTCCAACGTGATTGACGCTCCCCTCTCAACAAGAATGGTGCCTCCAGCCTCAACAACATGGTGCATTCCGTCCAGCCTGACCTCCACCGGGCTCTGCCGGTCGACATCGCCTCCATCGGCTACCAGAAATAGCTTCACGGCAAGCGGAGCACCTGCGCGGACGATTATGTCTTCAGTCTTCTGTCTGTGATAGTGCATCAGGGTAACTTGCCCAGCGCGGGAAATCAGGAGTTTTTCGGCGTATGGAACGCCGCATTCGGTTCCATCGGAATTGGTCCGCCCGTTCCTGAGCGTAAACAATACAAGCCCTTCCGCCTCAAAATCACCTTTGCCGAAATCGGTGATGTCCCAACCCAGCCCGATGTTCCTGATTTCGGTCAGATCCTGTGTTTGAGCCAACCAAGCCTTTGGATTCCACTTGGCCAAGGGAGGAAGGAAAAAGCAGTGTGATTCCACCATCGCCTCTGCCGCACGGATAGCCGAATTGATTTCCGAACGCTTCATGTTGTCCTCCGGAGGCCTTATGGGATGCCTTGCTCTGGCCGCAGTGCGATCAACAACATGGATTGCTTCAAGCAGTGCAGCCGTAAGGTTGTTTGCGCAGCCCGCAGAATTTCCTGACGCGGCAACATGGCGCGGATCAGAGAATGCGAATTATCTTGCACTCGATCTCCCGCGCACGCAGTCTTCCGCACGCAACCTTCGCATTTGAGAGCGAAATCCCCTCGAACATCGCAACATACCTGCCATTTTGTTCACGCACGGTTCTGGTTGCCTCAGCAAGTGAATCAAAATCAACGAGCGCAGTCCTGAACAATTGGTTCGATGCTTGGCTCTTGCTGGAAAAGTTCCCAACACTGACTCCCAAAATGCCGCCGTCGACATTTCCGAATCCGTCGGCTGCAATTGAAAGGGGTCGGCGCATGGGTCGGCCAAACAAGAGCGGGAAAGAATCAACACTCTGTTCCGAAAGGATTTCTGACGGATCGGCATCACCTTCACTCTGCTGTCCGGCGGTAACCTCGTTGAGTACTGCCATCGCCAGGGTTCGTCCGCCAAATCCTGGTCGCCGACGCCGACGCTCCGCCGAATCAACGGATACATCCACCCTAACGACTTTACCGAATGCTATTGCCGGAAGTTTCGGCTTGTTCACCGCGACATTGCGTCTTGCCAAACCAAAGCCCTTGTCCATCAACTCGACCACATGCCGGTTGCGGGTTCTCGACGAACGTCCACCGAACACCGTTACGATGATCCGAACTCCCTTGCGTTCTGCCGATGCAGTCAAATTGAACCCGGAAAGCGAAGTGTAGCCGGTCTTGATCCCGTCCGCCCCACTGTATGATCTAAGAAAGTTCCGGTTGGTGTTCCGTAGGGTTCCAGCACTGACCCTCGTGGAAATTCGGGAAAAGAGGTTATAGTATTCGGGGTAGTCGTAGATCATGTGCCTGCCCAGGATCGACATGTCCCGCGCCGTTGAGAAATGGCCTCGCTGGGTCAGCCCGTGCGCATTCTTGAACTGTGTGTTCATCATTCCCATTGAACGAGCGGTTTGGGTCATTCGGGTCGCAAACGCCCTCTCGCTGCCTGCAACCGCCTCGGCGATCGCGGTGGCGGCATCATTTGCCGACTTGACCGCCGCGGCGCGCATAAGATGTCGGAACGACACCCGCTGTCCGGGCCTGTAGTACATTTTCGACGCCGGCTCACTTGCCGCGAATTTCGAAATCTTGAATTTTCGGTCGATGGGTATTTCGCCGTTTTCAACCGCTTGAATGGCCAGATAAACCGTCATCATCTTCGTGAGAGATGCCGGGTGGAGCCTCTTGTCGCCATACCTGGAATGAAGCACCTTACCGTTTCTGGCGTCCATCACCACAGACGCGTATTTCGAAGCCAGGGATCCGGTTGCCCAAAGTGAGACAACCAAGGCGGCCAACAACCAAATCACCGCACTGCGCCACAGTGCACCGATTGCAAAATACAAAATCCGAGTCACACCCGTACCTTTCCTAACTTTGCCGCGACCAACCTTGCCGCAGCATCTCTACTCAATCCTCGTGCCATGCCTCTTATTTTCGTTGCGGGCATTGGCGGGGGTAACCAGCATAACAAAGTTTTTTGAAATTGAAATCCGAATTTTGATGCGTTGCCAATTGCACTGGAGGCATGGCGCTGAAGATGGCTTGCCCACTGATCCAAGAACCCCAAACTAGCTCGCGGGAAGGCGCTCAATCAGGTCAGGCAAATCGCCGAGACAGGTCATCTTTCTGAATCGTGGATGTTGTTCGGGAATTTCTGCGTGTTCGAGTTCCCAGGTGAGATCATGAGGGACCAGAGCAGCCCAACTTCCGGATTGCAGTGCCGGGACCACATCCGATTTCACCGAGTTGCCAACCATCATTGCCTTCTCGGGGCCATCACCATGCTCACGGAATGTGCGTTCATAAACATCCGGCGTTTTGTCGCTGACGATTTCCACGCCATCAAACATGGATCCGAGCCCGGATTGGGCAAGCTTGCGTTCCTGATCAAGTAAATCGCCCTTGGTGATCAACACGACTGTGTGTTTCCTGGCAACCGCTTCAACAACATCGCCAACACCGGGCATCAATTCGATCGGATGATTTTGCAATTCCTTTCCCAGATCCAGAATCTGCTGAATGACTGCCGCCGGAATCCGTCCCTCGGTAACGTCAATGGCGGTTTCGATCATGGAAAGGACAAACCCCTTGATCCCGAATCCGTAGCGTTTGAGGTTGATCCTCTCGGTCTGAAGAAGCACCTCCCGAAGGTTGCTGTAGGTTGAGTATTCGGACAACAGATTGGTAAAGCCCGCCTCGGTCAGCCGGAAGAACTTCTCGTTCTGCCAAAGAGTGTCGTCTGCATCAAATCCGATGACTGTTAGTTTGGACATGCCCATCATGCGACTTTGCGAATTGCAAGCTTGTCAACTATATTGACCTTGGGCTCAAGAGGCAGCTGCAGGAAGTTTGGATTGTTGGTCATCGCCGCTGGAAGCAACGGACAGGATGGGACGGGCGCAGGCAAGGATGCCGGCACGTCGGTTCTGACAAAACCAAAGGACAAGGTCGAGCGCCCTCCGATGTACAGGGTCCTCCTGCTCAACGACGACTATACGCCGATGGAGTTTGTTGTTGCGGTCCTTGAGCAGGTGTTTCTCATGCAGAGGGAACGAGCGATCTCGCTGATGTTGGACATCCACAACAAGGGCGTCGGTGTCGCCGGCGTATTCACCCATGAAATCGCTGAAACCAAGGCAATGCAGGTGATGGCAATTGCCCGCAACCATGAACATCCGTTGCGCTGCACAATTGAAAAGGATTAGGCGGGAAAGGACGATCACGTCGTCAATGCCCTTCCCGTCCGCGCAAGAAGGCAGCCCGTTCCGTCATGAGCTTGAATTGCCAAATCAAACATTTTCAGAACACAGGTAGAATCCGGGAATGAGCTACGCCATAGACCGACGAACCGCCATAGTTACCGGAGCGGCAAGCGGAGTGGGTCTTGCAATCGCAAGGCACTTCGCCGAGCAGGGCACAAACGTCATGTTTGCCGATCGCGATTCGAAGCAACTGAGATCAGAAATCGACTCCACAATGGACAATGTGGATTGCTTTGTGGGTGACCTTTGCGAGCAACTCACCCAAAGCAACCTCCTTGCAGCGACTGTTGACAGATTCGACCGGGTTGACATCCTGGTCAATGCCAGTCGGGAAATGAGAACTTCGGACAAGGCCAACATCAAGCTCAATGTTCTTGATCACATGTTGGACCACAATCTGCGACAGCACTACAGCATTTCCCGCATGGTTGCGCGTCAATTCACAGAACAACCCCATCCGCGCACGCGTCCCAATGAACCCATAGGTTCAATTGTGAATGTCACTTCCATTGCCGCCGACCGCATCCATCCTGATCTGGTGGAGTATTCCGTAAGCTGTGCGGCACTTGAGCAGCTGACAAGATCCATGGCTGCCGCCCTTGCAGCCGACCGAATTACCGTAAACGCAGTCTCATTCGGCTCTGTGGTGAGCGGCAGGCTGCAGGAAGCCATTGCAAAATCACCCGACATGCGAGCGCGGATCGTCTCGGCAACACCGCTTGGCCGGATTGCGGATGCAGAAGAGGTGGCGGAAGCGGTGCAGTTTCTGGTCTCTGGTGCCGCCAGGTTCATCACCGGGCAGATAATAGGCGTCGACGGGGGACGCTCACTTCTCGACAGGTTCAGCGAACCCGTCCACTGACATCAATCGCATCACAACCGATGCCGGGCATCCTGCACTCCCGAATGCGGCTCATGCCTTGGGGTCAAGCTTGAAGCTCTCAAGGTTGGCCAATGTCGAGTGAGTTTTCCCTGCACTGAGTGATTCGTCAACTGACGCCAGCACCTTGCCCTTGACTGGTTCCTGCTGACCGGAATCCTTGCCGCTGCGCTCCAATGCAACCCGGACCGCTCCGTCAAGTTCAATTTGCTTGCAAAGCCCAAGTGCGACCGGGTCGGTGGGCTGAATGTTGTTGATGTTCCAGTGCGTTCTTTCCTGAACCGCATGAATTGTCGTCTTGGTCGTTCCGACCAGCGAGATGATCTGCGCTTCCGAGAGCTCGGGATGATTCTTGACAAGCCATGCGATCGCCGCTGGCCTGTCCTGTCGCTTGGAAAGGGGCGTATAGCGAGGTCCCCTTCTTCTCTTTGGACCCTCCTCAACCGGCTCCTCCTTCAAGGTCAATGCATGTGCCGGATCCGCCTCACCCCGCTTGAGTTCCTCTGCCTCAAGCTGGTTGTTTGTTATTGGATCAAATCCAAGAATGCCGGAGGCGACCTCTCCATCGGCGATTCCCTGGACCTCCAATTCATGCAGGCCACAAAAATCCGCAATCTGCTGAAAGGTCAGGCTAGAATTATCTACCAGCCACACAGCTGTCGCCGTGGCCATAATTGGTTTGTTTGCCATAGGGCAGAATCTCCAATTGCTTCCGGAGACACCTCCGGGTGGGAGAATGAACTCTGGTGCACCGGGTTCGGAATCAGCGAACAATTAAACATCAATCCTGACACATGAAAGCCCAAAAATTGCCGAAAGATGGCAGTTGATGTCCCCGGTTCCGGACCCATCAAGATCTTACACTTCACTCGCCAGAAATTGCGTGCCAGGCATTGCGGCATGCAATTGTTCCCGGCTCGGGATCAGTGTTGGGCAAGGCCGGGCATTGATCCCACGCATTTTTGTGGACACCGGCCGTCCAATGCGTTTGGTTCCGTGAATTGGAATTTTCATTCCAAATGGGCCGCAACGGGCCATTCGACGTCCTGCCTGCAACTGCAGACGAAGTTCGCGCGATTGACATTTCACTTCAGGGTTTTAGGATTTGTACACATCTTAGGAATTGAGGAACGGTCGGAAACAAGGCAACTCCGTGTGCCCCTCATGTTTCCTGATCGCGTTCCGACAAAAGTAGGGAGAAAGCCAATGCGTAAAGTTCTTGGGCTTGTGAGTGCCTTGATGACTGGATTGGGCGGGGTCGCGAGTGCTGACGAGCTGTCCTTGGCGTATTTCATGGGTCCCAAGCACCCGATGAACAAAGCGGTCTTTACCCCATTTGCAGAGAAACTGGCGGATGTTTCCGGCGGTGAGCTGACAGTCAAGCAGTTTCCCGGCGGAGCACTCAATTCGGTTCCTCCCAAGCAATACTCCATTCTGTTGGATGGCGTGGCGGACATCATCTTCACATTGCCCGGCTACACAGGCGAAGTGTTCCCAATGACCAACGTTATCAATTTGCCGGGCCTGTGTTCTGACCCGGTCAGTTGCACGGCAGCGCTGCAGCGCGCGAGTGGCATGCTTGAAGCCGAATACAACGCCAAGGTTCTGGCAATTTGGGCGAATGCACCTCCGATTCTTCTGACGAAGGACAAACCCATCCGCACACTCGAAGATTTGCAGGGCCTGAAACTTAGGGTTACTTCATCAGGTCAGGTGCCCTTCGTTAAGGCACTGGGCGCAAGCCCCGTTGGGCAACCTGTCAGTGTGATAAACCAGAACTTGGCCAATGGCGTGATTGATGCAATTGCCATTGACCCTTCTGCGATTGGGTCTTTCAAGCTTCACGAAGTTTCAAACTATCTGACCACTTGGTTTCCGGGCTCAGGCTCGGCTTTCGTTCTTTTGCTCAACAAGGATGTTTATGATGGGATGTCCGACCAGCAGCGTGCCTGGATTGATGCCGCTGCCGATGCATCTCTATCCGAGAGTGGGGGAAACGGCTATGCAGCCGCCACAGTGCGCGGTCTTGAGATCGCCAAGGAGGCTGGGTTGGAATTCATCGAGATTGGCGACGAGGAAAGAGCTCGTTGGAATGCGATCATCGACGAAACTCTTCCGGGTGTGCTTGCGCAACCTGCAGGATCAGTCACCATTGGAGACGTTTTTGACGTGATGAAGGGCAGCTAGGCGTTGGCTGAAGGGCCGCACCTGGTTTCCCGGCTCGACAATGGGCTCGGCCTGCTGGCCGGGCTCTTTGCCGCGGCTGGAGGAATTGGAATACTGGTGCTGCTGGGCGTTACGGTTGTTGCGGTTTTCTGGCGCTATGCCTTGAATGCTCCAATTTTTGGGATTGAGGACGTTTCAACTGTAACGCTAACAGTCGTTGCCGCCGGCGCTGTCAGTTTCGGTGGTCGAAGGGGCGCGCACGTCTCAATTGATCTGATCGACCGTTTTGCTCCGGCGCGCGTTACCCGGGTTACCGACACTTTTATGTATCTGCTGGCATCCGCAATGTGCTTTTTGGCCGTTTATGCCCTATTCACTCGTGCTTGTGGGATGGAGAAGGCTTGCATCACTTCCAACCTTGCAATTGAACACCGGCCCTTTTTCTGGATCCTTGCTGGCGCGTTTGCGATTTACGCTTTGCAATTGGCGGTTCAGTTTCTCCGCGCCGTTACAGGGGGCATTCCTCGGGAAGCGCAAGATTGATGGAAGGCTCCACTTTGGCTTTGCTTGGGTTTGGGGCATTGTTCATCCTGCTGTTCATCCGCATGCCCGTTGGTGTTGCAATGCTGCTTGTTGGGACGGTCGGAATTTGGATGATCCGCGAAAAGGCGGCCCTGCCGAAACTTGCCGGTGAAATCTTTGCTGAGGCTTCGAATTACCCGCTCACAATCATCCCGCTGTTCGTGTTGATGGGCAACCTTGCAGGCGTTTCGGGCATGAGCCGTGATCTATACGACGCGGCCCATTCCTGGCTCAGTCACCTGAAGGGCGGTTTGGCAAGCGCCACAGTCGTCGGCTGTGCCGGGTTTTCGGCGCTGTCCGGCTCGTCCCTGGCGGCAGCCCTGACCATGGGACGGGTCAGTCTGCCTCAGATGCAGCGCTACAACTACCACAATGGGTTGGCCACCGGATCCATCGCGGCAGGTGGCACGCTCGGGATCCTAATTCCCCCTTCGGCGGGTTTTGTGATCTATGCAATTCTCACCGAGGAGAGTATCGGACGGCTGTTCATGGCGGGTGTGCTACCCGGACTCTTGTTGACCATGATGTTCATCCTCGCTGTTTGGATCGTTGTTTCGCTTGATCCAAGCAAGGCGCCCGGCGGTGGAACGCGAAACCCGCTGAGCGTTCGCATGCGGGCACTGGGTCGATCCGGCTGGATCATCGGGATCATCGTCTTGACCATTGGGGGAATCTACACCGGTGTTTTCTCAGCCGTTGAAGCCGCCGGCATTGGGGCCCTTTTGGCGCTGTTGGTCACGATCATCCGTGGAAAGGCCAGTTGGCAAAACATCCGGGAGGTCACGGAAAGCACCCTGAAGTCTTCGGGCACGGTGTTCATGATCCTGTTTGGCGCGTTCGTTTTCAAGACATTTGTTGGATTCACGGCAGTTACCTATGATTTGTCCCTTTGGGTCGAAGCCCAGGGCTTTAGCGGCATTCAGGTTGTGATTGCATTTCTCGCAATCTTCATCATCCTTGGGATGTTCATGGACGGTTTTGCCATCCTTGTTTTGACGGTACCATTCGTTCAACCAATCATTGAACCCCTTGGGATCAACATGATTTGGTTCGGGGTCCTGATGGTCATTGTATTGGAAATGGGACTGATCTCACCCCCGGTTGGATTGAATGTATTTGTCGTCAAGGGCATTGCGCCGGATGTTCCGATGGGAGTCATATTCCGTGGCATTTGGCCATTTTGGTTTGCCATGCTGGCCGCTGTCTGTTGCGTGTTGCTCGTGCCCGAATTGGCACTGTTGTTGCCCAACACGATGTTTGGAAGGTGAGTGCACCAAATGTGAGTTACAAATAACGCAAGGGGAAGGACGAATGGGAAAATTCATAATTGCTCCGCACATGCGGCTCCACGAGTGGGTCGCCGTGGAAAAGGGATACTTCGACGAGGTCGGGTTGGACCATCAACTTGAGGACCAGCTCCTGTCCGCGTCAGGCGAACGCCACGATTTGGGCAATCGTGTTGGCGCATATCAAACATTCGAAAAGGGGCGAACCTGCGACGTCAGCTCAGCTTGCCATTGGACGGTAAACGTTGCGGCGGCATCAGGGCATGGCAAGCTCTACGCAAACGCATATTCAGTTTCCCCTTGCGGAATATTTGTGCCTGCTGACTCAGACATCAAACGACCGGAAGATCTTGCCAATGTACCGATTTCCGTAGGCTATCAATCCGGCAGCCACTATTCGACGATACAGGCCCTGGAACCGTTTTTGTCCCACAACGAAATCAATCTGTCCTTTGCAGATGGGTTGCTCTTCAAACGCATGGAACACCTGATTGATGGCAACGTTCCCGCTGTGAGTCTCTTCAGCGGTCCGTACTACTTCATGGAGCAGCTTGGGTTCCGCAAGGTGCTTGACAGCTCTTTCATGATTGCAGCGATGGTGTCGGCGGACGCAGAAATTGAAGATGTCGAAAAATACTTCAGCGCCCTGCGACGGGCGCAACAGGATATCGACCTTAGGCCGGAACTCTACACCCACTACTATCGCAACGAATTCCCGGAACGCTTTCGCGACCAGATGGACACCCGCCTATTCGGACCCGGCGAACGAATTGTGTTTGAACCCTACTCTCGTGAGATTTTTGAAGCATCTCGCGAATGGATCGCTGAGAGGAACATATTTGAGGACGGATTGGGGGATCTGCCGTATGAACAAGCTGTTGTTGCTCCCCAAATACCTGCAATGGCCAACTGAGTTCCAAACCAAACTGGCCCCATCCTCGCCGACATGAGCGAGGTGATCATCACGGGCGGCGGTCCGGTGGGTCTTGGCTTGGCAATTGATCTGGCGCTTAAGGGGGTAACCAGCACCGTTCTGGAACGGTCCGGCACGCTGCACAGAATTCCAAAGGGACAAAACCTGACGCAGCGCTCGGGTGAGCACTTTCGCGCCTGGGGCGTTTCGCAAGCTGTGCGCGCAGCCAGTCCGATTCCCCCGGAGTTTGGAAATGCGGGGCTGGTAACCTACCGCAACCTTCTGAGCCGCTATCACTACAACTGGTTTCAACGCTCAAAGGTTGGTGCCTATTATTTTGCCGAGAACGAACGGTTGCCGCAGTACAACCTGGAAGGGGTTCTGAGAAACCGGGCATCCGAACTGCCGGAGATTACCCTCATTACCGGGGCCAACGTAACCGAGGTCGAACAGGACGCCACCTCTGCACTGGTCCGTTACGAAACCGCTCAGGGCAAGTTCCGGAGCATGGGCGCGAAATTCTGCGTAGGTTGTGATGGTGCCCGTTCCATTACCCGTGAGCAAACCGGCATCAAAAGCGACATTGATTGCGAAGGGCCGCGCATGGCCCTTTTGGTGTTCCGGTCGATGGAACTTCATGACCTCCTTGAACGCTTTCCCGGAAAGTCGATCTTCAACGTCATGAACCCCGACATGGAGGGGTACTGGCAGTTCCTGGGGCGCGTCGATCTAAACGGAGGCTGGTTCTTCCATTCCCCTGTGCCAGAGGGCACCACGAAGGAGAACTTCGACTTTCATGCTTTCTTGCATCGCATGGCCGGAACAGAGTTTGAGTTGGAGTTCGAACACATTGGCTTTTGGGATCTCAGGATAAGCCAGGCAAAATCCTATCGAAATGGCCGCATATTCATTGCGGGCGATGCATGCCACAGCCATCCGCCGTATGGTGGCTACGGCATCAACACCGGGCTGGAGGACGCACGAAACCTCAGCTGGAAACTGGATGCTGCGCTGAAAGGTTGGGCAGGCGAAGGACTTCTCGACAGCTACAGCCTGGAACGGCATCCGGTTTTCAAATCGGTAAATGAAGATTTCATTTCGCGAATGATTGAAGATTTCCGGGAATTCACAGCCAGGCATTCCCCTTCCAGGGATCTGGAGGCATTCAAGGCCGCTTGGGCTGATAGGGCCAATGCAGACGATTCTGAAGTCACGCAGTTCCTGCCCCACTATGCCGGTTCGCCGATTGTTGCAGGGGCAGTTGGGGCGCAGTCCGGCGCCAAGGGGTTGCATGAATTCAAAGCTCGAGCCGGCTACCATCTCGCCCCACATCACGTTTCAAAGGAAGATTTGTGGGATCAATTGGGGCCCAATTTCACGCTTGTGGACTTGGTCGATGACGCTGAAAGCTCGAAACACTTTGAGGATGCTGCGCGAAGCCGCAATGTTCCTTTCGAGGTCGTGACCCTTGCGGACAACCGGCTTGTAGAGGTCTATGGATGTGAGGCAATGCTTGTCCGACCGGATCAGTTTCTGGCGTGGGTTGGAACCGGCGCGCATGCAAATGCGGAGATCATTCTTGACCTCGCAATTGGAGTTTGAGGAGGAGGAGGAGATGGGAGAATCACAAGGGTGTCACTACATTTCAGGAGATTGGCTCTCGGATGCACCCAATGGGATGGTGGCAGTTGAAAACCCCTCAGACGGTTCGGTGATTGCTGAGGTGCCTGCCGGTTCCAAATCCCTTGCCGAGCAGGCGGTTATGGCGGCACATGATTCTTTCGAATGCAGTTCGTGGGCTCATGAGCCAAGGCTTCGCTCTGCCGCGCTTTTGGAGTTCGCCGATGTCCTGGAAGAGCGGGCCGATTCGATCGCCGAAATGATGGCGCAGGAAAACGGCAAAGTTCTGGGTCAGGCACGCCACGAAGTTGCGGCCGGCTATGGTGAAGCCAGATATTACGCTGGCGTTGCCCGCAATGTCTTTGGCCGAACCTTTGAAAGCGGCGTTGGAAAGTTGAGCCTGATGACCAGAGAAGCCGCGGGTGTCGTTTCCGTAATCGTGCCGTGGAATGCACCTGTTACCCTTCTTGTCCGATCTGTCGCACCTGCACTCGCAGCGGGATGCACGGTAATCGTCAAACCTGCCCCGCAAGCGCCCCTTACGAATGCAGCGGTGATGGCCTGTTTTGACGCCGTCGAGTCGATCCCCAAAGGCGTCATCAACTCTGTCAACGAGTATGGCATTGAGGTTGGGACCATCCTGTCATCCCACCCCAAGATCGATGTGATCTCATTTACCGGCTCAGTGCGCACTGGCAGAGTGATTTTGGCCAATGCCGCCCACACCATCAAACATGTCTCGCTTGAGCTTGGCGGCAAAGCTCCCGCAATTGTCTTCGACAGTGCCGATCTCGAAAAGGCCGCAGCCGAGATCAAACGTGGCTCTCTGGCGTTGAACGGACAGATGTGCACCTGCGTCAGTCGTGTTTTGGTCCATGATGGCGTTTACGAAGAGATGAAGGCACGGCTGCGCAACCTATATGAATCCGCCAGAGTTGGAGATGCACGGGCGCCAGGAACTGAAGTGGGGCCAATCATCGACAAACCAAACCAGGAACGATTGCTGCGCATCATTGATCGTGCTGGGGAAGAGGCAAAGCTCGTTGTCCGTGGCACAGCGGGCGGCAACGACTTGTCCCAAGGGTTCTTCGTAACACCTACGATGTTCGAAATCGAAGAAGTAACACATGACCTCGTACAGGATGAACTATTTGGGCCGATCGTGTCGCTCGAACGCTTCGCTACCGAAGAGGAAGCGGTCCAGAAATCCAACGCCACAAAGTTTGGACTGGCGGCATCGGTCTACACAAACGATCTCAATGTCTCGATGAGGATGGGGCGCAAGCTCAAGTTCGGCACAGTTTGGCTCAATTGCCACAACCGGTTGCTCGCAGAGGTGGAAACCGGAGGCTATCGCGAAAGCGGCATAGGGCGGCTGCATGGCATCGAAGCAATGAACGATTTTCTCGAAACCAAGCACATCTACTATGAGGTCAATGGCTAGTGCCTTTAATCCAGTATTTGTCACGGATTGCCTTCGATTTCGGAGCGATTTCGACGCTCGGTGATCAGATTGCAAAACTGGGTCTGAATCGGCCACTTCTTATTACCGACAAAGGTGTTGCGAATGCCGGGATCCTCCAAGTCGCGCTTGAGGCTGCAAAGCCCTCTGTTCCGACCGTCTATGATGGAACGACCGAAAACCCGACCGAACAGTCGTTGCTTGATTGCTTGGAAATCTGGGGTGACAACGGTTGCGACGGAATTATAGCACTGGGTGGTGGCTCGCCAATCGATCTTGCCAAGGCCGTCGCCCTTCTATCGAGCCAAGGCGGAAATCTCGCGGACTACAACGTCAGGACAGGTGGATCCGGCAGAATAGAAAAAGTATCACCCCAGATTGCGATCCCGACAACGGCAGGCACAGGGGCGGAAGTCGGCCGCGCCTGTGTGATGTCTCTGCTTGACGGTTCAAAATGCGTGGCCGTCAACCTCAACATGGTGGCAGAGATTGTTATCTGTGATCCTGAACTCACCTTGTCGCTTTCGCCCAAGCTAACGGCAGCCACAGGAATTGATGCGCTGAGCCATGGGATCGAGTCCTATTGCAGCCCATTGGAAAACCCACCCGCCGCTGCCATCGGCCTCGAAGCGGCCCGGCGCGCAGCAAAATGGCTGCCAATTGCGGTAGAGGACGGAGGCAACCGCAATGCCCGCTACCAGATGATGATGGCCGCATTGATGGGAGGCATGTGCCTCCAAAAGGCACTTGGTGGTGCACACGCCATGGCGACGCCATTGGGGGAACTCCATCTTCATCACGGAACACTGATCGGTATCTTGCTGCCGCACATTCTCAAATTCAATGACGGCTATGCCGATGCAGCCTTTGCGGATCTCCGTTCGGCGATGAATGTTCCTGAAAACAAGAGTTTGCACGAATGGATGACTGATTTCGTGCAAGGCATCGGCCTGCCGACACAGCTAAGTGAATTGGGAGTTGAACAGAATGTCCTTCCCAAAATCGCTGAAAGGGCTTCAATTGACCATCTTTCAGCAACGAACCCCCGCCCTGCCGGCGCGCAGGACTATCTTGGCATGCTGAAAGACGCTATGTGACCGCGCCCGGCGCAAGAATTCGACCTGATGGGCATTTGCACAACATCAAGTCGGTTTGTTGACTGACCGCGCAGGGCTCAGGGCATTGGTAAAATTGTAAGGCTGTTGGATGGTCGTGTGGGTCTGTTTCTGTTCCTTCCATTTCACACGTGTTGGTTTGCAGGTTATTTTGACGGTGAGTGGGCGATCCGTTTTTGATTGGCTGAAAGTCGGAATATTCCGGAACGGCTGATTTCCCTTTCCCGGCAGCTTCACGGATGCCGCAGCCGTCGTGACAGGGCTGTTGATTTCGGGGGTGATTCACCTTTGCCGGGTGGTGTCTGCGTCCCTGGCGAGTGCAATCCGCCTTCCCGTCACCGCGGGCCGGAGCCCGCAATGTGGAATGTTTAAGAAGCGGTAGCCCGTGCGGACCCGCAACTCCGCCGGGCCACCAGTCGTCTGTGCAACTGAATTGGGATTTGATGCTGTCCGGCGAGGACTGCGTTACCACACAGGCTTGGAGAAAAGTAAAACTTGATTGCTGCCCCAAGCACTCCGGGGGCGACGCTCGTGTGGCTTGGCGAGGCGGACGGCGATCTCAATCAGGCAAAAGTCCGGCGGCGGCTTGAAAAACGTGTCAGAATCGCAGTCCTTGGAACTTCGGATAGCGCATTTAGGGATGGAAAGTCGGCGAAAGGGCGAAGCCGTTGCAAGAAAAATCGCATTCCGCCAGATCAATTCAGCGTGGGAAAGGCCATGTCGGATTAATTCATGGTCAGGATGATCTTTCCGACATGCTGCGAGCTTTCCATCCGCCGGTGCGCAGCAGCTGCTTCCCGCAACGGAAACTCAGAGTCCATCACGGGGGCCAGCCTGCCTGACGCCAGCAACGGCCATACGTTCCTCTCAAGATCACTCGCGATTCGAGCTTTGGCAATCTCCGATTGGGGCCGCAATGTGCTGCCGGTGATCGTCAACCGTCTTGTCATCAACTGGGCAAAGTTCAACTCGACTTTGGGTCCTTGCAGAAACGCAATTTGAACCAGGCGTCCATCATCCGCCAATGCCTTGATGTTCCTCGGGATGTAGTCGCCACCGACCATGTCCAGAATGACATCAACACCCCTTCCGCCGGTAAGTTCCCTTGTAACGCCGACAAAATCATCCTCTCGGTAGTTCACGGCCCGGTCGGCACCCAATTTTTCGCATTCCCGACATTTGGCTTCGCTTCCGGCGGTGGCAAACACCCTCGCCCCGAATGTCGATGCAAGCATGATTGCCATCGTTCCGATGCCCGAGGAACCCCCATGAACAAGAAATGCCTCGCCTGCCTTAAGACCACCTCTCATGAAAACGTTGCTCCAGACCGTGAACGCGGTCTCGCAAAGCGCTGCGGCCGCCTTCATTCCGATTCCATCGGGAACCGGCAAGGCATGACTCGCCGATGTCTCCGAAAACTCGGCATATCCGCCTCCCGGCAACAACGCGGTTACTCGGTCCCCTACCCGCCAGCGATCAACTCCCGTTCCCACCGCATGGATCGTACCGGCAGACTCAAGACCGGGCAGGTCGGACGCACCGGGCGGCGGCCTGTAAAGACCGGAGCGCTGCAGCACATCGGGACGGTTGACACCGGCAGCAGCATTCCTGATGACAATTCGGCCGTGCCCCGGTTCCGGAACCGGTCTTTCGGTGAGCTTCAACACATCGGCGTTGCCCGCTTCTGTGATCTCAACGACTTTCATGGCTCCGTTGTTCATTCCTGACCTCCAGCCGCCATCCAACCCGGATACTGTTCCTTGCGGTGCATCGGCGGCCGGACCGAACGCGCAAGCCCCTCGACCGCGCCGAGAATGCTGGCGCCGCCAGGCATGTTTCTCATTTGCTTCTTCATGGCCTCAACCCGCATCACATCGCTGATGCGCCTGTCGATGAACCCTCTCGTCGAAACCTCCGACCCCGAATCACCAAGCCAATAGAGAACGGATGAGCCGATAACTGCCGACAACATTGCCCGCTTGGTGTACCAGTTGTAGTCGTCAGAATTGTCCCCAAGCAAATTCCAGATTCGGTCGGCAGTGCGCCACAGGGAACGTGCCCCTCGACTGCCATTGAATGGCAGCGAAAACAACGTCATGACCCTCCTGACTGCCTCACGGTGTTCGGCCACCACATTGAGCCTCGCTTCCACCGCTGTTGCAACCCGTTCGTTCATGCGCATCGTCCCAAGATCGGCAGATTCAAGTTCAATTGCCATGAGGTCGTCGCCCCAGCACTGAAACTCCAGTGCAAGATCAAGTGCACCAGCCGGACATGCCCGCCTTGCCTCAGCAGGATCAGCCCCGATGCATCCAATGGCACGATGGAAGTTCGCCGAACTCCAACCTTCGAACGGGACATTCTCCAATGCCGTCAACATCAATTGCCTTCTGAGATTCACTTTGCCACTTGGCCCGCTGTTCGCTTGACTGGTCATTGCCTTCCCCGATTGGCTCCAATCTGCAATATCATTTCTGCGCCTTGACTTCATCATCAATTGTCCACTCAAACTTATGCCGGTGGGTCAAGATTCGGTAAGGCGTGCGGGAATCGCCGAATCCGCGGAACAGTCGTCAACTGCGAGGTGGACGGGTCGGGATCGGGTTGATATAGGGCGCACATAAAGTTCAAGTTCGCAACACACGCAAAACACACAGCAAAGGAATTAGATGCACGTTCAAGTCCGGGACAACAATGTTGACCAAGCCCTGCGCGTTCTTAAGAAGAAGCTGCAAAGGGAAGGTGTGTTCAGGGAGATGAAACTCCGACAACACTATGAAAAACCATCGGAAAAGAGGGCACGGGAAAAAGCCGAAGCCATTAGGCGCGCCAGAAAGCTAGCCCGGAAGCGCGCGCTTAGGGAAGGTGGCTGAACTCCCAACTGCTCATGGATGCGCCGCCGGATCAGGCGGCGTTGCCAATTCCTGACCATCTGGCAGGTCAATCCGAACCCGCCTTGGTTCACGGAAAACCGACATTGTCTTCAGCTGTTGAAGACAGCCAGAAAAATCAGTGCAAAAATTATGACCGCGCAAACCCAGGCGGTGAATTTCACAAAGCCGGCAAAATCCCGCTCGTGCCCGGTGATGTCCATTGATCCATGCTCATGGTCGCTCATCGACAATTTCCTTCTTCGAAGTTCGGTCTGCCCTGCGCCGGGCGCCGGAGACGCGCCTTCCTGCCGCAACCTGCCTGAAAATTCAACTCGGCAATCACCGATCTTCGGAATGCCAACAGGTTTGCTGTTTGCCGACTGTCAGTTTGCAATGAATTGCCATGCCCCATCGTTCCGGCGCGATCGGGAAGCTTCGCCCCCCTGGTGAAGAAAATTCAGGTGCGCCACCGATTCGACGATCGCAAAGCCGTAATTCTCCTGATCAATGTCTCGCTTGAAGAGGACCTTCAGGCAATCGGCGGCGGATCTCGGTTGAATCAAATGTTCGCGCAGCCTGCCAAGTGCGGAAATGTGATTTTCGACAAGTTGCCGAAGGCGCACTTCCAGTCCCGTGTACGGCACCTTGTGCCCCACAAGGACAAGCGACTCATTGTCGGCATGATCTTGAAACCTCGCGCACGATTCCAGCCAATCACGAAGCGGATTGGCCTCCGGCTCTGTCGGGTAGACACCAATATTGGGCGAAATGTCGGCGAGGAATTGATCACCTCCGATGATCAACGCATCTTCCCTGCACCAGAAGGTCGCATGGTCGGGTGCATGTCCTCCGCCAAACCTTACACGCCAACTGCGCCTGCCGAATTCGACCGTTTCGCCGTCCTGGATGCGCCGGAAACCAGCCGGTACCGGATGCACAATGTCGGCAAAGTTGAACGGTCGCTCCCGGGACCTCGCCGCAATCATATCCTCCGGCACGCCCGCATCACGGTAAAACCTTATCGATTCAGGGGTGTGGCGGGGCTGAACGTCCAAAGTCAGCATCCTGGCCATCAGCCAGGCGACCCTCGTGGACCAAATCTCCGCGCCAAATTCATGTTTGAACCAACCGGCAAGACCCACATGGTCGGGATGGTGATGGGTCAAAACCACCCGTCTGACCGGCCTTCCGCCGAGGGGTCCGGCCATGACCTCCAACCAGATCTTTCTGGTCAAGGAGGAATTGATACCTGTGTCAACAACGGTCCAACCATCCATATCGCGCAGGGCATAGACATTCACATGATCCAGTGCCATCGGCAGTGGAAACCGGAACCATAAAACGCCATCACTGATTTCAACCGGCATGCCCGGCACCGGTGCGTCGGCGCAGGGAAACCGAAGCTCCGAAACCTCCGCTGCTGCGGAGTCAGCTGACGAATTCATGATCGGAAATTCCAAAGAGATCATCCGAACCGAGCGTTGCCTCGCGGCAATGCCAACTGCAGGCCGGCAACAGCCTGCCAACAAACACCTCAGCCAAGTGCGCCCGGCGACCGGTGCCGCCGACGGCCAGGTGCGCTCGAATGTGAAAGACGGCGCCAAGCAGCAGTGCCAAGGCACGCAAATAGGGTTCGGAGCCGGCGATTCGCTCATTCACGTCAGTCTGCTCCGTCATCCATTCCGTTGCGCCCCTGACTTTTTCCAATGCCTGCCTCGCAGTGCCAACGAACCCACCTGCCCGCCCTTCGGCCAAATCCAGTTCCGCTTCAATCTCATCCAGCAGCCGAATCGGCTCGCCACCGTCCAGCTTTCGGGTAACAAGATCAATTGCCTGAACTCCGTTTGTGCCCTCATAGATTGTCGCAACCAATGCATCCCTGAGAAACTGTGCTGCCCCCGTTCCCTCGACGTAACCCATGCCGCCATGCACCGCGATGCCCTTCAATGCAACTTCAATTCCGGTCTCCGATCCGAAGACCTTGGCTACGGGTGTCAGCAGTGCCGCGCGCCGGCTCCACCCTTCCTCACCCGTTGAACCGGCAAGATCAATCGCGCGGGCACAGGACGCACATATGGCCCTCGCCGCCTGCACTTGAGACACCATCAGGGCCAGCGTGCGCCGAACGTTGGCATGGCCGGAGATTGAATCGGTTCCGTCGGTTCGGCTTGGCTTGCCCTGCCGGCGATCCTTGGCAAAACTGGCTGCCAGCTGTGTTGCGGCTTCAGCCACTCCAACACCTTGGCATCCGACACCGAGTCTTGCAAAATTCATCATCGTGAACATGGCGCGCATGCCGCCATTTGCCCCGCCGATCATCCAACCCTTGGCCCGATCATGTTCAACAACCGCGGTTGGTGACCCATGAATGCCCAGCTTGTCCTCAAGCGAAGTGATCCGCACGCTGTTGCGCCTTCCCGGCTTGCCATCTTCATCGGGAATGAACTTTGGCACCACGAAAAGCGACAATCCCTTCGTGCCGGCCGGGGCGGACGGCAGCCGTGCCAGCACCAGGTGGCAGACGTTTTCGGCAAAGTCGGCATCGGCCCAGCTGATGAAGATCTTCCGCCCGGTCAATTTGAATGATCCATCCACATCCGGTTCGGCGATGCTTTTCAGGTTTCCGACATCCGAACCTGCTTCGGGTTCGGTTATGTTCATGGTTCCGAACCACTCACCCGAAATCAGCCGGGGAAGGTAGATCTTCTTGATCTCGTCGGAGGCATGGGCTTCAAGTGCCCTGATTTGGCTCTGACTCAGCAGCGGATTCAGTCCCAGAGACATGCAAGCGCCGTTGAGCATTTCGTTAACGGCATTGGCAAGCAATGCCGGCAATCCTGCGCCGCCAAACTCCGGGCTGGCAGCAATGCCAACCCAACCGCCCTCGGCAATCGCACGATAGCCCCCGGCAAAACCCGGCGACGTCAAGACATCCCCGTTGCTTAACCGCGCGGGATGCATGTCTCCCGCTCGTTGCAGCGGATGCAGTATCTTTTCCGCCAACTTTCCGGCACCTGCCAGTATTTCGGCAACGTGCTCCTCTTCCAACTCCGCAAAACTTCCGAAGCAGGAGGGTTCACCCAACCCGACGACATTCCGAAGCACGAAGATGTGCTCGTCAACAGGAGGAATGTAGCGCATGTCTTGTCATGGTTGTCTCTGTAGGCTGAATGCGTCCCGCAACACTTGCCGGTGCGGTTCAAGTTTGCTGTAATAGACCGGTGGGCAGGATTGCGTCCACCACATACGTCCACCACACACGGATCAATCAAATTGGCCACAGTCAGAATGAGTGCGAGCCCGAGGTCGGTTGCCCGCGGCGCGAATCTGCTGAGGGCGGGCAAGCTGGTGGCGTTTCCGACCGAAACCGTCTACGGGCTTGGTGCCGATGCCACCAACGATCTTGCTGTGGCGGCATTGTTTGCCGCAAAAGGCAGACCGGCGAACAACCCTCTTATCGTACATTTGGCACACGTCGCCGACGCCAAGCGACTGGTCCGCTTTGATCCCCTCTCGCAACGGGCCGCCGATACATTTTGGCCGGGTCCACTTACGCTTGTCCTACCGTTGCTGGCGGACTCGGGAATATCACGACTCGTGAGCCCAAATCGGCAAACACTGGCGGTCCGCATACCCTCCCATAACTTGGCCAGGGAGTTGATCGAAACCGCAGGCATTCCGGTTGCTGCGCCGTCCGCAAACATGTCCGGCCGGGTCAGCCCAACAAATGCCGATCATGTGATTGCGGACCTGAACGGCCGAGCCGATGCCGTGATTGACGCGGGAGCTTGCCCGTGCGGGCTGGAGTCAACCGTGTTTCGCTCAACGGGGCGCGGGCTGGAACTTCTGCGCCCGGGAGCACTGTCAGCGGAGATCATCGAAGAACGGCTGGGGATCAAGCTTGTGATTGATCCGAGCCCGACGGAAGTGGTTTCGCCCGGCCAAATGGCGGTCCACTATTCCCCCCGATCGCGCGTCCGCATGAACGCGGTGTCGGAGTTGGACGGCGAGGTTTTGCTGGGATTTGGATTGCATGGACCAACCGGGGAACTCAACCTCTCACCCAAGGGCGACCTGAACGAAGCTGCGGCGCGCTTCTACAGCCTTCTTCGAGCGGCCGATGAATTCGCATTGCGAATTGGCGGGGCAACCATCGCGGTTTCGCCAATACCAGAATCCGGATTGGGAAAAGCCATCAACGACAGGCTGAGACGGGCATCCTGTCAGCCGCTAAGCTGATCCGCCGCTGGAAGCCAGCATTTCCGGGCTGACGCCAAGCGACCTGATGGCAGCTTCCCATTTGAGGTGTGTTTCGGTTCTGAACACGAGTTTTGGGTTTGCGTCGCAAACAAGCCAAGCATTGCTGGCAATTTCACTTTCAAGCTGACCTCCGGCCCAACCGGAATAGCTCAGCACAAGAAGGCATTCCTGTGGACCGCTTCCGCGGGACAGATCCTCAAAGATGTCGGGAGTAAGGGTCATGCAGAAGTCCTTGTTGATGACCTTCGTGGAAGGGTACTCTGAACCATCTCCGGAATGAATCACCAGGATGCGTTCGGGATCCACTGGACCACCGTCATGCAACGGAAGAATCAACGCATCATCAATCGAATCTTCGCTGGAATCTGAAATCTGGGTCGCACAAACGCTGCCGGCGACCTTGTTCACGACAACGCCCATCGCTTCCTTTTCGGTATGATCAAGCATGAGAATCACGCTCTTGCGAAATCGAGGATCCGCCATGTCCGGCATGGCAATCAACATTTTTCCGCTGAGGTATCGTTCGATCTGCAAGACAAATTCCTTCGGAATGCACCCGTTACAGGCATGCCATTTGTTTCAAGAATGACGCAACACGAAGCAATGTCAACGCAACGCTTCATTTGAAAGGTTTTTTTTATGTCTACATGCAACGCCACTCCCGCTCTCCAAAAGTTGATTTCAGGTCAATTTTGCTGTCCAGTACCGTTCCCGGAGAGATTGACAGGATGCGATGACCAGATTTGCGCCGACATTTGCTGCGCTGCTTGCGGTGGCTTGCTGGGGCGGTGCTGCCTTGGGACAGTTCAACACAGGCGCTCCGCTTGCCGAGCACCGGTTCCTTGCTGGCTGGTGGATGCAACGGGAATCCGGAACCGTCAACATGTCCGGAATTCAGGTCAAACTTGCCGAAGGCTGGAAGACATACTGGCGCGCACCCGGCGAATTCGGTCTGCCGCCTCGCCTTGAACTCGTTGAACAATCGAATGTGGCCCGACTTCAGATGCACTTTCCCCGGCCTTCGGTATTCATCGACAATGGGATGCGAACCATTGGATACGCTGATGAAGTTGTATTTCCGATTGAGATAATTCCTTTCGACCACATGCAACCGGCACGAGCCAACCTGTTGCTGCATCTCGGCGTCTGCATGAATGTCTGCGTACCGGTTACCCTTGAGGTTCCGTTTCAGGTTTTCCCCGGCCATCACCGCAACGCCAAGGCGATTGAAGTGGCGCTGAGCAAAAACCCGGTGCGCGTGGACACCTCAGACCCGAAGGGCCGCGCCGCATGCAACATTGACATGTCGGGTTCAGGCAAGGGTTACAGAATTACGTATGAGTTTGACTATGATGGGAAGATTGGACCGCGAACCGCTGCCGTCTTTGAGTCATCCGGTGACCCCATCTGGTTCAGCGACGCACTGCTTCACCAGCAACACAGCGGAAGGCTCAGCGCAATTGCTCAGATGAATTTCTTTGGCGACGGAATGGCCATTTTCCGTCGCTCGAACCTTCGGGTCACACTCATTTCGGGCCAAGACTACATCGAATTTGTTGGCTGCAACGAAAATCTGACTGTACGCTGACCCTTGGAAGGCAGATGGGGATTGCCACCGCGGCGCTCAATCCAACCCGACTATTTTCTTCGCTTGCATTCGTCCAATCGCGGCATGATCTCAACGAAATTGCACGGCCGATTGCGGTAATCCAGCTGCGGCTCAAGAATTTCGTTCCACGCGTCGGTGCAGGCTCCGGGAGAGCCTGGAAGAGCAAACAGATATGTTCCATTGGCAACCCCTGCGCACGCTCTCGATTGCACGGCCGAGGCACCGATGGTCTTCATTGAAACCACGGCAAAGACAGCACCGAACGCTTCAATTTCCTTTTCGTAAACATCCCTGTGCGCCTCAACGGTCTGATCGCGCCCGGTCAATCCCGTGCCGCCGGTGCTGATCACGACATCAATATTCGGATCAAGTGTCCAAATTCGCAGCTGCCGGGCGATTTGTGATCTGTCATCCGGGATCAGCAGGCGGCAACTGACGTTGTGACCTGCAGCAATCGCCTTTTGCTCCAGCAGTGATCCCGACCTGTCGTCATTGATTGAACGCGTGTCAGACACAGCAAGAATTGCGATTCTCAACGAAATGAATTCCCTTGCAGCGTCAATTCGGCTCATCGCATGCCCTTCTCAATCAGAAAGGCGCGAATCTTCAGAAGGTCAATCCACGCCCCGCCCTTGGCCACGGGATTCCGAAGGAGATAAGCAGGATGATACATCGGCATGACCGGAATTCCCTTCCACTCGTGCCAGTTTCCGTGCCGTCTCGTGATCGCGCCTTTTCCCAGCAGTGCATTGCACGAAATATTGCCCATGAGAACCAAGAGCTTTGGCTCCACCAACTCGACATGCCTTTTGACGAATGGCAACAGCATATCAATCTCGTTTGGGGTGGGATTCCGGTTTCCCGGGGGTCTCCAGGGCAGGATGTTTGTTATATAGAATGATCTTTCCGGAGATTCCTCTTCGCGACTCAGGTCAATCTCAGCAAACATCCGATCCAGTAGCCGGCCTGCCCTGCCAACGAAAGGCCGCCCGAGCCGATCCTCGTCGGCCCCCGGTGCCTCACCGATTATCATGACATGCGCACAAGGGTGTCCATCGGAAAACACCAAATTCTGGGCCAATTTCTTTAGTTCGCAGTGGTTGTAGTTTGACAGAGCCTTCCTGAGGGCCTCGAGCGAGCGTGTGTCATCTGCCGCCGAGATTGCCTCCGAGATCGCAAGTCCCTGCATTTTGACCTCATCGGCCCGTCCGCCTGCTCGAGGACGAGTGTTGTCTCGCGATACAGCTGATGGAGCGTCAGGCAAGGTTGAATCTCCTCGAATTGCAGGCTCGATTGCGATCGGTTCGTCATGCCGCTGCAAGCGTTTTTTCTCCTGAATTTCAAGCTTGAAGTGGTCAACCGGTGCCTCGCCAATGCACTCGTCATCACCGATTTCAATGCACCATTCGAGAAGCCCAACAGCGGCATCGGATTTCATCTGTCCGCCCCGGTTGCCAATTTGACCTCACTGCAGTTTATTGCCAATTGCCAACTGGGCAAACCGATTCCATGAGTTTAGTCGACTTTCGACGTCCCACGAATTGCCGAACTTGTGCCACGGATTGCCGCAGCCAAATCCTTGCCCCGGAAATCTTGCATGCATATAAGCCGCCGGAAAGGGGTGGACCAATGACTTTCTTGTCCAGGCACCTGCTTGGTATCGGTCATCTTTCCGTCGGCGAAATCCTGACCATTCTCGACCTTGCGGAAACATACGTTGAATTCAACCGGCGGCCAACCAAGCATGATGCGGCGCTGGCCGGCAAAACGCAGATCAACATCTTTTTCGAAAATTCAACCCGCACCCAGATGAGCTTTGAACTGGCCGGAAAACGCCTTGGCGCCGACGTCATGAACATGAATGCAGGCACAAGCTCACTGCGCAAGGGCGAATCGCTTATCGACACCGCGCTCACGCTGAATGCCATGCGCCCGGACCTGCTCGTGGTCCGACACCCCGATTCCGGTGCGGTCAACCTCTTGGCGGATAAAGTCAACTGTTCGGTCATCAATGCCGGCGACGGCAATCACGAACATCCAACACAAGCGCTGCTTGATGCGCTGACCATACGGCGCCGAAAGGGAAAGATCCACGGCCTCACCGTTGCAATTTGCGGCGACATTCTTCATTCGAGAGTTGCGCGCTCCAACATGCTCGTGTTGTCCAAGCTACATAACCGGGTTCGCATGATTGGTCCGGCGACCCTGGTTCCCCGGATACTGACCGAACTTGGGGTCGAGGTATTCGATTCGATGCAGGAGGGCCTGAGGGGTGTTGATGTGGTCATGATGCTGAGGCTTCAGCGTGAACGGATGACCGGTGCCAGCATCCCGTCATTTCGAGAGTATTTTCACCTTTATGGGCTTGACGTGGAGAAGCTCTCGCATGCGCGACAAGACGCAATCGTTATGCACCCCGGCCCAATGAACCGAGGTGTCGAAATCGACGGCACAATAGCCGATGACATCAACCGATCCGTTATACAGGAACAGGTCGAGATGGGCGTCGCGGTGCGAATGGCAGTGATGGATTTGCTGTCCCGAACCCGGGTTGAATCAACGGATAACGGTTCGGATTCGGCACCGAAACGACATGCGGCGGGTTCGGAGACTGTGCCATGACTCTTGTGCTTGCAAACGCAATGCTGGTTGACCCGGAGGCGGACACCGTGTCGGCCGGCTCACTGATAGTCAAGGATGGGAAAATCGCCGGAAGGGATTCAGGCGGCGAACACCCATCGGATGCAGAGGTTATCGACTGCAACGGAAAGTTCCTCGCACCCGGAATCGTCGACATTGGAGTCAAGATCGGCGAACCCGGTGAACGGCACAAGGAGAGCTTTCGCACCGCCGGGCAGGCGGCGGCGGCAGGCGGCATCACCACGATTGTCACCCGCCCCGACACAAATCCTCCACTGGACAACCCGGAGACTCTGGAATTTTATGTCCGGAAGGCTCGCGCGGCTACGGCGGTTAGGGTTAGGCCAATGGCCACCTTGACCAAGGGCCGACAAGGCAAGGAGATTTCAGAGATCGGATTGCTTTCAGACGCCGGAGCAGTTGCTTTTTCCGATTGCGACCTTCCTGTGAGGGATGCGCGGACCATGACGCGATGCCTGGCATATGCAAAGCAGTTCGGAAAGTTGGTGGTGGGCCATCCCCAGGATCCAGATCTCTCTGCGAATGCAGCCGCCACGGCCGGCTCCTTCGCTTTCATGAAGGGGTTGCCCGCAGTTCCACCGGTGGCCGAGAGAATGGGGTTGGAACGCGATCTTGCATTGGTCGAGTTCACGGGGGCCGGGTATCATGCCGACCAGCTCACAGTGGCAGATTCGATTTCTGTAATGGAACGGGCACTCGACGCGGGACTGGACGTCTCGGCGGGCGTTTCGGTGCATCATCTTACGCTCAACGAATTGGACGTTTCCGATTTCCGTACTTTTTTCAAGGTCAAGCCGCCCCTGAGATCCGAGGAAGATCGCCAAGCCATGGTCCATGCGGTTTCCAAAGGCATCATTTCTGTCATTTCATCAATGCACACGCCGCAGGACGAGGAATCAAAGCGACTTCCTTTCGCGCAGGCCGCAAGCGGAGCGGTTGCACTCGAAACCACCCTGCCCGCCACTCTTCGCCTGCATCATTCAGGAGATTTGAGTCTCCCGGCACTGTTCAGGGCACTGTCGTTCAACCCGGCTCGCCGGTTGGGCCTGAACTGCGGACGCTTGGCAGTCGGCACCCCGGCGGACGTGATCCTGTTTGACCCGGACGTGCCATTCGTGCTTGACCGGTTCAAGCTGAAGTCCAAGTCCAAGAACACACCCTTCGACAATCAGTTGCTTCAGGGACGAGTTCTGCGAACCTTCGTTGCCGGGAAGGAAATTCATGGGAGCTGTTGTGGGTTCTGAGGTTTTTTCCGTGCCGCCGGCGGACGTTCTGTTGGCGGCGTTCGCAGCCTATCTTCTGGGATCGGTTGCGTTCGGCTTGATCATTGCGCGCGCCATGAATCTTGGTGATCCAACCAAGATCGGATCAGGCAACATAGGGACAACCAACGTGCTTCGAACCGGGAGCAAGGCGGCGGCGGTTCTCACACTGCTGCTTGATTCCGGAAAGGGGGCGGCAGCGGTTGCCATCGGAACCTATTTTGCCGGCGGCACAGGCGCACTTGTCTGCGGACTCGCGGCATTCGTCGGCCACCTTTACCCGATTTGGCGTCGTTTTCGCGGCGGAAAGGGTGTGGCCACATTTTTGGGTGTGCTGCTCGCCGTTGCATTCCCCATTGGCGCGGCAGTCTGTGCCATTTGGCTGCTGGTAGCGGCAATCTTCAGGTTTTCCTCTCTTGCGTCCCTGTCGTCTGCCGTCTTGTCCGTCCCCTGCCTCTGGGCACTTGGACAGACACAGGCAATTCCGTTCGTAGCTCTCATGACGGTCTTGATCTGTTGGAGCCACCGAGGGAACATCAAGCGGCTTCTGGACGGAACCGAGTCAAGGATTGATCTGCAGTCAGCTCAAAGTCAGTCAAAGATTGATCAGTAACTGCATTCCTCGAACACCGGATTGAGGGATCCTTTCCAATCGTTGCGGTAAAGATCCAGCAACTCTTCGGCGGGCGTAATGCCCGTCTCAAGTATCTCCTTAAGCGCATCAAGAAAGTGGCACTCATCGGGAATTGAGCCGCTGGCGCTTGATCTGGCCCGCTCCCTTAGCCCTGCCTCGGCAAACTCAAGGGCCTTGTCTGCACAGTCGATCATCCGCACCCGGTTGTATCCGCCCTTTAGACCTTCACGCGCTGCTGACACGCGCAACCCCTCGCAGGTTGCAGCATCCCAATGCCGCACCAGATCCCATGCCGCATCCAGCGAAGATTGTGAGTACATCAACCCAACCCAAAATGCCGGCAATGCACAAAGACTTCGCCACGGACCGCCGTCGGCTCCGCGCATTTCGATGAACCGCTTGATCCGTGCCTCCGGGAATATGGTGGTAAGATGATCCGCCCAGTCGGACACCAGCGGAATTTCCCCGGGAAGCGCCGGAAGGCGGCCCTCCATGAAATTTCGGAAGGACTGACCGCGCGCGTCGATGAAAACACCATCCCGGTGAACAAAGTACATTGGAACATCGAGCGCATAGTCCTTCCACGCCTCAAAGCCGAACCCTTCCTCAAAGACAAATGGAAGAATTCCGGTGCGGTCGGCATCCAAATCTCTCCAGAAACTGCTTCTGATGCTCAATTCACTTGCCGGACGGCCTTCATAAAATGGAGAATTTGCAAAGAATGCAGTGGCAACCGGCTGCAACGCGAAGGCAACCCTGAGTTTCTTGACCATGTCGGATTCGCTTGAATAATCAAGATTCACCTGAACCGAACAGGTCCGAAACATCATGTCGCGGCCATGCTTGCCAACTCTTGTCATGTAGTCAGACATCAGCCGGTACCTGGCCTTCGGCATCACCGGCATTTCGTCATGGGTCCAGGTTGGCGCCGCGCCAATCCCTATGAAACCGGCCCCGATGCGGTCGGCGATGGTTCGAACTTCGTGAAGGTGCTGGTTGACCTCGTCGCAGGTCTCATGAACGGTCTCAAGAGGGGCACCCGACAGTTCAAGCTGCCCTCCGGGCTCCAGTGATATGTTCGCCCCGCCCTTCTGAAGACCTATGAGATTTCCGGATTCCTCAATCGGTTTCCAATCGAAAACATCGCTCAATCCAACAAGCATCGCCCGAATCGAGCAGGGACCCTCGTACGGAAGGGGTTTGCGGGAATCTTGCTGGAATCCAAATTTCTCGTGTTCGGTTCCGATGCGCCATTTCTCCCGCGGCTTGCAACCCTCGGCAAAAAAGGCCGTCAATTGATCCTCGCGCTCCAAGGGATCGCCGCCGGTTTGGGGAATCGACATGCCTACCTTCGCTGTGCCCTGCCACTTCCTTGCCCGCTACAGTCTCCCAACTTCCAAGACAAGACTGCATTTGGATCGGGTCCGTCGGCAATGGCACACAATACGGAACGGAGCTGCCTCAGAGCCTAAATTTTCCTATGTTCACGATGGACAGCGCAGCAGTTACTGCGGTCTCCGCCCGAAGCAAACGCGAACCGAGTCCAACCGGAATCGAATGGGCAAAACCCTGCAACCGTTCCCTTTCGTTCGGTGAAAATCCACCTTCCGGACCGACCAGAACGGCCAGCTTGCCCCTTGCGTCCCAGTTGTCCGCAATATCCGAGGACACGGCAATTCCAGTGCCATTGTCGATTCTGTCCAACAACAGGCTCTCCGAAACGGTCGCATCTTTCCTCAACATCTCATCGCATACAACCAGCGGTCGATCCGAGGGCCATGAATCCAGCACTGAAGAGAGATTGGTGAATTCCCGAATTTCAGGTACCGCGAGTCCAAGGCACTGTTCGGCCGCTTCCCGAGCAACCAATCGAAGCCGCTGAACTGAAACGCGCCGGGTGTTCGTCAACTCTGTGCGAACAGGAAGAATGACCGACACTCCAAGCTCCGTGGCCTTCTCCACCGCGAAATCAGTTCTCGATTTCTTCAGTGGAGCAAACAGCAGCCACAGATCGGGAGCGTTTGTCTGTTGCCGCGTCTGCACAGTGCATATGGCTTCGGCAGCTTTTTGGCGGGTTGACGTCAACTCCGCTTCCCATTCCCCGTCCCTGCCGTTGAACAGCGACACATGATCACCCACATGCAGCCGCATGACCCGCATTAGGTAATGCGACTGCTCCTCTTCGAACCTGAATGTCCTGCCGGATTCGAGTGAATGCTCGACGTACAGTCTTGCCTTTGCGAGCGAAATTGACATGTAATCCTTCTATGACCAAAACCGTGCAGGAACCAGAATTGTCACATTCGGGCGATCGTGTCGCGGATGCAGTTGAGGGCAGTTGGGTTGATACGGCTGCAGCCGCTTGGATGCGACCCTACCTGAGACTTTCGCGCATGGACCGGCCAATTGGAACTTGGCTGCTGCTGCTTCCCTGCTGGTGGGGTCTTCTGCTGGCGCTGGCGGCCGAGCCCGGAAGCATTCGCGTTGGCGACATCTGGATATTTTTTGGCTGTGCGTTGGGGGCGGCCGCAATGCGAGGCGCTGGCTGCACATGGAATGATGCGGTTGACCGCGACCTTGACCGGCAGGTGGAGCGCACCAAGTCGCGTCCGCTTCCATCCGGCCAGGTAACCGTTCTGCGGGCCTTGATTTGGCTGGCGCTCCAGGGGGCTGTCGGCCTTGCGGTTCTGATGACATTCAACCGGGCAGCAATTTATTTGGGATTTGCTTCACTGCTTCCCGTCATTGCCTATCCGTTTGCGAAAAGATTCACCTGGTGGCCGCAGGTCATGCTCGGAATTGCCTTCAATTGGGGGGCAATGCTGGCTTGGGCTGCACATGCCGGCAATTTGGGGGCCGCACCGCTGCTGCTGTACTGCGGAGGCATAGCCTGGACTCTGTTCTATGACACGATATACGCCCACCAGGACAAGGAGGACGACGCACTCGTCGGCATCAAATCCACGGCACTCCTTTTCGGGGAAAACACCAAGGCATGGCTTTCACTGTTTGCCGCTGCAGCCACGATTCTCATCGCCCTTGCGGTTTGGAGTGCAATTCCAATTGGGGAGCGTCCTGTTGCCCTGTTGCTCGGATTTCTTGGAACCGCAAGTTTCTCGGCTCACCTCATATGGCAGATCAGGAAACTTGACATGGCCGATGGCGAGTGCTGTTTGCGGTTGTTTCGCAGCAATCGAAACGCGGGCCTGCTGCTTTCGGCCACGTTTTTCATTGCGGCCTGCGCCGGAGTTTCGTAACCGCCGATACCAACATGGCATTTGCAAAAAGAAGTTCCGGAAAGAACGGTCGAATTCGAGCCGGACGGTTCACGGCACCCCTGTTCTTTCTGTTGGCATTGGCAATTTCAATTGCGGCAGCAATCCTGTTGTCACGGTACGTGGAGAGGGAGAACCTGCGGACCCTCGAACCGCTGCTGAGTGAACCGCGGTTTGACTGGCTGCATGTCGAGCCCAACGGGCTGCAGATTGAACTCTCCGGACAGGCTCCCAGTGAGATCGAAAGGCTTGTGGCCCTGAATGCGATCCGTTCAGCATTCAAACCCAACCGCATAGACGACAAAATCGCGGTTGCACCCAAATCGTCAATTGAGCCGAATGCCTACACACTCCGATTGCTTCAAAGCGACGGCAGGGTTCAGATCTTCGGTGAGTTGCCGAACGGCGGTTCAATTGAACGAATCATCGAAGCAGTTGAGAATTCGGGTAACGCAAGTCTGGTTGAGGATTGGTCGACACGACACGAAGTTGAACCGAATGACCGTTGGGATCAAACCCTGCAGTTCGGATTGCATGGAATCGAACTTGTGCCGGACGCCGATTTGCACTTGTCGGATGCGACGGCAATGATCGAAGGCCGATTGGGGTCCCAAGAGGAGCTGGGCCGCGTCAAATCGATTCTGGATTCCGTTCGACCGCCTTTCCTGTCACTGACTTTCAATGTCACGGCACCGCAGCCGTTGCGCGTACCGTTCCTCTTTGACCTGCTGGTCGTGGAAGGCGGCGCAAGAGTTAATGCCTGTCATGTGGATTCCGAAGTGAACAGAACCAGAATACTGGCTGAATTGGCAATGCACTTCGAACCTGCCACCGGAAAATGCGGATTGGCCCGGGGAGCACCGTCGCCGGACTGGGTCGACGCCGTCGCCGGCTCCATTGCCCTGTTGAAAAACACCAACGGCGGAAGAATCAGAATCGAAGGGCTTAACGTATTTGCTGCCCTGCCTGAACAGGACACCACCGACGAATTCAGCGATCAATTCAATGAAGATTTGATTGCGCTGCGCGACCGTTTCACGCTGCACCTGGTATCGTCGGGAGATATTGAACGCTTGGTTTCCGGTACGGATCAAGACACAGTATTGGAGGTGGATGTTTCATCCGAAAGAACGGTCGAAATCCTGGGGGGCGTCAATGACGATGACGCCATTCGAATTGTCACTTCATTTGCGAAGGCGGCCTTGGCCCCCAACACACTGGTGAACAATCTCAAGGCCGATCCGACAATCAGTGCCGAAGTCACCGGCTGGGCCCTGGCAGGGCTGGAGGCATTGTCAATGCTCCATGCGGGCAAGTTGACCTTGGGTTTGGAATCAATGAAGATCACTGGAATTTCCGAATTGCCGGACATCAGGCGACGAGTATCGGAACTTCTGTCGTCAAACTTGGAAGATTTGCACTTTGAGGTGAATGTTGACTATGACGCCTACATTGTAGCCGAAGCGCCGATGATGGACCCGCGGCTTTGCGCCTCACTTGCGACGGAAGTCGTGGATTCGCAAAAGATCACCTTTGAACCAGGCTCGGCAAATCTGTCTGCTGCAGTTGATCCGACAATCCGGCAACTCGCCATCGTCCTGCAGAATTGCACCCATGCCCGAATTGAGATTGCGGGGCATACCGACAATCAAGGACGCGAGCAGATGAATTTGGCACTCAGCACCAAGCGTGCCCGCGCGGTTTTGGATGCTTTGCTGAATGAGGGTGTTCTGACCAGCAATTTCGTCGCGGTTGGATACGGAGAATCCCAACCGATCGCCGACAATGGCACTGAATCCGGCAGAGAACAGAATCGCAGAATTGAGTTCCGACTCCTCGAATCCGGAGTGACGTCAATTCCTCAATAGATCTGAAAGGAATCCAAAGAATGAATCAGCTTACATTCGTTCTGCTGACATCAACTGCGGTCTTCATGATGTTCGCATTTGGGTGGGTGGCCGGGATCATCCACCAACGCCTGAGGCGCGGTTCCTCGCCCGAATCCTTGGCCATCGAAAGGCTTGCGAGTGAATTGGCCATGACGGAACGCGAGCGCGACAGATTTGCAAACGAACTGAAGGACCGGGAGTTGGAAATGGCAAAAAACCTGGCTGAAAGGGACGAGTTGTATCACCAAGCCATCGACAGGCTGCGCGACGCGGAAATGCGCCTCAACCGGATGGATGGAAATCGCTGAACGATTGGTTTTGATCGGAACTTGCCGGCTCTGAGTCCCAACGTTGCAGGGCCTCTTCGTCCTGCCGGACCGCCTCAACCCACCTCGAACCGGCAGGCGTCATCTCCTTTTTCCAGAACGGCGCTCTTGACTTCAGGTAATCCATCAGAAATTCGGCCGCCCGAAACGCTTCCGACCTGTGTTCCGCCAAGACTGCCACCATTACGATGTTCTCACCAGGCATGAGCTTGCCAAAACGGTGAATGACCAGGCAGTCGAGAAGTGGCCAGCGGCGCTTTGCCTCGTCGACATGTTGAGAAATCGCAGCTTCAGTCATGCCGGGATAGTGTTCGACTGTCATGGACGCAATCGGATTGGCAGACACCGAACGAACCTTGCCCACAAAGCAGGCCATTGCGCCAGCTTTGGTTTCCGCACCTCCAAGTGCAGCCAGTTCCCTGCCCGAATCGAACGGTCCGCTTTGGACGCGGACAGTCAAATTACCCGCCCGTCATTGGCGGAAACACCGCGATTTCGCGTGCATCGCGGATTTCGGTTGCCGATTCGGCAAGTTGTTGATCCACGGCAAATCTCACGGAACTGAGATCGGAAAGCGCCATCTCGTAGCGACCGCCCCTTCCCTTCAGTTCCTCAATGAATTCGCCGACCGTTCCTGCCTCAGTCTCAACCTGTTCCCGCGGAATGCCAATTCGCTCCCGAACCCAGGCAAAATAGAGAACTTCAACCATTTCAGGTATCCTCGCGCAGCATTGGCAAAGCCTTCTTGAAATAATCTGCACCCGTGAAAATGGTAAGCATCGCTGCAATCCAGATCGCCACTATTCCCACAGTTGGTAACACATTTCCCCGATGGGCATCCAATGCGCAACAAAGCATAAGAATGAGCAGTCCTGCCATCTGCAGGGCCGTCTTGCATTTGGCGGGGAATGTCGTCTTGAGGGAGGAGCCCCCTCCTCCGGAAAATTCCCGCAATCCCGACACCAGGAACTCCCTAGCCAATATCACGGAGGCCGGGATCAGAAGCCAAGCGCGTTCTTCCATGCAGGAAATCACGATGAGAAGCGCGGTAGAAACCAGAATCTTGTCTGCAATTGGATCCAGCATTCTTCCGAGATTTGATATCTGACCGAGCTTTCTGGCCAAGTAACCATCCAACCAATCCGTTATCGATGCGATGAGAAACAGTGCTGAAATTAGCCAAAAGGCCTTTGGGTGGGGAACCGCAACATACAGCAACGGCAAGGCCGCCGCCGCCGCCAACCTTCCAAGCGTGAGATATGTGGGAAGCGTGAGTTTCATCTAATTCAGATGCCCCCGGCCTGAAATTCAGCCAAACTCAATGCAAACACATCGAAACTTGAGCAACTTTCCTGATGTGGCCAATTTGGCAGCAATTCCTCCAATGGGGGCGTCCTTCGCATCGAAAATCGGCTCCTTGGCACGGCATGCAGCATATCCCGGGCCAGTGGGTTCGAATATGGCATGACGCTCCGGTGCCCTGTTACTGCAAACAGGGTCGAAGAACGCTTCGAATGGCTCACCGCAGCGGGCTGCCCCGAAAATCCGGCACCATTGCCCTCTCCAAACATTCTGCAGGCTCACCCGGTCACTTGGCTGTTACATCAATCGCCAAACGTTCAACTTCGATTGTGCCCTGCACCAAGCCTGCCTCATTCAGGAATGTCTCAAACCTACTGTAACGACCATGGTCAAGAGCCGCGGGGCGAAGCGCAAAACGCGGGATTGTATCGAACCATGCCATCTCATTGAGTTGATCCTGAAGCTCCTTTGCCGTTGACGAAAACACTTGCCAGCTTTCCTTGGGGTGATTCACGATGAACTGCGTTGCCAGTTCCGTTGCGGCCAGGAACCGTGTTATCAAATCGGCATCCAATGAATCGGTGTTGGCAACGTAAATTAACTCGTCATGGGATGGCACGCCTTCCTCCTCAATGTAAAAGCACCTGCCGGGAACCTCCTCGATCTTCATCTGGTTCAGTTCAAAATTGCGGTATGCACCGATCACGGCATCGACCTGCCCGGACATCAGTGACGGTGAAAGAGCCCAGTTGACATTAATCAATTCGACATCGTCAACTGTCAGGCCATGCTGGGCAAGTATGGCTTCCACCAACACCTCCTCCACTCCGGCCACGGAGTAACCCAGTTTTCTGCCTTTCAGGTCCGCTATTGACTGCACCGGGCCGTCATCCAGAACCAGCAGGCAGTTCAGCGGGGTGGCGATAAGCGTTCCCACCCTGATCAGGGGAAGACCCTCGTGGACCTGGAGATGCAGTTGGGGTTGATATGAAACCGCAAGATCCGCCTTGCCTGCCGCGACCAGTTTTGGCGGGTCAGAGGGATCAGCGGGGGCAATGATCTCCACCTCCAAGCCAAATTTCTCAAAATAGCCCAATTCATCCGCAACGACGATTGGGCCGTGATCTGGATTGATGAACCAGTCGAGTATCAGCGTCATTTTGTCTGATCCGGACGCTGCGCCCGCAACCACCGCAAATGCGGCAGCCATTAGGGTTCCTTTCATGAATAGCTCCTTTTGTTCAGTTGCGAATCCGGGGAACAATACCAATCAATGGCGGCCTTTGGTTGCGGTCATTGCCGCAATTAACACCGTTCAAGGGACAGGTCCGACAGTGACGAACCACCGTCCAACTTGGTCCACCATCCAGTCAAACCTGACCATGCACTGCCGATCCTTGATGGAATTGATCGAAGCACGCTTCATTTGTCCGGGTCGCCGCCCGCCAGCGCAACACTTCCTTGGATCGACGGTGCAAAACGATTCATCACTTCGACGTCGCTGAGTTAACAATCCATCTGCCGACGCGAAGTTACCCGCCCCAGAGTTCTTCTTGGAATTCCGGTTGATTAGTCCGGGCGAATTGCAGAGTCAAGTTCAGGCAGGTCGAGCGGGTAGTGCTTGGCCTCCCAGGCTTCAACAAGTGTTGCCAGGACATCAAGACGATCGCCTTCCAGCGTGTTGCGCTTCGCCGCCATGAGGCCCCCAATTTCTTTCAATGCGCGTTGATGGTCCCGTTTGGTCCTGATCGGTGCAGTGTCCATGGCTTTTTCCTAAATTCGTCTGGACATCAATGGCGTCATAAATCCGGTGGCTACCGATGAACCGGACGTGGACGATGCAATAGGGATAATTGATCCATATGACGATGCGGTAATTGTTACCGCCGATGTTGAACACCAACTGGTGTTCCGAACGAGATTCCCACCGGTTGGCACGGGCTCGCATATCGCGCACGGCACCGCTGTGCCGATACCGGCTTAGCCGTCGCCAATTTCGTGTCGCTCACCGCACACGCCTCAAACACCTTGTGGATGGGTTCGGCAACAATGACAAATGACACCAAAAAATCGATATATGGGTACATGGCCCAGCGAGCATTGTTGACCAAACTGCTGCAATTGACTGGAGCAACAGCATCGGAGCCAAAGGCAAAAAATGGCAAACTCAATGGCGGAAAGATCTCAACCAGAACATGGATTGGCTCAGGAGATCAATTGGTCCTATCATGAAAATGGTCATAGATTTTGCGAGCAAGCGCCTTCGAAATGCCGCTGACGGCCCTCAGGTCGTCCACTCCGGCCCTGCCGACAGCGGCGGCGGAACCAAAATGTGCAAGCAAGGAGGATTTTCTTGCAGCACCAACCCCCGGGATTTCCGCCAATGGATTTGCCGACAAGGATTTTGAACGCTTTGCGCGATGTGCACCGATCGCAAAACGGTGTGCCTCGTCACGAATCCGCTGGATGAAATATAGAATTGGATCCCTGGAATGAAGTGTCCGCACAACCCCGCCTGGAAAGTGCATTCTTTCATTGCCTGAATCGCGCTCGCGCCCCTTTGAGACACCCACGACCGCAACATCCGCCACCCCCAATTCCTCGAGAACTCCGGTTGCCTCACCGAGCTGCCCCTTGCCTCCATCAACAATGATGAGATCCGGCCAGTTGCCGGACAGCTTGTCAGGGTCTTCCCTCTGCAACCGTTTGAACCTTCGGTCGAGCACCTCGTTCATCATCGCGAAATCGTCCCCCGGGGTAAGTTCAGCATTGCGGAAATTGAACTTCCGGTAGGCGTGCCGCATGAACCCCTCCTGTCCCACAACTATCATGGCACCAACCGGGTTCTTTCCTTGGATATGCGAATTGTCATACACCTCAACCCGGTTCGGAGATTGAGGCATCCCCACAAATTGCCCCAAACCGGCCAGCAACTTGGTGTGGGTTGCAGCTTCGGCCACCTTCATCGCAAGCGCCTCCCTGGCGTTGCGGGCAGCATGCATGGAAAGCAGCACTTTCTCTCCGCGGACGGGCACTGCGATCTTGACCGCTGAGCCGCGCTTGCCCGACAACACTTCCTCCATGAGCTCCGGATCCTCAATGGAATTGGAGAGTATGATCAGCCGGGCCGGCGTCTTGTTACTGTAGAATTGCGCCAGAAACGCCTGAAGAATTTCATGTTTTCCTGCACCGGAACCGGTACGGGGGAAATACGCATGGTTTCCCCAATTTTGATGAGCCCTAATGAAGAAAACCTGGACGCAGGCCTGCCGCCCCTCTTCGTGAATCCCAACAATGTCAGCTTCCTTCACCAACCTCGGGTTGATGCCCTGCACCATCTGAATCTGGGTTAACGCCTTGATCCGATCCCGAAGAACTGCGGCTCTCTCAAAATCCAACTTCTCCGAAGCTTCAGCCATCTCGGTTGCAAGTTGCTCCTGCATTCGGAAGGATTTTCCCGAAAGGAACCTCTCGGCATCCTTCACCATCTCCCCGTATTCCACATCCGAAATCTTGCCGACACACGGTGCGCTGCAGCGCTTGATCTGATGAAGCAGGCAAGGCCGGCTCCGGTTGGAGAATACGGAATCCGAACAGTTCCTGAGCAGAAACACTTTCTGAAGCTGACTGAGCGTGCGGCCCACGGCCTCGGCCGATGCGAACGGACCAAAATAGTTGCCCTCCTCAGACTTGGCTCCCCGGTGCTTTTTGATCTGCGGAAAACTGTGGGATTTCGAAACCAAAATGCTGGGAAAACTCTTGTCGTCCCTGAGAAGGACATTGTATTTCGGCTTTAACTGCTTGATCAGATTCTGTTCCAGCAGCAGTGCTTCGGTCTCGGTCCTTGTCGTCAGAAACATCATTGATGCGGTTGACTCAATTACCTTGGCAATTCGGTGATTCTGACCCGTCAGTGTGGTGTAGCTCCTGACCCGGTTCTTCAAATTCTTCGCTTTGCCCACATAAAGAACCTGACCTCTTTCATCGAGCATCCGATAGACACCGGGACTGCCATCGAGCGAAGCGAGGTAGGCCTGAATGCACGCAACTCCCTGCTTTCCGGCCTTGGTGGAGTTTTGTTCCGGTTCAGTCAAAATGACCTCTGCCTGCAACTCTGCCAATCCTGCCCGGCAGGCCATTCATCACTCCCTCCCCGACACTGCGCAACCATGACAATTCCAACGGAGAACCTGTGGAAAAACATGTGGACAAGTTTGGAACAATTGGCATATCCCTTGGAAATCTAAACGAAAACCAGAGGTTGCAAAGCTGAAAAGCTGAATCCAACTCAAACCATAACTCATTGAAATATATATACTGTTTAGCGTTTGCCCATTTTTGGTGCCGTTTTCACCGCGATGATCCCCATGATCCGGTTTTTTTCTGCGGGCAGTGGAAAAGTGTAAATTCGGGCGGTCGTTCACCAGACTATTCCCGGTGTTCGCCAGCGCTTGGAGAATGGCTCCATCTTAGGAACTGACCGCCGTCGAGGCAAATCAATTGGCCAGTTACCGACTTTGCGTCAAGCATGAAATTCATGGCCGCCACGATGTCCGCCACATCAGCCCCCCTGCCAAGTGGAGTTGCGCTTCGTTGACGGCTGAAATGCTCCTGTGACTGCCGCGGGCTGGGCATTGCCGGTCCAGGGCCGATGGCATTCACCCGAACGCGCGGTGCCAACGCAACGGCTGAAGATTGGGTCAGAGCCCAGAGAGCCGACTTCGAGACCGTGTAGGTGGCAAATTCCGAGGTCGGGCGCAAAACCCGTTGATCAACCATATTGACAATTGCTGCGGACGCGATTGGTTCACCCTTCTCGTCCCAGTCAACTTCGGGGGCTTGTTCTGCAAATTTCTGAATGAGGAAGAAAGGCGCTTCAAGATTTGGGCGAACATGCTTCTTCCAACCGAGCGGGGAAGCCGTCTCAATTCGGTCCCGCTCAAATCGGGAAGCATTGTTCACAAGGACGCTGAGTGGCTTTCCCAGAGCAGCGGCGGCCCGTCCAACCAATGACAATGTTTCTTCTTCAACATCAAAATCCGCTTTTACCACGACCGCTTTCACACCGCGTTTCCTTGCTTCGGCGGCGGTGTTTGCGGCTTCATTGCGGGAACTGTTGAAATGGATGGCGACATCAATTCCGCGCTCTGCAAGGGCCAACACCAGCTCACGGCCGATGCGCCGTGCTCCTCCGGTAACGAGTGCAGCCCCCGCCACGCTCACGTCAATCCTTTCGCTGTCTGTGCCACTGCGGTTTCTTCAGAGCCCGAACCGGGCGCGCATTGTCCTCTCTTCAAGCATGTCGGCAACCGAACCTGCAAATTCCGAACTGACATTCATGGGAAACGGAAGTCGGCGGGCATAGCGTCTGAACCTCACATCTTCACCGAAGATTTCCTGCATTTTGGGAACGACCGTCCCAATTCCATCTATCAAGCCAAGCTCCACCGCTTTTTCACCGGTCCAGAACTTTCCTGTGAACAAATCTTCCCCATTCAGCCTGTCCCCACGGCGTGCTTTGACAATTTCAATGAACTTTCCATGCAGGACATCCTGCAAAATCCTCAACCGCTCAACATCCTTGGGATCCTCAGGCAGAAAGGGATCAAGCATGCCCTTGTTCTCACCTGCCGTATAAACCCGCCTTTCAACGCCGATCTTCCCGAGAACCTCGTGAAATCCGAATGAGGACGAAATCACACCTATTGATCCTATGATCGAACAGGCATCGGCATGGATTTCGTCCGCTGATGCAGCGATCCAATAGCCACCAGAAACGGCCAAATCCTCAACAAATGCGTAGACCGGGATGCTTCGCCTGTCCGCAAGGCGTCGAATTCGCTCCCCGATCAGGGAAGATTGGACCGGAGAACCGCCTGGTGAGTTGACGACGATTGCAACCGCACTCGGCTTTCCCTTGGAAAATGCCTTTTCGATTGTGACGGCCATCCCATGGTCATTCAACACGGGAGCCCGTCGTCCACCGGCCGCAATCACGCCCTCAAGACGCAACACGGAAACAAGAGGTTTTCTCTTCTTGAAGGGATTCAATCTCATGGCAGTGAGTTATGCGCGCAACTGCGCCGCTGCAAGCCGGAGTTTCAGATCGCAAGTTCCGAAAATTGATTGCCGATGTTAGTGGCTCTCCCGCCGAACCGGTCGTGTGTCCTTTCCGACCAGAAAATCAAGGTCGGCGCCTTTGTCAGCCTGCAGAACATGATCAATGTACAGTCTGGCGTAGCCGCGCCCGTAATCGGGAAGCCGCGGCTTCCAATTCTCCCTCCGCTCCGCCAACTGCGCATCCGGAACCAGAAGATCAAGCCTGCCCGCGGCTGCGTCCAACCTGACAATGTCGCCGTTCCTGACCAGCGACAGGGGACCACCGGCTTCAGATTCCGGGGAAACATGCAAAACCACCGTACCAAACGCGGTTCCTGACATCCTTGCATCCGAAATTCGAACCATGTCTCTCACACCCTGTTCAGCCAACCGCTTCGGTATGGGCATGTTTCCGACCTCCGGCATTCCGGGATATCCGCGCGGACCACAGCCCTTGAGGACCAGTATGGAGTCCGGCGTAACCTGCAGGTTGGGGTCGTCGATCCTGGCCCTCATCTCTTCAATGTCCTCAAAGACACATGCCGTCCCCTCGTGATGAAGCAGCGCAGGGTTGGCTGCAGACGGCTTTATGATTGCACCATCAGGAGCAAGCGAACCGCGCAGAACCCTGATGCCGGCCGCAGGTTTCAAAGGGCGCCCAAATTCATGGATGACCTCCCGGTTGAAGCACTCCGAGTCCGCCCAGTAGTCGGAGATGTCGCCTCCAAGGACCGTTCCTGCGGGTCGGAGCAGGTCGGATATCTCACGAAGGAGCGCAGGTACACCTCCGGCGTAGCAAAAATCCTCCATCAGGTATTTGCCCGATGGCATGCAATTGACCAGCAGTGGAACTTCAGAGCCAATTTCAAAGTCGTTGAGTTCGAGCGGAACCTCCATCCTGCCTGCCAAGGCAAGCAGATGAACAACTGCGTTCGTCGATCCTCCAATTGCAGCATTGGCAAGAATTGCATTCTCAAAATTGCTGCGTTTCAGGACCTTGGAAAGCGTCAGCTCCTCTTCAACCATCTCCACGATCCTGCGACCCGTCATGTGGGCCAATGCCGTCCGCCGTGCATCCACCGCAGGCAACGCTGCATTCGTCGGGAGACTCAAGCCCATTGATTCGACCAGGCTTGCCATTGTTGATGCGGTTCCCATGGTCATGCAAACGCCAGCCGAACGGCTCATCCCGGACTCGGCCGACAGGAATTCCCGGACGGACATTTGGCCTGCCCTAACGTCCTCGGAAAATCTCCAAACGTCAGTACCGGAACCAATATCGCCTCCCCGCCATTTGCCGTTGAGCATCGGTCCAGCCGAAACCACAATCGTCGGCAGGTCAACGGAAGCAGCTCCCATGAGTTGACCAGGCGTGGTCTTGTCACAGCCGCCAAGAAGAACGACGCCGTCCATGCCATATGCGCGGATGCATTCCTCGACATCAATCGAGAGCATGTTTCTGAACAGCATCGCCGTCGGTTTCATTTGGGTTTCACCAAGAGAACTGACCGGGAACTCCACGGGGAATCCTCCGGCCTCCCAAACGCCGCGTTTAACCGCCTCTGCCAGCACCCTGAGACCCGAATTGCAGGGCGTCAGTTCCGACCACGTGTTACATATCCCGATGATCGGCCGACCGTCGAACACATGGCCGGGAAATCCCTGATTCTTCATCCAGCTTCTGTGGATGAAACCATCCCTGTCGTTCTTTCCGTACCATGCTGCGCTTCGACGTTTCCCGCTCATAAAATGAACCCCATTAATTTTGCGGATGCCGTTCACCCACAACCGGAATGGACCGCAGACTGACACTTCATACGAATTTCTTCAACCGAATTGCCCGAAACCTCGCCCGGTCGCCGCCTGACTGCCAGATCCGGTCGATGCATGGGAAATTCGAACGGATTGGCTTGACCGAAATCCAACCACTGACACAGATCAAGCAGGTTGCGCTGGAGCCGAAAGGCATCAATGCAGGATTCGACAGAAGGGCGATATCCCTGCGATCTGGGCACTTCCCGTTGCACAATCGGAATAGCTGCAATAGTCTCACTCTGCAGCAACACAACTTACAAATCCAGGTGTCAAAATGGCAAAGGTCAGCAGACCCATGCTCATTGCGGTTATGACGCTTCTTCTCGGTTCTGCCATGAGTTTCACCGTCGCTGCCGACGAAGTGTTTCTTGATACAACCAAAAGACTACTGATCAAGGCAGATGGCAGAAGTGATTACTCCCCCAGAATTGTTGACTGCGACTCTTCTTCGGTTGGTGTTTGCATCCGAGACACAAACGGAACCCCGGCGAATAATCCCGTCGAACTCAATTCAGACGGCACGTTGACCGACCGGTTTGACGGCTGGAGAATCTATTACGTGATTGGTTCGGATGGGTCAGGAAAGACCTACGACTACGGCAACACCTTGCTGCGGTCATTCAACTGGTCGATGATCAATAAATGATCCTGCAATCCAACTGATATGTGATGATTTCAATTGCCTTGGATTACTCATCTGTTCGAGGATTCAGGCGATAAAGCAGATGGATTGACGCAATGACCTGATCAAGGTGTCGCGAAAGTGCTTTTCGAAATCATTTGCCATCCAATGAAGTGTCCGCCAGTTGATGTTCCGGAGATGCGTTGACCAACAACGTCGCAGAGACCAATTCATCTCAGTTTCTGTGCCAGATTTCACCTGTCGGCGACCAATTGGGTGGCAACGACGTTTACGTCAGGTTCAATCTCTTCAATATGACCCGAACACCTTTCAGGGAACATCCCCACAGGTACCCGGTCAACTGAACTGGTGTGGCTGAAGCAACCGGAACCTTGCAGGCCATTTTGGCAGCATTTTTGTGCCCAATGGAAACTGTGCAGGAAAACTGGGAATGGGGACTGTTGCAGGATTACCGTGGCGTCAAGAGTGTGATAACCATTGCAGATCCGCAATCTTGCCGATTTCGATTGTCGGCTTGGCTACCACCAACGAGAATTTATCCGGCACCGACCTAGGTAACAAACTGATTTGATACAGCATTGGCAAAACTCTTGGTCATTCAATCCCTCAATGATCCGCAAGGAACTCTCCCCTGACCGGCATCAAGGTGGTCAAGAACTCGCTCCTGAAGGCCAGGAAAGCTGAGCTCACAATTGAGGTAGGAGTTCTTTAATGCTGGCAATTGAAATCGAAACCTGCAAACCAGCCTCAGTCGGTGAGTTGGAATCCATTCATGAAAGGTATGGCAAGCATCCGGACCATCCGAACCAATTGATCTTGTTGGTCCGATCAGGCAATTCTCAGGTTGAAGCAACTTGGCTCATCAAGAAATGGCTGGAAAACCAACCCAAACCCAATGCAGAACTGTCAGCGGAACTCCTCGAACTTCTTACCCTTTCAACTGACTGGCTGGCGCGTCTCCACCTTCTGCAGTGCATCCGGTTTCTCGAATTGTCACAGGCACCGATTTCCGAACTGCGCCCAGCCATACTCGCCCTGGTTGAGTCACCCAACAAACTCATTCGAGCGTGGGCATTTGACGGGTTGTTCCGGCTTGCACAGTTGAACCATCCCGACACCGCCGCCGATATGGCCAAGATTTCAGTCGCAATGGAGGATGAATCGCCCGCCGTTAGGGCAAGATTGAGGAACCTCATGGTTTAAACGATTGAACCGATGCCACTTCGTCGTTTCAAGGATCGTGAGTTTGACACTGCGGGCGCAACCGGGCAATGCAAAACCGTTTCGGTTGATGCAGATCTACAAAGGCATCGGATGACCCAGTCAACGAAGAAATTTCCATATTGGTGGGATAGCGCAGGCCACCCTGCTCCAACCCAGGAGACGGAATTGCCGGGTGAGGTCGATGCTCTTGTCGTCGGTGCCGGTCTTACCGGCCTTTCAGCAGCGCGAACCTTGGCCATGCATGGGAAATCTGTCCTAGTTTTGGATTCGGGGAATCCGGGCCAAGGGGCAAGTTCACGCAATGGCGGAATGATCGGCGGGGGTCATAAGGTCGACGCCGACACGCTGATTTCCCGCGATGGAATTGATATCGCCGCAAGAAAGCTCCGGGAAATGCACCTTGATTCGGTGAAATTCGCAAAGACTGTCATGGAAACTGAGGAAATCGATTGCGATTTCCGGCAAACGGGCAGATTTCTGGCGCTGTGGCTCAGCAGCGAATACGAAAACGCCGCTCGAAATCTGAACAAAATCAAAGAATTGGCTCCCGTCTCTGCTGAGATGGTTCAAAAGTCACAGTTACGGGATGAAATTGCTTCGGACATCTATGCCGGTGGAGCGATTTACCACAACCACGGTGGGCTGAATCCTGCGAAGTGGGTTCAAGGCTTCCTGGAAGCTGCAATCCGCAGAGGAGCACTGGTTCAGGGCAATACACCAGCAATTCAAATCGAGTCCGATCAGCGGGGCCATTCGGTGCTGACCCCAAGGGGCCGGGTTCGTGCCGGAGAGGTGCTGCTGGCGACCAACGGTTACACGAAGGGAATGTTCGGAACTGCCGGCCGGTCAGTCTTTCCGGTTCCCAGCTACATTGTCGCAACCGAACAGTTGGGAGCAAACCATGTCGGCACCCTGTTTCCGACGGCACGAATGATAGTCGAAACCCGCGAACGCCACTGCTATTTCCGGCCATCGCCCGATGGAACCCGAATCGTCTTCGGCGGGCGAGCTGCGTTGTTTCAGGCCGGCAACCGATTGTTTGAACACCAACTGCGCTCGCTGATGACAGGGATTTTTCCTGAACTTCGCGGTGTCGGCATATCGCACGCCTGGAAAGGAAACACCGGCTTTACATTCGGAATGGAGCCGCATGTCGGGCGATTCAATGGACTATGGCACGCCATGGGTTATTGCGGCAACGGAAATGCAATGGCGCCTTGGCTGGGGCACAAGGCGGCCCTCCAAATCATTGGAAATGCGGAAGGTGAAACAGCATTTTCGCATGCAACACTTCAGCAGCGTTGGTGGTATCAAGGCCGGCCCTGGTTCCTCCCCCTCGCGGATGTCGGATTTCGGGCAAGAGATGTCATCAGCAACTTGCGCAACCGCGTGCAAAGATGGCCAAGAGAGGGTTGAGGGACGCAATCCGACATCGTGGATTTTGCCATGCCTCCATCGGCCCATTCTTCAGGTGGACATGTCCGCCGGATCAATCCATCAGCCTGGAAACTGGGGGACTTTACTTGGACACTGCCAAGAAAGGCTAACGCGCCGATCCGAGGAAAAGCGCCAGATTGACACTGGACAGAAACGGGATATCTCAAATTCCGTGCATCAGACTTCGGGTTGACCAAGATCGTTCTTGTCCAATCATCCATTACAAGACGTTCTCTGCCGGGAATGCCTCATCTTCTGAATTTTGGCATGGCTGATCCAAACGCACCCTCCGGTTGATGGCAATCCCGGCCCCACAGAAACCGGCCCAGGGACAAGGTTCCGCCGCACCGCGACAAATTTATCACGCACACTTCAAACCGAGCCGGATTTCCCCGGAAAAGTTCCAAAAAATTCCCAAATTCGCCGCTTCGTGCCGAAAAGTGAATCCCGCGGCCGCCGACAGCCAGCAGGCCGATAGATCGTGAATTCGATTGGGATCAAGCAGGCATCAGCCATCGGACTTCCAGCAATCCACCACATGGTCGTTCACAACCCCAACTGCTTGAAGGAATGCATAGACGATGGTTGAGCCGACAAAGTTCATTCCCATCAGTTTCAATTCGCGCGACAGGCTGTCACTCAAAGGCGTTGTTGCCGGCATGTCAGCCATCTCCTGCCAAGCGGTTCGAACCGGTTTGCCGTCCACATGCTCCCACAACCAAGAGTCGAATGATCCAAATTTCTCTTGGATGCGAAGGAAAACCCGGGCATTGCGGCGGGCGGACTCAATTTTCAGACGGTTGCGCACTATCCCCGGATCCGACCTCAACGCCTCCAATTCAGTGTCGCTCATAAGTGCCACCCTGGCCGGTGAGAAATCCTTGAAGGCCTTTCTGTATCCACTCCTCTTTTTGAGGATCGTTTCCCAATTCAGACCGGCCTGGGCCCCTTCAAGAACTATGAACTCGAAATGCACCCTGTCATCATGAACGGGCACACCCCATTCATTGTCGTGATACTCGGCATAATGACCCCTGCCAGGTCCGTTGCCGAAGCACCGGCGCTTGCCATCAACACCCGTGTCAAGCATTGTCGGTTGTCTTTCCGTCGACTTTGAACTTTCGATGCTCATTGGCATAAGAAAGCGAGCCAAGATATTGAAATTGCACATCTTCTAAGGTTGAGGATTCGTCGCAACTGCGCCCGGAAACAATTGGTCGGCCACGGCTCACATCAGGCGGGTCCGGCTGCAGATCGCGCAGTTGAATCATTGGAAGGGGTCTACTTGCGCCTAAGCCGGATCACTACGTCCACCTCGGATACTTCGGCACCTTCCGGCACGCCCGGAATCTCAACCAGAGGCAAGTCACCTTCGGGCACATCGGCAAGTTCGCCCGTATCCTCCCAGTAGAAGTGCGGATGATCGTCAACCCTGGTGTCAAACCAAGAACGGGAACCATCGACCTTGATTTCCTTCAGCAGGCCGGCATCGCACAGGATTCGCAGTGTGTTGTAGACCGTAGCCAGTGACATCGCACCGCCATCTTCGAGCGCATGCAGATATAGCATTTGGGCGGTTACGTGCTTGTTTCTTTGGTCGCCGACCAGCAGTCTTGCCAAGGCTACCCTTTGCCGGGTTGGCTGCAATCCCGCGGAGCGCAACCAGTCAACTTCACGCGAAAGCATTTCCATCACCGTGAATTTCGTCTGCGGCCCGTGCCGAACCAGACGACAATTTGCACAATCTGCCGTGTTTTTCAAATTTTTCAGAAAGGGGTGCTTCGGCGCAATTCGATCAGTGCACGGAAGGCGCAACTGTTAACCATGTACCGGCAGGGGTTCAGGGCCGCCAGTTTCTGAATGGGACCCTGCCCGCTGCCAACAGTCGGCAAAGAAATTGAGCATCCGTTCGGCAATGAGTTCGGGAACTTCTTCTGCCATGTAGTGAGATGCGGCAACCGACTGCCCTTCAACTTGATCGGCGCGCCGGTTCCAAAGCTCAATTGGATCAAAACAGTTGGCAGTGGTCCCGTTTGCGGCCCAGATCAGGTGAACAGGCATTGACAGTGTTCTTCCCCCATCTTCATTGTCGTGTGTTATGTCAATTGATGCGGCAGCCCGATAGTCCTCGCAGCTTGCATGAATTGCTGCCGGGTCTCGAAACGCACTCAAGTATTCCTTCAGGGCTTCCGGATGGAATGGAATCGCTCCGTCCGCCTGTCGCATGCATTTCAATTTCCAATAGGCATCCGGTGCACCGCCAATCAGGGTTTCCGGCAACGGCTGGTCTTGAATCAGAAAAAACCAGTGCCAGTAGCTCTTTGCGAATTCTTCTGAGATGTTTGCGTACGTTTCGCGGGTTGGCGCAATGTCAAGCAGACACAAACCCACTGCACGGCGCGGGAAATCCAACCCCAGCCTGTGCGCCACCCGTGCGCCGCGGTCATGTCCCCCGACAAGGAAGCGGCGATAACCGAGCCTCTCCATTACGGCCACGATGTCGCCTGCCATGCTTCGCTTTGAATGGGCAAGATGCAATCTGTCGGATTTAGGCTTCTCCGATCGTCCGTAGCCCCTGAGATCAGGACAGACAATTCTGTGAGTTTCAGCAAGGATTGGGGCGACACGGTGCCACATTGCCGAGGTTTGCGGATAGCCGTGCAGCAATACAACCGGTGGTCCTTTCAAATTACCTCCGTGGCGGACGAACAGGCGTGCACCCGAACCCGCAATTTCCTCCTCCCTGAAGCCGATGAACATTACGACGCCCCTTTCCTGCCGATTGCCCCGACAAACGGCAATGAATCGGGCCGCTCGCCGCAGTGAACATGTTCGACTGCATACTTGCGTGTTGATGTGGCGTTTTCAGCATGATAGCCAACGCGTTGGCGATTCAAATGGTTGCCAGAACTGAAATGCTGAAATTTAGGGGAATGTATCATGAAGTCACTTAGCGCATTGGCTGCCGGCTTGGCCGCACTGCTTTGGTCGGCTGCCGCATTGGCAGAATGCGACGAGGGAGAAGCCGTCATCAAGTTCAGCCACGTTACCAACTCGGACAGGCATCCGAAGGGAATCGCCGCCACGCTTCTTGCCGAACGCGTCAACTCCGAAATGAACGGAATGGCTTGCATGGAGGTATTTCCGAACACCTCCCTTTACAACGACGATCAGGCCCTTGAGGCATTGCTGAACGGTGATCTTCAACTTGCCGCTCCCTCCCTGTCCAAGTTCGAAAAGTTCACCAAACAATTCCGCATCTTCGATTTGCCCTTCATGTTCAAGAACGTCGATGCCGTGGACTCATTTCAGGCATCCGCCGCCGGACAGGCGCTCAAAGACAGCATGCAGTCGCGCGGTCTACAGGGGCTTGCATTCTGGCACAACGGCATGAAGCAGATGTCGGCCAATGTGCCGCTGTTGCTTCCTTCCGACGCAAATGGGCTTAAGTTTCGCGTTCAGCAATCAGACGTGCTTGTCGCCCAAATGGAAGCGATCGGCGGCTCGCCTCAGAAAATGGCCTTTTCTGAAGTTTACGGCGCACTTCAGCAGGGGGTGGTTGATGGGCAGGAAAACACCTGGTCCAACATTTACGGCCAGAAGTTCTTTGAAGTGCAGGACGGAATTACCGAAACCAATCACGGCATCATCGATTATCTTGTGGTGACGTCAGTTGACTGGCTTGACGGGCTTGACCCGGATGTCCGCAGTCAGTTTCTTTCGATTCTTGGCGAAGTCACACAACTTCGAAACTCGGAATCATCCTCCGTGAACCGAGAAAACAGGCAGGCAATACTTGATGCCGGCGGCACTGTTCGCGAGTTGACCGACGATCAACGTCAAGCTTGGGTCGATGTCATGAAGCCTGTTTGGAACCAGTTCAGGGACGATGTGGGCCAAGAGAACATCTCCGCAGCACAGGAAATCAACATGCAGCACTGATGCTGCATCAGGGGGAAATGCATGCCAAGCATTTCCCCTGCCAACACCACGGATACTTACCCCCAAATCGGGACCATTGCGGTCATGCTGTTGAGAAAACTGACCAAAGACAATTTTGGCAGGTTGGCATTGACGAATTCCTCCCGCTTCTTTCGGAATTGGCTTGCGGTTGGAATGCCGTCCCCAACCGCCCCGAACCGATCTGCGGAACAGTATCTGCTCTCGTTGCAGTGAAACACGGGGATGTCCGATACATCCGGATTGCCCGTAAAGGAATGACCCAATTGCACTGCAAGGGGGGAAATCGGCGGAATGTTCCAAATGATTAGGCCTCTTCCATCAACAGACCGCATTGAGGAAACACTGATTGCCGTGATTCTCGGCATCATGGCCTTGGTTACTTTCGCCAATGTCATTGCCCGGTATGTGTTCAACGCGAACATCTTGTGGGCATTGGAACTGACGGTCTTTTTGTTCGGGTGGCTTGTTCTTCTCGGTGCATCCTACGAAGTCAAAAGGAACGCCCATCTCGGGGTCGACATCCTCATAAATTTGCTTCCGCAACCGGCACGGAGAATCATGGCCCTGGCAGCGGCCTGCGTCTGCATCGCCTTTGTGTTCCTGATGCTCAAGGGAGCGTGGGATTATTGGGCAAACTTCGCCAACCTTCCCAAGACGACCGGTCGCTGGTTCCCCCTTGGTTTCGAAGGAAACTACCGTCCGAAGGGATGGTACGAAGTCAATGACATTCCTATGCCTGCTGCACTTGAATGGCTCAGTGGCTTGTTCAACGATGGTCAGGAGTATGAGAAGATCCCGCGGTTAATTCCGTATTCGGTCCTGCCGGCATCAATGGCACTTCTCCTCTTTCGGTTTCTTCAGGTGGCGCATTCGGTTTGGACAGGCAAATGCGACAGAATAGTGGCAAGCCACGAGGTGGAGGATGATGTCCGGGAGGTCAGCGACAAACCAGGGAAACACATCTGATGGAAGTTGCGCTGCTGTTCGCCATGATCATCGGGCTGATGATCATCGGGGTCCCAATCGCCATCTCTCTCGGATTTTCCTCAATAGTGTTCCTGCTGCTGTATTCCGACAGTTCACTGGCGTCGGTTGCCCAGACCATGTTCTCCGCCTTCGTGGGACACTACACCCTGCTTGCCATCCCCTTCTTCATTCTGGCGTCGGCATTCATGACAACCGGAGGCGTGGCGCAACGCATCATCCGCTTTTCAATTGCCTGCGTCGGCCACCTTCCCGGTGGATTGGCCATTGCCGGCGTGTTCGCCTGCATGATCTTTGCTGCTCTTTCCGGTTCATCCCCGGCGACGGTTGTTGCAATTGGGTCCATTGTCATCGCCGGCATGCGTCAAGTTGGCTACTCGAAGGAATTTGCCGCCGGCGTAATCTGCAATGCGGGAACGCTTGGCATCCTGATTCCTCCTTCCATTGTTATGGTCGTTTACGCAGCATCCGTGAACGTATCAGTGGGCAGAATGTTCATTGCCGGCGTGATTCCAGGACTTCTGGCCGGAATGATGCTGATGGCCGCAATCTACATCATCGCAAGGGTGAAGAACTTGCCGAAGGGGAATTGGCAGGGTTTCAGGGAAATCGTTGTATCGGGAAGGGAAGCGGGATGGGGTCTTTTCCTTATCGTCATCATTCTGGGTGGTATCTATAGGGGCGTCTTCACGCCGACCGAAGCTGCCGCCGTCGCCGCAGTCTATGCGTTTCTTGTGTCCAACTTCGTCTACCGCGACATGGGCCCCCTTGCGGCACAAGGTGAGAGCCTTTTGGCAAGACCGCAGGCCCTGCTCACCGTATTCACCCACCCGGACACCAGGCAAACGCTGTTTCAGGCGGGCCGTCTTACCGTTACGCTGCTGTTCGTCATAGCAAACGCGCTGATCCTCAAGCATGTACTGACCGAAGAACAGATTCCCCAGCAGATAACGAATGTGATACTTGCCGCCGGCTTGGGCCCGATCGCATTTCTGATAACCGTGAACGCAATCCTTCTGGTCGGCGGTCAGTTCATGGAACCGTCAGGGCTGCTCGTTATCGTTGCGCCGCTGGTTTTTCCGATAGCAATCGAGTTGGGTATTGATCCGATTCATCTCGGGATCATCATGGTCGTCAACATGGAAATCGGCATGATCACGCCGCCGGTCGGGCTGAACCTGTTTGTAACATCGGGAATCACCGGAATGCCGCTGACGCGGATCGTAAGGGCCGCGCTTCCATTTCTTGGGGTGCTCTTCGCATTCCTGATAATTGTCACCTATGTTCCGGCAATTTCAACCTTCCTGCCGACAAAACTGATGGGACCTGAGATCATCACGAGGTGATTGAACCGGGACACCTTCCGACCCCGGCGGCAAACCTGCATTTCCGGACTGCCCGCAAACGGGAGCCGGGAACGCTGCATTGGCTCCTGCCCGCTCAACTGACGTTCACACGCGAAACTATTGCCTATCGACAACTTTGAATGATACTGAACTGACCGAAATCTGGCGGACCGGAACAGAAAAGATGCCGCAATTTCCATCGCAGTTTGATTATGAAGGCCTGCTGAAGTGCGCTCGCGGCGAATTGTTCGGGCATGGCAACGCCCAGTTGCCGCTGCCGCCGATGCTCATGTTTGATCGCGTAACCGAGGTCTCGGACAATGGCGGCATCCACGGACAGGGACACGCCATCGCAGAATTCGACATCAAGCCAGACCACTGGTTCTTTTCCTGTCACTTTCAGGGCGACCCGGTGATGCCTGGTTGTCTTGGGCTTGATGCATTGTGGCAACTAACGGGCTTCAACCTTGGATGGCGAGGATTGCCCGGAAGGGGCCGGGCACTTGGGGTTTCCGAGGTGAAGTTTTCCGACATGGTTACTCCGAATTGCAAACTCCTGACCTACATCGTTGACTTCACGAGGGTCATCAACAGGAAGCTGAAGCTCGGCGTTGCCGACGGACGCATGATTGCGGACGGAAAGGAAATCTACCGAACCACGGCAATGAAGGTCGGGCTGTTTTCAGAACAATAGTTCGGCACCAACAGAGAGGTGCGCTAATGCGGCGCGTAGCGATAACGGGGATTGGCATAGTTTCGCCGATCGGAATCAACAAGAATGAAGTGTCCGCCTCACTCCGGACCGGAAAGTCGGGGATCACTTTTTCCGACGAATATGCGGCCAATAACTTCCGAAGCCGCGTGCATGGGATTCCGGACATTGTCCTTGAAGACCATCTTGACAAGCGCCAGTTGCGTTTCATGGGCCCCGGTGCGGCTTACAATTACATTGCGATGCGGCAGGCAATTGCAGATTCGGGACTGAGTGACGAGGAGGTTTCGAATGAACGGACCGGGATGATCATGGGGTCGGGCGGTCCGTCGACATCGAATTTCTACCTCGCCCACCGAGCTGTGAAGGAGAAGGGAAGTCCCAGAAAAATGGGGCCCCTGATGGTTACGCGCTGCATGTCATCGACCAATTCGGCATGTCTGGCCACTCCCTTCAGGATCAAGGGCATCAGCTACTCAATTACCTCCGCTTGTGCGACCTCGGCCCATTGCATTGGCAATGCAGCGGAACAGATCAAGTTCGGAAATCAGGACATCGTGTTCGCCGGCGGCGGCGAGGAGGTCGATTGGACCCTTTCCTGTCTCTTCGATGCCATGAATGCCCTGAGTTCAAGATACAATGACACGCCGGAAGTCGCCTCCCGTGCCTTTGACAAGGATCGTGACGGGTTCGTAATAGCCGGAGGTGCCGGGGTTTTGGTGTTGGAGGAACTCTCGCGAGCCCAGGCAAGAGGGACAAAAATCTATGCCGAAATAACCGGCTACGGAGCCACTTCGGATGGATTTGACATGGTTGCGCCTTCGGGCGAAGGAGGTGAACGGGCCATGCGTCAGGCATTGTCCGGAACCGGCAACCGCAGCGTCGGATACATCAACGCTCACGGCACCTCAACCAAGGCCGGTGATGTTGTGGAGGTTGAGGCAATTCGGCGAATATTCGGCGATGGTGCCGCGCCACCCATTAGTTCGACAAAGTCGCTGACTGGCCATTCGCTCGGTGCCGCGGGCGTTCACGAGGCCATCTATACCCTCTTGATGATGGAGGGTCGGTTCATCGCCGGGTCCGCCAATGTGTTCCAGTTGGATGAGGATATCATGCCCGGAGAAATTGCCACGGAAACGGTCGAGGATGTTGACATCGACACTGCACTTTCCAACAGCTTCGGGTTTGGCGGAACAAATGCAACCCTTGCGCTCAGCGCTTTCAACGGTTGAGATTCAAATTGCTGCTTTCCGGAAAAAAGGCGTTGGTGCTCGGGATCGCAAATGAGCGCTCCATTGCTTGGGGAATCGCAAAGGCCATGCATGCGGAAGGTGCCGATCTGGCGCTCACCTATCAGAACGAATCGATCAGAAAGCGGGTCGAACCCTTGGGCGGTAAGGTGGACGCAAAGATCATTGAACACGCCGACGTGAAAAATTCGGAAACGCTCGACAAACTGTTTGGGGCAATATCGGACGAGTGGGGCCGCCTTGACGTGCTGGTGCACGCCATTGCCTATTCGGATCGGATGGAGCTGAATGGGCGGTTCATTGATACAAGTCGGGACAATTTCACGCTGTCCCTTGACGTTTCATGCTATTCACTCATTGATCTGGCGAGGCGGGCCCGACCGCTGATGAGCAACGGCGGATCAATCTTGACCGTAACATTTCAGGGCTCAAACCGGGTGGTTCCATATTACAATGTCATGGGTGTTGCCAAAGCGGCATTGGAATCCACGGTTCGATACCTTGCCAATGATCTGGGGCCGGAAGGGATTCGCGTCAATGCAGTCAGCCCCGGACCAATGAAGACGCTGGCCGGAGCCGCAATCAGGGGGGCCCGCAACACCTTCCGTCATACGGAGTCAAATTCGCCACTCCGCGCCAATGCAACCTTGGAGGCGATCGGCGGCACCGCCGCTTATCTTGCCTCAAACCATGCCAGTTGCACCACCGGCGAGATCATCGCTGTTGACGGAGGTTTTCACATCCTCGGAATGCCGCAACCCGAACAGATTTAGTCGATCGGCTGGGTGAATCCGAACACGGCTCCCGACGGGTCGGCAACAATGGCGATCTTCCCGACTCCAGGAACGTCGAACGGCTTGTTCTTTACGGTGCCGCCAGCCGCTTCGGTCCTTTCGACAGCGGAATCAATATCGTCGACGGCGATATAGGTCATCCAGTGCGAGGGAATTTCATCCGGCAGATTCATGGCAACCGAATCTCCAATTCCCGCCACTGGTTCCTCGCCAAGATGCGCAATGGTGTAACGCCCGCCCATGCCTTCCATGTCCTTGTATGTCCATCCCAACACGTCAGCAAAGTATGCCTTGGCGGCCTCGTAGTCGCGCGTCATCAACTCGGACCAGATGACCTTTCCGTTCATTCCACCCATGTCAGCAATCCTTTCGTCACTCTTCGGTCGCTCATTCCCAATTGACCGGCAACCCTGAAATCAAGGCCACTTTCGCCCCCCGCAACCCGGTTGTCAATTACTGAGGCGCGGGCTACGAAACCTTCATCGCGACCAACACCTGAACGGAAACGGCATGCATTGCGCTTTTGACGCTTACGGGACTCTGTTCGATGTCGCCGCAGCAGCTCGGCAGGCTGCGGCAGAGCCGGGCAATGAACGGTTATCGGAATCTTGGCGGACAGTGGCCGCCAACTGGCGGATAAAGCAGTTATCCTACACGTGGCTAAGAGCCGTAACCGGCGCTCACGCCGATTTTTGGCAGGTAACGTGCGACTCACTCGACTGGGCGATGGATGCCGCAGGCCTTGCGGGCGACGATGTGCTGCGTGAGAGGTTGCTTGACCTCTACTGGCAACTCTCTGCGTTTCCGGAGGTTCACGGAATGTTGAGCGAACTCAAACGTGCCGGACATGCGGTCGCCATACTTTCCAACGGAACACCCGAAATGCTGAGGGCGGCGGTTGATGCCGCGGACCTCACCGAACTTGTGGGTGCATTGCTCAGCGTCGAAGAGGTTGGTGTATTCAAACCCAATCACTCGGTCTACAAACTTGCAACCGCCCACTTCCGTTGCACACCGGCAGAAATCCTATTTGTTTCGTCCAATGGCTGGGATGCTGCGGCAGCAGCCGGTTTCGGGTTCAGATCCATTTGGGTGAACCGAAATGATGAACCGATCGAAAGGCTGCCATGGAAGCCGCATGCGGTTGTTTGCGATTTGACCGGGATTCCCCAATTTGCGGGAAGTCAGAAGTGAAGTACTTTACCGCTTCGGACGGACTCCGCATCGCCTTTCACGACGAAGGCACCGGTCCTGCCCTGCTTTGCCTTGCCGGGCTGACGCGCAATTCCGCCGATTTTGAGGCAATGTCGGCTCGCCTTCCCGAATTTCGAATCATACGGCCGGATTACCGAGGTCGTGGCCGCTCCGACCGGGATCAGAATTTCCACAACTACAACCCGGCAATCGAGGCGAAGGACGCGGTGGAGCTCCTTGATCATCTAAGCCTGAACTCAGTTCCGATTCTTGGCACGTCACGCGGTGGAATCGTCGCAATGGTCATGGCGGCAACCAAAAGGGATCGACTTTCAGGAGTAATTCTCAACGACATTGGCCCTGATCTCGAAATACCCGGACTTGACCGAATTGCCGAATATTTGGGCCGCCAACCTGCATCCGCTTCACTTGAGGAAACGGCAAGAAACACAGAGGCCAATGCCATCGGCTTCGCCAACGTGCCGCACGAGCGTTGGATTGAGGAATGCAGGTGCCGCTACACATTTGAGGACGGCAGGCCCAGGCTGAATTACGACCCAAGGCTGCGGGACGCGGTTCTTTCTTCCCTGACCGGAGACCCGGCAGACCTGTGGCCCCATTTTGACGCGCTCGACGGCATCCCGGTTGGATTGATCCGGGGTGCGAATTCAGACCTTCTTTCGGTCAAGACAGTTGAGAAGATGCGTTTGCGGCGACCGGACATCTCCTATTTGGAAGTTCCCGACCGGGGTCATTGCCCATTCCTCGACGAGCCGGAATGTGTCGACTTCATTCGCCGCTTTCTGGCGCAACTCGGCTCAAGCGGCAAAAACCGTTAAGGCTCAGCCGTCCTGTCGCAAGAGTGCATTTGACGGATCATAGGGGCTTTCCTCGGCAACAACGGCATCCCAGAGCTGGTTGAACATCTTGACCTTGAGCCTGACACCGGGCTCCGCAAGGTCGGGCCTGACGTAACCCATTCCGATGGCCTTGCCGAAATTCACCGAATAGCCACCGGATGTCAGCCGCCCCGCCAGTTCTGTTCCGTCATAGAGAGCCTCCCTGCCCCATGGACATGCATCCTCCGGACCGTTGATGAGAAATGTTGCGCATCTTGCGCGAATTCCGGTCCTGAGCATTGCCTCCTTGCCGCAGAATTCCTTGGAGAGGTCCACGAATCGATCCAGTCCGCCCTCCAGTGGAGTTGCGTCCCTCCCGAGTTCGGTGCCAAATGCGCGGTAGCTCTTTTCCATTCTCATCCAATTCTGCGCGCGTGCACCGAACAATCTGAGCGAGTGCTTCGCTCCCGCTTCCTCCAGCCGATCAAAAAGGTAGTTCTGCATTTCGATCGGATGGTGCAGTTCCCATCCCAGTGAACCAGTGTAGGAAACCCTCATGGTTCGGACCGGGCACATTCCGATCTCCAAATCCCTGACCGCCAGCCAAGGAAAACGCCGGTTCGAAAACACTGTTTCGGGTTTACCGTCGCAGACAACGGATTTCAGAAGATCTCGCGCTGCCGGTCCGGCAATCGCAAAAACTCCCCACTGGCTGGTAACCTCCTGAACATTGACCCAACCGAACTCTTCCCGCCGAGACTCCGCCGTCTTGACCAAATGATCGTGATCATATGCAGCCCACGCTCCGGCAGAAACCAAGTAATAGTCATCGTCACCGAGCCGAGCGATCGTGTACTCGGTTCGGGTTGTTCCTGCTTGGGTCAGCGCATAGGTCAAACTGACGCGACCGTGGCCCGGCAACCGATTGCAGGTGAACCAGTCCAAGAACCTTGTTGCCCCTGGTCCGGTTATGCGGTGCTTGGCAAAGGCAGTCGCGTCAAGCAACCCGACCCCGTTTCGAACCGCCATTGCCTCTTCAACCGCATACTGCCACCAACCTCCCTTGCGGAATGATCTTGAGGCGCGGTCGTCAAATCCGGAAGGGGCGAAGTAGTTGGGGCGCTCCCAACCATTGACTTGGCCGAATTGCGCTCCCCTTTCCTTCAACCGGTCATAGCAGGGAGCAGTCCGCAGGGGTCGGCACGCTTCCCTCTCCTCATCAGGGTGATGAAGAATGTAAACGTGCTCGTAGCATTCCTCATTCTTGCGGCAGGCGTACTCCGTGGTTATCCAATCGCCGTAGCGCTTGGGATCAAGCGAGGCCATGTCGATCTCCGCTTCACCTTCCACCATCATCTGGGCAAGGTAATTTCCCGTGCCTCCGGCAGCGGTGATGCCGAAGGAAAACCCCTCGGCCAGCCACATGTTTCGAAGTCCGGGTGCGGGTCCGACAAGCGGATTTCCATCCGGCGTATAACAGATCGGGCCGTTATAATCGTCCTTAAGCCCTGCAACTTCCGATGACGGAATTCTGTGGATTAGCGAGGAGTATTCATCTTCGATCCGGTCAAGATCCAGTTGAAACAAATCCGCACGGAACGAATCCGGAACTCCATATGCAAAACGCGCCGGCGCGCCTCTTTCATATGGTCCGAGAATCCATCCTTTGCGCTCTTCCCTCACATACCACTTTGCATCAGCGTCCCTAAGGACAGGGTGTTCAGGATTGTTTTCCCGCCATTTTACGAGTTCCTTGTCCGGTTCGGTTACAATGTACTGGTGCTCAACCGGAACGGCCGGAATCTTCAACCCCAGCAACTTCGCGGTTCGCTGCGCATGGTTGCCGGTTGCGGTCACCACATGCTCCGCCATGAATTCGAACTCTTGGCCGGAACGGACCAGATTGCCTCCCTGTTCGACCATGATCGAACCCTTGACGATCCATTCTTCGCCAGACCATTTGTACGATTCCACCTGATGGCGACGCAGGATTTCTACTCCGCGCTGACGCGCTCCCTTAGCCATTGCTTGGGTTACATCAGCCGGATTTATGTAACCGTCAGTCGGATGGTAGATCGCGCCAACCAAATCCTCGGTTCGAACCAGCGGAAAGCGGGATTTGATGTCCTGCGGCGATAGCCACTCATACGGAATTCCAACCGTCTCGGCGGTCGTCGCATAGAGCATGTATTCGTCCATGCGTTCGCTGGACTGCGCCATCCTGAGGTTTCCGACCACGCTGAAACCCGGATCAAGTCCCGTTTCCTCTTCCAACTCCTTGTAGAAACGGACCGAATAGTCGTGAATGTGGCTTGTGGCAAAGCTCATGTTGAACAAGGGAAGCAGACCGGCTGCGTGCCAGGTCGAACCCGAGGTCAACTCGTCGCGCTCAAGGAGAACAGTGTCCTGCCAACCCGCCTTTGCCAAGTGATAGGCGATCGAGGTTCCAACAGCGCCGCCACCGACGACAACCGCGCGAACATGTCTTTGCATTTAATATCCCTCCTCCGCCACTGGCCGACTGCCGGTTGCGGAATTGCAAAGGAGCAATGCCGCCACCACCTTCGGCAACCAACGAAACACCAGCCCTTGATCTTCGATCGATCTTGCATGCAACGGCAATTGTCCGAAATCAGAGCTTAGTGGACGCCTATCAGAAAGAATGTTCAAATCAAGTGCGGTTGGAATGAAGTTGGTTGCTTTGGTTCAACCTGCTGCCAGTGGCTGTTGCCGAGCAAATGCGAAAACAGGCAGACGCCTATGGCGGATTCCGGGTTCATCGGTGAAGCAGGTCGTGACCTCTGCGAATTCAACTTTGGCCCGCCTGCGGGGCGGTTTTTCCAAGCGATTCTCGAAATGCTGCGGAAGATCGTTTTGGAAACTGCGCACGAAGTCGGCAACCGCAGCGGTTTCACCGTTGAAGCCGAACTCTCCTGCCTTGCACCGAAGCCGCCGGCCGGACAGGCCGGACGCTGATCCTTCGGCGAAGCTTCACCTGATATGGTTCAAACAATCGAATTTGCGGCACACGCGGACCGTAACTCGAGCCCTCAAGGCCACGTTTCAGTTATGTTCGGATCGTCTTTCGATCCGGGCCGGTATTGCGTGCAATCGCACTGATCGACAGGCCACGTCTCTTCAAATCGTGAATCACAACAATATGGGATACACCCCTCGGGAAACCCGATCAAACGTCGGTAGAAAACAGAATCAATGCGATCCATTCGTCAATACTTGCGATCGACGTCAACCACGTACTGCGTTCAGGCCTCCCAGCAACCCTTCAATTGGGCATACACTCCGTCGTTTACATTTGTCATGCAATGGTCGCGGTGGCGACGGCGAAACCAAGCAGTTGCAGCAAGAGTTCACTGCAAACTGCGAGATGCCCAA
>JAGWAS010000038.1 GCA_021296235.1 Paracoccaceae bacterium | reverse complement strand
GCAAGGATTACCCAGATCTATGAGGGAACGAACGAAATTCAGCGCTCGATCATCGCGAGGGAGTTGATGACACAGGGACCAGAAAATTGAGCGTCCAGGCTGCGCTTGTAACCGGATCCAGCCGAGGCATCGGCCTTGCCACGGCCCTTGAATTGGCACGGGCAGGTTTCAACATCGCGATCAATTCGCGCCAGAAAGGCGATGTTCTCAACAGTGCTGCCTCGGCGGTGGAAAAGTGTGGAGTGAAGGTGTGCAGTGTTGCCATGGATGTCAGGGAGCTTGCCCGGCGCAGAGACGAGTTCGACCGGATCGAAAATGAAATCGGGCCCCTTACAACTCTCGTCAACAATGCAGGCATCGGCGTGATCAGCCGCGGCGACGTGCTGAATGCAACGGAAGAAAGCTATGACCGGTGCATGGACGTCAATGCAAAGGCGGTGTTTTTCCTGTGCCAGGAATTTGCACGGCGGCTTCTAAGCCGGCAACAGGATCCCGACCTAAAATACTCGCTCATAAATGTAACCTCCTCGAATGCGGTGGCGGTCGCACTTCCCCGCGGCGAATATTGCGCATCCAAGGCTGCGGCCGCGATGATATCAAAGGTATTCGCTGCTCGCCTCGGCGAACACGGCATTCCGGTGTTCGATGTGCAGCCGGGACTAATTTCAACCGACATGACGAGTGCCGTCATTGAGGATTACAGCCGACGAGCGGCGGAGGGACTCTGCCTTTATCCAAGGGTCGGCCAACCCGAAGAGGTTGCAGGTGTCATTGCGGCCATCGCCACCGGGCGCATACCCTACACAACCGGCCAGTCGATATCCGTAGACGGCGGCATGCTGGTCCCGCGGTTTTGAGGCAATGATGAAGATTGAGTTACCCGACACATCAGGCAGGAAGGCCAAATACCGCCTTACCGGCACTCCGCTGACTGCAGAACCTTTGCCGGACAACCCCGTCAGGACAGTGCTTGCGGCCGTTCATGTCGTTGTCGACCCTTTTGCACCGAATGATCCCACCGGACCCGCGAAGATCGACTGGAAAGCCACGATGAATTTCCGCAGACATGTGGCCGGCCTTGGACTCGGAATCGCTGAGGCCATGGACACCGCACAGCGCGGAATGGGGCTGGACTGGCAAGGGGCATTGGAACTCATGGCCCGGACGCGCCAGGAACTGCCGGACGCGCTGGTGTTCAATGGCTGTGGAACCGATCATCTGCATGCGACGGACAGCACCCCGATTGACAAGGTTGTTTCGGCCTATCTCGAACAGCTTGAGGCAATCCAGAAAATCGGCGGCCGAATTATCATCATGGCAAGTCGCGCCCTTGCAGGGGCTGCGCGGTCCCCTGCCGATTACAAGTCGGTGTATGGATCAGTGCTCCGGCACTGCGATCAACCTGTCATCCTGCATTGGCTTGGCGACATGTTCGATCCGGTCCTTGCAGGCTATTGGGGAGCGGATGAATTTTCGGATGCGCTTGAGACGGTTTTGGAGATTATCGAGGACTCGAAGGACAGAATAGACGGCATCAAGGTTTCACTGCTCGACAAGGACAGGGAAATCGCCATGCGCCGGCGATTGCCCGACGGCGTCAGGATGTATACCGGCGACGACTTCAACTATCCCGAACTGATCGCCGGCGACGAAGAAGGACATTCGGACGCGCTTCTGGGCATTTTCGACCCGCTGGCGCCGGCCGCAGCTGCAGCAATCGCGAGATTGGGGGCGGGCGACAGGGACGGCTTTCATGCAATTCTTGATCCGACAGTCCCGCTGGCGCGACTCATATTCAGGCCTCCGACACAGCACTACAAGTCCGGCATCGTGTTTCTTGCCTGGCTGAACGGATTCCAGGATCACTTCATCATGCTGGGCGGTGCGCAGTCGATGCGGCCGCTCCCCTACTATGTTCAGGTCTTCAGATTGGCCGACAGGTGCGGTTTGCTTCGGGACCCGGATCTTGCGGTCCACCGAATGCGGCAGTTCCTTTCCCTCTACGGAAGTTGAACGCTGTTCTCTCCCCAATTTCGGGGTGTTCGGAATCCCTGCAGTTCGGACGGTCCGTTCCGGTCAGGATCGAAGCTTCGTGTATTCAACAGCAATTCTTGCTGCCAACTCGGCATTGTCCTGAACAAGGATCTTGTTGGCGCGCAGTGTGGCACCGCCCGACAACTCTGCAATCGAATTCAGCAGGAAAGGCGTCAGTTTCTTGCCCGTGATTCCCTGTTGCGCCGCCTGCGCCACAGCATTGTCCACCCAGGGCTGCACGATTTTGAGTGGAACTTCAGCGGACCTGCGGATCGGGTTCGACACCAGCATTCCTCCTGGAATTCCAAGGTTTTCCCGTGCGGCCTGTGCCGCGGCGATCAGACCGGGGTCATCAATGCGCAACGGCGAGAGAACACCGGATTCCCTTGACCAGAATGCTGCGAACTCCTCCTGACCATGAGATATGACGGGGACACCCAAAGTCTCAAGTACCTCAATTGTCTTGGGAAGATCCAAAATCGACTTTGCACCGGACGCAACCACAATGACTGGAGTTTCGGCCAGTTCATGCAGATCCCGCGAGATATCCAACGTCTGTTCGGCAAGGCGGTGGACGCCGCCAATGCCACCGGTTGCGAATACCTTGATTCCTGCGGCCCTGGCACAGATCATGGTTGCCGCAACGGTCGTGGCACCGCTGTCGCCCGCGGCAAGAGCCGCTGCGAGGTCGTTGCGGCTGAGCTTGCGTAGGTTTGCTGCGGTTGCAAGAAACTCAAGTTCGTCCCTGCGGAGGCCAACCCTAATCTTACCGTCCAAGATCGCGATTGTCGCCGGAACGACATCCCGTTCGGCAATTCTGCGTTCGACCGCAAGTGCGGTCTCTATGTTGTCCGGATAGGGCAGTCCCTGAGCAATTATTGAGGATTCGAGAGCAACGACTGGCTCTCCTTTTGACAGGGCCCGCCTGACCTCCGGTGCGATTTCAACAAACAAATTCAATTCCGTCATTTCCCGGCAACATAGTCGTTGGCTGCTTCTGCAGCGTATTCCAACGCGTCGTGTCTTGGAAATCCGCGGAATTCGGCAACGAGGTGAGCCGCCAACAGATGATCGCCGGCACCAAGCACCCGAACCCTCTTTGCGGCGCGCTTCGGTCTGATACTGACCAATGCCGCCTGATCGCAATCGGAAATTCCGGTGTGCACGTCGGATACAATGACACGTTCAAACCCCGCCTCAACCAAAAACCGTGCCGCTTCGGTCGAATCCGGAAACTTGCGTCGCGCTGCAACTTCAGCTTCAGCCCTGTTCAGGTGAATCACTGTTTGCTTGCGCCCAAGAAAGGCCTGCGCCCTTTCCGCTTTTCCGTCCGAGGCAACAGCGAACCTTATTGGGACTCCTTCAAACGTTCCATTACCGGACAGTTCATCAAGGATTTCTTCAGGAAGATTTCCATCCACAACGAGGACGATGTTCCGGCCAGACCGCAATACCCCACTGTCAGCCAATCTGCGAACAAGCTGACCGCTTGCCGATTCCAGAAGGCGGCAGTCGGAAACCCCCGTAACCGATCCTTCGCGGTCCAGAATGAACATGCACCGATCGGTCCGTTCTCCTTCCATGGCAACAACCCCTCCGGCGGACAGGCCGTCCTCTTCGAGGGATGCAATCAGCCTCCTGCCATCATTGTCGTCTCCGACTGTGCACCACAGCAGAGCCTCTTCACCCAACGCACAGATCGACCGCGCAACATGCAGTGCCACGCCACCGGGCATTCGGCGAACCGATCCCGGCATATCCCAACCGGGACGAAAAGGTTGCGGGATTTCTCCCAAGGTGTCCCAATGCATTGATCCGATGCAAATGAAGTTGATATTTTGCAATGCCCCCCCCCAAGAATGCCGGTCGCCGAAAGGTCAGAATCGCGGCAGACAGCCAAATCGTCCGACCGCAGAGTTCCAAAAGTGACTTCAAGCATATCCGGCGAACGAGCCCAATTGACTCATTCATGCCGCCATTCGCAACCCTGCGAACCAAAATCCTCTCGACGACTGATCGCCATGGCAACGCCCGAGAGTTTGTTCCCAAGCCGCGGATGGCCTCAAGTCATGACACTCCATCGGGCATGAAGACCGATATGGAGATTGTCATGCCCTGAACTGTGGCCAATCAAGTGAAGCATGGAAGCCCGCACGACCATCGGCAAAACGATGTGAGCGAAGGGGAGTGGGCACTCATTGCCCGATGATCCCTGAATTGGGTTGGATGGTTTGGCCACGCTTGACGGATCTGCGCCGTGTGTTTGATGCGGCCGAGTACATGGTTGGGCTGCCAATGTTGTCTGACACGACCTTGCCATCCACCCTTTTTCAAGGTTCAGTGCAATGTTCTTGCATGACCCCAGAGCGGTGTTTTGGAGCGCATGCTTGATGGGTTGCGGGAGTTGGCGCATTGTTTGTCGAACCGTTCCGTCCAACCTACAGCTGCGGTTATGGACAGCAAGACAGTGAAGACGACGGTAGCCGCAGGATTTCGGGTTATGATGCGGGCGAATGGATCAAGGGCCTGCACGGAAGTGTTGACCAACTGAAGCAAGCCTCGAACCGGCGGATTCAAACTGGAGCATTGTGACCACCATGTACAATCTATTCTACGCTGACGGCAGTGCAGCCCAGGGCGTTCGCGTGATCCTGGAAGAAATCGGTGTGACCTATCAACTGATTCAATCGACTATTGACATGAGCGCGCCTCGTCCACCTGCACAGCTGGCGATAAACCCGAATGGCTGGGTGCCGGTTCTCACCTGGGGCGACAAGGGCATGTATGAGTGTGCCGCAATCACTGTGTTCCTGTGCGACCGGCATCCCGAGGCAAAGCTGGCGCCGTCGATTGATGAACCGCAACGCAGCCTTTTCCTGCAGACACTCGTATACTTTTCCAATTCTGTGCAGACCGCATTCCAGACCAACTACTACCCGGATCGCTTTGTCGACACTTGCGCCGAAGAACCCAGCGCACAGAGGCGGGGCATCCGTCGATTGCGTGAGACCTGGAAGGTCATTGACGGCCAAATTGCCGAGAACAAGTGGGTATTGGGCGAGCGTTTCAGCGCTGTCGACATCTACCTCTTTATGCTAACCACTTGGCTTGCGCCGTCTCGAGGCCATCCAACAACTGATGAATTCCCCAACGTGATGCGAATCGCCGAGGCTGTTATGTCCCGACCAAGCGTCCAGCTTGTCTATTCTGACTGGATTGCTGCAAACACGAATCCTGAAATGTGAAGGAGGGAAATTGTGCAGGCAGCCGAACCCGGCTCATGGCACGCCGTAAGCGGATCGACGGTTGGAGAGGACAAATCACTACATGTACGGCGAAAGTTGAACTGCCGATATCGTTCAACCCACCCGGAGCAGCAACTGATTCTCCGCACGCGTTGATAGTGTTGTACTGGTACTGATCTGGCGGAAGCATGTCGCGAACAGGCGCCTGCATTCCTCCAATGGTTGGGACCAACCTGTCTCCGTTTGCATCCTCAAACCGCGCAAAATTGGTTTGCTGAATTCAGTTGGCCACAACAGGCATCATTGGACAGGGTGGAAGTTAATCCCTTCGCAAAGAACAGTTGCACGAGGCAAAGCAACAGGCTGTCCCGGAACCTGACTGGACAACTGTACCACAAGGTACTGAATCCGATTCGAGCCGTTCCGGCATGGGTCCGCCTGCAAGCCTTGGCGAGTTCCGAATTACAGGTGCCAGGTCAGAGACAACAGTGCCGAATTCGATTTGGGGCTGCCATTGGTTGCCGTTGAATCGTCTGTGTCAGGCATCGGTTTGCCAATTTCCGAGTACAGTGTGCCGCTGAGTGAAGCATTGTCGCTGACGGAATACGTAAACCCCGGAGCCAGGATACCGCCGTTCCAATTCAGGTTCCACAGAACCAGTCCGGAAATCTCCCAAAGCGGATGAATCTGGTATGCCGCTCGAACCAGAGCCTGATCACGCCCGATCACCTGCAATTCTCCCCTGCGAAAGGCAGCTGATTCCATGACTGCCTCAACCCCAATCTCACTGTCTGCTCCCAG
>JAGWAS010000022.1:32903-40052 GCA_021296235.1 Paracoccaceae bacterium | reverse complement strand
TGGTGCCCAGGAGAGGACTCGAACCTCCACGCCCATACAGGCACTAGCACCTGAAGCTAGCGCGTCTACCAATTCCGCCACCTGGGCAAACAGGATGGATTGCCGTTTAGGCATGATAAAGGAACGAGTCAACGGGTTGTGGACCTGGGCGGACTCGTGCACGAAGCAGCGAAATTGCCGAATCCGGCAGGCCTGTGATCGCCGTCCCTTGCCTGACTCAGATCCGCAGATGACTTGTCTGCGCTGGGTCGGGGCGGTATTTGATCAAACGGAAAGATTGGCGGAGCAAGAGTTGTCAAGAATCGCAACCGTATTTGGTGGATCTGGTTTCGTGGGTCGCTACATCGCCCAGCGACTCGCAAGATCGGGTTGGAGGGTGCGGGTCGCAGTTCGCAGGCCGAACGAAGCTCACTTTGTCCGGACCTACGGGACTCCCGGTCAGGTCGAACCGATTCTGGCGAACATCAGAGATCCGAAATCGGTTGATGCAGCTGTCAAAAATGCCGATGCCGTTGTGAATTGCGTTGGGATTCTGGCTGAAACCGGCAGCCAAAGATTCAGTTCAATGCATGTTGAGGGTGCGGGAAACGTTGCCGCTTCCGCGGCCGGTGCCGGAGCCTCCAGATTGGTGCACATATCCGCAATTGGCGCCAAACCTGACAGCGAGAGTGAATATGCGAGATCAAAGGCGGCTGGCGAACTGGCAGTTGCAGCCGCGTTTGAGGGGGCAGTCATTGTCCGACCGTCGGTTGTCTTCGGGCCTGAGGATCAATTCTTCAACAGGTTTGCCGGCATGGCGAGATGGCTGCCTGCGATTCCGGTCGTCGGGGCCAGGACGCTTTTTCAGCCCATTTATGTTGACGATGTTGCACACGCGGTCTGCATTGCGGTCGAGGATTGCAGTGTTTCCGGAATTTACGAATTGGGCGGGCCCGACATAATGTCGTTCCGGAATCTCATGGGCAAAATGCTGAATTCGGTGCGTCGGCGGCGGTTCATTGTCGAGTTGCCGAAGTTCATTGCCGGAATAATGGCATTCGAATTCGAAGCGGCACAGATCATGACCGGCGGGCTGTTCGTCAACAAGATGTTGACACGGGACCAGATACGTCAACTTGGCGTCGACAATGTCGTTGGCGAAAATGAACGGGGCCTGTCGGATTTGGGTGTTCAGCCGACATCAATGGATTCAGTGCTCGACAGCTATCTTTATCGTTTCAGGCCTGCAGGGCAGTTCACTGCCATCCATGAATCGGCAAAGCCAATGCATCCCGGAGACGATCAGGGCTGATCCCTCAGTTGTCCTCCTGGAGCGAAATCCGACTGTTGATGCCAAGGCCACTGTCGGTTTGGGCACCAAACTCGAAAATGATCTCCATCCGGTGTTCAAGTGAAATCCGGCCATCATCATAAAGAAACCCGAGCGATCCTTCACCCGAAATCCGGATGGGCCCGCTTTGGATCGTTTGGTCGGCAGCCTTCCTTTTTGCCTTGGGGCAGCCCGGAGTGGACGCAGGGTCGGGAAAGCAATCGAATATCTGTGGCGAAATAATTCCGAATTCTGCGGTGTCGGCGCTCTCGGCAGCGACATCCGCGCAATCCGACATTGCAAAAATGATGATGACAGCCGCCAGTGCAACCGGCCGAACGACCCCGCCCCGGCAACTTGCGCAATGTTGAAGCCGTTCGATTGGACCTGCACCTCCGGAATGCCGGCTTGACCGGCGAAATTGGATGAGGAAGTCTCCGATCAGGATTTCATTGATCGAAGCGGGAGTCAAATCAGGAGAAGCAATCCGGCACCCATGAACACCCTGTAGATGACATAGGGTGTGAAGCGGTAGCGATCCAGAAAGCGCATCATGAGATGCAGTGCAATCAATGCGGACAGGAATGAAAAAGCGGCGACAACGGCACTTTCCCGCAGAGCACCTATCCCCTCCCGGACATGGGCGTCGAAGCCGGTAATGAAGCCGGCCACCACGATTGTCGGTATCGACATCAGCATGGCGATGCGAACGCTGTCCTTTCGGCTGAAGCCACAGAGCCTCGCTCCGGTGATGGAAAGGCCCGACCTTGAAGCACCCGGTATCAGGGAAACCGCCTGCCACAGCCCGACCACAATGGCGTCTTTCATGCCCAGTTCCCGGATTGTCCGCCCTGTTTCACCTTTCCGGTCGGCCCACAGGAGGACAATGCCAAACAGGATCGTCGCCCAACCTATGACAATCGGGTCGCGCAGCAAGTCGGCGAGCCCGGAGACCAGCAGAATTGCTCCCGCAATGGCAACCGGGACAGTGGCGACTGCCAACCGGACGACCAATTTGGCCTGCGGCGTGCCGGCGGTTCCCGACATGAGCTCCAACGAGCCGCGGACCAGCAGGTCAGCACCGCGATCAATGATCCCACATGGGCGGCAACATCGACCGTGCGGCCATGATCTTCGAATCCTGTCAATACCGGGATGAGCGCCAGATGGCCGGAGGACGACACGGGAAGGAATTCCGTGATTCCTTGGACCGCCGCAACGATCAGCAGATGCAGCATTGTCACGCGGAGTTCCACGCCGTGTTTTCAGTGTTTGACTGGCTAAAAGGTAATAAGCTATGCCATAAAATTGTCCCCATGGCAAGCATGCGAACAAGAATCTCACGAAAAACCCGCATATAAGTCATAAATGCTGACTTTATGTTCCGAACAAAACCCGCTATCAAGCCAACCCCGCCAAGTTCTGAACCATGGTTGGATAGAGGGTACGAGGAAATGGCCAAGCGGAAAATGCTCACTTTCGTTGACTTAGTCAAGGAAATGCCGGTCAAGCGGCCGGTCGACATCCGCGCCGAGGATTTTCGCGAAATCTACGATAGGTATGCGCCGGCAAAAGCCTCAGAGCAGGCAAGCCGGTGCTCACAGTGCGGCGTTCCCTATTGTCAAACCCACTGTCCGCTTCACAACAACATACCCGACTGGCTGCGGTTGACCGCCGAAGGCAGGTTGAGGGAAGCCTATGAGCTGAGCCAGTCGACCAACACTTTCCCGGAAATCTGCGGAAGGATCTGTCCGCAGGATCGGCTTTGCGAGGGAAACTGTGTCATTGAGCAGTCCGGGCACGGCACAGTAACCATCGGTTCGGTTGAGAAATACCTGACTGATCTTGCTTGGCAGGAAGGCTGGATCAGGCCCGTCCAACCGGCCGCTGAGTGTTCATATTCGGTCGGAATCATCGGTGCCGGCCCCGCCGGATTGGCTGCGGCCGATCGGTTGAGAAGGGAAGGCCTGCAGGTTGCAATCTACGACCGGCACGACCGCCCCGGCGGATTGCTGACCTATGGGATACCCGGCTTCAAACTGGAAAAACCGGTGGTCATTCAGCGCGCCCGCCAATTGGAGGAGGGTGGCGTGAACTTCGTTCTCAACTGCAATGTCGGGGTTGATGTTGGTTTTGACGAATTGCGGCGGCGCCATGATGCGGTGCTGATTGCCACCGGGGTTTACAAATCGCGTGATCTTGAAGCTCCGGGTGTGGGCCTGGATGGAATCGTGAGGGCCATCGACTACCTGATTGCGTCAAACCGAAAGGGGTTCGGCGACAGCGTTCCGGACTTTGACAGCGGATTGCTTGACGCAAACGGCAAGAGAGTTGTTGTGATCGGCGGTGGCGACACGGCAATGGATTGCGTGCGCACGGCCGTCAGGCAAGGGGCAAAATCGGTCAGGTGCCTCTACCGGCGCGACCGGGGCAACATGCCGGGATCACGAAGGGAAGTTTCAAATGCTGAAGAGGAGGGTGTCGAATTCATCTGGCTGACCAATCCTCGGGCGTTCATGGGTGAAGGGGAGGTGTCCTCGGTGCGGGTGGCCCGGATGAGGCTGGGACAACCGGATGCAACCGGCCGGCGGGCGCCGGAGGAGCGCCGGGGCAGCGACTACCGGGAGGATGCCGATCTTGTCATCATGGCACTGGGTTTCGAGCCGGAGGATCTGTCGGGGCAGTGGAATGCCCCTGAAATCGGTTTGACCGGTTGGGGAACGGTTAAGGCGGAGTTCGGCACCGGAAGAACCCATCTGCAGGATGTCTATGCCGCAGGCGACATCGTGCGGGGAGCCAGTTTGGTTGTTTGGGCGATCCGGGATGGCCGGGAAGCGGCCGATGCCATTCTGGTGCAGTCGGGATTGGCCATGGGCGCTGCGGCTTGAGGGGAACGGCAATGAGTGCATCCAACATGAATTGGCAGGAGGCCGAGCGGACAAGACGCAGGGAACTCGAACTGCGCGGGCTTTACCGGAGCGGGGATGAGCGGGATGCCTGCGGTGTGGGTCTTGTTGCCGCAATTGACGGCTCAAAGTCCCGGAAGGTTGTGCAAAACGGAATTGAGGCGTTGCAGGCCGTGTGGCACCGGGGTGCCGTCGATGCGGACGGCAAGACTGGAGACGGCGCCGGGCTGCACCTGCAGATTCCCGACGGATTCTTCCGGGATCAGGTGGGCCGGACAGGTCACGTGCCGGATCCGGAGCGGCGCATCGCCGTCGGCATGGTGTTCCTCCCGAAGGCTGATTTTCTTGCCCTGGAGGCGTGCAGGGCAATCGTGGAATCGGAAATATTGCGCATGGGCCATGGAATCTATGGATGGCGCCACGTTCCGGTTAACACATCGGTTCTCGGGGAGCGGGCCGAAGCGACCCGGCCGGAGATTGAACAGATCCTGATCCGGGACGAGCAGGGCGGATCGGAGGAGGAATTCGAAAGGGATCTCTACCTAATTCGCAGGCGCATCGAAAACGAGGTGGCCTCCGCCCGGATTCACGACTTCTACATCTGTTCCCTGTCCTGCAGATCAATCATCTACAAGGGAATGATGCTGGCCGAACAGGTGGCGGAATTCTATCCCGACCTGAAGGATGAGGGCTTCATTTCGGCCTTTGCGATTTATCACCAGCGCTATTCGACAAACACGTTTCCGCAATGGTGGCTGGCCCAGCCATTCAGGACGCTTGCCCACAATGGCGAAATCAACACGCTGAAGGGAAATCTCAACTGGCTGAAGAGCCATGAGATCAGGATGGCCTCCGCCAGTTTTGGGGAACATGCGGGTGACATCAGGCCGGTGGCCATTGACGGTGCCTCCGATTCGGCTGCCCTTGATGCGGTGTTCGAGGTCATGATCAGGGCTGGCCGCAGCGCACCGATGACCAAGACGGTCCTAGTTCCGGAGGCCTGGTCGAAAAAGGCGGAGGAGCTGCCCCAGGCATGGAGCGACATGTACAATTACTGCAACGCCATCATGGAGCCATGGGACGGTCCGGCGGCGTTGGCGATGACGGATGGGCGCTGGGTGTGCGCCGGCATGGACCGCAACGGCCTCAGGCCGCTTCGGTTTTCCGTAACGGAGGATGGGTTGCTTTTTGCCGGTTCCGAAACAGGAATGGTCCCGATTGACGAATCCGCCGTGGTTGAAAAGGGAGCATTGGGGCCGGGGCAGATGGTGGCAGTTGACCTTGAGGGCAAAAGGCTCCTGCACGACCACGAAATCAAGGACATGCTTGCCGCCAGACGGCCCTATGGCGATTGGGTCAGCAACATTGAGGAACTTGAGGATGTTGTCGGGACGCCACCGGAATGTGCTCTGTTTTCGGGTGGTGAACTCAGGCGCCGACAGTCAATGGCGGGCTTTACGATTGAGGAACTCGAGACCGTGCTTGCACCAATGGCGGAGGATGGCAAGGAGGTGGTTGCGTCGATGGGGGATGATACGCCGCCGGCGGTCCTGTCCTCAAAATACAGGCCTCTCAGCCATTTCTTCCGTCAGAATTTCAGCCAGGTAACGAACCCTCCGATCGATTCTCTGCGTGAACACAGGGTGATGAGTCTCAAGACCAGGTTCGGGAACCTGAGGAACGTGCTCGACGAAGGTGGCAGCCGCTTCGCCGCCGCAGTCTACGAAACACCCTTCTTCAGCAATGGTGCGTTTCGGGCGGTGATGGACCATTTCGGCGACTCGGTCCTTGAAGTCGACTGCACATTCGCCGCCGACGGCGGAAAGGATGCGCTGCAGTCGGCACTCGACCGGATTCGCAGCGAGGCCGAAGACGCGGTGCGCTCCGGGCTGTCTCACATTGTCCTTTCGGACATCGGTCAGGGGCCCGAAAGGGTTCCCGTGCCCATGATACTCGCAACAAGCGCCGTACACAGTTGGCTCACCCGCCAAGGGCTCCGCACCTTCACGTCGATCAATGTCAGGTCAGGCGAGTGTGTCGATCCTCACTACTTCGCGGTGTTGATTGGATGTGGCGCAACCACGGTGAATGCCTACCTTGCCCAGGACTCCCTGGCAGACAGAATTGAACGCAACCTGCTTGACATGAATCTGATCGAAGCCGTGGCGCGCTACCGCGAGGCGATTGATCAGGGCCTGCTGAAGATCGTGTCCAAGATGGGGATATCGGTAATTTCCTCCTATCGCGGCGGGCTGAACTTCGAGGCGGTCGGATTGTCCAGGGCCATGGTTGCCGAGTATTTTCCGGGAATGCAGAGCCGGATTTCCGGAATCGGTGTTTCCGGTTTGCAACGAAGCCTGCTTGCCGTCCACCGTCGCAGTTGGGGGACCGCACGGACCACCCTTCCAATCGGAGGATTCTACAAGGCGCGGCATACCGGCGAGACGCATGCCTGGGAGGCCCGGGCAATGCACACGCTGCAGACCGCTTGCGACAGGTCAAGCTTTGGGCTGTGGAAAAAATACTCCGAGCAGATACGGGCAAAGCCACCGGTTCACCTTCGCGACCTGCTTGAGATCAGCAGGGCGGCCGATCAGGCCCCACTTGAGGAAGTCGAATCCATCACCGCGATCAGAAAACGCTTTGTGACCCCGGGAATGTCACTTGGAGCGCTGAGTCCGGAAGCTCACAGGACGCTCAATGTCGCAATGAATCGGATCGGTGCCAAATCCGACTCCGGAGAGGGCGGTGAGGATCCGGCGCATTTCCGGTCGGACCCAAACGGTGACAACCCCTCGGCCAAGATCAAGCAGGTTGCCAGCGGCCGCTTCGGGGTTACCGCTGAATATCTGAACAACTGCGAGGAGCTGGAAATCAAGATCGCCCAAGGGGCGAAGCCCGGTGAGGGCGGCCAGTTGCCGGGAATGAAGGTAA
>JAGWAS010000022.1:0-32792 GCA_021296235.1 Paracoccaceae bacterium | reverse complement strand
AAGGTTACGGTCAAGCTGGTTTCCTCCACCGGTATCGGGACGATCGCGTCAGGTGTCGCCAAGGCAAAGGCCGATGTCATTCTGATTTCCGGCCATAACGGCGGAACCGGCGCTTCGCCGGCTACATCAATCAAGTATGCCGGTCTTCCCTGGGAGATCGGGTTGGCTGAAACACACCAGGTTCTGACCATCAACAATCTTCGCGATCGGGTAACGCTGCGCACCGACGGCGGACTGCGGACGGGCCGCGACATCGTGATTGCCGCCATTCTCGGTGCCGAGGAATTCGGAATCGGCACTGCAGCTCTCGTCTCAATGGGCTGCATCATGGTCCGCCAATGCCATTCAAACACATGCCCGGTCGGCGTGTGCACCCAAGACGAGCGTTTGCGGGGGAGGTTCACCGGAACTGCGGAGAAGGTCGTCAATCTGATCACTTTCTATGCACAGGAGGTTCGGGAAATCCTGGCATCGATCGGCGCACGCTCGCTTCAGGAGATCATAGGCAGGACCGAACTTCTGGCGCAGGTTTCGCGCGGCGCCGACTATCTTGATGATCTCGACCTCAATCCGCTACTCGTGAAGGTTTCGGAGAACACTGAACTGACGCACTGCACTGCACGGCGCCGCAACGAGGTGCAGCCGACCCTGGACGAAGAAATCTTCGCCGACGCACAGCCCTTCTTCGAGCACGGTGAGAAAATGCAGCTGTCATATTCGGTTCGCAACACCGACAGAACGATTGGTGCCCGCACCTCCTCCCGAATTGTCGGCAAATTCGGCATGCGCAACCGGTTGCAGCCGGATCATCTGACCGTGAAACTCACCGGCTCAGCCGGCCAGTCCCTGGGTGCTTTCGCGGTGCGGGGCCTCAAGCTCGAAGTATCCGGCGACGCCAACGACTATGTCGGCAAGGGATTGTCGGGTGGCAGGGTTGTTCTGCGCCCGCCGCTCGCCTCCCGGCTGGTTGCAGCCGACAACATGATTGTCGGCAACACGGTTCTCTATGGTGCGACGGACGGTCATCTCTTCGCCGCCGGCAGGGCCGGTGAACGCTTCTGCGTGCGAAACTCCGGCGCCAAGGTTGTGGTGGAGGGTTGTGGTGCCAATGGCTGCGAGTACATGACCGGCGGTGTTGCCGTCATCCTGGGTCCCATCGGCGCAAATTTCGGTGCCGGGATGACCGGCGGAATGGCGTATCTTCACGATCCTGACCGAAGGGCCGGCGTTGTCCTCAACATGGCAACGCTGAAGACGGTTCCACTTGGGTCGCCTCATTGGGAGGAGGAATGCAGGGCGCTGATAGAACAGCATGCCGAAGAGACGCACAGCGTTAAGGCGGCAAGAATTCTCGACAATTGGGAAAGCGAGCGCAGCAATTTCCTGCAGATCTGCCCGAAAGAGATGATTTCGCGACTTCCCCATCCGCTTGAGGAGATGCAAGAGGCAAAATCCGCCTGAGTGCCGCCGGGCGGCGGGATTCCGGCTTCAGAGCCCGTTCTGAGCCGCCATTCGTCTCGGAATCAGGTCAGTAATAAAGCGTTACTGCGTGCCTAGCCTGTGCAAAGAAAAGCCAGCGGGCAATTCCGGTTCCGGCAAGCTGCAACAGTGCTGCGAATATCGCGAATGCCGGGACATGTCCGACCGCAATCCCAACGGCAAGCAGGAGGATCGCAAATCCGCATCCCAGGATCAGTGCAATCAACCGCAGCTTCGCAGCGTGCCGGCGGGCCACGACATATCCCATTTCGTCCAGGAGATAGTTTGTGCCTGTGTGCGGCGGCTCAAGCAGGCGAACTTGGCCCATTTGGCCCAAGCCGGTTGCTGTTTCCGGCGTGGACGTTCCGGTGCCAACCCGATCAAGCCTTCTCCACCATGAGTATTGCAGTATCCATGCAGCAATGTTCAGGGCGATTGCCGCAACGGCGAAACCCTTCGAACCAAAGACGGGCACTCCCGGCACGGCACAGGCGAGGAATGCGCCGGCGGCGGCGGCAAAGGCAATGAACAGGAACGGCGTGAGCGGGGTGCACCATGCCGCAACAGCCCTGATCTGGGCATAGATCATGGAGGTGGCAAGGATTGCTGCGAGGCAAAGTAATGCCGCAGTCAAGCCCAACCAAGGTGCAAATGGCGATTCCAGCCACAAGGCGCCGGCTTGGACAAAGAGCAGAAACAATGCAGTCGGCGCCAATATCCCTTCTCGGGACAGCCAGGATGAGCGCCATTGCGACAGTGCCCGCCAGGCCCGAAGCGGACGGCGCAGGTGAAACACCGAACAGACAAGGCCAATGGAGGAAAGTAGAATGGCGGTTCCGGCTCCAATCACCGTTCCGGCATTGTTTGCACCGTAAGATGCCACGCCGAACCAGAGGCCGAGTCCCAGTCCCGCGCCGGAAAGTGTGGTGAACAGGATGATCGAGAGAGCTGGATGCATCGGTCGCTCGGGCTTAAATCCGTTCTAGGGTGCGATCGACCCAAGCAAGGATTCCCTGCAGTTCGACCTGCCCTTCCTCGGGGGCTCCGCATCCACCCGCCTCCATCACCGCGGCGCCATTCCGCCCGATTGGAGGAAGATACTTGTTGGTGGGTCGGGTTTCCTGCTCGGGCATCAGATCGGTGCCGTCCCGTTCGCGGGAAAGTCGCGAAACCTCCGATTCCGGATCGGCGAAATCACCGAAATGGCGGGCATTGGCCGGGCATGTCCTGACGCAGGCGGGCTCCCGATCCTCCTCAGGAATGTTCTCGTTGTAAATCCGGTCCACGCAAAGGGTGCACTTCTTCATGACGCCGGCTGAGGGATCCATCTCGCGGGCGCCGTAGGGACATGCCCAGGCGCACAGGCCGCACCCCATGCATTTGGACTCGTCAACAAGGACGATTCCATCTTCGGAGCGTTTGAAGGAAGCGCCGGTCGGGCAGACGGTGACACAGGGGGCGTCTTCGCAGTGCAGGCAGCTCTTCGGGAAGTGAACAACGGCGGCATCCTTGCCCTCGCCGACCTCAAACGCATGAACCCGATTCAACCATGCGCCGGAGGGATTTGGTCCCCAGGGATCGCTGTCGGCCAGCGGCGTACCGTAGCCGCCGGTGTTCCACGCCTTGCAATTGACGACGCAGGCATGGCAACCGACGCAGATGTCCAGATCGATGACCAGACCGAGGCTGCGTTCGGTTTTCGATGGAAGTGATGTCATTTTTCCGGTTTCCGATTTTCGCCGTCATCTCCGAATAGAAGCTGACGGACCGCCTCTTCCGGGTCGTCTTGGCGCATCAGCGACTCCCCGATCAGGAAACTGCGGGCCCCGGAATTCCACGCCAAAGCCAGATCCTCACGATTGTGCAGGCCACTTTCGGCAACAATGTGACGTCCGGAGGCAATCGCCGCCGGTGCCAGTTCAATTGTGGTCGACAGGTTGGTGCGCAGCGATTTGAGATCGCGGTTGTTGATGCCCAGCAATGTTGATTGCAACTTCAAGGCCCGGTCAAGCTCCGACCGGTCGTGAACCTCGACAAGGACGTCCATTCCCCATTCGAATGCAGCCGCTTCGATTTCAGCGGCAAGCACATCGTCAAGTGCCGCAATGATGACAAGAATGCAGTCGGCGCCGAGCATCCTGGATTCTGCCACCTGCCAGACATCGACCATGAAATCCTTGCGCAATACCGGTTTGGACGTCGCCTTGCGCGCTGCCTCAAGGTCGGCATCACTGCCAAGGAAATGCGGTGTGTCGGTGAGGACGGAGATGCAGGCGGCACCGCCGCGCTCGTAGGCGCGGGCAATGTCATTTGCATTCACATCGCCGCGAATCAGCCCCCTGCTGGGCGACCCCTTCTTGAACTCGGCGATCAGGCCGTATTCTCCGTTGTCGTATTTGGCCGTGAGGGCGCCATGAAACCCCCGTGGCGCAGATGCATCCCTCGCCAGGCTCTCCAACTCGGCGATCCCAATCTGCGCCTTCCGCGTTGCAACATGGCTGCGCTTGTCGTCGCATATCCTGACAAGTGCATTGCTCATGGCAATCCGCCTTCCCGTCCGGGGCAGGTCGGTCCCAAGGGCGGAAGAGTCTGTGGACCCGCTTGCAGGTTCATTTTCGTCAGGAGTTCCATTCGTTGCCGTATTTGAGTTCCTGCGGATTTCCGCGAAATCCCGGAGGGGCTGCCTGCACGGATTCCAGTGGCTCGGCAAATTCGGATTCCGCATCCGCCTTCGATATCCGCACCCGCAGGTCGAACCAAGCCGCCTGCCCGGTTACCGGATCCGAATTCGACATTGCATCGGTCCGATCGCGGTCGGGTATCAGGTGATTGAGCAGGAAGCCCCTGGTGGCCTCCGGCGCATCCTCGGCAAGGGTCCAGGCCCCCCGACGCTTGCCGATTGCATTCCAAGTCCAGACGGTTGACTGATTGAGCGCCTCCATCCGTTTGATCCGCACCCGCACCCGTCCGATCCGTGACTCCACGTTGGCCCAGTCGCCGTCTTCCAGCTGCAAACGGTCGCAGACCGCAACCGGAACATAGAGGAAATTCTCCGTGTGTATTTGGCGCAGCCAAGGATTCTGTGAGCCCCACGAATGGTACATGGCCATTGGCCTTTGCGTAATCGCGCTCAGCGGATATTCCTCCGCGTCCATGTCCGGCAGCGGAAGCCAGCTTGGCAGGGGATCAAAGTTCTCGGCAATGCGTTTGCGCAGCCTTTCAGGGGGAATCACATTTCCGTGGCCTTCGGCTGCAAGCTGGAAACGGCGCAGCGGCTCCGAGTAGATTTGAAGCATGAATGGAGCCGGACTGTCGAACAGGCCAATCTTCACCGCCCAATCCTGATAGGCTGAATTGACATGCTTGAAATACCTGGCCTCCTTCGGAATTTCCGCGGTCCAGAAACCGCCTGCTTCAACATATCGGGTCAACTGTTGGTCATTGGGTTCGCCCCGACCTTCGCAGCTTCCTTCGGCACCCCTCCAGCCGGCAAGTGGTCCCACGCCGGGCCTGACCTCCCTTGCCGTCATGCAATGTGCATAATCGCGCCATTTGGGTCGCCCTTTACCGTCGACAAAACCCGGAAGGCCAAGCCTGGCGCCAAGCTCAATGAGCACATCCTGAAATGGGCGGACATTGCGGTCCGGTGCAACGACCGGATGCCGGATCGCATCGGCAATCAGATCTGGCTCCCCAATCGGCCGGTCAAGCAGTGAAATGCAGTCGTGGCGTTCGAGATATGTGGTGTCGGGCAAGACAAGATCAGCAAAGGCTACGGTCTCAGACCAGAACGCATCGGAAACAATCAGTTTGGGAATGCGGTATTCACCGTTGCTGTCGCGGGCAGCCAGTGCTTCCATTGCCGCCGGTGTGTTCATGGATGAGTTCCAGGCCATGTTGGCCATGTAGAGGAACATGACGTCGATGGGATAGGGATCGCCAATTGCTGCATTTGGAATCGCCGCATGCATCTTTCCGTGGGCGGCAAGTGGTGCCTCCCATGAGAACGCCTTGTCCAGCCGAAGTGCCTCTCCCTGTTCGTCGATAAGCAGATCCTCGGGGCCAAGGGGATAACCCAATGGCGGTCCGGTCAGGGTTTCGCCGGCCTTGCCCGGCCTGCCGGGCCGCGGATGATCCTCGACCGGCTTGGGGTACGGCGGCTTAAACCTTGTGCCGCCGGGACAGTCGACGGTGCCGATTAGCATCTGCAGAAGATGCAGCGCCCGGCAAGTCTGGAATCCATTGGCATGGGCCGATATGCCGCGCATTGCATGGACGGCGACCGGCCTTGCAAGCGTTTTCTTGTGACGGATGCCGCGAAAATCGGTCCATGGATCGTCAATTTCAAATGCCTCGTCGAATGCAACGCGGGCGATTTCCGCCGCAAGGCCCCGAATGGTGGCAGCCGATATGCCGGTCTGTTGTGCAACCGCCTCCGGCTCGTACTGACTGTCCAGGTATTTTGAGGCCATGAGTTCGAACGCCGTCGCTGCCGCTGGGCCATCGCTGGGATGCTTGCCGGAGGCAAGGACCGGAACTGTGCCTGGCTGGTCAAACGGAACCATCTGTCCGGTTGCCGCGTCGCGCACAAGTGGCTTGCCATTTCGATCCCGCAGGAAAAGGCCGCAATCGGGCCCCGGGGTGCAACCAATCAGCCATGCGGCATTGGTTCGCTGCCTCAACGCGTCTGCATCGATCCTGCGGTTGCGCAGGAGTTCACCGATCAGGGAAAGAATCAGCAGGCCATCCGTTCCCGGCCGAATTCCCAGCCAAGTATCGGCGATTGCTGAATAACCGGTGCGGACCGGATTGACGGAGACGATGTGCGCACCGTTTCTTCGCATCTCGGACAAGCCAAGCTTGATCGGATTGGAATCGTGATCCTCAGCGACCCCGAACAGCAGAAGCAGGCGGGTGCGTTCCCAATCCGGCTGCGCAAATTCCCAGAATGAACCGCCGATGGAGTAGATGCCCCCCGCAGCCATGTTGACGGAGCAGAAGCCGCCATGAGCCGAATGGTTGGGGGTTCCATACTGCTGCGACCACCACCCGGTCAGCGCCTGGCTCTGATCCCTGCCCGTGAAGAAGGCCAATCCCTTGGGATCCCTTGCCCGGGTTTCGGCCAGCCATTTTTCGGCCGTGTTCATCGCTTCGTCCCAGCCGATCTCGCGGAATTCGCCGCTGCCCCTCGGTCCGGTTCGCAGCAAAGGGGAGGAAAGGCGCGCCGGCGATTCAAGGTGCAGCATGCCGGCGGAGCCCTTGGCGCAGAGAACGCCCTTGTTTACGGGATGATCGCGGTTGCCTTGAATGTACCGGATCCTGCCGTCCCTCATATGGACGTCGACCCCGCATCTGCAGGCGCACATGTAGCAGGTCGTTTTCCTGATTTCGTCGGAAACGAAGGGAGACAATTCCACGGCGGACTGGTTCATGTGAAAATTGGCCCTGAATTCACTGTTGGACAGAACGTTAGGATTCTATGATACGCATTTCCCGTCGATGGCAAGCGCGATCACAATATGTCGGAATTCAGGATGCATCACGGGCGGCAGGTGCCGGCATATTTCTTGGTCGGCGGCTGCATTCACACAATTGTCAAACTAACTTAACTGTTTCGAAACAAACGTTCGGCTCTTGGTCTTGAACTAAATGATGACCAACCATACATGCATCGGCAACGCTGAGAGGATTTTGCATGACGGCAATGTCCACAGGCGTGCCGAGCGGAAACGAATTCGATTTTATCGCCAAATCCTCCTCCCTGTTGGCGATAATTGATGGCGGGTCAATTGGCCCGCCATCTCCCTTTTTTGGGTACGGTTGGCGTTTCGTCCGTCGGAGGTGCCCGTTGTGCCGCTCAGAGATCCAGGTTTTCGACGCTGAGTGCGTTCCGGACTATGAAATTGCGCCTCGGTTCAACCTCATCGCCCATCAGTTTTGCAAACAGGTCATTTGCCTCGGACACCTCATCAATCTTGACCTGAACCAGTGTCCTTGCATCGGGATCAAGTGTGGTTTCCCAGAGTTGGCCGGGGTTCATCTCGCCAAGCCCCTTGTAGCGCTGCAGTGACAGGCCCTTTTCCCCTTCACCGAAGACCGTGTCGAGCAGTTCCGTCGGCGAATCCACTCTGATGCGGACCTGTTTGCGTTCAAAGGTGGCGGGGGAGCGGTAGATTGCGTCCAGCGGGCCGGTGAATTCGGCGAGCCTTCTGCATTCCATTGATGCCAGGGCGGTGCCGTCGAGGGTTTGAACTTCCTCAACGCCCCGCAACATCCGCACGAAACGCAGCCCTCCGTCCTGCGATGGCCGGCCGATCCACCCCTTTTCGTACTCGGAGGCAATGAGGTTCAATCGGTCCGCAACCGCATCCGCTGCCGATTGCGGGTTGGCCGCAACCTTTCCCGGAACCAAAATTCCTGCAATCGCCGAGTGTTCAAGGATCGGGCGAGAGTAGTAGGTGGGAAATGCCTGGAGGATTCTCGCAACAGAGCGCGCTTCCTCAACCACGCGCCGAAAGTCGTTTGCAACGATGGTTTCGCCGTTTGCAAGGGTGAGCTTCGCATCCTCCAGCCCTTGGCTGACAAGATGATCCTCAAGGGCGGCCTGATCCTTCAGATAGACCTCTGAGCGGCCCCGCTCAACCTTGTAGAGGGGTGGCTGGGCGATATAGAGGTACCCGCCGGAAATGATTTCGGGCATTTGCCGGAAAAAGAAGGTGAGCAGCAGCGTTCTGATGTGGGCGCCGTCAACATCGGCATCGGTCATTATGATGACCTTGTGGTAGCGCAGCCCGTCGATGTTGAACTCATCTCGACCGATGCTGGTTCCCAGCGCGGTGATAAGGGTTCCGATTTGTTCGGATGACAGCATCTTGTCAACACGCGCCCGCTCGACATTGAGAATCTTGCCCCGCAACGGCAGAACGGCCTGATTTTTCCGGGCGCGTCCCTGTTTTGCCGAGCCACCGGCTGAATCGCCCTCGACTATGAACAGTTCAGACAGGGCCGGGTCCTTTTCCTGACAGTCGGCAAGCTTTCCGGGAAGTGACGCGATGTCCATCGGGGATTTGCGGCGCGTGAGTTCCCGCGCCTTTCTTGCGGCCTCCCTGGCCTGCGCGGCACGGACGATCTTTCCGACGATGTTCCTTGCCGCCTGCGGGTTTTCCTCGAACCAAACAGACAGATTTTCCCCCACCAGGGACTCCACGACCGGCCGAACCTCCGAGGAAACAAGCTTGTCCTTTGTCTGCGAGCCAAACTTCGGTTCCGGGACCTTGACCGAAAGCACGCAGGTAAGACCCTCCCTTGCATCATCGCCGGACAGGTTGACCTTCTCCTTCTTCGCCAGGCCGCCCGATGAGGCATAACTGTTGACTGTGCGGGTCAGTGCCCCGCGGAACCCAGCGAGATGGGTGCCTCCGTCACGCTGCGGAATGTTGTTTGTGAAGGGAAGAACCGTTTCGTGATAACCGTCATTCCACCACATGGCGGCCTCAATTAATATTCCATCGCGCTCGCCGGTAACGAATATCGGCTCGTCGAGGATGGAGGATCGGGATCTGTCGATGTGGCGAACATATTCACGCACCCCGCCTTCGGAGTGAAACTCCGCCACCAGAGGTTCAACTGGGCGCTCGTCCACCAATTTGATTGCAACGCCCGAATTGAGGAAGGAAAGTTCGCGCAATCTTTGTTCAAGCGTTTTCCAGACATATTTTCTGTCGCTGAAGGTTTTGGTCGAGGCCAGGAAATGCACCTCTGTGCCGCTCTTTCCCTCCGATGGGCCAACAACCCGCAGCGGTTGCACGGTTGCTCCATCCTCGAATCTTGCAAAATGCTCCTTGCCGTCCCTCCAGATCCTGAGCTCCAGCCACGTGGACAGTGCATTGACAACTGAGACGCCGACCCCGTGAAGCCCTCCCGAAACCTTGTAGCTGTTTGAATCAAATTTTCCGCCGGCATGCAGGTGAGTCATGATCACTTCGGCGGCAGAAACGCCTTCCTCATGAATGTCGACCGGAATTCCTCTTCCGTTGTCGCTCACGGACACGCTCTCATCGGCATGGATGCGCACCGAAATGGAGTCAGCGTGCCCGGCAAGGGCCTCGTCAATTCCATTGTCCACAACCTCATAAACCATGTGATGCAGTCCGGAACCGTCATCGGTATCGCCAATGTACATCCCCGGCCTTTTTTTTACCGATTCCAAGCCTTTCAGAACTTGAATTGAATCGGCCTGGTATTGCTTCTCCGGTTCTTGAATTTGGTTCATTGCCACCGCCTTGTGCCCCGGAGCTCAAATACTACATATTGGTGGGAACTCCAAGTTGCGAATCAATGATTTGTGCCGGCGCAATTGGAAGGAACGCAGGTTCCGTTCGGCGCTTGCCAATGATCGGGAGCAAACAGGGGATGCCGTTCAAGTTGAAACCCGCTCGCCTTGAGGACCGTCCGGTCGTCCATGAAATGCTGGCGTGCTCGGATGCCACTGCCCAGATGATGGGGCCGCCGGACTATTGCGATCATCCGGTTCCCAGCTATGGGGAATTCTGCGAGGATTACGACGAGGAGGCCTTTGCGCCCGAAGGCGAATTCAGGATCTTCATGATGGAACTCGACGGCAGGGACATTGGAGTCATTCACTATTGGCAGAACGGGACCGTGGCCGAGATTGACCTGTGGATTGCCGGCAGGAATGATTGGGGCCAAGGGCACGGATCGTCCGCAATCAGGAAGGTCGCTGCGGTGTTGAAGGAAGAAACACCGGCCAAAACCATGATCATTCGGCCCTCCGCCCGCAACCGTCGCGCAATCGCTGCGTACAGAAAGGCAGGATTCGAACCGTTTGAACCGACCCGGCACTGTCTGCCTGACTGGTGCCTTGCGGAAGGATTTGACTATGACGATGCGGTGGTCCTTGTTAAGACATTGCGGTAAAGGGGGTGCGGTCAACCGCCATGACCAAGCAGCATCCTGTTTCGTTTTCGGATGCCGCACATGCTGCCCGGAGACTGATTGAGACAAACGGAATTGGAGCCGCGGAAGAGATTCCGGGCATTATCCAAATGTGTCAATCTGGTTGCTTCGAGTTGCCAATTTCCTGATGGCCCATGGCCGCAAACCGGGCCAATGCAGGCCCAAGACGCTTAGTCGCTGGTTCCTGCAATTCATTTGAGACCGGAGAATGTCCAACAGATGGCGGCATGGTTTCGGAGAAATGCAACAAAGCAAGTCCCGAATTCTCATTTCGTGCAAAATGTGCGATTCTATCCGCCCAACTTCGTAGTAACGAAAGTGATGCAGGGCACCGTTGCCACCCACACAGGAGTTTGCAAAAAATGACATTCGGACCCGATCATGCCCTGATCGTCATTGATGTGCAGAACGATTTCTGCCCACAGGGCTCGCTCGCCGTTCCCGATGGCGACGCAATCGTGGACGGAATCAACAAGCTGTTGGATGTGTTCGAGGTGCGGGTGTTCACACAGGATTGGCACCCTGCGGGCCATGCCTCTTTTGCCGCCAACCATTCGGGCAGGAAACCATTTGACACGGTCGATTTGTCTTACGGCACCCAAGTGCTGTGGCCGGACCACTGCGTTCAGGGCAGCAGGGGCGCCGAGTTTCATCCCCGGCTGAGAGCGGAATCGGCGGACATGATCATTCGCAAGGGTTTCCGAACCGAAATCGACAGCTATTCAGCCTTCTTCGAAAATGACATGAAGACACCGACGGGGCTTGAGGGATATTTGAGGACGCGAGGGGTTGGTCATGTGGCCTGCGTAGGTCTCGCAACGGATTTTTGTGTCCTGTATTCAGCAATTGATGCGGTTAAACTCGGTTTTTCCGCAACTGTATATGAAGATGGATGCCGGGCGATTGATCTTGACGGCTCGCTGGCCGAAGCACGTTCACAGATGCTGGCCGCCGGGGTCAGGTTGGAGAGCTGGCCTGTACTGTCTGCCTAAGCTACTGGATTTGACCGAAGCATGACCATTTCAACCGTGGATATCGCTACCCGGGTTCACAATCACAACTGGAAAATCGACCCGATCGTTCGGTCGCTGATCGACATGGATTTCTACAAGCTGCTGATGTGCCAGTTTGTGTTGCGAAATTCGCCAGACACATTGGTCCGGTCGAAACTGATCAACAGGACATCAGCCGTAAGACTCGGTGAACTGATCGACGAGGGCGAGTTGCGTGAGCAACTTGATCATGTCCGGTCCCTTAAGCTCTCTCGCGGCGAGTCGACTTGGCTGCGCGGCAATACATTCTACGGCAAACGGCAAATGTTCCGTCCCGGGTTCATGGAGTGGTTTGAGGAGCTGCGCCTTCCGCCGTATCAACTGCAACGCCGGGATGGCCAATTCGAACTGACATTTGAAGGAAAATGGCCCGAAGTCATGCTTTGGGAAATTCCGGCCCTGGCGGTCATTACGGAATTGCGCTCCCGCGCGGTGCTGAAAAGGTTGGGTCGCTTTGAACTGCAGGTTCTCTATGCCAGAGGCATGGCCAGAATTTGGGAAAAGATGGAGCGGCTCCGCCGACTCGACGGCCTGCAGCTTGCCGATTTCGGAACCCGCCGGCGCCACTCATGGCTTTGGCAGGATTGGTGTGTGCAGGCCTTGATTGAGGGATTGGGCGACAAGTTTGTCGGAACGTCAAATTGCCTGATTGCCATGCGGCGTGAGGTCGAGGCAATCGGGACAAACGCCCATGAACTTCCGATGGTTTATGCCGCCCTTGCCAACTGCGACGAGGAATTGCTTGATGCCCCCTACCGGGTGATGCGGCAATGGCAGCGGGAGCATGACGGCAACCTTCGGATTTTTCTCTCGGATACCTTCGGCACCCCTGAATTTCTGACAAGGGCGCCCGAATGGCTCGCCAGCTGGACCGGAATCAGAATCGACTCCGGTCAACCGGAAGTGATGGCCCAACTCGCCCTGGAATGGTGGCAAAATCGCGGGGAAGACCCTGCCACCAAACGGATAATCTTCTCCGACGGGCTTGACGTCGACAAAATCGAATACCTCCAACACAGGTTCGGCGAGCAATCCCGGGTCAGTTTTGGCTGGGGCACTCTGTTGACCAATGATTTCCGTGGGCTGGTGAGTGAGGATGGATTGGCTCCCCTGTCAGTGGTCTGCAAGGCAGTGTCTGCGGATGGCAGGCCGACCGTAAAGCTCTCGGACAATCCACTGAAGGCACTTGGACCGAAGAATGAGATTGAACGCTACTGCAGTGTGTTCGGTGTCGGCAATCAGGAACCCATTGATCTTGAGGTGTGATGGATGAGACCAGCAGGCGTTTGCCTGCAGAAAAGGCCGATCCTGATGTAGCGTGTCAAAGTCGGAAGTTTCATCCGCCTCCGCCTTCGTCAATGATCCAATCCAGTCAGGAATTCGGCAGGCCGCAAGGAAGATCATGCAGATGATGTGGTGAGATCAAGCCTGTCCAGTAGGCTGAATGGCACCTGATTTCTTTGGAACTTTTGTGCATGACTTGACGGCCGCATGCCGCTCTGCAGTACGCTTCTTCCTAGCGCTTATAACGCCGTCAGATGGGGCGTCCACTCCATCGGTTTCCTGAAACATGCAGCCAAATGTCGAATTGACGAACCGCATACCTCACCAGTTACCAATTTATCTGAAAAACTCGATGGAATATGAATCCCACGGCCTTAATCAGCTCTCTAAGGTTTCTATCTGTCCATCTTTTTTTCAACAAGCGCCCCTTCAACGTACTGGTGCACAATGGACGCTAGCAAGGTTTGATATGGCATCCCCAGCTCAAGCGCTCGTGCCTTCAAGCGGGACAGATCATGTTTTGCCAAACGGGTCGTAATCTGCGCCTTTGGCGGTTTCATGGTCACACGGGCTGACGCTTCAATCTTGACTTGGCGCTCGTCGGTCAGCTCCGAAACGAAGGTCCCTTCATCCAACCCTTTTTCAAAGGCGTCTATGATACCCCTTTCTTCATCGTCCAAGGGTGTGGAATCGAGATTGATTTTGTTTGGTTGTGTCATGGTTTGCCACTTAAGGTATTTTTTTGTCGCCTTGCGGCTTGGGAAGGCAGTTTTCAGGAACACACAGTCTTCTTTTTCCACATACGGCACGATTATGGTGCAACCATTCAGATTGATCAGATGCAGTCTTTGGTTTCTGTAGCGATCACTGGGATTGCAAAAATCGTCTAGCAGCCCCCCGCTATCTATCGCTTCGACAACATCCTCGAACCCGAAACCACGTTCTTGCTTGAGTTGGCCGTTTTTATTTGGGTTCCAGATGAATGGCATATCCATAATTACAATATAATTATTCTGTATGTATTATCAAGATTCTTGTCGGATTTCAGCGAAACCACCCAACAGCCTTGTCCAGATCAGCCTTTGCTCTACCCGACACGGCGCTGTCGGCGTCATCAAGCTTGCGACGATTGAATGCTGACTTTTCGATCTCAGCATTGGCAGCTTGCCAGGTTCTGGAAGCAATCCGCAACGGAGATTGGGTTCCTCCTTCAGCATGGTGAACCCGGTCCCGCCGACCGGAAGGTTGCCGGAGCCTCGACGCATCAGCGGATCAACCGGCGGGTTTGACAACCAGGCAAGAAATGCAGGTGTCGCCAGATTTCCGCCGGTCAACCACCTCCAGAAAATCCGGATCCGAAAGGAACCGGGAATCCTCGGCAACAACGAAGCAGTCGGGGCCGAGCCAACCGGACCGGGCGGCTTGGCTGAGAACCCTCTCCGGCAAATCGGTTCCGTACGGCGGATCCATGATCACAAGGTCGAAGGGAACACCGCCCCAATTACCGAGGCGCGCTGCGTCCTTCCTGAGCAGGATCGCTTTCTTGCCGACGCGGGCCAAGCCAATGTTCCTTTGGATCAACTCACAGGCAACGTTGCCATTGTCCACGAAGCACGCGAACGATGCTCCGCGGGAAATCGCCTCAAGGCCGAGTGCCCCGGTTCCGGCGAAGAGATCAAGAACCCTCGCTCCGGCAACACGGTTGCCGCATGGCCCATGGGTGATCAGGTCAAATATCCGCGTTTTCATGCGCGCTGATGTCGGACGCAGTCGACGTCGGGGATCGCCCTTGCCGACCGGCGTCAGCTTGAGTCCCTTGAATTCTCCGGCGATTATCCTCATGTTCAGGCCGCAGCAAACCGGTGACGGTGCTATCTGATCAGCAGTTTCAAGTTGGCTGACGGGTCTGCAAGAACTTCCGTATTTGCGGCTTTGCCAGTTTCTAGCAGGCGTTTTCCGACCATGTAGCTTCGCGAGTCGTTGATGGCATCAACCGCCAGCAACGAGTCGCCCGCAAAATACCAGAAGCTTGCTGCTGCTGCTCCTTCGATACGTCTCGAAATGATCCTGTCGTAGCCGGTTCCGAGGCCCGCAATCTGCAGTTTTGCGTCGAATTGATCTGACCAGAACCATGGAACCGGCACATATTCGCGTTCGGCACCAAGAATGTTCTCGGCGACAATCTCTGCCTGATCAATGGCGTTCTGAACGCTTTCAAGACGAATGCGCTTGCCACCCAGGGGAAAGGAGGCGCAATCACCGGCGGCCCAGACGCCATCAGCAGAAGTTCGCCCGTACGCATCCACCCGGATGCCATTGTCGATCTCCAATCCTGCCGCTTCCGCCAATTCCGTTGACGGCAATATGCCGATCCCGACGACAGCCAGGTCAGCGTCGATTCTCCCGGCATCCTTGAGTTCGGCGGCAGCAACCCGTCCTCCGGTTCCGGCGAGGAGTCGCGCCAGCGCCGTTCCCTCCAGAACCCGTACGCCCCTGTCCGAGTGAAGCGCTCTAAAATAGTTTGAAGTTTCCGGTGCGGCCACGCGCTGCAGTATCCTGTCTGCAACTTCGACAATCGTTACATTGCATCCCTTTGTGGCGCAGGTTGCCGCTGTCTCCAGCCCGATATATCCGCCTCCGACGACAAGAACGTTCATCCCGGCCGCGAGTTCCGACCGCATCCCGTCAATGTCGGCAACGGTCCTGACGGTGTGAACGCCGTCCAGCAGGCCGCCTGCCCGTTCAGGGAGATTTCGGGGGGTGGATCCGGTGGCAAGCACCAGTTCATCATAGTTGAGCACGCCGGAACCGAGCTCAATTTTCCGTCCGTTCGGATCGATGCCATTGCAACGTTCACCCAGCATCAGTTCGATTCCGTTGTCAGAATAATAGTCGCGTGGGCGCAGATGCAGACGTTCGCGCTCAAATTCACCGAGAAGATATTTCTTCGAAAGGGGCGGTCTCTGATACGGCAACTCATCCTCGCCGCAGATAAGAACGATTCTACCGTCAAATCCGCAAGACCTGAGTTTTGCTGCCACCGAATGTCCGGCCTGTCCGCCCCCAACCACCAAAATCCGTTTCATGTTGGATCCCACTCAGCAACTTCCTTCCGTCGATTCCGTGAACGGAATTCTTCAGACATGCAAGGTGCGATGTCTACCAATTGGTTCCTCTTCATCAGTTCTCTCCGTCTGCGTGCCGGCAGGTTACTGGCCTACCATTGTTAAACCATGACAAAGAGCAATGTTGTCCATTCGGTTCAGGCAAAAGGTATCGGCCGTCAGCAACTGCAGCCCGAATGGGAGGAGTTCAGGCACCTCAAGACCCTGTCGCCGCAGGCATTGCAATTGACGATCCAGGGTGGCCGCAGAACGCGACGAGTATTGTGGAACCATGCCTGCGGAATGCGTCATGCAGGCGAAGTCGCCGATATCGTTGCGGTCAGGGTTAGTAATGGCAAAGCAAACAGGAGGATTGTCACTTTGAAGTTGAAGGTGGTTGAGACCGGACACAACGAATGAACATACCTGGGAATGGGCTTGGATGAGATTGGCTGCCGAATGCGTGCCCTGGCTGGCGCTCAAGTTGATTTGGGGATAGAAACGGTCGAGAATTTTGTTGCAAGGAAACTCCTGATGACAATCAGAACCGGTAACAGGCTTCCGGATGCCAATCTCTTCCGGCTTGGCGATTCCGGCCCGGAAAAAGTGCGCTTGGGTGAACTCACGAAGGGACGGAAAGTTGCAATTTTCGGTGTCCCCGGGGCGTTCACTCCCACCTGCTCAGATCAACATGTTCCGAGTTTTGTTGAAAACAGGGCGAAGCTGAATGCAAAGGGGATCGAAGAGATCATTTGCATTTCGGTGAACGATCCCTTCGTCATGAAGGCTTGGGGTGAATCCACAGGTGCGACGGAGGCCGGGATATTGATGCTCGCTGACGCCAATGCCGAGTTCACCAAATCGATGGGATTGAGTTTCACGATTGCCGATGCCGGGTTAATTGACCGTGCATCCCGGTTTTCGATGGTCGTGGATGATGGTTTGGTTGTTGTCCTCAATGTTGAGGATGCTCCCGGAACTTGCGATGCAACCAGGGGTGAATCAATTCTTGGTCAGTTTTGACCAATTGGTTTATGTCGACTCTTGTCCCTTTTTGGCGCGGAATGAGCGTTTCGACCGGGAAATTTTGTGGGATGTCCGGTCTGCTGAGCGTGCTGGTGGCGTTCGCCTTTCTTTGTCCTGATATGTTTTCAAAAATCATGTGCCGTCCGGATACTCTCTTGCGCATGGGAATTTCCCGTTTCGGAAAGTCACTTCAGGTCAAGTTGGGTTTGAAGCTCACGAAGCCCCGGAAACGGTTGGTTGAGCGTTCCGCCCCGTTTGCAATGCATTTCTGCTGGCTGTCACCTGATTGTGCTCAAACTCATGTGCAGCCCCCAGCATCTGCAACGCCCAGTCAATTCTCAATACTGTCGCTTCGCCATGAAGTTCAGAGAAGCAATCGACGGGGCTCGGAAAGGAGTTTCGCATGATGAGCAAGGAAACGGGCAGCGTCCGCGCCGTTGACGACTCGGTGATCGTACGAAAGATGGAGTGGGACCATTGGAGCAGGTTGGAATGACGTGCCTTTCCAGATCGGCTGCATCTTCATGCAGGAAATCCCCAGTATTGCAACTTCCGGTGGGTTGACAATTGGTGCAAAGGCGGTTCCGCCGATGCCTCCGAGGTTACTGATCGTAATCGACGCACCACCCGTTTCGTCAGGGCGCATCTTGCGCTGCTGCGCCCGGGAAGCCAAGTCGGTTATTTCACCGGCGATATCGACAAAGCCCTTCCGGTCTGCGTTTCGGATGACGGGAACAACCAAACCATGTGTGGTATCGACAGCTATTCCGACATGGCAATAGTGCTTCAACACCAGCGTCCGGCCATCGGCGCTGAGTGACGAATTGAATTTTGGAAAGGACTGGAGGCATTTTGACAGCGCAGCGACATGGAATGCAAGTGCGGTCAGTTTGATGCCCCGCAACTTGACTTCCGATTTGACGGATTCGCGAAATGCCTCAACGGCGCTGAAGTCTGCCGTGTCGTGATGCGTTGCGGCCGGAATCGTCACCTGTGAGGCTACTAATCTCCGAGCCGCAACCAAAGACATTCGGGTTACCGGCTCCTCGGTTACACGGCCGTAGGCGGAATGGTCCACGTTCCAATGGGAAGCCAGGTCGTCTGCTGGATTTCTCGCTGCGTTTTCAATGTCCTCCCGGGCCAGGGTTTCGCGACCAAGCCTTTGGGCAAGCTCATCAAGATCTATGCCCTTCCGGGCGGCAAGGGCGCGAATGGCTGGACTGGCAATTGCTTTTGTCATCTGTTCTTTCCGGCATCGCAGAACACAGCCCCGAACGAATTCGTTCGGTCAATGACAAGCACCGGCCCTTTGCGGCTGTACGAATTCAGGGCGCAACCGGTTCGGGACTTACATCCGAAACCTGTTATCACTCGCCTCTCCATCGGTTTGGTCATTTCGGGTTCAGAGCAAATGTCTCAAGGGTTCATTCAGTCGGCAGATGAATTCGTCCAAGCAGGTATGAATTCGATTACTTTCCAGTTTTCCCGGAGCGGCGACAAGCAACGCCTTGATGTTTCCACCTTCCCTTGCCACGCTTAGTATGGGTGTCCCGATTGGGTCAGGATCCATGTCGACAAGCTGTTCGGATGTCAGGTCGTGAACAATTAGGTCGGGTTTAGCGGTCGAATCCATCGGCTCAAGCGACTCCAATCCCTTCCGATCTGCATCGACAAAGGTCACCGGTCGGATGTTCGGCGCCGAGGCGCGCACAACAATCGTGTTGGCGTTCATGACTGTCCGAATTGCACCTGATGCAAATGCTGCAAAAACAATGGTGGAATTCCGCTTGGTTTCCTGACTGAACAAGGCAAGTAAATCATCAAGTGTCGAGGCAGGTATGCGGGCCTCCACTGACAGTCCTGATCCGGAACCATCTTCGGGCAACATTGCGATCAAGTGATCAAGATCGGCGACGTGATAGGGCTGCGGGTGTCCGGATGCTGCAAGCTGGCCGAAATCAAGGCCGCGCTGTGCGGCCAAGCGGCGCGCCTTTGGCGAAGCGAGCACGCGGCGGCCGTCCCGCTGCACCATCTTCGGTTGTTGCGAGCTGCCGGAAACGGTGTGATGGGATGTCGGAACGTCGAGCTGCGTCGGCTGGGTGGCCTGAACCGTTGCATTTGCCGGATCCGACGAGGTTTCGTTTTCTGAACCACCGATGAGCGCAATCACCTGCCCAACCGGGACGACCTCTCCGTTTTCCGCATTTAGTTCGGTCAAAAACCCGTTCACCTGAGCTTCGATCTCCAAGACGGCCTTGTCGGTTTCAACCTCCAGCAAAACGTCGCCGATTGCTATGGGGTCTCCGACCATCTTGTGCCACTTGGCGACGACACCCGTATCCTGTGCCATCCCAAGTGCGGGCATAATGACTTCAAATGGCATGCAACAGATCACCCCGGAAAATTCTCCCGGCGTTTGCGGCAATGGCTTGCGGAGTTGGCACAGTCAGATCTTCAAGTGCGGGCGAGAAGGGCACCGGCACATCCATTGCACCCATTCGAACGACAGGCGCGTCAAGATGGTAGAAGGCCTTTTCGGATATGCGTGAGGCGATCTCAGCCGTTACGCCGAAATTCCGGTGGCCTTCGTCCACGACGACAGCGCGCGATGTCTTCTTCAGGCTTTCGATGATTGTCCGTTCATCCAGGGGAACAAGCGTGCGCGGGTCGATCACCTCGGCCGAGATGTCGTTGGCCTCAAGCAAACTTGCCGCCTCGCAACAAACCTGCACCATGGACGACGTGGCCACCAGTGTCACGTCGTTCCCCTCACGGACCACATTGGCCTCGCCGAACGGAACAATGTACTCACCTTCAGGTACTGGTGCCTTGTCCTGATACGACAGCTTGTCCTCAAAGATCACCACCGGGTTGTCGTCGCGAATGGCGGATTTCAGAAGACCCTTGGCGTCATGGGCCGAGGAGGGCAATGCGACCTTCAGTCCGGGAATGTGCGCCACCAGCGCCTGCAGCGACTGGCTGTGTTGCGCGCCCGATCGGCGGGTTGCTCCCAGATTGGTCCTCAGAACCAGAGGCACCTTCAGCTTCCCACCTGACATGTAGTGGGTCTTGGCCGCCTGATTGCACAACTGATCCATCACCAGAAAAAGGAAATCTCCGAACATCAGATCGACGATGGGACGCATTCCTGTCATGGCAGCACCGATTGCCATCCCCATGAATCCGGGCTCGGCAATCGGTGTATCGATAACGCGATCGGTGCCGAATTCCTCAACGAGACCGGACAGAACCTTGAATGGCGTTCCTGCCTCTGCCACATCCTCACCGATCAATATCACCCGCTCGTCACGCCGCATTTCCTCGGCGATGGCCTCGTTGACAGCCTGGGAATGCGTGATCTCGCGGGTCACTTGCTGGATCCATCAATGTATGGCAGTGCATGGTCGACGCCGACGTAGACATGCATGTCCACTTCGCTTGAATCAGGGAATTTTGCGTCAAGGGCGTATGCAACTGCCGCCTCGGCACTGGCCTTGACTTCATTGCCGATCGCAACGAGTTCATCGGCGTCGGCGATGCTCTGGCTTTCCAACCAATCGCCGAAGTTCTTTATTGGATCGCGGTTCAACCTCCAATTCGCCTCCTCATCCTTGGATCGATAATATTCGCGGTTGATGTCGCCAACATGGTGGCCACTAAAGCGGTAGGTCTCCAATTCAACGAAGAATGGGCCTTCACCCTTCCGAGCCCTGGAAACGAGGTTTTCCGCCAACTCATTGACTTTCAGGACATCTTGACCATCAATTCTGTGGGCCTCAATCCCGAACGCCTCGGCGCGGGCGGTTATTGCACCCGCAGCTATTTCGGCTGTCGCGGTATATTCGGAATAGCCGTTGTTTTCACAGGCATATATTATGGGCAACTTCCAGAGTGCCGCCATGTTCATGACTTCGTACCAAAGTCCCTGTGCGGTTGCACCATCTCCGAAAAAACAGACCGTTACGTTACCTTTGCCCAGCAGTTTTGATGTCAGCGCCGCACCTGTGGCAATGCCGGTGGAACCGCCGACAATGGCGTTTGCACCCAAATTGCCATGGTTCTGGTCGGCTATGTGCATTGAGCCACCCTTTCCGCGGCAGTAACCTTCCTCCTTTCCCAAGAGTTCGCAGAACATCGCTTTGAACTCTGCCCCCTTGGCGACGCAGTGACCGTGCCCTCTATGTGTCGAAGTTATGCGGTCCTCATTGGTTAGTGCTTCGCAAATGCCCACTGCAACTGCTTCCTGGCCTGAATACATGTGGGTAAGCCCAGGCATTTTGGCGCTTAGGTAGAGCTGGTTTGCTTGGTCCTCAAAGACACGGATGCGGACCATCTGGCGGTACATGCGCAGGTACTGCTCAGCATTATTTTTGCGCCCAGAATTCATAACACGGCCTTCGTTGGTGGTTTCATCAGTAGTGGTTGGCTGTCGGCAACTCCTCTGTCAGGATACAGCGAATGACCTTGCAGAGCTTGCCGATTAACACGATCTTGTCGTCGGTTCGAGCCTCTGAATCGCCATTGCTTGTCTCACAGCGGGACAGTTGGGCAAATTCCATGCCCGTCCGGATTTCGGTCGGCTTGTGGATGCTTGCCTCCCGACCTTCCGTCAGGTTTCCTTGAGTTGCAAGGCAATGACCCTGTCCAAACTGCGGCCAAACGCAATTGGCTCGCCGTGGGTGTTGCGGTTGTCGGCTTCGGGCAAGGTTTGGTAGTCCAGTTCGTTGATGATCGCTTTCCAACGAACTGTCGCATGAAAGCGGTCGAATAGAATGCGAGAGACGTTAGTGGCGCGCTCAAAGCACCACAAATGTGTGGAATGTGTTGAGGCCGCAAATTGCGTCATCCGAACTTCTCCAATCCCTGAGCCATTCGGACATCAAGTTCCGTAAGGTTTCCCGAGCTGTGCGTTGTGAGAAGAACATCGACCCGGTTGTAGACATTGCTCCATTCCGGATGGTGGTTGAGCTTCTCCGCCAAGAGCGCTGCCCGGGTCATCCACGCAAAAGCTTGGCTGAAGGATTTGAACCTGAATTCCTTTCGGATCGCAGTTCCGCCGCTCACTTCGGTCCAACCGGCCTCAAGCAATGGCCGCAGTGCTTCCGTTCTTTCTTTGTCAATGAGCGCTTCCGGTCTTGGCATTGTTGTTTCCTTTCCTGAAGGGACCGCGGTTGGACAGGAAATCCAGCACCCGGTCGATTTCTTGATTTTCAACCTCAAGGTATTCGAGGACCGCCCTTCGGAAAGCAGCATTCGCAATCCAGTGAAGCGAGTGGATCTTGACCGGCATGTAGCCCCTCGCCAGCTTGTGGGGTCCCTGCGCTCCGGCCTCGACCCTGCTGAGGCCATTTTCGATGGCATACTCGATTGCCCTGTAATAGCAGATCTCGAAATGCAGGCAGCTGTGCTGCTCAATGCAACCCCAATACCGTCCGAAGAGCGTGCCGTTCCCGATGAAATTCAGGGCTCCGGCGATGTACCTGCCGTTCCTTTCGCACATGATCAAAAGGATGTCCCTTCGCATCGAATCGTGGATTTCCTCAAAAAACCTGCGGGTGAGGTACGGTGTGCCCCATTTCCGCAAGCCGGTGTTCTGGTAAAATTCCCAGAAGGCATCCCAGTGCTCGGGTTTTATCTCTGTCCCGGTCAAGAGACTGACGCTTCCGCCGAAGTCGTTTGCGCGGCCCCTTTCGTGCCTGATGTTTTTCCGTTTCCTTGAAGAGAGCTGTTTCAGAAAGTCGCTGAAGCTCGAATAATCGTCGTTCATCCAGTGAAACTGCTCGCCGGTCCTGTGCAGGAACCCGGCCTTCCGACCAAACTCGGCCTCATCCTCCGTGCAGAACGTAACGTGGAGCGAGGAAAGCTGATTCTGCGACAGCAACTCCACGGCCGATGAAGCCAGTGTGCCAAAACTTGCGGAACCCAAGCCCGAACACATCAGAAACCGCCTTCCCGTCGCGGGCGTGAACGGGACGGTGGCCTGCAGTTTTGGGTAGTAGTCACCTCCAGCTTGCTCAAATGCATTGGCCCAACCGTGATCAAAGACAAACTCTCCCTGGCTGTGGTGTTTGGCGTAAAGGGGCATCACGGCAGTAAGTTTGCCCTCATCGCGCACGGCAATATGAACCGGATCCCAGCCCGAATTTCCCCCGACCGACCCGGATTTTTCGAGTGCATTCAGGAATCTGTGTGTCGTGAACGGGTCGTTCGGGCGGCCGCCGTTCTTCGTCTCCGGGCATGCGCATGCGTCCCACTCGGCTTCCGGGATGTCAGAAATTCTGCGATGCACGGAAACCGTCAGCCGGTTTGGATTTGGGGTCGGGACTGACATGCGGTTCTGCGCTGCTTCCTGTCGGAATTTCCGGGCGGAAACCGATGCTACCGGACTGCGAAGATGCCTTCCACCTCCACAAGTGCGCCGAACGGAAGGGAACTTACGCCGACAGCTGAACGTGCGTGGCGACCAACGTCGCCAAATGCTTCGGAAAACAGTTCCGACGCGCCATTGACAACCTTGGGATGGTCGGTGAAGTCAGGTGTGCAATTTACGAATCCCGTCAATTTCACAACCCTTTCCAGTTTGTCCAGATCGCCGCCGCAGGCTGCCCGAACCTGTGCAATCAGGTTGATCGCACAAAGTCGGGCGGCGGCGGCCCCGGCCGTAACGTCGGCGCCATCTCCGAGTTTGCCGACAAGTGGTGCCCCGGATGAGATCGGAAGTTGCCCAGAGACATGAACCATGTTTCCGACTCGCACGAATGGGATGTAGGCCGCCACCGGCTCGGGTGGTGTTGGCAGCACGATTCCCATTGCGGCAAGCCGGGTTTCAATTTGTTTTGCCATGGGTTGATGTCCGAACTGATTCGATGAACGGCCATCATAATCGGGTCAATGACGAGTTGCGAGCGGCGGTTTGGCACGACAGCGTTGAACTCGCGCCGAGTTGGATGTTTCAAATCAACCACCCATTCATGTCCGGCCGGCATGGGATTGCCGGACCGATGCCTGCTCCATGGGGCACAGGGCGGAACAAGGTAATGCAGGCGGGCAAAGCCGTTCTGCCGCCGGCAAGTTCCGAATTCGATCATCGGATGATGCGATCGCAGACAAGATGCTTTGGTGCCGCCGGGCAAATTGAATTCCTCCGCCCGTGCCTATATTCTTGAAAGCTGTGCGGGCGATCCCGGATGCCTTCCCGGACCGCCCAAATTGATTTGCATCCGTTGGTTCCAGGTGGTGAGACAAATTCTGATATGAATGACGCAATCAAGACCGGTTTGCCCAAGCTGATGAACGGAAACGGCGGCGGATCGGTCGTCTCCCGCCGGTTGGCATTGACTGGTGCCATCGCATGCTGTTTCGGCGGCATGGCTTTTCCCCATTCCGTGGGTGCGAGTGACCGGGCAGCAGTAAATATTGTTTCGCTCATGCTTGAGGAAATGGGCCAACTCTACAGAACGGCCACCACCGAGAGTCAAATCGCAGACGGGCTGGAAAAAATCTTTTCCAACTATGCCGACATGGACGTGATCAGCCGTTCCGTAATTGGACCCCCTTGGCGCAGGGTTTCTGTTGGGGAACGGGAGGAATTCACCAGTGTTTTCAAGCGGTACCTGTCCGAAAAATATGCCCGCTACTTTCCGGCAGCTCTCAAGGGGCAATATGAGATCATCAAGGTTGTTGAACTTAAGAAGGACCAGCATTCGGTTGAATCAAAGGTCTTCATTCAGGAATCATACCCTTACAGAATAAGATGGCATGTCCGCCGCTACAGGGGCAAATCCCTGATCGTCAACTTGGTGACCGACGAAATCAACCTGCTCAGCCTTGAACGGACGGTGATAAGATCGTTGCTTCAGCAACGGATGGGGCGCATGGATCGGTTGATTGCCTATCTGCCCACGCGTTACGCCGAGTAGCGCTGCACCACGCGGATCACTCCGCCTGAACCTCAGCCCCCTGGATCGGCCCGGTATAATTCGTCCATTGCCGTGTTTGCCATGCGAAAACCGATCGGCTTGATCATTGGCAATGGCTTGGGTGGGATCCCTTCATGTATGCGGAGCATGACCTCGCGCCAAATTTCGGCCGGCAGGCCGCTTCCTGTTACCCCGGTGAGGGGAGTGTTGTCGTCGTAGCCCATCCACACCCCGGCCACATAGTCGGCAGAAAAGCCAATGAACCAGGCATCCCTTGCCTCCTGTGTCGTTCCGGTCTTGCCCGCAACTTCCCTTCCGCTGATCATGGCGCGACGGCCCGTGCCGTCGGTGACAACCCGGCGCATCATGTAGGTGAGTTGCTGCGCGGTGTCCTCCGAAAACACCTTCTCGCCTCCGGCATCCACCCGACCAATGAGTGTTTCACGGTTACCTTTCAGTCGCATGTCAACCACGCCAAATGGTTGGACGCTTCGCCCGCCGCCTAGAATGCCGGCATAGGCGGAGGTCATTGCAAGCAGCGTCGATTCCGAGGCACCCAGCGCCACCGCCGGGCCTTTCGCCAGTTGTTTGCCAATGCCCATGCGTCTGGCGATGTTGGCAACACGACCCCTTCCAATCTGTTCGGAAAGCTGCACCGCAACGGTGTTGACTGATTGAGCGAGCCCTTCAGTAAGACTGATTTCGCCAAGATACTCGCCCCCATAGTTCCTGGGGGACCAAGGCCCGGATCCCCTGATGTGATACGTAACCGGCTTGTCGACGATCCGGTCGTCGAAATTGAATCCGCTTTCGAGGGCTGCGGCATAGACGAATGGCTTGAACAATGATCCGGTTTGGCGCAGGGCTTGGGTTGCCCGGTTGAAAACACCTGCGGCATCCACCTTGCGCCCGCCAATCATGGCGCGCACTGCACCGTCCCTGCTCATCACGACGACCGCTGCCTGAGCTCTGGATCCAGCCCTGACCTTTGTGTCGAAGACATGCGTCAGTGCCGAGTCCACCGCGTTCTGAATGCGCCGGTCGTACGTGGTTCGGATTTCAAAGTCTTCAATGGCACTCCATGTCAGGAAGGTGGGGCCGGATTCCATTATCCAGTCGGCGAAGTAGCCGCCGGCTCGATCGTTTGCGGCTTGTGACAGCTTGGCCGGATTGGCCCGAGCCACCGCCGCTTCGACGCTGGTCAGGTAGCCCTGCTTGCGCATCCGATCAATGACCAAATTGGCTCGCCTGTGGGATCGGGAGATGTCGCGGGTCGGGGAATAAATGGAGGGGGCAGCGAGCAGACCGGCCAGCATGGCGGCTTCCGGTACGGACACGCTGCGGATGGATTTTCCGAAAAATCTCTGGCTGGCCGCCTCAAATCCGATTGCCCCTGATCCCAGATATGCTCGATTCAGGTAAATGGAGAGAATGTCGTTCTTGGTGTATTTTAGCTCAAGTGCCAAGGCGAACGGAACTTCCTTGATTTTCCGCCAGATTGTGGACCTGCGACAATCCCTTTCGAAATCGCGCTCACTTTTTCCTGACGCGGGATCATATTCGGCCCCAAGGCAGAGCAACTTGCTGACCTGCTGGGTTATTGTGGAGCCGCCATGTCCGCTGAGCGGGCCGCGTCCCTCCCGGAGGTTGATGAACACGGCACCGGCAATTCCCCGAAGGCTAAGTCCGGAATGGTCATGGAAAGAGCGATCTTCCGGGGAGATGCCTCGTCTGCGAGAACGGCCGAAAGCTGGTTGCCGCGCCAAGCGAAGACCTCGTTGTTGCGGTCCAGCAGAACGGTTGTTCCGCGTGTTCTTGTGTCGAGGAATTCAGATGGATCCGGAAGTCGTGAATGGAAGTAGAAGACGGCCAGCGAAAATACCAGCACGCAAGCGACAGCTGCACGCCAACCAATCGCCATTGTGATCCTTGCACCCGCAACCAGGAACAACCGGGCGTTCCTTGCGAATGCAAGACGGGCTCGCGCCAATCTTTCGAATTTCCTTCTGAGTTTTTTTCCGCCCGCGACCCTGGTGCCGGGTTTTCTGCCCTTCACCTTTGCGCCGACGGTCTTTTTCGACCGCGCCACTGCCTGCCTCTTTTTTCCCAGGTTAGCAAATTGTTGAGTCCAAGTGAAGGCATTTCCGCATACCGGCCAGGACTCTCTCACGCCATTATTGTTCGCGTTCGGTGTGCGGCGGGTTTCTTCCGGAAAACCGGTTTTCCGGCGGAATTCTGCCGATTTCGGATCTTTCTGGTGGATAGCGGGTCTGACCTAACAATCGGCGGCGCAGCTTTGCTGCCCGGAATGCGGTCGGATGTCGAACCGAATCGGAACCGGTGTTCAGCCGGTTTCGAGAACTGCCCTGAAGGCGCCCTGACGGCTCAGTGCAATATGGCGGGTCGCTTCCACAACCTTCCCATCGCCCCGCCCGAGGATCACCGCAAGGGCAATGCAGTTGCACAGGGCGTTGTTGGCCAACGCATTGCCCTTTCGGGAAAGGCAGGCATCCTTGGCGAAGGCCACGTCCCTCGTGCGGTGGTTGAGATTCTCCACACTTCAGTGTCCCCGGTTCCAGGCAAGAAGACGTTCCGGAAAACCCCGGTCCAGCGGAACCGAGGTCGTGCCATAGGCGGTCTCAATGCTCTGCACACCGGACTTGACGTTGATGCGGAGCCGCTCAATCCGGAACAGCTGTGCAACGCGAGGATGGTTCACCACACCCCTGGGCGGTGTCAGGGTCCGGATGCGGCGTTGCTCAATGCGGCCATGTACCTTTTCAACATTCTCCTTGAAGGTGTCGGTCGCATCCTTGCCCCAATCGATGCAGGCGAGTGTTTCATGGATCTCCGGTGCGTTGCCCTTGACCGTCATCAGGTAGTCGGCCTTGTGGGTGTTGATGACGGTCCGGGCGGTGTCCCTGACCGTGTGCATTGCATCAATGGTGATCACCTTTCCGGCGATGGGTGCCTACTCCAGAAGCGCCCGCACCGCAGCGATTTCACCGCCCTCCCCATGGAAGGCGAGCCCGGCGAGGGGAAATCCGGTGCCGTGTTCTCGACCAGGGTTGCGGTTTCTTGGCGACTCTCGCCGTTTCGGTATGCCCCCTGATCCTCTTGCCGTCGGCGGCCAGGGCCTCGCCGATCCGAAGCCGGGGGAGGAACGTCGTTTCAGGGCCGCTTCAAGTGCCGCCGGGTCAGCGTTGACAACAACGCGGTGCAGGGTCAATTTCGACACCGGAACAAACCGTCCGGAAGGGGATCGCCAGTGCACAGCCGCCGGTTTGCGTCCTAGCGAAGGCGACGGACATACATCTGCTTTTTTCGGCAATGCGGATCGTTGCAGCGCCCGTTCGAGCGTGCAGAACCTTTGGTGCGTCCGACGCAGCTCCAGCCTGCCGCCTGATACATGGAGCCCGAGAACCGGTCCAGGTCCACGAAGGTTTCGGCGAGCAGCTGCGGATGTCCATACTCGGCCTGCCGGTCAGCACTGAGAGTTTGCGTCATCGCCGCCAGCGCATGCGATGCGAGGTTCGGGAACACATCCGGTGCGGCGCGAATCAGGAAACGGTTGTTGTTGCCGATGAGGTGCGGGCAGGAGAACTGCAGAGTGCGGCTCCAGCCGATCCGGCGATCCCGGGGACGGCACTTGAAGTCGCCGGACTGCCAACCGGCAAGACCCATCCAGTGCCCCCGCCACACGAGCACGTATCGCAGTCCCCGTCCGGCGAAGCGCTTGAAGCCGAGACAGTGGTTTCTGTCCGTCAGTGCATCCCAGCGGCGGCGTGGAAAACATGTCCGGTTCGCTGTCCATGGCGCTCTTGATGGCGCATTCGGGGTTGGAAAGTCAGCGAAAGGACAAAGCCATTGACAGAAAAAATTGCATTCCATCAGGTCAAATCAGCGTAGGAAGATCCTGATTACATCAAGATTTTGTTGGTCAATTGAAAATTAGTCAGCTAATGATGATTCGCTAGTTTGAGTTTTTCAAATCGGAGGGAATTTGCCTGCACCTTTGATTGATCTGACTTATCGCCGATTGAGGGTGGGGTGAATATGCCTTGATTCGGTAGATTTACATGCATTTTATAGCAGTTTTTGAGAGCAAACTATGGATAAGATTAGAGTTTCTGTGCTGGGTGAATTGAGTTCTGTAATTTGTTGTGGAGATCGTTGTGCATACGAGAGAATTTTGGTTTTCGTTTTAACGGCGTTTACCTCTCTTTTCCTTGCTTTTGAGTCGACGGCGCAAACATTCGACCTTTCGGTTGTTGTTGGGAACAAATTGGTTGATGTGGACGAATTGGACGAGGATGCGGGTTCGACGACAGTTACGGTCACGGCATTAGAGTCCAACGGAAACGCCGTTCTCACTGAGCATACGATAAACGTTGTGGTGGGCGCCGCCACCGACAGTGCGGTGGAGGGAACCGACTATGCCACGGTTAACAATTTCGACATCATTATTGCTGCAAACAACCGCAGCAATACCGGCACATTTGACCTGAACCCCACCCGCGACGACTCCATTGAGGGCGACGAAATCCTGACGGTCAGCGGCAGTGTTACTCAAGGGACTGGGACAGTTAATTCAACAACCGTGACCATCACCGATCCCGATGCGGCTTCCGTTACCCTGTCGCTTAACCCGGACAGAGTAAACGAGGGTGCTGGGATGACGACGATTACGGTTACGGCCACGGTTGACGGCGGCAACACCTTTGACGAGGAACAGACCATAAACGTTGTGGTGGGCGCCGCCGCCGACAGTGCGACGGAGGGGACCGACTATGCCACGGTTGCCGGATTCGACATCACGATTGATGCAAACGACCCCAGAAATGCCGGCACATTTTCCCTGGACCTCACAGGAGACGCCTTTGATGAAGGCGACGAAACTGTGAGCGTGAAGGGCACATTCGGCAACCCTTTGGTGGATGCCGTGGCTGCCCAATTGACTATCGTAGACGACATCCGAAAGGCCGCAGTTGCGCGTCAGAACCGGGTCAATGAGGAGTTGGTGCCAAGAATTTCCCAAGTATCCACTGAGAGTGTGCTGTCGGCAATAACCAATCGCATCGACTCGGTGTTGGCAGGCTCTGCGCCGGCGGATTTGAACATGTCCACTGGCGGGCTGTTTCTTCACCAGCTGCTGAGTTCCACTTCGAAATCGCTGTCGGACGATACGTTGAGTTCGGCCGAGGTTCTGGGCAACTCATCGTTCGCATTGCCGCTTAACGCTTCTTCCGACAACGGAACGGACGGCGTGGGAATTTTCGCTGTGTGGGGTAGCGGTGACTACAGCAAGCTGTCCAGCGCCGATGGCGACTTGTTGGACTGGGATGGCAGCGTCGTCAGTTTCCATGTCGGCGGAGACATGCGGATCCGCCACGACCTTCTCGCCGGTCTGTCGATATCCCGCTCCCTGGGCTCGTTCGACTTTACCGACCGAACCGACCCGAACCAAGTGTCTGGAACATACGAGAGCCGCATGACCAGCGTGCACCCATACATGAACTGGTCACTGTCCGAAGTCTTTGATGTTTGGGCGACAGTCGGCTACGGCAAAGGCAAAATTGAGATTGAGGACAAGGGTGGAACCAGGTCGAATTCGACCAAGATGACGACGGCGGCTCTTGGCGCAAGCGCAGAACTGTATTCCGACGAGGACTTTCTGCCAGGCGGCACCACGACGCTGAGGTTGAAGATTGATGGTTTGGTGGCTCGGGTTGAGGTTGCGGGCAACGGCGACACAAAACCTCTTTCCTCCGATCATCAGCGTGTTCGTCTGTCGATCGAAGGCAGCCATGAGCGGCAACTGGATTCGGGTAGTCTTCTGACCCCGTCGTTGGAAGTGAGTCTGCGTCATGACAGCGGCGATGCGGCGAACGGCACCGGTGTTGAACTCGGCGGGTCCTTGCGCTATGTCGACGCGGCAACAGGCCTGACGCTGGAGGCACGAGGACGGGCACTTGTTGACGGCAAACACGGGCGCGAGGATTGGGGCGTTGGTGGCTTGATCCGATTGGACCCCGGCAACGACAGGCGCGGGCTGTCGCTCAGCGTCTCACCGACTCGAGGCAATTTGAACAGCGGCGCACAGCAATTGTGGGACACCGGCATGACCGAAGTGGCAGTTGGCGGCGACACACAGGGCGGGCGGGTTGATGCCGAAATTGGCTACGGCATTGCTGTGAGTGGCCGGGACGTGATTACACCGTTTGGTGGACTTTCGATGGAGGAAGGGGACTCTCGAAGCTACCGAATGGGAGCGCGCCTCGACATGGGGTCTTTCCTCAACCTGAACATTGAGGGCAAACGACGGGAAATGCCTGCCACTACACCGATCCACGACATCAGGGTTCAAGGCGAACTGCGCTGGTAGCGGACGCGCCGCAGGCAGATTGGCCTCATACCAGCCAGCCCCTGATCATTGCCAACAGTGCACGATTTGGACTGACGAGATTCGTTTGGATTGCTGCCGGCAACTTGACGGCTAGTGTGCTTCAAATGACTGTGGCGGCGTTTGGAATAGCGGCAAGGCTATCGCTTTCGAAAATCGTAGTTTCCGGTGGCTGTTTTTTTGCTGCGATGTTGCGCCAAAAGTGCAAATTTCGAAAACACTCTCTTATGAGCCTGTTTGTCAAGCACGCGGTTGTACGGGTGTGCATCCCATATTGTTTTTTCAAGTGGCCACGGCCTGTTGAACTTTCCAGTGGAGGAAATCGATCCAACGTCGATTCCTGACATTGCATTTGATGGAAAGGACTGCGTTGGCACGGCGGACACTCCAGTGGCTTCCGAGCGTATCCGGCCGTTCCGCGACGTGTTCCTGACTTTGACGGTTTGTTGGTGTAAGTGATTGTTTTGAATTGTGCCGATGTCCGAAAAGGCACTACATTGGGGGCACTTCTCAGCTGCGGTTGCGACCGGATGGTGCCGTCAACTCAAAAGCTTCTGTCGTTCGTTTCAGCCCCATCACCGCATAGAGTTTCCGGGCCAATTCACCGATTGCCGAGGGCAGCACATTCCGACGCCCGGTGCTCCGGTCGCCAAGAATGCTGCATTGAACACGAACCAGCGCCCGCCGGATCGCCTCGGGAGAGGCCTGCCGCTGCTGAATGCGGGTGCGCCAGGAAAGATGGCGCACACACAGCAACGTCATGAAGGCGATGGCAAGATGGGCCCGGATCCGACGCTCGGTCCAGTGGAAGATCGGCCGCACCCTCAGGTCATGCTTGGTGATGCGGAATGTCTGCTCCACCTGCCAAAGTGCGGCGTAGTGGCCAAGAACATCCCTTCCCGACATGTCGGGAAGGTTGGTTGCCACGCCATGAAGGCCGTCCCAGCGGGCCTGACGGCAAACCCGCTCCTCGTCCACCACCAGTTTGGCCTTGCCCTCAAGCCGCAGGAACCGATGGTGTCCCCGATTTCCCAGCAACTCCTTCGGGTTCGCACTTCGTCCGAGCCGGATCCGCAGCTTGCTGAGCACCCGTTCCCGATCCCGGAGATCCTTGCCCGCCCGCTTCGGGGAATGACTGACCACAATGCGCCGGCCCAGATGCATCACCTCCTGAACCCGAACACCATCTGCATCCGGCTCTCCAAGGCGCTGTGGGTCCAGAACCTCCTCCCGGCGATCCTTCGGCAACTGCTTCAGCTTGGCGCCGACAATATAGAACATCCCCTCAGCCTCCATCGCCGCAAGGTTGGCCCCGCTCAGCATGCCGCGATCGGCAACACAGAATGGCAATCCGGACGATGGTTGTCCATCTTCGTTGGTGCCGAAGGACGCCAAGGTTTAGGTCTTGACAGACAGCAGCGGTTTTTGGAAAGGCGCAGGTGCAGAGTCGTTCAGCGAACTTGCACATTAGACTGAAGTTCAGTGGTCCGCTGGCACCGCCTTTCCTTACAACTCATTGATTTGGCACAGCGCATGGAAGGCGCTTGGG
>JAGWAS010000021.1:1095-67651 GCA_021296235.1 Paracoccaceae bacterium | reverse complement strand
AATGACCCAAATGTTGAAAGGAAATTCTACGAATTTCCAGAATCACAGCGAGGACTGCTTTTTGATCTCAGAGATACAATTTATCGTGTTTCCGAAGCAGATGAACGGATTGGCAAGCTATCTGAAGAACTACGATGGGGAAATCCCAGTTACATTACAGCTCAAACAAATTCAGGAAGTACCGTAAGACTGGGGCTGATGGGAAAAACTAAAGTTGCACTCTTGTTTCATTGCAAGACAAGTTTGGTAGAGGATTTCAAACAGAAATATTCCAGTGAATTGGAATATTCAAGAAATAGGGCAATCGTTATTGATCCACTCTTAGTACCGCCTGCTGAAATTCTAGAAAACTGTATTCATGCGTCGCTTACCTACAAACTCAAAAATCCTTAGCGGGCTTTGGACAAGAATGTCGTAGAGGCATCTAATTTCAGCAATGCGGCACTGCTCGAACCTGCAGAATTCTCCAAAACGGAGCCTTCGAACTCCATGGCCGGGCGGTATTCCAAGCCAGGGCGATGTCATTTCGCCTTTGATTTCGCCAACCGCCGCCGTCCAGATGTTGCCTTCATGCATGTCTGCCAGGAACAGAAAGGTGCATTTCCCGGCGTCGGGCATGGCGCGACGTAGAGGTTCGATGACATTTTCCCTGAATTGGGACCAAGATGCACATTTCGGGATCGGTGCCGGCCGCGGTATCTCAAATTCGCCATAAAGTTTGACCGGGTTGGCACAAGCTGCGTTGATTCAGTCCGACTGACGTGTCTTTCAGCGTCGAATTTCATTGACCTTCATTTTGGGGTAGCTGAGATCTTGGACAGGTACAAGAAAGCGATTCATGGCGACGATCATTTTGATGATCTCTAGCACGGGCGGATGTCCAACCCGCCCGTGCCGGATTGTTTTTCTTTACTTGATCTCGGCGATGAAGTCCTCATAGACCGGGCCCATTCGATCACGGAACGCAGTGACATTTGCATCGTTGATCTGCATGCCTTTGGATTTGAGTTCTTCAAGCGCTGCTGCACCCACTTCTGCGGTCAGTGCGATTTCATAATCCTGTAGAGCCGCAGCTTCTTCAGTCAGCACAGCGTGCTGTTCCGAAGTCAATCCATTCCATGTACCCAGGCTGATTGCAACAATCCCCGGCGGGCGGAAATGCTGTGTCATCGAGAAGTAACCGCTCACTTCGTAAAATTTGTCGTTCAGAACGTTACCGGCTGCATTCTCGCCGCCATCCAGCACACCCTGCTCAAGCGCGGTGTAGAGTTCACTGTAAGACATTGGGGTTGCTGAACCGCCCATGGCGTTCACCGTGTTCACCATCAGCGGACTTTCCATCACTCGGATCTTCAGGCCGTTTAGGTCCTCAGGGGTGACGATTGGGCGAACCTTGTTGAAGACGTTGCGATACCCGTTATCAAACCAGGCAAGGATCTTAATCCCGCGCTCTTCGGCCAATTCGCTGAACTTGACGCCAACGGGCCCGGATACGACAGCCTTGAAGTGATCCGTGTCCCGGATTAGATACGGTAGACTAAACAGGTCAAACTCAGGCACGAAACCACTGACAGGTGCTGTGGAAACCTGAGCCATCTGGATGCTACCGAGCATCATGCCTTCAATATAGTCTCGTTCACCGCCAAGCTGTGCGCCATCCAACACCTCGATCGTCAGGCCTACATCACGCGCAGCCACACGGTCGGCAAACCAGCGCAGAGCAACGTTGTGGTGGTGCGACGGGCCCGTGACCGAAGCCACGCGGATCGTCATTTCTGCCGCAATCGCAGGTTGCGCGATCCCTCCCAGAAGCAAGGCGCATGCCCCGCCGATACCCTTAAACAGTTTTCTCCGATTTAGCATAATTCTCCTCCTTTTCGGCAGTATTGCCTTTCTTTCTGCCCTTCGAATGTCGAGGGCCTTCCTCCCCTTGTGGGTTCGGATCGACGGCGCCGTGCGCAACTCAACGCTGCACGGCGAAATCGTCGGGTTCTGCAAGAACCAACTTGTTTAACGGTCGCACTCCTTCCTCGGTGACCGCCACCACAACCTCAATGCGATAGCCGCCCCCTACCAGATTGTGCAGGTCAAGCTTGATGGCCAATGTCATGCCCGCCAGCAGGTCAAAGTCGCTGTCGGAACTGAGGTTTGGCGGTTCAACAACGTCAAGGCCAACAGCGTGCCCAACGCCGCGAAGACCCTTTGCATATGGTGTGAAATTGTCCGAAAAGCCGTGAGGCTCCAGCTCTTTCAACAAGTTGTCAAAGATCGACCGTGCGGTGATGCCCGGACGAATGGTCGGGATGACCTTTTTCAGCGTCCGATGTCCGACGACAAGCGCACGTTCCTGCTCAGGATCCGCACCGCGCATCAAGATTGTTATGCCGCCGTCGTTGCAGTAGTGGCCGACAGCAGGGTTGAAATCGAGCATAACGAATTCACCCGGTTGAATCTTCCGATCCGTCGCACGCCAGGCGGGGTAGTTCGTGTTTGGGCCGGACATTACCACCGTGGCGGAACCGATGTCGGCATTCATCTTCCGCGCGATGTTTTCGGCCAGTCCCGCGACCTGAATTTCGGTCATGCCAATCTCCAACGTATTTGCTGCTTCCTTAAGCACCGCATCGTTGATCTCGGCCGCGCGCTCCATCAGCGCGATTTCGGCTTCGGACTTTATCTTGCGCAGGTCCAGCATGACATCGTCGCGCGACTCGAAAGTCGCTCCGGGCAGAGCGTCGGCAATCTGCCCATAGATTTTCACCGGCATGATATTCTCGCCGATTAGGCCGATCCTGCTCGCGCGGCCAGTGATCGGAGCGAAAATCTCCGGCAGATCGGTATAGGGCCGGTGAATTCCGCGAACGTCCTCAATCCAGCAACTGTCCTTCGCCGCGTAGGCGTTCAGCCTGCCGAGGAAGACCACGGGTTCCAAGTCGCCGACCATGATTACCAGTTGCGGGGATTCCTCGATGACATTGATCGGTTTGTAGTTCGTGATGTAGGACGAATGGCCGGAGCGATATTCATCCGAATAAATGACAAGCGCGTCGTACCCTTCCGACCTCATTCTGCATCTGAGATTTTCGGTCCTCCGCTTTAGCTCTGCATGAGTTATATTCAAGACGGACTTCCTTCTGCCAGATCGTTGCTAGTGGCCGACAAGGTTCGGGATTGTCATGACAAGGCCTGGGAACACCGCGACGGCAATCAAGACGGCGATCAGCACGGCACAAAACGGCAGCAGTCCGCGGAATGCCTGCGAAATGGTCAGTCCGGCGATCGAGCAGCAGATATAGGTCAGAATGCCAACAGGCGGCGTTACCGATCCGATCACAACCGCCATGACCAGAACAACGCCAAAATAAACCGGATCTATTCCCAACCCCTGAATTACCGGCAGCAGAACCGGAGTGAAGATGATGAGAACCGGTATGCCTTCAATGAAGAGTCCCAAGATCAGAATGAAGACAAGAATGAGCAGGACGGCGATGGTTGGGTTTGTCGAAATTTGGCCAAGTATGCCAAGCGCCGCAGACCCAAATCCAGCCCAAGCCAGAAGCCATGCAAAAGATGTTGCCATTGCGATCAGAAACATCGCCGCCGCCGTCGTAACCGCCGCATCGACCAACAGTTTCCCGATTAGCCTGAAGGTCAGTATCCGGTAAACGAAGGTTCCGACGATCGTCGCGTAGGCCACCGCGATCACGCCTGCTTCGGTGGCGGTGAATACCCCTGAAAATATCCCGCCCAAAATGATCACGGGCATGGCAAGTGCCCAAAGTGCATCTCGGAATGCAGGAAGAATTGGCGGTAATTCTGAGCGCGGCGGGGCAGGGTAGTTTCGTTTTCTGGCAATGAAATAGGCCATCAACATCAGGCCAAGCGCCACCATCAACCCGGGCAGAAAACCACCCAAAAACAACTGGGCGATGGACACATTCGCGATGGAGCCATAGATCACCATCATGATACTAGGAGGAATAATTGGCCCCATCGCGCTGGCCGAGGAATTGACAGCGACGGCATAGTCAGCATCGAATCCGTTTTTCTTCATGGCCGGGATCATCATGGACCCCAGTGCGGAAGCATCAGCGGTTGCCGATCCTGAAATGCCGGAAAAGAACATGTTTGACACAATGGTCACATGGGCCAGACCACCGCGAATATGTCCAACAAGAGTCCTTGAGAAAGCAACAATTCGCTCAGTAATCCCGCAGGCGTTCATCAACTCGCCCGCAATGATGAAGAACGGGATCGCAAGGAGTGTAAACGAGTCAACACCCACAAAGGCGCGCGTGACAATGCTGTTGAGCGGAAGCGTGCTGTCAAATGCCAGTGTCATTGCTGCCGCGATCCCGAGCGCAAAGGCGATCGGGATGTTGATCAGCAAGAGCACGAAGAAGGTGATGAAAAGGACAGTCAACATCGACCTGCCTAACCCTTCTGCTCTCGGCTGGCGCGAAGTATGATCACAAGCCGTTCTGCACAGATCAGAACGATCAGACACATGGAGATCGGGATTGCGATATAGATCCATGACATCTGAACACCCAGCGCCGGCGAACGTTGCAGCATGTTCATGTTGATGACCGGATAGCTCGCGTAGATGACCGAAGCGGCAAAACAAGCGATTAGCGCGTTCGATAGTGCGTCAAGACAAACCTGGACCCTCTCCGGAAGCAAATTGATGAACAGGTCGACGCCAAGGTGAATACCTCGAGAAAGGCCGATCGCACCGCCCAGGAATACAATCCAAACGAAACAATACCGCGCAAGTTCTTCTGACCAGGGAAGCGGGGCCGAGATAACGTATCTGAAGATCACCTGTGCCAGCGTGACCACGACCATCAGCACGGAAATCAAAATGATGGAGAATGTCGCAACTCTCAAAAGTGCCGACAGGATCTTCGAACTCTGCCAAACCTCCGGCTGCGACATTCTCCCCCCTCCTCCCCGGGGTTTGCATCGTTATGAAATCGATTTCATCAGTACCAACTCATGGAGTCAACACAATTCTTCCAAAATCGATAAACAACTGATAAGGTAAACGTTATTGAGTGAAGGAACCATCAATTTGGCGTCTGAAGTAGAAAATCGATTGCAAGATGTTGTGTCGCGGGCTCGTCTGGCGGACGTAGCCAGACTTGCTGGCTGTGCACCTGCGACGATATCGCGCGCAATTAATCACCCAGAAAAGGTATCCCCCGAAAAGCGTTTCCGAATCGAAAGTGCGATGCTCGAACTTGGATATGTGCGCAACCATGCCGCTCGCACACTTCGTTCCCAGCGGTCACACATGGTCGGCATTCTGATCCCGACTTTGGATTATGCTCTTTATGCTCAGCTGGTCGGTGCTGCCAATTCCAGATTCTCGAAGGCAGGCATCTCAACCTTGATCGCAACCTTTGATTTCGATCTGAATGCCGAATTGAAGGAAGCAAGGCTGCTTCTTGAGCGCGGTGCCGAGGCGTTGATTCTTGTGGGAGATCAACACAGACCAAAGCTGTACGAACTGCTGGATCAGTTCGCCGTTCCGTTCGTCAATACATATGCCTACAACCCCAAAGGTGACTGCCCGACCGTGGGATTCGACAATTCCTTTGCGGCGGCAAAGATTGCCCGACACCTGGTGCATCTGGGACATAGGAATATCTGCGTAATTTCCGGAATCACGAAGGACAATGATCGCACAACAAAGCGGCTGGAAGGTATTCGGGAGGAGCTTCTGAGACATGGAATTGAGTTGCGCAATTCCATGGTTGCGGAACGTCCCTATTCCATTTCTGATGGCAGAAAGGCCTGCGAACTACTTTTGTCGCGAAACATTCCGCCGCCAACCGCCATCATTTGCGGAAACGATGTTCTCGCATTGGGAGCACTCTTGGAATGCACGGCTACGGGAATGGAGGTTCCCGGCGATATTTCCGTTGTCGGTTTCGACAATCTCGAATTTGCGATGCACTCCAACCCACCCCTTACGACAATCAACGTTCCAGCAGAGGAGATGGGCGCCAGTGCCGCCAACCACATTCTGGGGGAATTGAGCGGAGATGAAGGTACCAGGCACACTTCGGTCGAAGTGCAACTGATACTCCGAAATTCATCAGCCCCTCCAAAGGGTCCGGTTTCCGGTACAAACAGGCGGAGCAAGAGCCAGTTGCCCTCCCCTGCAACGATCTTGGGTTCTGTTAGTCGACCGTATTCTGACGGCGAATGACGGTGTTCCCCATCGGAGGGTTCATTAGGTGTTGCCGCGCCCGGTTGCTTTGCGAGGGTCTTGCCGATTGGTTTTGAAAGAAGAGCTGGTTTTCCCGAACATCCAAAGTCCGCTTTCTGCCCAATTGAAGTTACTTTGCGAGTTCAAGACAATATGGAGGAATTGTGGTTGCAAGCGTTCAATCAACATGCAGCTGCCTCGACGAATGAATTTGCTGGCGGGCACGACCAAGATCGCACTGGTATAGTCCGACCATGCGCCGGACCATTGATCCGGCATTGGCAACCGGAGACTGACTGATGCCCGAAACGTTGACGCCGTCCCAGATTGAATTCTACGAATGTCAGGGATACCTGATCATTGAGGGTCGGGTTCCTGACGGGATCATCAACGCGATACGCGCTGAAATTTCACGATTTCAGGACATGGCCCGCAAGATGACAGAATCCGACGATAGGATTGATCTTGAGGACAGCCACACACCGGATGCCCCCCGAATACGCAGGGTAAAGCTTCCACACACCCAATCGGAAGTGGTTGATGATCTGATGCGGTCTGATCACATCCTCGCACCGGTCCGAGATCTGATCGGACCCGATTTGCGCCTGCAAACCACGAAACTCAACATGAAATCCGCTGGCTTTGGTGCAGCGGTTGAGTGGCATCAGGACTGGGCGTTCTACCCCTACACCAACGACGACGTGTTGGCCGTTGGGCTGATCATTGACGACATGGACCTCGAAAACGGTCCGTTGATGGTTATTCCGGGCACCCACAGGGGCGAAATCTACAATCACCATCACAACGGTGTCTTTGCCGGAGCCATGGATTTGGAAGCATGCGGGTTGGATGTGAAACAGGCCGTGCCGTTAATCGGACCTGCCGGATCAATATCAATCCACCATGCGCGCATTGTCCACGGCTCAGCTCTCAACACTTCGGCCAGGGACCGCCGAATCATCTTTTACGAGATGATGGCGGCAGACACCTTTCCGGTGGTCGGCGGGCGCGGCAAATGGGAAGGAATTGAGGAATTCGACGACCGCATCCTGTGCGGCTCAGCAACCCTTGAGCCGCGAGTGGTGCCCTGTCCGATGCGCATTGCTTTTCCGGACCCGCCGGAGCAGGGTTCGATTTACGAGGTGCAGAAGGCCATGGGCAGAAGATCATTCGGGGTAGTACGGTAACAAACCGGCCACAGCTGCCCCCGAAACCTGGAATTGGAAGTGGGTCTGTTACGCACCCGTGATGTTGCCGGTTAAGTGGCATCCATGTTCCTGTTGTTGCCGCTTGGACGTAACCAAATCAATTCCGAGATTGAGGCTCAGTTAGAGTTCTTTTCGGACAGTGCACGGCGGTACTTCTCGGCATCCCAATCGATTAGCTCGCCGATCTCCGAGTTTGCCAACGTACGTGGATTCCATGATTTTGGTATCCTCGCAAGTACTGCGATCAGGCATTCGAGTTGCTCTCGCACTGCCGTCGGTGCCCCTGCACGCAGGTGGAGGCCGCCGCCCTGTATCACCGCAGCCTGGACACACGGATCGGGCCGTTTCTGGAGTTCGTCTGCAGACAAAACAGGAATTTCCGGACCTAGGAACACTGCCTGATCGGGGAAGTAGCAACCGGAAGTCAGACGCTTGGCAAGAAGTGGGTCTTGCTCAAATAGTCCGGATCCGGAAAATGAAACCCATCCGGGAAATTCCTGCTGACCGGGCTCCGCTGCGCAATCCACTTCCGGGTTGAGCCACAGGCGCTTTTCCGTCTTGTCGATGAGGTTCCGGATTTCGGCAATGGAATTGTCACAAACGATCATGCCGTGATTCTTGAGCAAAACCACCCTTGATTCACGTCCATTGATGGACTCCCGAATCATTCGGGAAAGCGGAATTCCCGGCTTGCTGTAGCCGATTGGAATCGGAGACAAGTCGGAGAGTTTCGCAAGAGCCGCCGCTTGCCCCTCTTCAGAGGTAAGATGTGCCAGGGCGTTCACGGAATGGTAGTGAAACACATATTTCCAGGGCAGCAGAGCATGGAATCCGGTTTCGATCGAAGGTCGGTGGCCATCCTCCGGATCAAGGCGAATGTCGTGTTTCGGGGAAACTTCGCCCAAATCAATTTCTGCAACAGCGCGCTGAACATCCACCGGTGTGAAGATTTCGGTCATCCCGGCATTTGACAGCAGGGTTCCTGAGGCCTTGATCCACATGATGTTGCCGAACTTGACTGATGTGTTTCCTCCAGGTCCCTGAACCAGCATTGGATCGGTTCCGATGCGCCTTGACAGGTCAGCGAAACCAACTGGTGGTTGAGGAAATACTGGCGTGTGAGTCAACGGAGTTCCGGTAGTGAGAAGTCCGGAGCGAAGCAGTCGGACCGGTTTGCCAGCTGTTGCAGCGTGGCCAAAATCGAGTCGTTGCCGGGTGCATGACGGAACTCCTCCGCGTGAATTCCACCCCGCACAAAGGCGGTTGACCAGCCGGCCCGCTTCGCTCCAGCGATGTCATGCTCCATGGAATCGCCAATCATCAAGATTCTGCGTGGATCGACATCGGGAAACCGGTCGCGAACAACCTCAAATACCCTCGGGTGAGGTTTTCCGTACCAGATGACACGTCCCCCGAGCTCTCCAAACCGATCGGCAAGAATGCCGGGCGATGGCAGTGTTCCGTTTCGGCCGGTCGATAATCGGTCCGGATTGGTACAGATCAGAGGCAAGTTTTGCACGATTGCCCGCTCAAACATGTTGAACACGTCATCAAGTCTTTCGGGCTCCGGCATGCCCATTAGCAGAACCGTATCCGCCCGGTCGAGATTGGAGACAATTTCAATGTGACGGTTTCCTGCAGCCCATCCCTTGGCATCCCCAACCTTGGTCTCAACCGGAAAGGCAGTTTGCCGGTTCCCGGGTGACACAACAAGCTCGGCTGCATCGAAATCCCGCCAACAGGCTTCCCCGGAAGTCTCGACCAAGCAATTCCGGTCAAGCCGTACACCCAGCCGGCAAATGCGGTCCTTGTTGAGTTCCGCCCGTTTTCCGGAATTGGACAGAATGGCAAACGCTTTTCCCGAATCCTTTAGGAAGTCGAGAGCGGCGTTGGCAAAGGGGTAGGGTTCAATTCCATTGTGCAACACGCCGTACTGGTCCAGCACCGCTACATCAAATAGCTGTTCGATGTCCCTTAGGCAGTCTGTGAGAACGGTCAATTCAGGGATGCTCCGGCATGTCGGCAAAGTAGAATTGCAGCCCGGGAATGACCCTTCTGCGTTGACGCGGTGTCATGCCGTTGAACGGGTAGAATTCATGCTCCCCGACAGCTTCATCGTGGCAAGGAAGAATGTAATCGGCGCGCTTGTCGATTTCTTCCACGGATTTCCAGCCCTCAATCGAATTCACGAACCTTGCCGGAACCCAATATCTCCACTTTTCCTCTTCATTCGGTTCCATGTTGCGAGCTTGGAAAATCGCGTCCCCGGCTATGACCACATCGCCCACGGTAGTCTTTACCGTAACCGACATGTGTCCGGGCGAATGTCCGGGAGTCTCGAACATTGAAATCCCCGGAACAATAGTTGTTGGCCCGTGAACCAGTTCGAAGCTGCAACCGTTGTATGCCGGTTCGATTCCCAGAACCGGGGATTCGTATGTACGATAGTAAAGAGGAAGCGGATTGTATGCCCACTTAATTTCCGTCTCGGGACATATGTAGCGTGCGTTGCGAAACTCCTTCATGTTCTGGACGTGGTCCCAGTGAAGGTGTGTGAATATTACAATGTCGATGTCATCGGGTTCGATGCCGAGCTTTTCCCGCAAGTGCTGATGAACCTCCAGGCAACCGCGTTTCTGGCATTTGTGATGGTAGCGCGTTGCACGTTCCTCATCGCAAAGCCCGGTGTCGACCATGATCTTGTGTTCGCCGGTGTCGACATAGAAGCAGTAGACGGGGTTCCATATTTTCTTGCCGGCGGGTCCTTTCCAGAAGACATACGTTCCAAGGTCGGCTTCCAGCCAACCGGTGTTGATTGGAAAAATCCTGGTTTCCTTCACACCCATTTCGGTCCTCCCCATTCTTCAACTAAACTGCCGGGGCTGTATTCAGATATCGGTCGGATTTGCAAATTCCCATTGCCCCATGGGACCGCAGCAAAAGGATAGGATTCACTCAGTTCCGCCAAAAGAGGAAACGGCGGCAATGCCGGGTCTGCATGAATGTCATTTTTGACAGGGCACCCCCGTCCGATGAAGTCCCTGGGACAGGTTTGCGCCAGGAACTCCAATTCTGCGCGTGCGGAATCCACCAAATTCGACATTGGCGATCGCAACCATCTCAATTCACTTTCTTTTTGGACCAACTCGGATTTCCGTTCCGGTGATCTGTTTGCCCCGGAATCCGCTTCGGAGTTGGAACAATACGGAATTCAGACATCTGCTCCGGCGGTTGCATTCACCACCCGCCGGGCCATTTTTGAATGGTGGCCTGCCAAAGTTTGGGGCAACCGGGAACGCGGGTGTCTTCGGTGCTCATTCGTGCCATTGTGTTCGCCGGCGGAAGGGAATCGAAAGTATGGATTGCATCCAAAAATCGGAAAGACCGAAGGTGGTGACCGTTCTGACCCCGCCCGATGGTGGAGAGCGCTGACGATGCCGACCGTGGCAATCATTGCAACGCTGAACACCAAATCTGCTGAAGCCAATTTTCTGAAGGGCTGCATTTCAGGCCTTGGCGAAGACTGTGTCATTGTCGATGCGTCGATCAATTCCCGCGAAAGCCAGTTGTCCGGCGAGGAAAAGCTCGCTGCCATGGCACAGGCATCGGAACGGGTGGCAACCGAACTCACGAAACTGGCCTGCCGATCAGAACTTAAGGCTGTGGTTGGGATCGGGGGTGGAACCGGCAGCCAAATCGTAGCCGGTGTTTTTTCAGGCGCGGCGGTAGATGCGTGGAAAGTGCTGATCACCACACAGGTTTTGGATACCCGGGAGATCCCCGGTTTGGAGGAAGTCACCATAATACCCGCCGTCTGCGACATTGAAGGGCTTAACCGGTTGACAAAGCATGTGCTGCGGGGAGCTGCCGCATCGGTTGTTGGTCTGGCCGGGATGGACTGGGAGCACACCATCCAAGCTGGCGATGAATTGGTTGCGATGACCGCCCTCGGAGTTACTTCGCCCGGTGTCAGGCAGGCCAAATCCGCACTGGAGGCAGCGCGCTTCGAATGCGCAGTATTCCATGCAAACGGACATGGCGGAAACACGATGGCGAGATTGGCCAAAAAGGGCGGCTTCGGCGGAATTCTGGACTATACAATCCATGAATTGGTCAGCCTTGGCATGGATCCTGAAACCAGTGTTTCGGAAAACCGGTTCGATGCTCCGGACGGATGCCCCAGGGTGCTGTTGCCTGGTGGCGTGAATTTCCTGACGAAAATAAGGGGCCGGGCGTTTGGCATGGGTCGCGAAAAGTGGCAGAAATACACTCATAGCCCGCAAATCACGCATATTGGACTGTCAGTTGAAGCAATGGCCGGACTTGGCTGGAATCTGGCGGAACGGCTTTCCGGTTCCGGATCACATGCGGCCATCATCATTCCAATGGGAGGATTTTCGTCGGAGGACCGCAGAGGCGGTGCACTGGAAAACAGAAAAGGTCGGGAGGCCTTTGCGAGTGGGTTTGCGGCGGCATCAGGCGGCGAGGTGGAAATCCTGCATACGGACGGCCACGTCAACGATCCGGCCACCGCTGAACTTGCCGCGGGTGTGTTCCGGGAAATGGTTGGCGCAAAGGTGAAGGAGGATCTTCGATGACGCGGGGCCAGGAAATTGATCAGTTTGACCTGAAGGAAAAGAAGCTTGAGTTGATTGAGATCGCGAAACGAAGTTTCGCCATGGGACTTCAAACAAACTCGGGTGGCAATCTCTCGGTCCGCTTGGCCTGCGCCGACGCCATCGTCATCAAACCAAGCGGAATTGGCTTCAACGAATGTGCAGAGGACAATCTCATGGTTTGCGATCTCTGCGGCAACATCCTTGATGGCGGCGGCAAGCCATCCAAGGATTTGGAATTTCACTGCGCCATTTACCGTGCGCAGCCTGAAGCTGGCGCAATCGTCCATGTCCATTCGCCTTGGGCGATCGGTTACTCCGACCTTGGTGTTCCGTTCCGTTGCTCGACCGTGCAATCGGTTGGAAAGCTCGGTGAATTGATTCCGTGCATAGATTTGGCGCCGGGCGGCAAACCGCAGGGAGCGGCGGAAGTTGAACCGGTTTTCGCCAACCCGGAGACCAAGGCTGCCCTCTTGCGCTCGCATGGAACAATTGGTGTGGGCAGAACTCTTATGAGTGCCCAATATGTTGTCGAATTGCTTGAGGAGACGATTCACAGCGCGTTCGCGGCAGTCGTGATCCGAAGGCATTTCGGTGAATCAACTGATGAAGAGCTGGGGTTGCAACAGCCAACTGGATTTCTCAAATCTGAGGGTCCTTTCCGAAATACATGACCTTCCTGCGCAATCGAATGCGATGCAGGGCGGATGACCCGTTCTTTCTCTCCACCGTCAACGGAAACGCCCTTCAGGAATTGCTTCATTTGTATTCTGGCATCGCTCTTCGGATTCAACCGTGCGATCGAATGTTTGGAAATCCCTGAGTGGGTGGAAACCCTTGGGGCTATCCCTTGACTGCCCCGGCTGTCATCCCGGCAATGATTTGTCTGGCCGCAAAGAATGTGAAGATCAGCGGCGGGATCACGATAAGCGTACCCATCGCCATGATGCGCCCCCACTCAACGCCGGTGTCAGTAATGAATCCTGATGCTCCCACCGGAAGGGTGCGGGTCTTCCTGCCTGTCAGCAGCAGCGCAAGGATGAACTCGTTCCAGGCAATTCGAAAGGTAAAGATCCCCGCCACCGCATAACCCGATTTCATCAGCGGAAGCAGCACCCGAAAATACACCTGAAGCGGTGTGGCACCGTCGATGATCGCTGCCTCCTCCAATTCGACAGGAATCTGCTTGAAGAAACCGAACAGCAACCAGATGGCAAAGGGAAGATTAAGTGCCGTATAGAAGAAAGTCAGCACGGCCAAATCATTATTGAGGCCAAAATTCACGACCATTGCAAAGGCTGGCACCGCCAAAACCGCCGGTGGCACCATGCGCACCAGAAGGGTTGAATTGGCGACCAACACCCTGCCGCGGAACTCGGTTCGTGCCAATGCGTAGGCACAAAAACCGCCAAACAGAAGGGTGAAGAATGTTGAAAGCGTTCCGACGATGATCGAGTTCCACAGATAGACGTCGAAGTTGCCGCGGGTCATGATGTATTCGTAATTTCCGAGCGTCGGAACGAAGAAGAACCAGACCGGCTCCTTTTGCTGAACTAGGACATCGTTCTTGAATCCGGTCGAAACCATGACCCAGATCGGCATCAGTGTAATCAGCGCCAGAACCGCAAGCGAAGCATAGTGCATGATGACGGCCTGGCGGCCTCCAATGGCCTGTCCGATCATGTCAGATATCCGATTTTTCCTTGAGCGGGTTACCTGCTACCAGGATGCCGAAACTGAGGGCAAAAACGATCAGGATCAACAGTACTGAAATCGCTGATGCGTATCCAAGTTGCTGGGTTTCGAACGCTCGATTGTAGATGTGGAGCGACAACAGTTCGGTTGCGCGGCCCGGGCCACCTCCGGTCAGTATATACATGACCTCAAGTGCCCTGAAGACGTCGATCAGCCGCAGAAGCAGTGCAATCAGCAGGATTGATCGGATCATCGGCAACTTCACGAACAGGATGTGCTGCCACCAGTTTGCCCCGTCGATTTTGCTTGCCTCCAGGATTTCCGAGGGAAGTGCCTGCAGGCCGGCGATGACGATGATGAAGATGAACGGCGTCCACTGCCAGATGTCCGTGAACACGATGGCGAAGAACGCCAGATCCGCATTGCCGAGCCAAACCTGGGGCTCAATCCCGACTTTGCCGAGATAGTAGTTGATCCAGCCAATGCGGGCATCGAACAGGTAACGCCAAATCAATCCGACGACCACGGGCGAGATCATCAGCGGCAGTATGAAAATTGTCCGAAAAAGAGAGGCACCGCGGATTGGCTTTTCGAGCAGGAGTGCAAGTGCGACACCAAGGAACATTTCAATGGTGATGGTCCAGAAACCGAACCGCAGGGTAACCCAGACTGACTCATGGACATTTTCATCCGACACCATGCGAATGAAATGCCGAATTCCGACAAAGGGGGCATCCTCGAATTTGGTACCAATCTTCCAGTCATACAGGCTCAGATAGAAGGCCTGAAGCACCGGATAAACGAGGCCGGCCACCATGATCGCAACCGCCGGCAATATGAAGAAATATGGGCTGAGTGCCCTTATGCTCATGGCAGCTGGTGGCTTTGAGTCGCTTTGCACTCTTTCCGATCTTTCAATTGAGGTCGCCATGCGGTTGGGCCCCGGCAGCAGCCAGGGCCCTCACGAAAATCAGATCATCCTCATTGGCGATATTTTGCCCAGGAATAGTAGCCTTCCCGTTCCATGATCTCCCTGGCCTTCTCGTTGGCCTCGTCCATGATTGGCTGAATTGGGTCGTCGGTTGTGATGACCTTTGTCAGCGCCTGGCCAAGAACATCGATGTTGAGTTCATTCCATTCCGGAATCAACGGACGCCAGTCGGGGTCGGCGCATGGAAGCTGCTCGGCAACAACAGGATAATCCTCGAAACTGTCGGCGTTGTTCTGAAGCGTCGATATCCGAACCGGATCACCTCCAAGCTCTACCATCCGCTGATCACCGGCCTTGCTGGTCAAATACTGAATCAGCAGAAACGCTGCTTCCTTGTTTTGCGAATTTGCAGGAATTCCCATGGCAAAGCCGCCGGTTTCGGATCCGCACCTGACATCGGTTGGATGCAGCGCAAAGCCAACCTTGCCGTCCACCTTCGAAAGATTGGGATTGCGAGACATTGCGGCGATCTTCAGCGTGTCGAGATAGAGTGCCGCATCACCCTGAAGGAATGCTGCGGATGCCTCGCCAAATCCGAAGGTTTCGATGCCTTTGGGGCCTGTTTTGACAATGTGCCGCATGAATTCGGCCGCCTTGACGGCTTCCGGCGAATTTATGACCGGATTCCATTCGTCATCGAAGATCTTGCCGCCCATCGGGGCAAGGTGCAGCAACCACCCGGCAGTTACCTGGTGGCCAGTTTGACCGCGGGAGGTCATGGCTGGAATTCCTGCTTCATGCAGCTTTGTCATGACTTCACGGAGTTCGTCATAGGTGGTCGGAACCTCAAGGCCCTGCTCTTCAAGGATGTCCTTGCGGTACGCCAGAATTGAGGTTTCCGCCCCGAACGGCAGTCCATAGAGAGCTCCGGATTTGCCGGGCATGTAGCCCTTCTTGCCGCCGACAACGCCTCCGTTCTGCAGATACGCATCGGCGACGTCGTCGATGTCGAACTGCGGGTCGACCAGGGAGCCGTTTGTGAAGAACTGCGACAGTGGCGTCAGCAATCCCTTGGAGACATATTCACCCTTCCACATGACCACCCAGGAGGCGATGTCGTAATCTCCCTCCTCCTTCGACATTTCCAGTAGCTGGCGGTCCCTGAGCCTCAAGTACTGCAGTGCATCCACCTCAACCTCAATGCCGGTTTCCTCGGTAAATTCCTCAAGCAGGCCTTCGGCAGCGTTGAAGTGTGCCAAGGCCGGCCAGCTGATGACCACAGTGGTTCCGGCGTATTTCTCATAGGGGTTCGCCCACGCAGATGTGGCGAAAGCAAGCGCCGTGCCGGCAATTGCTGCTGCTGCACGGGTTTTCAGTTCAAATAGGTCCATTGTTTTCCTCCAATCAATGGTTTGGTGTTTAGGCGATCGCAGCGCCAGTTTTCCGATTGAACAGATACATCCTGTTCGTGTCGAAAAGGTATTCGCCGCTTTCCAGCGGCGCACTGTCGGGGCCGACCTCGATTGATGCCGTGATCGGCTGGTCGCCGATGCGCGCCGCAAGGAATTGGCTTGAACCAATATATTCGGCCACATCGACTGTAAGATTGATTGGGGCAAACAATGACGACTGGGAGCCGCCGGCACCTTTGATCGAGAAGTGCTCCGGCCTCAGTCCGATTGCCACCTCCCGACTGCTGTTCCTTTCGGTTGCAGCGCGAAGTTTGGGACTGAGCGGTATGTCGAAGCCTTTGCCACAAACTCGGAGCTCGTCGCTGCCCGCCAGTTCGGCTTCGAGAAAGTTCATTGAGGGTGATCCGATGAATCCCGCGACAAACCTGTTGTCGGGTGAATTGTAAACGGCACGCGGCGTTCCGACCTGTTGAATAATGCCCTTGTCCATGATCACGATCCGATCTGCCATTGTCATGGCTTCGATCTGATCGTGGGTGACGTAGATCATCGTACGCTTCAGCCGCTTGTGCAGTATCGCCAATTCCGTGCGCATGGTTGACCTGAGCTTGGCGTCCAAGTTCGAGAGCGGCTCGTCAAACAGGAAACAGTAGGCGTCGCGCACGATCGCCCTGCCCATTGCCACCCGCTGGCGCTGCCCGCCCGAAAGATCCCTTGGCCGACGGTCGAGATACTCGGTCAACTCCAGCAATTCCGCTGCCTTGCGAACGCGGTTTGCAACCTCATCCTTCGGACGCCCTGCAAGCCTGAGGGCAAAGGACATGTTCCCGGCAACGTTCATGTGAGGGTAGAGAGCGTAGGACTGGAAGACCATCGCAATGTCCCTCTCCTTTGGTGGTGCCCAGGTTACGTCCTTTCCGCCAATGAATATCTGCCCGCCCGACACAGGCTCCAAGCCCGCAATCATCCTGAGTGTCGTTGATTTTCCGCAGCCGGATGGTCCAACGATGACAACGAATTCGCCCTCGTCGAAATGCAGGTCCATCATGGGAATGACATTTGTCGCTCCGAACGCCTTCGTAACGCCGGAGAGCTTAACGCCGTGCATGCCGGTTTCCCCCCTTTGGCCCGGTCAGCCAACTTCCATCATAGCACAACCCGACCGCCGCGCTGCAATTTGATTCGCCGAATGATTTCCTGATCCCTTTGGGCCACAAATGCGTCTGAATTCCTTTGGCGCCAGTCGTAGAAACCGCGCCCGCTCCGCATTCCGGTATGCCCTTCCGCAAAGAGTGTTCCGACGGGCGTCTCAGCGGGATCCCCGGCGTTGGAAAGGTCGGCCCAAACCGCCTTTGCTGCGGAACCATTCAGGAGATCAAGACCCGCAAGATCAGCGTGTTCGAACGCACCCATCGCCGGCAATCTTGTTGCGTATCCCTCCTTGAGAACCTTGTCGCACGCTTCTGGCGTAACAAGCCCCTGTCCAACCAGGGATGCAAATTCGCGCAGCACTGCATGTTGTATCCGTGCCCACAAAAAACCGGGAATGTCGGGGCAGAGCACCGGGGATTTGCCGGTCGATTCCAGAAGGCCAATGGTGAAATCCGTTGCCGCATCGGAAGTCTCCGAACCCGGAACCACTTCAACCAGTTGCACGAGATGGGCAGGTTGTGCGTAGTGGGCAATGCAAAAGGAGGACGGACATTCCAGCGCCGATTGAAGGGCTGTGGGACTGATGGCCGAAGTGGTGGAGGAAAAAACCGCTCCGTTCCGGCTACTGCGTTCGGATCGACGCAGAAGTTCCTGTTTCAGGGAAACATCCTCGGAAATCGCTTCAATGACGAAATCTCGACCGTAAACAGCGTGATCCAGATCAGTGGTGTGTTCGATCCTTGCCAGTATCTCAGATTTGTCAGATGGATCGGCAAGTCCATTTTCCGCAAGGACGTCGATTGCTCCATCCATTCGCATCGCCGAATCGGCAAGGCTCTCAGCGCGGCGTGCCCAAAGGCGGACATGCACTCCGCCAAGTGCCAACGAAAGCGCAATCTGGGCACCCATTGTCCCGGCCCCCAGCACGGCGGTTCCGGGCAGCGGGTCATTCGGTGGTTGTCCAGCCATGTGCTGTCTTCCTGATCAATCCCTGTTCATAACCTGACAATCGACGCTTACTGTGGATGACCGCCTGTGCGGTGCCGGCCGGGAACCCGTAGGGTGGCCGACACCAGTTTGCCTACGCAGCGTCCAACAGCGTATATTGACCCCGTTCACTCCCGTCGATGCGAATCTCCTGCACCTGCGCAGCTTCGGTGACCTTGTCCGACACCGACCGAACATCAAGTTCGACATCAAGGCCGAGCGCGTCGACCGCCAGCAGGCGGACCAGCATTTCAGCGCTATCCTGAATTGGCGGAGCATTCCTTTCCCAGCGGCTCACTGTCAGCAGTTTTACCTTCAGGATCTCTCCCAACTGGGCCTGCGTGAATCCCATCTCGCTCCTCAGGAACTTCAACTCTTGCCCGGTCATCTTGGCAGGGTGGGTGACAATCCCCTCTGCGATCACCCGGTGCAGAAGTCCGATCGCCGGGATTGTGACCGAGTCCTCACCGGAATGATCTGGCCCCTGCAGCGCCCCTTCGATGAACACGTTGTCCAACCCGCACTCAGTGTAGTGGTATGCCGACATCTGTTTCTCTCCTCAACTGTCTTTCCACATCACGGTCACGACCTTGATGTGGGTCTTTTCAGCGTCAGGAATTACGACAATCCTTATCACACGCCCCGAAGAATTCGGCGACATGCCTCCGATCACGTATTTGAAAAGGCCGCTTACGGTCGTTTCTCCCGAGTTTTCATCCCGCACAAAACCATTCCGGAGAATCCAGAGCACATCCGAAATGATTATGCGCCGCATTGCCATTCGTTCCCGGGCGTGTTTCGTCAGAGTTAGGTCCAGCTCCGGGTTTGCAGCAATCTCCCGGATATGGCCCGTGGCCTGCCCCGGGTTCCAGGGCTGGCAGGATGGTTTCATCTGGATTTAACTCCCATGAGCGGTATCCCTGCAGGTCAATTTATCACCATGATTCAAGGGTGACCAACCGTCGGACTTGCTTGATCGAAGTCAAATGGTAGGTGCAGCGGGTGCCTTCGGGGGGCTCGGTACCCGGAAATGGGGGGCTAGAACGGCTCGTAGCCGCAGCCGGAGTCTGCCTCCGATTCGTCCTGCTTTGAAGCCGTTATCCCGCCAGTCCGGACCGAGCGATACCAGACGGTGCTGACGATGCCCCTTGCATCACTGACATTGAAACGGACGAAAGTCAGATTCCCGATGTAATACTCGAGAGCCTCAGCCGCACGATTCCCGAATGCGTCCGGATCGATCAGCCCACGTTCCGCAAGTGCCCGGACATCTTCGTGGTCCCGCTCGCTGAACCGCGCCAACTTCGACACCGCGAGATCCACCGGATCGATGATCCGCAGCACGATGTTGTCGAACCAGTGCACCTCCTGCGAACGCACTTTCCATTGCGGAGAAATGGATCCCATGACGTAAGTGAAGCCGCCATCCATGAACACAGCCCGTGAACCGATTGAACGGCCAGGTTCGTCAGTCTCAAGGGCCTGCATGTCAGGTGGAGTCAGGTCTTGTGGGACAACTCGATGTCGATACTGCCCGAAACCCTATGCGCCGTCTAGAAATGAACAGCGAAACCACCGGCCAGCCAAGCATGCACTGGTTCAGCCAGGCGCCCCGGCCGGCGGGAGAGTTTCAACAGGTGATCAATCAGTCCGCTTGACATAATGCCCGCCGGGTGATGCGGCATTACAAAGTCCCCTTCTGGCGTAGCTTGGACAGGTGCAACGGTGTTTCACGGCGCAGCTTCGCCCCGCCCAGGTGCTGCGGTGCGCGCCATCTAGCTAGACAGGATCAAGGAACGATGATGCAGACACTGTCTTCCCAATCAGCGTCCTGGAGGCCAAGCGAACGCAGCACCGAATTTGTCGTCCGGATCATCCGCATGGTCATGCACCAGTGATGAAGCATAGCCCAGTTAGCTGTTGGGTTGCAGAGCATTTTGACGGTGATTGGGTGATTTGTTGCGGATTGGATCGGCAAGTCCATTTTCCGTAAGGACGTCGATTGCTCCATCCATTCGCATCGCCGAATCGGCAAGGCTCTCAGGGCGGCGTGCCCAAAGGCGGACATGCGCTCCGCCAAGTGCCAAAGAAAGCGCAATCCTATGAATCGCGCTGATTTTGTTGAGTTATTTTGTAAAATGAACCGTGAAGTGCCCGTGAAGTATCCCTGGGTTAACTGCCAAATGTAAAATGCACGAAGTGGCCAAAGCAGTCATTCAGTTTCTTCGCAGCGAATGGCTGGAACGAGCCCAAACTAACGGCGTTCCCACATGCAGCATTTTGCTGATGCAGAAACTTCGATGGATTGGGAACGGTCCTTAGCGGTCATTGCCAATCAGTTACGGATGCCGCGCTCGCAGCCTACAAAGCCGCGTTCACTTCACCCGCTTAGTTTCCACATTTTATTCACCGATTGCTGGGGCACGGGAGGGCGGCCGAAAATTGGCGCAGGTGCGAGACTGGCCCTGTAACCTTAAAAAAAAGACCTCAGTTTCCGATCAAAAGCGAGGATAGATCAATCGCCGTCGCCATAAGCGCGGGTCGCGCCTTCGTCAAAAAGTCTTCGTCAAACCGCCCCAGTGTTCCAAAGGTTGAAAGCGTCAACGCGATTTGGTTTGCAGAATCGCGAACTGGTACAGAAATGGCGGCAATATCGGGTTCATTTTCGCCGAGATTTGACGCAAAGCCATCCGCTTTGATGTCTTGAAGTGACTTTTCGAGCGCCGACGAATTCAGATCTTCAACCTGGCCACTCAAGATCTGCTGAGCCTTCAGGCGGGCGTTTCTCTCAGAGGCGGACATCTCAGCAAGCCACAGTTTGCCTTGCGCGGTAGTTCCAAGCGGCAAGAGAGTGCCGACTTCGATGTTGACCGAGATCGGTCGGCTGGATTTTGCAACAGCCACGCAGGTTGGCCCGTGCCGGGATAATCGGCACACCATCACGGATTCTTCTAGTTGGGCACTCAATTCATCTATGTGAGGTTGCAGTTGGCCGGGAAGCATATCGGTGACTTCCGCTACACGGCCTAGCTGATTGATCTTTGTGCCGAGTGCGAAATACCCCCGTTTGGTGGGTCGAAGTGCGCCGATGACCTCCAATGTCATTAGGAAGCGATGCGCGGTTGAAGCGTTTAGCCCAAGGCGTTCAGAAACGTCGGCTGTTGAAATTTCAGGCTGTGCTTTGGAAATCAATGTCAGAATGTCGAACGCTCTTACGACAGAATTATTCAGCGGTGTTGCCACGGGCGCTCCCTTTTTCTTGACATGCTTCTGTATATCGTGCAAATTATAAGATAACAATCTCAAATAATGAGATAAGGGGAGAAAAGTTGAAAATTGGCCACCTTATTGACAATGAATCGGTTCGATCATCGGGCGGAGAGTACTTCGACCGAAAGTCGCCCGTTTCAGGTAAAGTCGTCACGTCTGCCCCAACCGGAAAATCCGCGGACGTGGACAGGGCGGTAAAGGCCGCGTCCGAGGCCTTTACCGCGTGGTCTGCTATGGGACCGAGTTTGCGCCGAAAGATCCTGAACGACTGTGCAGATGCATTGGAAGACCGGACCAAGGATTTCATCGACCTCGGGAAGGAGGAAACCGGTGGCACCGCGCCCTGGTTTGGCTTCAACGTAATGTTGGCGACAGGGATGCTGCGAGAGGCCGCGGCGATGACGACCCAAATTAAGGGTGAGATCATTCCAGCCAACAAACCTGGGACTTTGTCTATGGGGTATCGGCAACCGGTCGGAGTGTTGGTGGGTATGGCGCCTTGGAATGCCCCAATTATTTTGGGTGTGCGCTGCTTTGCGATGCCCCTGGCCTGCGGCAACACCGTCGTGATGAAAGCGTCCGAGAAATGTCCGGGCCTGCATCGCTTGATCGGGGATTGCATGGTTGAGGGCGGCTTGCCAAAGGGGGTTTTGAACATTGTCACACATTCCGCTGAGGATGCGCCTGAGGTGGTGAATGCGTTGATCGACCATCCGTTGACACGTCGAATTAACTTCACCGGGTCCACGCGTGTCGGTCAAATCATTGCTGAACGCGCGGCGAAGCATCTGAAGCCATGCTTGTTGGAATTGGGCGGCAAAGCGCCGTGCATTGTGCTGGAGGATGCGGACCTTGAGGCTGCCGTAAAGGGCGCAGCATTCGGTGCCTTTATGAACCAGGGCCAAATTTGCATGTCCACCGAAAAGATCATTGTCGTGGATGAGGTGGCTGATGAATTCTCTAGGGCATTTGCGGCAAAGGCGGATTCCCTGAAAACTGGCAAACCTACGGAAGAAGTGCATCTGGCGTCCGTCGTTGACCGCGACACAATCGATCACGTGGCAAATCTGATTGAGGATTCGGTATCCAAGGGCGCCATAGTCCTCTCAGGCGGCGCTCCGAAGAAGGGTACTATTATGCCAGCGACGATTGTCGCGGATGTGACGCCTGAGATGAAAATCTACAGTGCGGAGAGCTTCGGGCCAGTGACGACAATCATTCGGGCGCGCGATGAAGATCACGCGGTAGAGATTGCCAACGACACTGAGTATGGGTTGAGCTCTGCCGTTTTCACGCAGAACATTCAGCGCGGGCTTGAAGTGGCCAAGCGCCTGCAAACCGGTATTGCCCATGTCAACGGTCCCACGGTTGGTGACGAAGCGCAAATGCCCTTTGGGGGCACCAAGTCCAGCGGTTATGGCCGCTTTGGTGGCAGCGCGGCAATCGATGAATTCACAGAACTGCGCTGGATCACGATCGAAGATCCCGACCAGCATTATCCGATCTGATGGCGCGCGCGCCATCCATCGCGATCCTAGGCGCGGGTGCGTTGGGGTCCGTCATCGGTGCGTTTCTAGCGCGCGCAGGTCGCGCGGTGGAGCTGTGGGATATCAATCAAGACCATTTGGATGCGATCAATACCAACGGCTTGGTTTTTGACAGCCCGGATGGGCGAGAGGTTGTTCAAATGCCGGCCCTCCGCCCCGAGGAGGCGACGTGCACACCGGATGTTATTGTGCTGTTGACCAAAATCAACCATTCGCAGAACGCGCTGGAAACTGTTCAATCGCATATCGAGGCGGGCGCCCATGTCCTCACATTACAAAATGGCCTGGGTAATGCGGCGCGCATTTTTACCCATGTGCCCGCGGATCGGGTGCTTTACGGCTGCACGATGATGCCCGGTCGGTTTGTCGCGCCAGGGCATGTCGCAACCCCGGGGCGAGGAGGGGCGGAGTTTTGTGCGATGACGGATGCCGGTCAGGCGTTTGCAGAACGTTTGGCCCTTGAGGTGCCGGGCTTTTCGCTGATGCTTTCGCCAGGCACGGATCAAACGATCTGGCAAAAGGCTGCTTTCAACTGCGCCATGAACGCGTGTTCGGCTCTGACCCGGGCAAGGGTTGGTGAATTGGCGAGCGCCGAGGGGATGATCGATCTGCTATATGCGACCTCAGCAGAGGTTGTCCAAACCGCCAATGCATACGGCGTGCCAGCAGATCACACGCAGGTTGTGGCCCAGATCGATCATGCTCTGGCCCATCATTTGGAACACAAGGCGTCGATGTTGCAAGATGTCGAGGCCGCGCGCCCAACCGAAATCGAAGCGCTTTGCGGTGAAGTCACCCGGCTGGCTGCCAATACCGGTGTGGATGCGCCCATCAACGCAGCGCTGGCAGCCCTTGTGCGCCTGTCCAGCAAGCTTGAGATGCAGAAGGCCGCGGCATGAAGGATTTTCAACAAGAAGCATTGACCGCCGGCGGTGCGCTATTTGGTAAATTGAAGGCTCTGGGTGTTGATTTCGTGTTCACCAACTCCGGCACCGATTTTCCACCAATAATTGAGGGCTTGATCGATGCGCGAAACAAACACATCGACCTGCCTACCGCACTGACCATTCCACATGAACATGTGGCTGTGGGTATGGCCCATGGTTACACATTGCTGACGGGCAAAGCCCAAGCGGTGATGCTGCACACCAATGTTGGTCTATCCAACGGGGCGACCGGAGCGATCAACGCGGCCTGTGACCAAATCCCGATGTTCCTGATGTCCGGTCGGACGCCCGTGACAGAAAGTGATCGTTTCGGTGCGCGGACGGTCCCCATCGGGTGGGGACAGGAAATGTATGACCAAACCGCCTTGGTGCGCGAGGCGGCCAAGTGGGACTATGAACTTCGTTTCCCTGAACAGGTGGCCGAGGTATTGGATCGTGGTTGGGCCATTGCGAACTCTTCGCCCAAGGGCCCGGTCTACTTGAGCCTTCCGCGCGAAGTTCTTTGCGAACCCTGCCCGCCGGAGGGGTTAGATGAACCGTCCCGCATGACACCTTCGGCTGGCGCCCCTGATCGGGCAGCCTTGGCCGAAGCGGCAAAGCTTTTGGCCAAGGCCAAACGTCCCTTGATCATTGCACAGCGCGGCGTTGAGACACAGGAAGCCTTCGACGCGTTGACCGCATTTGTCGAGGAGCGCGCGATACCTGTTTCGCATTATTGGGCCAACCAGATCTCAATCCCGATGACCAGTCCAAGCCATATCGGCTGGGTGCCTGCGCCCCAGTTGAAAGAGGCGGATGTGGTCCTCGTGATCAACGCGCTTGCCCCTTGGTTTCCCGACAAATTCGCGCCACCCGCGGATGCCAAAGTGATTCACCTTGGGCCTGATCCGCTGTTCGCGCGCTCAACACCGATCCGCAACTTCCAGTCGAACATCACCTTGGCCGGAAATACCGCAAATGCTGTCTTGGAACTGATCGACGCGGTAAATGAACTGCCGTTAGACCGAACAGTGATCGAGATGCGGCGCCGACGGGTGACAGAGGCGTCGTGGGCGGAACGCGCGCGCGCGGCTGATGAGGCCAAAAAAGGCAACGGTCCACGCATGAGCAAGGAATGGGTCAGCCATTGCCTTGGAAAAGCTATCCGTGGTCGCAAAGTGAGTGTGTTTCATGAACTAGGCTGCCCGCTTCCAGCGTTGCAGCTGGAACATCACAAAAGTTACTTCCAAGAACCGCATTCCGGCGGGCTCGGCTGGGGGCTTCCTGCGGCAATGGGTGCCCAACTCGCTGACCCGGACCGCCTGGTCTTCGCAACGATGGGGGATGGTAGCTACATGTTCGCGAACCCAACGGCGTGTCATCAGGTTTGCGAAGCCCTTGGATTGCCTGTTATTGCTTTGGTGCTGAACAACGAAGAATGGGGTGCTGTGCGGCATTCGGTTGAAATCCTTTATGAAGACGGATTGGCGCCAAAGGCCAACGACGTTCCGTTAACGTCGCTTCGCCCAAGCCCTGACTTTACAAAGACGGCTGAAGCCAGCCGTGCGTACACTGAAACCGTCACCGACGGTTTAGATCTTCCGGCGGCCCTTGAACGGGCAACATCGGTCGCAACTTCGGAACGCAGGCAAGTCCTGCTTAACATCGCCATAGAGCGAACAAGCCCACACTAAATCCGGTCAAAAACTAGGGAGGAAACTATGACTATTTTGAAATCCATTCTTGGGACAGCAGCAGCAGTTGCCGTCGGAACCATGGTTCAGGCAGATGAGTTGAAGCTCGCGCATTTCTCGTCGACCAAATACCACTTGCACAACGAAATGTTCCTGCCTTTGGCGGAACAGATCGCCGCAGCAACCGGCAACGCAACAACTATTCGTGTTTACCCCGGTGGTGAACTGGGGGCCGGCCCCGTTAAGCAATACGACCGTGTCTTAGACGGTGTTGCGGATATCGTTTATGCGCTTCCGGGCTATACCGCGTCTCAGTTCAAGAAGACCCTTCTTGTAGAACTTCCTGGCGTGGTTCCCGGTGATGCAGACATCACCGCGGAAATTTGGGAAGATATAGCGATGCTGGATGAAGAATTCCAGCGCACCAAGTTATTGGGTATCTGGACATCGGCACCCGGAAAACTGTTGATGCATGAAAAGAAAATCGAAAGCATGTCTGATCTGGCAGGCTTGAAAATCCGCGTTCCATCCAAAAACACTGGACGCGTCGTGGAAGCCTGGGGCGCAACAGCCGTGTCCATGCCAATCACTCAAGTCTATCAGTCGATGGAAACCGGCGTGGTCGATGGCGTTCTTGTCGACACATCCGTTCTATCCAGCTTCAAACTGGGCGAGGTTACCAAGTATGTAACGCAGGGCATGGTCGGAACGAACTCTATGTTCATGTTGGTCATGAACCGCGACAGCTGGGATGCGCTTGATGCGGACACGCAAGCAGCCTTTGAAGACATGACTGGCGCAGAACTTTCCGCTGGCGGCAATGTCACGATGAGCCGGGCTGGCGAAGGCGCTTTGGCAAATTGGGCCGATGCAGGCGGTGAGATTATCAACCTTTCCGCCGATGCGGCGGCTGAATTTGATGCAGCCTCTGCTGGTTTGGCTGCTGACCTGATCGCTGAACTTGAAGCAGAAGGCATCGGCGCGCAGGCTTGGGCCGACGCACTGAAGGACTAATCCTTGACGCATAGCGAAAACAACAAACAAGATGCCCGGGATCTTCCCGGGCGTCTTTTGATGTGGCTTGCTGGCATTGGCGGCGCCGTTCTTTTCGTCATCATGCTGTTGGTCAGCTACTCGGTATTCCGCCGATATGTCTTGAACGATCCGATCCTTGGGGACGTCGAATTAGTTCAAATCGGTATGGCCATCGTTGTGATGCTGGCCATACCTTTTGCCACCCATTCTGGTGCTCATATCCGCGTCGATATTCTGGACAACAAGATAGGCGCTTGGGGCCGGTTCATTGGCGACTTGCTTGCCAGAAGCATCGGAGCTTATGTCCTGTACCTTCTGATCGGTAAGACCTGGGATAAAGCCTGGGATGCAAGTAAATGGGGTGACGTCACCAATATGATCGAGATTCCGGTGTGGATTGCTTACGGCGCGATTACATTGGGAATGGGACTTTATGCGCTCGTTTTGGTCGCGCAAATCATAGCCCAATTCCGATCGGGAGTTTCCGACTATGAGTGAAACATTGATTGGCTTGTGCGGAATCCTGGCCCTTTTCTTTTTCTTGTTCGCCCGCATGCCGGTCGGCATGGCGCTGTTAGTCGTTGGCTTCGGCGGCATTTGGGTGATCGACGGGCAACGTACCGCTGTTGCGACGATGTCATCTGAAACATATTCCTCCATCACCGCCTATGCGCTTTCGATTATTCCTCTGTTTGTCCTGATGGGGAACATGGCCGGGGCGGCCGGCTATTCGCAGCGATTGTATGAAGCGGCTTACGCTTGGATCGGGCGGTTTCGCGGGGGGCTGGCGTCCTCCACCGTTGTCGGCTGTGCGGCATTTGCAGCCGTGTCCGGTTCGTCGGTCGCGACCGCAGTGACCATAGGTAAGGTCGCCTTGCCGGAAATGAAGCGCTTTGGGTACGCCGATGGCTTGGCGACCGGCTCGGTGGCGGCCGGCGGTACGCTTGGCATTCTGATCCCGCCTTCTACCGGCTTTGTCCTTTACGCCATCCTGACCGAAGAAAGCATCGGCAAGTTGTTCATTGCAGGCATTCTACCAGGGTTGATGCTGGCCTTGTTGTTTGTCGCGGTGATCTACCTTGCAACCCTATTGAAACCCGAAGAAGGTCCCTCCGGCCCCAAAACAACCGGCCAGGAAAAGCTGGTTGCGTCGCTGAAATCCCTGCCTCTGATCGCGGTGATCTTGGTTTCAATCGGGGGTATCTACCTTGGCGTGTTCACCCCTGTTGAAGCCGCTGGCGTGGGCGCAACTTTGGTGTCCGCCATGGCGTTTGGAACCGGAGCAGTGAAGCTAGGCCAGGTGCCATCGATCCTGATCGAGACCGTAACCATGACGGCCATGCTATTCATGATCGTCATCGGCGCGCATGTCTTTGGCCCATTCCTGGCCCTGACACATATCCCCGAAACCCTGGCCAGCGAATTGCAGAACTTCGGATTTGGTCCGTATGGTACGCTTCTGCTGATCCTGATCGGCTATATCATTCTGGGGATGTTCTTTGATGGTTTGGCAATGCTGGTCGTCACTATGCCGGTGGTATATCCGATCATCGTTGGCCAAGGGTTTGACCCTATCTGGTTTGGGGTCATCTGTGTTATCGTGATCGAATTGGGGCTGATCACGCCGCCGGTCGGGATCAATGTCTTTGTCGTCAAAGGGGTTGCGAAAGATGTGCCAATGGGCACGATATTCCGGGGTGTCGGTCCATTCTGGTTGGCGATGGTGGTCTGTCTGGGGCTGCTGGTCATGTTCCCGCAAATTGCACTCTACCTGCCGGAAACCATGAAGTAGGAGGACTGCCGAAGCGAGCAGAGTATATACAGAGACAGTGACCTCCGGCGACGAGCTTCCCGCTTCAATTGAAAGAGCCGTCAAGATTGCTCTCGAGGAGAGACGCCAAGTTATTTTGAACATCTCAATCGAGAAAGACGTTGGCCGCTAGTGATCTATGGTTCCGGCAAGACGTTCCCCCTGAGAGTGCTCTCATTCGGGTTCGTTTCTGATAGGCTAGACCGAAAGCGAACTCATACATTGAGCCCTTTGAGTATGGTTGTCTTTAGGATGGTGAGATATGCTTCAAGCTCGGCCCGGGTCTTGGCCTGACGCTTTGCATTCATCGCAGACGCCACAAAGAAACTTGCGAATTCATCGGCACTCCTACCGATTTCGTCCAGCCCTTGAGCCCCCTCGAAAATCGCGGAAATGGCATCAACTTCGGCCTCGTGTGTTGCGGCAATAGCGTCCTGGCTAAATTCACCTAAGGCGGTCTCAAAGGCCGTTGCATCCGGGGATTGGTGGAGCATGTCGAACCCCGCGAGCACCAGCCGATCCATAAAGATGTCCAAGCGATCGGAGAGCGTATTTTTTTGTTCCCAGCCTTCAAGAACGTCCTGAAGAGCCGCTCCTTTCGCCAGGCAAATGGCCCCGCTGAGTGCGGCATCCTTGTTGCGATAGGTGGCATAGAGCGTTGGTTTGGATACCCCGGCCTCGGCTGCAATCTCCTCCATCGTGGACTTGCGAACACCATAGCGTTGGAACACGGCCAGAGCGGCACGAGCATATTTTTTCTCAGAATCTGGTATTTCCATCTTGACGAATTCCGTACTTTCGTTAAATAACAGCTTAACGAAATATATAAACTCGTAAAGTCACTTCATCAACCAGAAACCCTCAAATCTAGAGAGAAAGCTATGATCGCCAACTTTGTCATGAAGCGAATTGCCAAGATGATCGCAGTTTCGCAACGCTCTCCTATCCTTAGGCGCCCAGATGAATATGGAATGGACTATGAAGACGTTTCGTTTCAGGCACTGGACGGGATCACGCTTGAAGGCTGGTATATGCCTGCAAAAAAGCCATCCAGCAAAATCGTCATCTGCAACCATTTCTCGCCCGGCAACCGCTACGGCTATGCGGGCCATCTGCGAGGTTGGCGTTCAGCTGGTGGGTTCGAGGTTAACTTTCTGCCCAAATACAAGGCTTTGGTCGACGCAGGCTACAACGTGCTCGCCTATGACTTGCGCAACCACGGCTTCAGTGAACCTGCGCAAGGTGGTAGCTACAACCCCACGTTATTCGAATATAAGGACGTCCTTGGCTCACTGAACTACGTGCGCCATCGCGCGGACACGAAAGACATGGAAATCCATCTCCACAGTATGTGCCTAGGCGGCAACTCTACACTAGTGGCCATGAACAAATCGCCCGAAGACTTTGACGGGATCGCTTCAATGGTTCTCGTGCAACCAATTTCTGGTGACGCCCTGGTTCGGCGATTGGCGAAAAACCTGCGCCTCGGTCAAAAGGGTTACGATGCGTTCGAGCGTCATTACAATGAAATCTGGGGCTTTCGGATCGAAGACTCGTCGCCAATCATCGATGCCGCTGCCGTGAAAGTACCAACCTTCGTAACCCAGGTTCGCAAGGACTCGTTCACATACGCCGAAGAAGACGTCCAGGCTGTTTTTGATGCGATCCCGCTCGACGACAAAAAGCTCTTTTGGGTGGAAGATACAACGCAAAGGTTCCGTGGCTATACATACCATTCTGAGCATCCTGAGCAGATGATTGAGTGGTACGACGCTCATTCTGCGGCCTAAACTCGAATTTCAAAGGACCTTGACCATGCTTACCAACTATCTTTCGAACAGCATCGCAAAAGGCGGCGTAGCTCCAATATTTGATACGCCCAGTGACTATGGTCTTGAATACGATGAGGTTAAATTCACCGCGAAGGATGGCGTGCATCTGAAGGGCTGGCTTGTCAAAGGCGGCGCGGACAAGATCATAGTGCAGTCACACTTTGGCATTCAATCATCCCGGTCTGGTTACACCTGAAGGAAAATCGATGAAGATGTGGCCTGAGAAGATCCACTTTCTTCTTCATGTGAAGCAATTGGTCGAACAAGGCTATTCAGTATTTATGTACGATTTCCGCAACGACGGAGAGAGTGACGCCTTTAGTGACGGATATTGTGGCTGGGGGCCAGACGTTGTGCCGGACCTGATCGCTGCTGTGGACTACGTGTCGAACCACGAGACATTCAAGAATGCCAGCATAGACCTCTTGAGTATCTGTATGGGGTCGGCGGCGACCACGTACGCCTACGGACAGGCCGCCCTGCAAGGTTACAATATCAAGGCAATGGTTGCGATCCAGCCAATGCGTTACGTTGACTTTCTAAAGGTTCTTGGACTGCCCGGTTTTCTGCAACGTTGGGTGAACGCGAGGAACAGCGAACGCGTCGGTTTCGAACTGATGTCAAAGAGCTTCGCCGATGACGTCAAAAAGATCAGCGTGCCGACGCTGTTGGTTCAAAATGAAGACGATCAATATCTGGTGAAGGAGTCCGTTGACCAATTTTTCAATGACTTAACGGTTGAAAAAGAAATGCTCTGGCTATCTGGGATCGGAAAGCCTCGAGCCGCGGGCTATAACTATCTGACCAAAAGTCCCAAGAAGGTGCTGTTTTGGTTCGATCGGTTCATGTGATGGTCTGGACGCTGCTCAAATGGGTTTTGCCCCTATTGGTGCTCGTTGCCGTCGCGGGTGCTCTGTTTACGCGCAAGACCTTTCACGTCGAAACCGTGATCGCGGCAACCCCTGAAGAAGTCTGGGCGGTTCTCACGGACACCGCGTCCTACCCGGAGTGGAACCCAGTGTTCGTCGAGGTTGAAGGGGCCTATGCCGAAGGTGGAAAAGTGCTGAACAAGGTTCGGGACCCAGATGGAAAAATCCTGGAGATGACAGCCGAAATCCGTGCACTTCGCCCCGCGCGCGAAATTCGTCAGTATGGCGGTCTGCCGGGGATCATAACCTTTGACCACCAATGGATTCTCAAACCTGTGCCCGAGGGAACGCGCGTCATGCAACACGAGACAGACCGAGGCATCTACCTTTGGTTCTGGAATTCTGATTGGATTGAGCCGTCGTATCAATCAGTGTTTACGGCGTTGGAGGAAAGGCTCACGTCGAATTAGGTATCGAATATCTTAGTCGCGTCACGACCTACTCGCCCAGATAATTGATGGTACCGAAATCGATCGTTCCCGACTGCTCTTTTCGTGGTTGCAAAGGCACGGGCTTCTGGTCTGGAACCGATCCTTCGCCACGGAACGCAGAGTTCTTGGCGGCATATGTGAAAGCAGAAAACGAGAGCAAACCGAAGGCTGTTCCTCAATCAAACTCGGACGTTGTCGCTGAGTACCTCGCAAGCCCAAGTTTCAAGAAAAAGAAGGCACGTACTCAATCTGATTATCGGCGCTGGTTAAGTCGATTTGAAGAAGAGTTTGGTCCAGATGATATTAGCATGTGGGAAGTTTCAGCGGCAAAGCGAGAGCTGAACAGTTGGCGACGAAGGTGGATACATAGTCCTCATCAGTTTGACTACTGCGCTACTGTAGTGCGCTTGTTTCTGAATTGGTCTGTCGACAACGGGTTTTTGAACTTCAATGCCTGTCAGAACTTTGAGCATATGTACGAAGTCGATCGATCCGGAATTGTTTGGAACCAAGGGCAAATCAACCAAGTCACCGAAATTTGTCCCGGTTGGGTCGCTCGGATTCTGATAACGGCCACTGAGACCGGATTGCGAATTGGTGACTTCACGAAGCTGACTTGGAGCCACGTTGAAACCACTCCAAACGGCAGAAGAATCCGAGTGAGAACACGCAAACGCGGCATACCGGCATATATACCGGTAACTCCAAAGATGGCTGAAGTACTTGATGAAACTCCACCAGATCGGCTTTTGATCCTGACGAATGCTTCCGGTGGTCAGCTCACCGAGCACCGCGCATCTGAAGGTGTAAGACAATGGCGAGACAAAGCTGGACTTACACCAGAAGCCGTTGGTGAAGATCTACGATTGAACGACGCACGAGGAACTGCGGCCACCTGGTTGCCAAAAGCGGGCCTTTCACTAGCCCAAATTGCAGCTCACATGGGATGGTCGCTCCGAACCGCAGCGGATATGATCAAGCGATATGCGCAGGTCTCGCCGGAAGAAACTGATGAAATTTTGCACCTACTTGAGAACGCAAAAAGAACATCAATTGTAAAATGACGTGTAAAATGGAACATCCGCGTAGTGGCGGTATCTACCTAAGTCATTGAAATTAAATGGAAGCGAGTACCGGAATCGAACCGGTGTACACGGATTTGCAATCTGGGCGCCCATTGTTCCGGCTCCCAGCACGGCGGTTCCGGGCAGCGGCTCATTCAGTGATTGTCCAGCCATGTCCTGTCTTCCTGATCAATCCCTGTTCGTCAAATGAGCGCAGGCTTGCCTCAATCGAAACAAGGGCCCGCCATTCGCGCACCTTTTCAAACTTGTCGCAAACGGCGTCGCGAAGTTCCGCACGGGTAATCCCCGGCTGCTCCCTGATGCACTGCATCATGGAGTCCTCAATCGCATCAACCCGGGAACGGCAATCAGCGACAAGTTCCAAGGCGGATTCTGCACTTCTCGGTTCCTCATGGGCCAGAAGAACCGTCGCAACGTCGCGTTCCGCCACAAAACGTTCAAGCTTATCGAAAGTGGCGCGCATGGCGGCAGGGTCTTCATAGAGATAAAGGACCGGATTGAAGACCGGCAGCAGCGGATCGGCAATTGCCAGCGTTCGGCTTGATCTTTCGAAGAAACCTATTTCGCCCATCGAATGCCCGAAACATTCAACCACCTCCAACTCGATCCCCCCTCCGAGATCTGCGGCATCGCCGTCGGACACGAATTCATCAAGCGGACCTTCATCCGGAGCCATCCAATCAAGGTATTCGGAATCCAGATCGAATTCCGTCCCTTCCGGAAACGCATGCACGATCGACTTGGCATTGAGCATATTGTCTGCAACCCTGTCGGCGCGGGCTGCATGGCCGATGACCCGACATCCGGTCTCCCTCTTCAGCGGACCGTTGTTTCCGATGTGATCCATGTGTTCATGTGTGATCAACAGGAGGTCGAGATCGGACTTCTTGAATCCGAGTTCGGCGAAGCCCTGTTCGAGTGCGGGGTATCCGGCACGAAGCCCGCTGTCGATCAATGCCAGACGGTCCTTTCCCTGCACAAAGAACGTTCGCGTTGCGGTTTTCCCCTCATGATCTCCGGGAAGCCCCATGCTGACGGTGGAAAAAGGCCCCAACGTGCAACTGATCACACTGCTTCCCATCATTCTGCTCCCTTATTTGCCCCTGAAATCGGGATTGCGTTTTTCGAGAAAGGCGGCAATTCCCTCCTTGGCATCCTCGGTTGCGAACAGTGCACCAAGAACTCGCTGCTCAAATGTAAGGCCGGCGGAGAGCGGCGTGTCGATGCTGTCGTCAACGAGCCTTTTGCCTTCGGCAAGTGCCAATGGAGCTTGGGCTGCCAACCTGTCCGCAAGTTCTCGAGCCCCATCCAGAAGCTCGCCACAAGGCAGGGATTTCAGCGCGATGCCACATTCGACTGCCTCCACTGCCTGCATAAGGCGGCCGGTCAGCAATATTTCCTTGGTTCGCATCGGTCCGATCAGCCGTTGAATTCGCTGGGTTCCGCCACCTCCGGGCAACAAACCAAGCTTTATTTCCGGCAGGCCCAACCTTGCCTTTTCGGAAACAAGGATGAAATCGCAGCACAGGGCAAGTTCTAGCCCGCCGCCCAGGGCGTAGCCGTTCACAGCACAGATCGTGATCTGCGGCAGGGCGGCGATTTCATCGAATGTTTTTCTGGATCTGCGCTGAAAGCGGTCGAATTCTGTCTGGGACACGCCGTGATATCCGGCAATGTCTGCCCCGGCAACAAATCCCTTGCCGGTGCCGGTGATGATCAGGACTCGGCAATCGCCGTCGTCGGCGAGCGATCGGGCAAAATCGCCCAGTGCATCCATGATCTCGAAGTTAAGGGCGCCCAGCGCTGCCTCGCGATCAATCCGCAGTTCCTTGATGGCATCGCGCCGGGTTAGGACAAGATTGGGGTGAATGCGTTCCTCGGTCATGCGATCGCCTTCAAATTGCGGAGTTCAGCAAGTCTTTCCGCACCGACAAGGGGCAAAAGCACGTCGTTGGTGTGCTGACCCACCAACGGTGCCGGGTCGCGTCTGGCAGCCGGGGTCGCGGACATCGAAATTGGACAGGCAACCGCCCGGACAGTTCCGGCTTCAGGGTGCTTGAGTTGCAGCAGCAGGTCCGAGTTGCTGTCGAGCAGGTCCTGCATGGCCTGCATGGAATTCCTTACCGGTGCACACCAGACATCCCTGCCCCTGAGAAGTGCCAGCAAATCGGCACTGGTCATGGTTGAGGTGCGGGCGTCAATGCGGCGCTTGATTTCATCGCGGTCATTGAAACCATGAAGCCCGGACAGCCCGTTGTCCCCCAGAAGCTCTCCCAATGTTTCGAGTGGGCACATGGCGATCGCCACAAATCCATCTGAGGTCGGGTGCGGACCATAGGGTGCGTCATTCCACGGCGTCGCCAAGCCAGCCTTTGATCTCTTGAAGTCGATATCCTGATTGAGAACGGCAAAATTCTCCTGGGCCATGGCATTCAGCGTTGACGAAAAGAGGTCCACCTCTACCCGCTGACCTGTTCCGCTGCGGTCGCGTGCAATGATCGCCGCAAGAATTCCCGATACCATCGACTGAGATGCCGCAAAATCGGCGATCGGAGTTCCGCACGGGGTGGGTTGATCGTCTTCCTTGCCGGTGTTGTACATGACCCCGCACATCGCCTGAACAAGAAGATCCTGTCCCGGCCAGTTCTGTTTCGCGAGTGGGGTGTCCTGTCCCCAACCCGAGCCGGATGCATAGATGATCCGAGGATTGACGGTGTTGAAATCGTCGTGGCCCAAGCCGAGCCTGTCCATTACCCCGGCCCTGAAATTTTCGGCAATGACATCAAATTCCGGGGCGATCTCAAGAAGAAGTTCCCTTCCCTGAGGGTGCTTGAGGTCGACCGCAACCGAACGCTTGTTCCGGTTGAAGGCATGAAATGCCGACGAGTCCCTGCCTACAAATTCGCCAAGCATTGGCATCTGTCGCATCCAGTCGCCGTTGCCCGGACGTTCGAGTTTGACGACATCCGCCCCTAAATCGGCCAATGTCTGGGTGCAGAGTGGCCCCAGCATCATTTGCGTGAAGTCGAGAACGCGAATTCCTTCAAGGGCACCCTGCATCAGCAGCTCCGAATGCCGGAGACGGAGTTGCATCCGGACCGGTTGCTGGCTGCACCAAACACAGGCACGATCTTAGTTTGCAGGAAAGTGCTCCAAGACAACAGAATCAAAAATTGGTGTCAAGTTGGTTTGGGAGGACGAGATACCGGTGTCAATGCGATGAAGTAGGAGGGTGCACAGGCCGATGCCACCGATTTCCTTGGCACGACGCACTTCTGCGACCAATCAATGAAAGTCGGTTCAGGGGCGGTCGCTAACATTGCCGGAAGCGAGTCCATCCCACCTTGCGGCTAACCAAGGCGAGGTTGCACAAGCGGTGGCACGACGACCAGCACAAGGCAGCCAAGTGGATGGGCAGGGCCGTAAACGGCTGGCTCAATTGCTACGCCGTTCCCGGAAGCGGTTGACACATGGCGAGGTTCATATTCCAGTGCAATCGGCTACTGATGCGAGCTCTCCGGCGACAGCCCCAAGATGATTGCACCGAGTGGGAGGTAGTTGACAACCTAACCGCTTCCCTTTGGCCCGAGGCCAGCATCTTCCACCCATGGCCGGACCAACGGCTTGTCCATAAGACTCATGGGAAGAACCCGGTTCGCTAGCGCGCGTGCCGGGAATTGTTCAGGAGTTGACGGGATATCGAACGTTGCTATCACGAATATTGACAATTGGTGATTGAGCGGTAGTTCCTGTTGATGGCTTAGCGGTTTCCGAGGCAGTCCGGATCAAGAAAACATCAATCGGGCCCGGTCTCCATCGATCGGCAGATGGGTAATGCAGCGGGGATGCACAAGCATGGCCGGTACGTGTCTTTGATCTATCCTTGCAATGGAGCAAAGAGTATGAACAAAATGTGCACCGGCACTGTCGGCAAGATTTGCGGTTCATGGGTAAGATTGACGAGAATCATTGGATACTTGCGCAAGAGAATTGATGCGAACTGTGAAATTTGTGAATTGGCTTAGAATAACGCGTAAATCTATAGAGAGGTTCAGCAATGTCGGTTCAGGCGATCATCTCACGAAACAGAGATTTCGGTAGATTACTTCCTAGATTTTTTGCAAGCAGTGCGATTGCATTTTTGGTTGCCTGCAGCGGAACGATGGATGGTTTAATTAGGGAAGAAGGCACGCGCGTGACTTTCCAATACGAACAAGAGTTTGATCGTGACATTTACAGTACAACAATTGACGGAGAAAGTTTCAAAGGACAAGCAGTTCATGCCGACGCAGTGAGTTCCGTAGGTTATGGCGTTTCCTCTGATGGAATAATTGTTCCGGTATTCAGTTCGTCAACCAGTGGCAATCTCGTCGCAGTTCTATTTGGTGACAATGGGTCGACGATGCGCTGCAACATGAACTATGCGGACAGTTCAGGATTCACTCCATCTGGAGGTGTTGGAATTTGTAGACACAGCGACGGTCGCGTTATCGACATAATGTGGTGAAACTGGTTACGTTGTTGAAACGTATAATGGCAGTACGATGATCACTTTGGACACATCTCTCGGCAAGTTCATCAATTGTTGCCAATAGTTACTTAGTACCGAATTTGGCAACCGATTGGCCTTTTGTTCAGGTGCTCGTTGATTGATGTTATTCTCGCCCAATACCCTAACGAAAACCTCGGAGTCAGGTTGGAGACCATCATGAATTCTCAGGTCACCCTGTCAACTAGTTTTTCAACCCGTTACCAATCCCGAGAAACACAATCACTGACTTGATAAAGTTGAAGACACTCAACCGGTTCAATTGCAGTCGCTTGCAAACGAAAATAGCTCAGACACCCGCGATCCTTCTTGACAGTTTCTCCTTCTCCAAACACTGCCAAAAGCTCTCATTTGGTTTCTCTTGATTGCCAAAACGGCGCGCGGCAATCAGTCCGGTCTCGTGCACATTGTGGGCAAGCGGATGGCGTTGAGGCACTCAATGTTGATTGTCATGCCGTCCGGAATCAACGCTCTTGGCAGAGCCCTCAATTACCGTTTCGTCAGAACCTGGACTGGAACTCCAACGGAATTCAGCAAAGGTGCCGGCATTGGATACAATTGCTGCCTTTCCGATGCGGATGAGGAACTCGCGCCCCTGCGGAAACAGCAAGCCCAGACCGACCGCATCGGTGAAAAATCCTGGTGTCAGCAGCAAGAGAGCCGAAACAAACACCAACAACCCGTGAAGAAGTGCGGTGGACGGGTCCTCCTCGGCGGCAACTGAATCCCGTATCTGCGCAAGTATTTGAATTCCCTGCTGACGTATCAGCATCGTACCGGCCAGCGCCGTTGCAATCACGATGAGAAGTGTAGGCCAGAGGCCGATGAAACCACCAACCTGAATGAACAATCCGATTTCGACAAGCGGAACGATCAGAAGCAGAAGAAGCAGGCGCATGACAAGGTCTCTTGCTTGAAGGCTGCAACCACAAGTAGTGTTCGGATCGCCGCCTCGCAACCGCAATGGCCCGCAGCACCGGATTTCGCCATTGTGTCAGCACAGGAAGTGAATTGGAGCAATGGGTTGCAGCGGCTGCCGCTGGGCGGCCACGGTCGCCATGTTGCAGGCTCCGCGTCCGATATGCGGATTTCACTCCGCAAAGGCCGGATTTTCCTGAAAACAGGGCATAGTGCAACAGTTCGACCCGTTCCGACATGTTTCAGGTTTCCGGTGTTCAGGGATTGTTGAGACTTGGGTCCGGCATGTGGACAAGCCCGGGTGATTGCCCTACATAGGATGGGCAACCCCGCAACGAGGGTTGGCTTGGACAGGGATAACCGGAAATGGGCAGTTCATTACTGCAACTCATTGCACTAGCAGCTGTTGCCATCTACCTGGTCTTCAGGCTCCGTAACACGTTGGGAACCCGGGACGGGTTCGAAAATCCAACACGCCGAACGCCTCGCACACCCCAAGTGCATTCGTCCCCGTCCGAGCCAGAGGAAGCTGAAGTCGACTATGAAATCACGCAGTTTGCCGACGCGGGATCAAGCACTGCAATTGCATTGGCTGCCATGAAACAGGCGGAGCCTGGATTCAGCGTGGAGGATTTCGTTGCAGGGGCGCGGGCGGCGTATGAACAAATTCTCATTGGTTTTGCCAAGGGTGAAATCGAGGATTTGAAACCGTTTCTTGCCTTGGAAGTTTATGAATCCTTCAAGGAGACGGTTGATGCCCGGAACCAGGAAGGCCACAGCTACGAAGCCAAGTTTGTCGGCTTGCGCGAAACAAAGCTGGTCAATGCAGAAATTGATGCAGCGGATTCCAGGGCCGAAATTGGAATGCAGTTTGTTGGCGAGGTGATTTCCTACGTGACCGATGCCGAAGGCAACATCGTTGAAGGCGATCCCGAAACAATCAGGCGCCAACGGGACAGTTGGATCTTTGCTAGGCGGATGGGAAGCAGCGACCCCAATTGGGAGTTGGTTGCCACCGGAGAATGACCCCCGCGGAATCCGACCTCGAGTGGCGAATTGATAGTCACCGGGAATCAAGAGCGCGTTTCTGATGCCTCGGCAGCAGGGTCGGTCCCCCACATTCAAAGAGTTGGAGGAGTGGCGAAAGTTCGCTGGCCCAGCTGATCCAGCCGGTGCGATTGTTCCACAGGAACAAGAGTTGACATCAACGAAGACCGAAACCGGAGCAAAGGAACTCTTGGATTGGGAACGTGATGTCAGGGTGCCAACCGAAGATGAACTTCAGGAATGGGCGAGGTTCACGGGCAGCGCCGTTCAGACGCCGGATTCCCCTGCGGAAAGTAAGGCAGCCGAAAAGTCGGCCGTAAGGACTTCATCCACCCCGCCCCCCGCAACACAGATCAAGGGCCTGAAAATTGGCTCGTTGGTTCCGCCCGATCCGCCAATTGCATACGGGAATGCCGCACGCAATTCCGCCCAAGGGATGATCGGAAGCGTCGACCGGAAGATCGAGAGGAGGTTGAAATCCGGCAAGCTTGATCCTGAAAGGGTCATTGACCTGCACGGGCTCGATAGGAAACAGGCCGAGAGGACACTGCGGAAGTTCCTGCACGATTGCCGTTCCCGAAAGATAAGGCTGGTTCTGGTCGTTACCGGCAAGGGACGGCATGTCCAAGGGGATTGGCATTTGGAGGAGCCGGGTGTGCTAAAGCGAAGCGTGCCTGTCTGGCTTCAGCAAGCGCCACTCTCGGAAATGGTTCAGCACTTCAGACCTGCTCATGCGAGCCACGGCGGCGGTGGCGCGTATTATGTATATTTGAGACAAGTCAGAGGTGACGAGCGACGGTGAAGGGTTCATCGGTTGGTCGCCCGGACAACCTATGAGGACGGTGGTCCAACTGCCGCAGCAAGCCGCCAGGCAGATTTGGTGAATTGAGCGCCGATCACGCAACCCGAAATGAAGCTGCCGCCGTCAAGATTGATCTTTCCATCCCGTTGGCAATGGGGGAAGAAGTCGGGCTCAGCAAATTGCTGCACCGGGTTTCTGCGCACCGGTGTATGGCCATGGATGACAGTGAGGTTGGGAATCATGACCGGGAACCCCAGAAACTCCGACCTTATCCATGACCAGTGCAGTTCATGGAGAACGCTCCAGTGCTGACTGAAATGCTCATCAAGGGAAATTTGGTGGTTGATGCCGGCATGTACAAACAGAAGGTTGCCGATCTTGAAATGAGATTGCAGGTTGGCCAGCCAACCGGCGCGGCGGGTTCCGAGTGCATCCTCAAGACGGTTGGCGAATTCAGCACAGGTCAACCTGCCCAATTCCTGTTGCAGACCCAGTTGCCTCATCAATGATCCACCCCCGTTTTGTTTCCAAAGAAGGGGCATTTCGGAATCCCGTCCGAGCAGGGTGAGCTTCAGCAATTGTTCATGGTTGCCCATGAGACAAATGACGCTCGAAAACTCCCTGTCCGGCGCGTTGACCGCCAAATCCATTGCACCAAGATCGTCGACACCCCTGTCGTGCAAATCTCCAAGGAACAACAGGGTGTTTTCACCAGTTTCGTTTGTGCTTCCACCGAGAAATTCAAGCAAGGCCGAGAGGTTGGCGGCGCGGCCGTGCACATCGCCGATGGCAAAGACATGCTGCCCGTCGGTGAGGCCGGTATGAAGCGGCATCCAATCCGATGGAACAATTCGCATGGAGGTTCAGCCAGCGCGGGTCACTACCGAATTGCACCGGACTTGAATGCCCAATGCAATTCGAAGCATCAAAGCGAGCGTTGAATTTCCTGGCGCTCAAAAATCTCTATCTGATCACCGGGCTTGACGTCACCATAGTTTTCGATGGCCATTCCGCATTCCTGTCCGCCGCGGACCTCGGGGACCTCATCCTTGAACCGCTTCAGGGTTTTCAGGCGGCCCTCATGGACGACTATGCTGTCGCGCAGAAGACGAACGCCCGCTGCCTTGCGCACTGCGCCGTCCGTAACCCTGCATCCCGCAACCATGCCGACGCCGGTTATCCTGAAGATTTCCAGAACTTCCGCCATTCCAATGCGGGTCTCCTTCACATCCGCTTCCAACAGGTTGGACGCAAGTTTCCGAATGTCGTTTATCAAGTCATAGATTATCCGGTAGTCCCGGATTTCGATGCCCTTGCGGAGTGCCATCGTCTGTGCCGGTGCATCGGGTCGCACATTGAAGCCGATCACGATCGCGTTGGAAGCCTCCGCCAAGCTGATGTCGGTCTCGGAAATTGCGCCCACTCCTGAATGAAGCACCCGCACCCGAACTTCATCATTGCCGATTTTCTCCACCGCCTGGACAATCGCTTCGGCCGATCCCTGGACATCGGCCTTGACCACGAGCCTGACTTCCTCCGCATTGGCCTCCGACTTGCCATCGCGAATGTTCTTGAGTTGCTCCAGCGATGCAACCACACCTGCGGTTGAACGTCCCTTTTTCGAAACCGACTGTCGGTAAGCTGAAATCTCGCGTGCCTGGTTTTCGTTTTCGACGACATTGAGCACATCGCCGGCAAGTGGTGTTCCCTTCAGGCCCAGAACTTCGACAGGTGCTGACGGTCCTGCCAACCCAACGGAATTTCTGTTCTCGTCGAACATTGCGCGGACTTTCCCGTGCTGCTCACCGACAACGAAGTGATTGCCGACCTGCAACGTTCCCCTGCGGACGAGCACAGTGGCTACGGGGCCCATTCCCGAGGTCAGCTTTGCCTCGACGACTGCGCCTTCGGCGGCCCGGTTCGGGTTGGCCTTCAACTCCAGGATTTCGGCTTGCAGCACGATTGCGTCAAGCAATGCCGGGATTCCCTGGCCGGTTGCCGCCGAAACCTCGACATCCAAAACCTCACCCGAGCGCTTTTCCACGACGATCCCGTGACGGAGCAGTTGATTCCGGACATTCTCCGGATCGGCACCGTCCACATCGCACTTGTTGATAGCGACGATCACCGGCACATCTGCGGCCTTGGCATGGTTGATTGCCTCCACGGTCTGCGGCATCACGGAATCGTCGGCGGCAACAACCAGAATGACGACGTCGGTGACGTGCGCTCCGCGTGCCCTCATTGCGGTGAATGCCGCGTGGCCGGGCGTGTCGAGGAAAGTGACTTTCTGACCGGATTCGAGCTCAACCTGGTAGGCACCTATGTGCTGGGTGATTCCACCCGCTTCCCCGTCAACGACCCTGGTGTTTCTTATGGCATCAAGAAGCGATGTCTTGCCGTGGTCAACATGGCCCATGACCGACACGACCGCAGGTCTCGGTTCAACATCCTCCGGCCGATCCTCAACCGTTTCAATGACATCCTCGACATCGGCATCCGATACCCGAACTGCCTTGTGACCGAATTCTCCGATGATCACCTCAGCGGTGTCAGCGTCGATAAATTGGTTCTGATTCACGATGACGCCATTCTTCAAAAGTGTCTTCAGGACGTCGGTAACTCTTTCCGCCATACGGTTGGCAAGTTCCTGAACGATAATTGACTCGGGCAGCTGCACATCCCTTACGATCTTCTCGTAGCTTTGTTCCGTGGCTGCGGCCTTCCGTTTCTTGCGTTCTTGGCTCCTGACCCAGGCAGCGTGCGAACGCTGGCGTTGCTGGATGCCGTCATCCTCCAGCGCGTTGTTCAGGGACAGTTTCCCCCGGCTGCGGCGATTCGCAAATTGCTTGGCGGGCTGTTTCTGCTCGGCGGCATCGCGATCGCGGCCGCGTTTGCGTTCGATCTTCCGTCCGGGTGCGGATTTCGGCGATGCCGCCGGCTTCGGCGGCTGCTCTGCGACTGCAGTTGCCGTGGCGGTCGGTGCCGACACTTCCGCTGGATCACCGGAGACCGGCTCCGCCGCTGCCCTGTCGATTGCTTCCTGCGCTGCTCGCACCTTTGCTGCCTCGGCTTCACGCAGGGTTTCAATTCGATGCCGCTCGGCCTCAATGCGCTCTCGTTCCTGCGCATCCAGAAGAGCCTGCTTCTTGCGTTGCTCCTGCGCCAGGTTCGAATCCCTGACGTCGGCCACCGGCTGTGGATCAGGCTGGATCTTCCTCGGTGCGCGCAGAGGCGGCTTTTGCGGATTGAAGCGTTTTTGTGTTGTGGCGGTAACAACGACCTCGTTGGGCCGTGATCGCTTTTGGGCCGGTTTCTGCGAAATTGCGCCTGATTTCCTTCTGGTAGGATTCAGACTGAGGGTATTGTTGTTCATTCCGGTCCATCCTTGCGAGTCTGAAGTTTTACATGATCCGTACCATCATGAAGATACCTCGTTGGCCCGCTATCTACAGCGGACACCATCCAAACGCCGGACCTCAGCCCGGACGCGCTCGGACAGCCCGCCAATCCTGACCGCAGCATGTATTACATTTTGCCGCCCGAATGCCACACCTAATTCGAGTGCGGTCATGCAACGGCATTTCTCCACATTTCTGGCCCTGCCGGCGAGTTTTCCGGATTGGCGCGGTGAACCATCCGAAGCCTGCAGCAGCAAACCCACAGTCCCGTTGTTCAGCTCCTCACGTACGCGCTCGAAGCCCGAAACGGCGACTCCCGACTTCCTTGCAAGTGCCAAAAGGCCGGAAACACGGCGCACAAGTGACAGTTCTGCGCTATCAAGAAGATCGTCGGGAACGTCCACCTGCCGCCTTGCGGCCTTGGCAAACAGTTTCTTCGTGCACGCTCGTTCAAGGGCAGCCCGGTCAGCCGTCACCCAAATTCCCCTGCCGGGCAATTTGCCATCTACATCGGGCGTAACCCTGCCTTGAGCATTCAAGGCAAACCGGATCATCTCCGGTTGTGGCAATTTGTCGCCGGAGGCAATGCAGGTCCTTTCCGGTACGGCAGGTCGATTCCGACTTCCTCCCCTACCCAACGGCCGCTCCCGCCTCCTGCTGAACGATTTCCTCCAGTTCCGGTCCGGCCTCAATGTCCTCCAACGCCTCGTCTTCCTGCGCCGGATCGGCAATCGCTTCCTCGTCGACAAGCCCGGCGGCAATTCGGGCCTGCATGATCAGGTTGCCCGCTTCCTCCAGCGACACATCGAACGCCTCGAGGTACCCTACATCGTGATGACGCTTGCCGTTCCTGTAGGTTGTGCCGCCCGCGATTTCCCAATCTTCGCAATAGGCAAGATCCTGCACGCTCACCATCTGGTTTTCCACCAAGGCCAAAATCATCTTCGGCGACAGGCCAGGAAATTCAGCGAGGTCGTCCTGAAGGCCGAGTTCCCGTGCTTTGGCGAAGGCCTCTTCCGTCTCGGCCTCAACGACCTTGACCGCCCTTGTCTGCAGTTCCTCGGCAATTGCCAGATCAATTCCGTCGAGCGAACAGAGTTCATCAAGATTGCATGTCGCGAGATAGTCAGGCGAATCGAATCCTTCAGACACCAAGAGGTGGGCGAAAACCTCATCAATGTCGATGGCATCCATGATCAGTTTGGTTCGCTTGGCGACATCGGCCTGACGCTGTTCCTTTTCCTGTGTTTCGGTCAGGATCGAGACTTCCAAACCGGTCAGACGGCAGGCAAGACGCACATTCTGCCCGCGTCGGCCAACCGCCAGGGAAAACTGGTCGTCCGGCACCACAACGATGTTCGGAATACCCTCATCATCAAGTATAACCTTGGCAACCACGGCCGGCTGCAGGGCGGTAACGATAAAGTCCACCAGGTTGTCGGTCCATGGAATTATGTCAATTCGTTCGCCCTGCAGTTCGTTGACCACGGCCTGCACCCGGGATCCCCGCATTCCGACGCAGGCGCCGACAGGGTCTATGCTGGCGTCGTAGGAAACAACAGCGATCTTTGCGCGTGATCCCGGTTCTCTCGCAACAGACCTGATTTCGATTGAGCCGTCATTGATTTCGGGCACCTCGCTTCTGAACAGTTCAACCATGAATTGATTGGCCGTCCTCGACAGGAAAATCTGTGGTCCGCGCGTCTCGCGCCGCACATCGGAAATGTAGGCCCGCAGCCTTTCTCCATTTCCGTAGCCTTCGCGTCCGATCCTCTGATCCCGCCGCAGAATTGCCTCAGCCCGAGTGATATCGACAATGATGCTGCCATATTCCTCGCGCTTGACGGTGCCGACGATAATTGATCCGACCCGGTCCTTGAATTCGTGGTATTGGCGCTCCCTTTCGGCTTCGCGAATCTTCTGCAGCACGACTTGCTTTGCGGATTGGGCGGCGATTCTGCCCATGTCGAAATGCGGAAGCATATCAGAGAGTTCTTCACCCGGAGCGGCATCCTCCTTGATCGCACGCGCCTCATCGACCTCAATTTCGCAATATCGGTTCTCAACATTTTCAACCACGGTTCTGAACCGGGCATATGTTTGGTGTCCGGTCGCCGGATCAAGCTTGACGCGAATGTCCAGTTCGGGCCCGTAATGCATCCGCGCCGCCTTTGCGAGCGCTTCCTCAATGGCTTCGATCACAATTGAATTGTCGATCATTTTTTCTTGAGCCACCGAGTCGGCGATCTGCAGCAGTTCCAGCATGTTGGCGGTCGCTATGCTCATGCCATTTCCCTTTCGTGTTTGTCAGTTGTCCGCCCGGTCGGAAGCCGGGCTGTCCTGCGTTTCCCGGTCGCCTGCGGCGGCCTTGAGGAGTTCGTCCGTAATGATAAGCTTGGCGGAAGACAGTGTGTCGAAACAAAGCTCAACCGGGCCATCCTGAGTTTCGAGGATGATCTGATCACCAGATACCTCCTCAATCCTGCCCTGGAAGCGCCGTCTGCCGCCGATCGGTTCGCCTGTCTCCAGTTTCGCCAGATGGCCCGACCAGGTCTCGAAATCGGTCAGTCGGGTCAAGGGCCTGTCGATGCCGGGAGAGGAAACTTCCAGAGTGTAGCCTTCCCTGATTGGATCTTCGACATCAAGGGCCGATGAAACGGCTCTGGATATCTCTGCACAATCGTCAACCTCCATGCCTCCGTCGCGACGTTCGGCCATGATCTGAAGGGTCTTCCTTCGTCCGCCTCCAAACCGCAGCCTGACGAGGTCGTAACCCATCCGGTCGACGACCGGACCGACAATCCGCGAAATCCTTCGGTCGACCTGTGAGATCGCCACCAAATCGCGCATGCATCGACTCCACAAAAAAACGGGCACGCGGCCCGTTGACATTTTCCGTTGGGGTTTCGGGTTTGGACACCGAACCACCGCATGTGCAATCGTCAATACAACCACTGTATTCTGAATTCAACAATGAATTTGGCACTTTCCTGCACATCAACATCCCGGCGGCTGCCGGTTCCGAACCCGCAGGCGCAGGTGCTGCTTGCCGGCCTCTAGGGGGACAAAACAGTGGTCGGCGACAAAGCCTGCAACACCGATGCCGTCCTCGGCCTGATTTAGACAGCCGACATTCGGGTGGAGTCTCCGTCAAAGTCCAACCGGAAGCCGTCACGGCCGCTTGATCGCGAGATCTGCGGGATGCACAATCTTGTTGAGAGATTCTTCTCCAGAATCAAAGAGTTCCGCAGAATCGCCACGCGTTGTGACAAGATTGCCCGCAACTTCCTGTCAGCCGATTCCTGTCCTGCAGGACTGCAAACCAATAAATTGAGCCCAAGACTTGGGCCGATTTGCGTTCAGGCGAATTAAGATTGCAACTGGAAGGAAAGAACTGATTGATCAATAAATCGAATTGGTCTGCAGATTGTTTTGTCGCCGGTTCGTTCCGGTTAACTGTCGTTGATGGTGTCAAATTGGATTGCAGGCGTGCGAAGTTGTCAACCTTGCCAAACTTGACTCCCCGCTGGGGGATTTGGTTTGGGTCAATGGGTAGTTTGATCGGCCCCTGATCCGGGTTCGGTTCAAGTTGAAGGAATCTCCGGAGGTCGATGTGATCAAGAGTTCATTGAAACAGCTTGTGATTTGGTTGCTGCTGCTTTGGGAGCGGTTGGAATCCGGTGTGGTTTACAATCTGGCTTCGCAGCGGACACGGAGCTATCCCTACGATGTCTACGACAATCTCAGGGAGCGTGACCCGGTTCACCGGCTGAGGTTGCTGAAGGCACATTTGCTCACCAGCTATGAAGATGTGGACCGGGTTTTGCGCGACCACAGGCGGTTCTCCAATTCCCGCCGGGGTTTTGCCTTTACCGAATTGCGGACGCTGCTGCACTCTGATCCGCCCAGCCACACGAGGCTGCGCGGCCTTATTCTCAAAGCATTCACCAGCCGTGCAGTGAACAAGCTGGAGCCGAGGACCCGGGAAATCATGGATGAACTGCTGGATGCAGTGGAAGGAAGCGGCCGTTTTGACCTAATGAGGGCGGTGGCCTTCCCGCTTCCCATCATCGTCATTTCGGAATTGCTTGGAATTCCTTCCGAAGACAGGAAAAAATTTGAGGATTGGTCGAATCGGCTGGCGAAATCGGTGGAACCGGTGCTGTCCGATGAAGAGATCAGCGGCATACGCAGCGCTTGGGACAGTGTATATGAATATTTCGATGCCGTGATCGACGAGAGACGCACGGACCCGAAGGACGATCTCATCAGTTCACTCGTTTTTGCACGCGATGAAGGCAACAAGCTAACCCATGAGGAAGTTCTGCTTACCCTTTTGCTGCTGCTGGTTGCCGGAAACGAGACGACAAGAAATCTCATCGGTAACGGCATGCTGGCACTGCTGGACCATCCGGATCAAATGAAGGCATTGCGCGATGATCCGGAACTCATGGGATCGGCGATTGCCGAAATGCTGCGGTTCGACAGCCCGGTTCAACTCGACGGCAGGTTTGTCGAAGAAGACGTGGTCATCGGCGGCAAGACAATAAAGGCTGGAATGCAAGTGCTGTGTTCCCTTGGAGCAGCCAATAGGGATCCGAAGGTGTTTTCCGATCCTGAGTGCTTCGACATTTCAAGGAGCGGCGCAACCAATCTGGCCTTCGGTCGGGGCATCCACTATTGCATTGGTGCATCTCTGGCTGTGCTTGAGGCGAAGTCAGCTTTTTCCGGCGTCCTGAACCGCTATCCCTCAATCCGGCTGGTCGAACGGCCGGAATATCAGGATCAACTTGTACTGAGGGGCGTCAAGGAATTGTGGGTCGAGGTCACCCGGTAGTGCACCCTCATTGGTCAGAGAATTTGGCGGGCCGAAGGATGCGCCGGGGTTCCGCAACCGCGGAAGACTCTGCGGCAATTCACGTACACACGGGCTCTGTGTCCTGCCCGCAGTATTTTTGCCTCATGTCATCGACCGAACGCCGGACGAGTTCGGTCAGGACATCGAAATTGACGTTGGCGAGTCTGGTCAAGTACAGGCAGGACACTGAGTGTCGATGTTTTCCGAGGTTCGCCAGCAGGTCGCCGTATTTGCTGAATCCCGGCATGATGTAGATCGTCAGTGCCGCTTTCCTCGGTGACAGGCCGGTCAGCATCCATTGGTGCTGCGAACCGTCGGCTCGGCGATATCGGTAGCGTCCGAATCCCACTATGCTCTCACCCCACATCCTCGGCGGTTCTCCGGTTAGGCTTTCCATCATCAGGGCAACCTTGATTGAATCCTCCTTCCGCTTCGGATTTTCAATTGAATGCAAAAACAGCCCGGCATCCCTATCATTTTCGACAGTTTTCATCTCCGTCATGGTTTCTCTCCAGGCTGTTGCGGAATGGCCGGTTCCATGAGTTTTCTTGACCAATTCCCAGTTGCAGAAGTTTGACGAGAATGGGTGCCCCAATCCTATTCGATTGCCACCAGTATTGCCTCCACCCTCCGGTTGCGTGCCCTTCCCTCTTCAGTTGTGTTTGTTGCTCGGGGTGAAAGATAGCCAATTCCCTCAGCCATCAGCTGTTGGGGGTCTGCGCCGTAGCGCTCAATCAGAATTTTCTGCACCGCATCAGCTCGCTGTCTTGATAGATCAACGTTAGATTCAAGTGTGCCGCGGGTGTCGGTGTGTCCCACAAGGATGACCATGTGGTTTGAATGGGCCTTCAAATACTCGGCCAGTTCCTCAAGTTCGTGCAACTCACCATTTGCAAGATTGAGTGAACCGGGTGCAAACTCAAGTGTCTGCAGGACTGCATATCCTTTGGCGGCCAACTGAACGGAGACCGAGTTGCGGGACGAGCTCTCGATTTCCGAGTCCGGATTGACCGAGCGAACTATGGCTTCCGCCGTATCAATGTAAAGATCCAGAGAGTGCATCGTTTCCTTCGCGGCAGTAACTTGGATGAATCCGGCATGCATTGAGCGGCTGACAATCACACCGACCAGGTCAGCCTTTCCGCCGGCTTCCCGCCTTGCGCTCATGTAGCGAAAATTCCCGATGTCCACATACATGTCCGGAGCAGAAACGATGTCGATCTCGGAGACGAAGTCAAAACCGCCGCACTTACGGTCATGGCATCTGAAGATCTCCCGGTAACCCAGTTCAGTGAAGTGCGCCGCCACCTCCCTCAGTAGGTCGAGCGTGGGCAGGGTGCCCTCAACGCGCAGAATGATGTTCTCGACCTCTCCGTCGATGGTCTGCATCGGTATGCTACCGTCCTCAAACCTGCCGAGCGGAATGCTTGCGGAGTCGGATGTCGCGGACTGCCGGACAACCTCCCTGAATTCATCCGGAAGAGCAAAGGCTCCGATCGTTGGAGTGCTGAATCCGATGGCCGCGATCAAGGCAATGATAAGACGGTCAAGTGGTTTCATCGAAACGCGGAGTGATATTCAGGGTTGGGTCTCATCGCCACGGCGGAGGCGATACGGTTGGTCATATTGAAAAATCCCGCGACGGAAGCAATATCCCAAATGTCCCGATCACTGAAGCCAGCCTTACGCAGGGCGGCGCGATCCGACTCTTCAATGCGATTGCTTTCGTTTGTGATCCTCTCAGCGAATTCAAGCATCGCCCTTCGACGTTTGTCCAATTCGCACACGCGGTAGTTTGAGGCCAGCATGTCGGCAAACTCCGGGTCACCGGACAGTTCCCGAACGGCAGCGCCATGTGCGACCAGGCAATAGTGACAACGGTTGATCGACGACACCACGACGGCAATCATCTCGCGTTCGAGTTTGGAAAGCCCGCTCTCCGCGAGCATGAGATTGTTGTACATCGCAGTAAATGCATTGAGTTTTTCAATGTCGAAAAGATGAGCCCTGAGAACATTCGGAACAAGGCCCAATTTTTCCTGGCAGACTGCGAGATACTTCCGGGTGGCCTCCGGCAACGGGTCAACCGGGGGAAGATCAAGTGCGGTCGGCATGTCGTCCCTATTCGTCATCACTGCTGTTTCCTGCCTGTGGCGCAATGCGGCCGTACGTTGCAAGTCAGAATATTCACAAGCAAAACGGGAGTCCAATTTCGCGGGTGCCTTATTGATTGCAGAATTCGGAGTGTCTGCACCGAAGGACGGATCGGCATTGGTCGTTCAACCGCAATCAGGACTGTCCAAGGGAGACCGAAGAATCTGGTGGAGATCAACCTCCTTTCAGGACGGCGAACAGATCAACAGGTGAGGTAAAGGAGGCAACATCTCCTTTTCTGGAAGCCACTATTGCTTCAAGAGTCATTTCATACGGAGCATTCACCTCGAACGGCAAGAATTTCCGAACTCATGCCGTCTCCGCAGCGCATGTGGCGGGTGTCGCAGTGCATTGCTGGATTGCGGTCAAATTCAGGAGATGCACCTTCGCCACGCGGTAACCGCCGAACTGGAAAATTGAACAACATTTCAACATGGACATCATTTTTGCCGCCATCATGTTGTCAGCGAGCATTGCCGTTTGGTCCCCGAAGGGCTCTCAATGCGCTTGCAGCATGTGTTCACGGGCCCGACCAACCTCGGCGCGCTGAATTGGTGGCCAAACCGCACATCTTGGGATGATTCCATTGACACCACCCAACATATGTCTTTGTAATTGGTGCAACAGTGCCGCACACGATCAGGAAAATCCACGCAAACCTGGCAGAGTGTGCACTGGCCAACAAGTTGTTTTGAGAATGATCCCGAAATCAACTGCGCCTGCCGTGAATTGCTGCAGTAGGGCAGTTGCAGAAGAATAGTCCGGGTCCTCTTCAGGTAGTGTAGTTATGAAAGATATAATTCCAATTTTCGTTATGACTTGGCGATCACTTGATGGACGCGGCCATCGTTACTGTTTCTTGGCAATTGTTCTGTTTCTAATTGTGATCATGATTAGAGTTCTCACGCCAGTATATTTTGCCTATGTGGTAGCGCAAATTCAAGATGACATCCTGGAACCAGTTACCTGGTTGATCATTTATGCCTGCATGTTTGCCGCAGTACGAATATTGGAAGAGTTTCGATTTACAACATATGTATATTTTGAACAATATTTTAATAAATCAATTATCTTGACCCTGTTGCGCCGTTACTACGTTCTCCCAAGATCAAAAATCAACCACATGGCATCCACAGAAATCGCAATCATTGTTGATCGCGGGCTTGGTGGTTTGCGGGATGCCATGTATAATTTGATATTCACAATCGGACCATTGATCATCGAAGCGTTGGCATTGGTCGTTATTTTGGCGTACAATTTATCTATCGTTCTCGCCATTGGCGTATCTGCCCTTCTGGCTATTTTTGTTGCGATAACCTACATTTTGACCAACAGAATTAGCATCCTGCAAACGGTGTGGTATCAAACAGCTGCAAGAAATTTCAAGCTGCTATCTGAATGCGTCATATCGCAGGAAACGATCCGGTCAATGGAAAAGCCGGATTGGATTGTTAAAAGGTATACCGATGCTGCGGATCTATTCATCCGTCAGGTGTTGAACTCGCTATCTCCTGGCATCGTTATGGGAGTTGTTCAGGGCGGGCTACTCGGAGTTATTGTCTTTACGGTCAATTTGGCAATCATTTTTGACCACAGCAGTGGAAGGGATACAATTCCACTGATCGTTCTGGCGAACGGACTGATCATCCAAATTGTGTCGCCGTTGGTTCAGTTTGCGGGAGCCTATCGGATGTTCATGCAAGGATTATCATCTGCCGGAGAGCTTGTTGGCTTGTTGAAGTTGAAGCCGAAGATGCTCAAGCTTCGTCATAAAAGAGCAACATTGGATCGGGCATTGGAAATCAGAAGAGTGGAAGCAATGATATCTGAGAACAGATATCTGGTTTATGAAAACGTTGGTATTGAGAGAAGCGCACTTACGGCAATTGTTGGTAAGACAGGAACCGGAAAATCGACATTGGCACGCGTGATGGCCGGGTTGATGGATTACCGGGGGAGCATCTATCTGGACAAGAGGGAGGATTGTGTTCTCTATCTTTCACAAAATGTGGATGTATTTGATACAACTTTGGCGGAAAATATTGCCCTTAGCCAAGATCACGATAAGGAAAAAATGGAATTCTGCCTTCAAGAGTCTGGCTTCACAGGTTCGGAAATCTCTGAATTATCTGATCGAAATATGGGAGAAGGTGGAGGTGGAATTTCTGAAGGACAAAAGAGGAGATTGGGCATAGCGCGGATGTTGTATCATGAGGCGGATGTCTACATCTTCGATGAACCAACTGCGTCGATTGACCAAGAAACCGCCAAGATAATTCGAGCTACAATTTATCGGTTGCGCGATCGCTCAACGGTCGTGGTTGTTACGCACGATATGAAGTTCTGTGAAATTGCAGATCATGTAGTCGAGATTGAAACGATTGCTGAGAGAGGTGGGGCGATCAATGAGATCTGATTGATGGCACACCGGTGACGGTCAGAATTGCGCAATTTAGTCTGTGCTGCAACTGCATGCCGTTTGGTTGCCATCTTTGGGATGCTCTTGTGAAGGCGACCTACGGGAAAGCCTTACGGGCCGTTTGAGTGAAGGACGGAGGCGAGCCGGCAATCGAAAGAGCAGAACCGGACAAGCCTCCACCCAAGGATGAGCGCGCCATTGGCTTACCCAACGATCATCGGGTTTTTCTGGTGCCACCGTCGCTGAAGGGTAGTCTGCAAGCGGCGGCCCGGATTGCAATCTGTGCGCAGATGCTTCCTTGGAAACATGCATATTTTTTACTTGGTCGGGCCTATATGGTCAGGTGCAGTCGTGTGTCCGGCTTCTGTGTTCGATGTGACGTTTGCCGAGGGCCTGTATGGAAATATGCGGACCGGGTTTATATCGGGGCCACTGGCATGGCAACATCCCCGGATGTGATGCATCACTGTTCCCGCAGTCCGCATCTTTTTTGCCTCATGCCACACATTTCCAGGTCGCCATGCGATACTTCAAATCCCAGCCCTTGTTATGGCCGCAGGCGAGGCAGACGAAGCGGTCGGGCCGCCGTTTCGCCGTGAGAACAGCAAATTCCAATGATCGGACGATTGGAATTCTTGTCGAAGAGTGACATCGGATGGACTTGATCGGGTTCCGGATTTAGAAATTGGACGAGGATTGGATTGGATTCCGGAATTCCAATGGCGGATTGACCATTCAAGGGTGGATCCCGACCAAGAAAATGGATTGGCCGGGCTTAGGGTAAGTGGAGAACATGGAAACAGATTCTCAGGCATCGACCACAACGCCGGAACCGCAGAAGGTTCGCAGGAAAAACGTTTTCTCCAAAACTCGGGATGCAGCGGCACCGGAATTCCAATTGCCCACCGGACTGAAATTCGATTCACGACTGGAAATGGATGGTTGCGAATTCCTGCGCCTTCTGCCGGCCGAGAGCGTTCCGGCTGTGTTCTTCGATCCCCAGTACCGGGGCATACTCGACAAGATGAACTACGGAAACGAGGGAGTGGACCGGGGTCGTCAAAGATCAGCATTAACCCAGATGAAGGACGAGACAATCACGGCTTTCATTCATTCAATCTCCAAGGTGCTGACGCCAAGTGGGCATCTGTTCCTGTGGACCGACAAGTTTCACCTGTGCACTGGATTCTCAGCATGGCTGGAAGGCACCAAACTCAATACGGTAGACCTCATCACCTGGGAGAAGACGCGTATGGGCATGGGCTACCGCACTCGCCGGAAGAGCGAATATCTGGTGGTCCTGCAAAAGCTTCCGCTTCGCGCCAAGGGAGTTTGGACCATTCACAACATACCAGATGTTTGGAAGGAGAATCACAAGCCGAACGGCTGGCCGCATCGAAAACCTGTTGAACTTCAGCAAAGGTTGATTGAGGCCGTTACCGGACCGGGCGAAGTCGTTGTTGATCCGGCAGCAGGCAGTTTTTCGGTCATGGAGGCCTGCATGAACAGCGGGCGCAATTTCCTGGGCTGCGACCTGAACGGATAGGGTTGCAGGAAGCGTTGTGACCGGAATTTTGTTCCGATTCCGCGATGGTTCTCCGGCGGATGCGACGCAAACGAATTCTGATGCACTGCAATGGATGATGCGCAGGCCGCACGGCCCCAAAACCCGCTGCATGGAATTCACTGAACGGCCTTGGGGTGCTGGAAATGACTGTCGGCGCTTTCTTCAGCGCCCAACGAGCGGTCGGATGTTTATCAGCAAGTTCTGCCAGCCTCGTCGAAATGCGCCGGCCTGGAACCTCCAAACAATAAGGGCAATCAACACAAATCCGATTATCCATTGAAGCAGAAGAATGGTGGGAGAGTCAGAGGGTTCAAGATTGACGATGATCGAATACCCTGTGGCCAAAATCAGCAGATCCACCAAGATTCCGAGCATCACCGTTACCGCAATCACTGAGCCCAGATAGATTGAGGTGAAACGTCCTCCAAACTGGCTCAGAATGATCGCAATGGTGCCGGTGTTTGTTGCCGGCCCGGTCATCAGGAAAACAAGGGCCGCTCCTGGGCTAAGCCCCTTGGCAACCAACGCTGCTGCTATTGGGGTGCTGGCTGAAGCACAGATGTAGATGGGAAGACCTGCGAGAACCATGATTGGATAGGATGCCCAACGGGCGTGTTCGTGGGTGAGCAGTTCTGTGGGTAGCAGAAGATAAAGCAACCCACCCAGAACCAGACCGAAGAGCAGGGCAACAAGAATGTCATCCGCAATCTCCACAAAGCCGTAGCGAAAGATGTGGGAAACAATTCTCTTAAGTCCTGAAGATGTTTGGTCGTTGTCGGTTACGGGAGAGCGCCCGTTGAATCGGAATGTTCCCTTCAACCAGAGTAGGAATTCATCCTTAAGTTCGACAGGGCTTATGTAGCAGTCCAGCCGGTCCGGGAACAACGGAAGGTGGTGCGAATTGCCATGATCGCAGCATGGGCTGTGGTTGTGACGATTGTTGCCTTCTGCATTCGGTCTCTCGCCGACGTCATCACTATCCCGGATGAGGCCGATGCAGCACAGGCCGGCAACAACTGCGGTGAAGAAGCTGATGGCCGGGCGTGTGATCGCTGCAGGTAATCCGAAGAAAGCATTTGTGACCAGGATGGAGTCGGCACCTGTCTCCGGTGCGGTGATCAAGAAGGACATGCAGGAAGACCGGGATGCTCCCTTGCGCCGCATTTCGGCAACAACGGGAACCACCGAGCAGCTGCAGAGGGGCATTGGGACCCCAATGGCAGCACTGGCGGCGACCGCCTTAAGGTTCTCGCCCCGAAACCATCGGAGAATGGCGTCGCGGGAAATGAAGACATGAAACAGTCCGCCCAGCAACAACCCGAGCAGCAGCATGGGTGCCAGCACCAGAAATGACTGCCAGAGGAATCCGAGGAATCCAATTGCGAAATCAAAATAGCTTGTCGACACGACACGTCTCCGTCTCAGGGCTCAGTTCTTCCCGAGGTGTCCCGACCCGAATGCTTATCTTGACAATCCCACGCCTGCAATCGGTTCACGGCAAATGGGTGGCACGAAAAAGCGGAAGCTTGCTTGGTGAATCAGGTGGAGCGGCGGGGCGCAGCCGGCAAACGGTACCTCACCGTATGAGTTCTGCGATGATCCGATTGAGCACCAGCATTCCTGAGGCCGTTGCCCGAATGCGCCCATCTTCAACACAGGCAAGCCCGTTCCGTTCAAGCAAGTCCAGCGTGCCGCGATCAAATTCCGACCCGCCAAGAGCGATAAAGCGGTCGATACCGGTTCCCTCTGCCAGCCTGATCGACGTCATCAGATATTCATTTGCCTGTTCGGTTGGATCAAGCCGCGTCCGCAGGGATTCGCCCGTGCCGGAATTGTTGACCGCTGCCTGCCATGCTGCAGGCGACAGTTCCGTTTCGGTCGCAAACCTCTCGCCACCGGAACTGACCCGGCCATGAGCGCCGGGCCCCACCCCAAGATAATCGCCGCCGCGCCAATAAAGCAGATTGTGCCGGCCCTCCCTTCCCGGCCGGGCATAGTTCGAAACTTCGTATTGTCCGTAGCCGAAACCGGCACACAGCGCCGCTGTTTCCGAAAGCATGGCCGAAGCCAGTTCGTCATCGGGTAACCCCGGCAGCCGACCGGCCCTGAGGCGCTGACCGAATGGCGTTTCGGGTTCTACAGTCAGCTGGTAGAGAGAAAGATGATCTGCGCCCCAGCTGCACGCTTCGGAAAGTTCATCAATCCACTCTCCGAGCGATTGGCGCTGACGCCCGAAGATGAGGTCGATGCTGACGTTTTCAAAGGATCCGGTTGCAAGATCGAAAGCTGTCCGGGCCTCTGACGCGGTGTGCCGACGACCAAGTTGGCGAAGCGAGTTGTCGCACAACGACTGAACCCCGATCGACAACCTGTTGACGCCGGATGCCCGGTATTGTGCAAACCTTTGCGAATCCGAGGAGGCGGGATTGGCTTCAAGGGTGATCTCCGCACCCATCTCCAGTCCCCAATGTTCCACAACCTTTTCGATGACATCGCCAACAACTCGAGCGTTCATCATGCTTGGTGTTCCGCCGCCGAAATAGATGGACGAGCATCCGACATACTCCGTTTCCCGGAAATGACGGTGAAGGACCTCGCGGAAGGCCCGGCTCCAACCATCCATGTCCAAATTCCGTCCGACACGGGTGTTGAAGTTGCAGTAGGGGCAAAGGGCCTCGCAGAAAGGCCAGTGGACATACAGTCCGAAAGTCCTGCGGCCGGGCGCGTCAGTTGCCAAGGCAGGCCGCCTTGAACTTGCCCAGCGCCACCGCCCTGTGGCTGATCTGGTTCTTTTCGACATTGTCCATCTGGGCGAAGGTTCGATCGAATCCGTCAGGCTGGAAAATCGGATCGTATCCGAACCCCCCATATCCTCGCATCGGCCAGATGATCCGGCCTTCGACGGATCCCTTGAAGAACTCGAAATCGCCGTTCGGATGAGCAAGGCATATGACTGTTCGGAACCTCGCGCTCCATGGCTCGCACGCCCCTGTCCGCTCAAGCATCCGCCAAAGCCGGTGCATGGCCTTCCTGTGGTCGCGACCTTTCGGCGTTTCCGACCAATTCGCCGAATGTACGCCAGGTGCGCCGTCCAGCGCATCGACGAACAACCCGCTGTCGTCGGCAATCGCCGGCAGTCCGCTTCGTTGCGCAGCAAGGCGTGCCTTGATCAGGGCATTTTCCTCAAGAGTTTGTCCGGTTTCCTCCGGTGCCGCGAGTCCGAGTTCACCTGCGGAAATGGCTCTTGTGTCCGCGTCCGCCAATATCTCGGCGAATTCGCGCAGCTTGCCCGCATTGTGCGTGGCGACAACAATCCTTCGGTCAGGCAACCGGCAAAAGCCTCCCAACCGCGGAACGCTGCAGTGCAAACAACTGTGTGATTCCGAATTCCGCCAGCGAAAGGAACTCAGTCAATCTTGCGCTGGTGAATGGCATGCCTTCCGCCGTGCATTGAACTTCAATCCAGTTGCCGTCGTCGTTCATCACAAAATTTGCATCTGTCTCGGCTTCCGAATCCTCGGCATAATCAAGATCAAGCAAAGTTTGGCCGGCATAGGCGCCGCACGATACTGCCGCGACCTGATTGACGAGGGGGTCCGAGGCGATCTTCCTGCCTTCCATCAGGCGATCCATTGCAATGCGCAACGCCACCCAGCCGCCGGTAACGGCGGCGCAGCGGGTGCTGCCGTCTGCATTGATGACATCACAGTCGATTATGATCTGCCGTTCGCCCATTGACGCAAATTCAACGCAAGATCGCAGCGACCGTCCCACAAGACGCTGGATTTCCTGGGATCTGCCCGACGGATGGCCAACGGTGCGTTCCCGCCGGTTCCTTGAATGGGTCGACCCCGGAAGCATCGCATATTCGCAGGTAATCCAGCCGAGACCGGTGTTTCGCCTGAACATCGGCACCCGTTCCCCAAGACTTGCAGAGCATATTACCCGTGTATCCCCAACGCAGATTAAACAGGAGCCGTCGGCGTGCGTCAGTATGCCGGTTTCGATCGTAACTTCCCGCATCTGGTTCAAATCCCTTCCTGACGGGCGCATGTTCGTCTCCTTGTCATTGCTCCACGCCGCATATGTCAAGCGCCGCCAAAGGGCAATCTCCGGAGGATGCCGGGATGCCGGCGCAGTCCGCGAATTGCGGTTGATCTGCAAAATGCCGGTTGGAAGTTTGGTCGGTGTGGCCATCGGCTCGCCGCCGACCCCAACCAGTTTTCGTGTTCGCTGGCTTGCACATCCTCCGCACTGCGGCAATTCTCTGCTGTCGGCGGGACCGTTGACTTGGAGAGCCGCAGCGCATAGCAATGCATACCCGTGGAACTGAACCCGCCGAACAGGATGAGCAGCTCCGATCAATCACTCAGGGACCTGTCCGAACGCAACCGGGACGTGTTTCAGGTACTTGTCGAAATGTACCTCGAAAACGGAAGCCCAGTCGGTTCTCGGACCTTGTCCCGCGACATGAGGCAAAGGCTGTCATCTGCGACAATTCGCAACACGATGCAGGATCTCGAATTCCTCGGGCTTCTGGAAAGTCCGCACGTGTCCGCCGGTCGCATTCCGACAGAGCGCGGTCTTCGCCTGTTCGTGGATGAACTGCTGGAGGTCAATCAGGTTGAGGATGTCGAAAGGGATCTGATTGAATCGGTCGCACACGAGAGCACGGACACTGTCGAGACACAGCTTGAGCGTGTCGGCTCGGTTCTGTCGCGCCTTACGAAGGGGGCCAGCCTTGTCCTCACGCCCAAGATCGAAGCGCCGGTAAAACACATTGAATTTATTGCGTTGGGCGATGGGCGCGCCCTTGTTGTGCTGGTAACGGAGGACGGCAAGGTTGAAAACCGGGTCTTTACGCCACCCGCGGGACAAACGACGTCATCCATGCGCGAAGCCGCGAATTTCGTCAATGCGGTTGCCAAGGGCCGCACCATCGTCGAGTTGCGAAATGTCGTGAGCGATGAAATCAGGAAGCGGAAGCAGGAAATTGATGTTCTGGCCGGAGAACTTGTCGAGCGCGGCCTTGCCGTCTGGGATTCGGCGCAAGCCCGTCACGAGCGGCTGATCGTGCGCGGACGCGCCAATCTGCTCAAGGATGACGAAGGAATTCAGGACATGGACCGCATCCGGGAACTGTTCGACGATCTTGAACGCAAACGCGACATCGCGGATTTCCTCGATTACGTAGAGGATGGTGAGGGCGTCAGGATTTTCATTGGTTCAGAGAACAGACTATTTTCCCTTACAGGTTCAACTTTGGTGATCTCGCCCTATATGAACAGCGACCACAGGATCGTTGGTGCCGTGGGCGTCATCGGTCCGACCCGATTAAATTATGGAAGGATCGTCCCGATCGTCGACTACACCGCGCAGTTGGTCGGGCGAATCGTGTCGGAATAGATTGAGTGAGGATATTTGCCAAGATGCAGGAAGAGTTGAAATCCGAAGCCAAAGCTGAAGCGGAAGATGGTGCCGTCATTGAGGAAGCGGGCGGGCCCCAAGACGAAGACGATGTCGGTTCCGTCAACGGAGCGGAGCCCGCTGAAGCGGACGATGCTGTTTCGAACTTGGAACAGGCCGAAGATGACGGGTTGACCGCCGAGAAGTACGATGAGCTCAACGACCGCTATCTGCGTGCCCTTGCAGAGGTGCAGAACATCCGGCGAATCTCTGAGCGGGACAAGTTGGAGGCCGGCAAGTTCGGTGCGTCAAAATTGGCAAGGGACCTGCTGCCGGTGCATGACAGCCTGAAGCGGGCTCTCGACAGCGTCGATGATGTCCAAAAGGAACATTCGAGAGCGCTGATTGAAGGCATTGAACTCACCCTTAAGGAACTTCTGAATGCAATCGGGCGGCATGGTGTTAGGATCGTCAATCCCGGAAAGGGTGACGAATTTGACCCGAAGTTGCATCAAGCGATGTTTGAAGCACCGTCAAAAGACATTGAATCCGGAAAAATCATGGAAATCATGACAGAGGGATTCACGATGCATGACCGGTTGCTTAGACCTGCCCAAGTCGGGGTTTCGTCGGGATCGCCGGCAGTGGATGTACAGGTGGAACAGGACTCCCCGGCAAACTGAACGCCATCCGGGAACAACGCTTCAGTCGAGGAGTTCCTTCAGCGCATAAATCAGTTCGAGTGCTTTGCGCGGGGTAAGTTCATCAGGCATTATCTCGCGCAGGCGATCTTCGATTGCATTGCGACGGGGTTCCGGCATGAAAGCGCGTGCCTTTGCGGCTTCGGCAAACAGGGGCAGCCCGTCCAATAGGGCCTCGGCTTTGCTTCGATCACTGTCATTCCCCTGTTCGAGTTTTTCAAGGATTTCCTTGGCGCGCACCACAACCGGAGCGGGCATCCCAGCCAATTGCGCGACCTGAATTCCGTATGACCGATCTGCGGTTCCTTCCCGGACTTCATGCAGGAAAACGACTTCGCCCTGCCATTCCCGAACCGCAACAGTCGAATTGGCAACACGCTTTAGCCGGGCCGACAGCCCGGTCAGCTCATGATAATGTGTGGCGAAGAGGGTTCTGCATCCATTGAACTCATGCAGATGTTCCAGCGTCGCCCATGCGATCGACAGTCCGTCATAGGTTGCCGTCCCGCGTCCAATTTCATCCAGAATGACGAGTGCACGCTTGTCCGCCTGATTCAGGATCGCTGCGGTCTCAACCATTTCCACCATGAAGGTCGAGCGCCCCCGGGCAAGTTCATCTGCTGCCCCGACCCTTGAAAACAACTGTGAAACAAGTCCGACACGCACAGAATCGGCGGGAACGAAGGATCCCGATTGGGCCAAAAGTGCGATCAGTGCGTTCTGCCTGAGATAGGTCGATTTGCCGGACATGTTCGGGCCGGTGATGATCTGAATTGTCGGTGCATCACCACAGTCGGAAAGATTGCAGCCGTTGGCGACGAATTGCTGGCCCCCGGCAAGCTGAAGCGAACTTTCAACAACCGGATGACGCCCTCCCGAAATCTCAAGGACGCCGCTGTCATCCACGGTCGGCCGGGTCCAGTTCCTCTCGACGGCAAGTTCCGAAAGGGCTGACGACACATCCAGTTCCGCCAGCATGCCGGCGACCTGCGCAAGGGCGGATGCCGCCGCGGATACCTGTTCGCAAAGCTCATCGAAGATCCGACGTTCGATTTCGGCCATGCGTTCATCGGCGTTGAGGATGCGGGACTCGATTTCCTTCATTCGGGCCGTCGAAAACCGAATTGCGCTGGCGGTTGTTTGCCTGTGGATGAACTTGGAGGAAAGCGGCTCGGAGAGCATTTTGTCCGCGTGGGAGGCAGGAGTCTCAATGAAGTGACCGAGGACGTTGTTGTACCTGACCTTCAGCGAGGAAATGCCGGTTTCGCCAACATACTCGGCCTGGAGCTCGGCAATTATGGAACGGCCTTCGTCGCGCATCCGGCGTTCCTCATCAAGTTCCCCGTCGAACCCGGTTGCGACAAATCCGCCATCCCGAAGTTGAACCGGCGGCTCCGGAACAAGGGCACGGTTCAGCAGGTCAAGGAACTCCGGCAGTGAATCGAGCAGTGGCGCCTGTTCCGCCAACCCCTGCGGCAAACTGTCGTTCTGCAGCATTTTGCTGATCAGGCCCGCCTGTGTCAGGCCAATCCTTATGGAGGAAAGATCGCGCGGGCCGCCCCTTCCCATTGCAATTCTGGAAAGTGCGCGGTTGATGTCGGGGAGTTTTCCAAGCTCGTCCCTTATGTCCCTTCGCATTGCCGCCCTGCCCCCGAACCATTCGATGGAGTCCAGCCGGCGGCCGATTTGCTCAAGGTCCGTGGAAGGGGCTGAGACACGCAATCCGAGCAGTCGCGCCCCGGCGGCGGTCTTTGTCCGGTCAATTGTTCCAACCAGTGAGTTTGAACGGTTTCCTGAGAAATCCCGCGATATTTCCAAGTTCCTGCGCGTTGCAGCATCAATCTGCATGGTCAGGTTGACCCGTTCTCGGGAAGGTGCCCTGAGGATGGGCAGGTTTCCGCGTTGGGTGAGCTCAAGATAGGATACGATTGCGCCCATCGCCGCCAGTTCGGGCCGCGAGAAGTCACCGAATGCGTCCAGCGACCTTACCCCGAACAGTTCCTCAATCCGGCGTTCGCCCCCGGTGCTGTCGAAATGCACTGGAGAAAGCGGCGTCATCGGGATGTTGAACTCCTCCAGCAGTGCCTTTGCCTCTTCGTCAAAACTATCCGAAACCAGGATTTCACCAGGAGCGATCCTCGCCAGTTGCGGCCCCAAGGATGCAGCAGCACATGGCATGCAATGAAAATCACCCGAGGAGATGTCGGTCCACGCGACCGCCCAGCTTCCGCGCACGACGGCTACGGCAGCAAGGAAATTGTGTCGGCGCGCATCAAGCAGGGAGTCCTCGGTCAGGGTGCCGGGAGTCAGCACCCTTACGACCTCACGCGAGACGACCGACTTGCTTCCCCGTCTGCGGGCTTCGGACGGGTCTTCGGTTTGCTCACAGATCGCAACCCGAAATCCCTGCCGGATCAACCTTTGAAGATAGGTTTCGTAAGCGCGCACAGGTACGCCGCACATCGGGATGTCCTGGTTTTCGGTCTTGCCGCGCTTGGTCAGCGCTATGTCGAGTGCTTCCGAGGCGGCAACCGCATCGTCAAAGAACATTTCGTAGAAATCGCCCATTCGATAGAAAAGGAGCGCATCCCTGTGCTGCTCCTTTATCTTCCGGTACTGGATCATCATCGGGCTTTGGGCCGACTCATTCAACAGATGGGCTCCCTCGAGATTTATGTCGGACCGGCTCGGTTTGTCGGCCGAATGCCTGATATAGGCAATCAAGGGGCGGTGCTCCACCGCATTCGAAAGCATGTGCACCGGCCAGTGCCTTCATATGACATCTCGCCGGAATGAGACGAAAGGAGGCAAACCAATTTACCATTTAACCTTGCATGTGAGTATGGATTTCCAGTTTCAATATGTGTGGCTGCAGAAAGATCAAAACACCTGACCGATCGCGGTTTGGATGACAGATCGACAATGCTAGGTCTCCGGCAATGCAGCTCTGCAGCCAGTTGTTTTTTCGTTGATGCACATTGAGGTCTCGTCGCCATTCAGGATCGAAGAGGCGCGAAACAGTTCAACAATTTCTCTTCCGATCGGGCCAGCAACCCGTGCAGGCGTCAGATTCAGGCTGGCAGCTGTACCTTCGGCGATGCTGATCCCGATGACCGTCCACCGAACCTTGTCAACACCGTGCGACCACTTGCGTTCCTTCACATCATTCTCGGTGCCACGGAATTTAGTGAATGTCTGCTTCGGAGAATTTTTTCCGCCACGCCTGTCATCGCCTTTCCAATCTCATTTCTTGCCACTTTTCCCGATGTCAGCGGATGTTCGGAGCTGCCACAGTGTTTGCCAAGGGTCCGAGCGGCACGTTCACCGTTTATGGATCTGCACGACAGCAACGTCACCAACTGATACCGAACCGTTCCTTCATTTCCGGTGTCCTCGCCCAGGACTCTCCCGGCAGAACATTGACAAGTTTCACAAACACGCGGTGGAATGCATCCGTGGTCGCTTCCTCCGTCAATGCCTCTGCCTTAGCCGCCGGCAGCAGTGGCCGCATGTCGAGCAGAAATCGTTGTTTGGCCAACTTCGCGAACATCCTCTCCTGTGCTTGTGCACGCGTGATGGTCAGGTCGTTCAGGTCAAGATAAAGGGAGAACATCTCGACTATCCGCCTTATCTCCAGTTCACCAAACACCTCCAGCGCATATGCAAGGTCGTAGAGATCGCGCCCCTTATCGCGTTGAAGCAGCGCATTTCTTCCCGGGAGAAGGTTGGAATCAGAGCTTCGCCGGAGAACCACGGATTTGCGATGTTGAGCGGCAAGGTTTTCGGCACATCGAAGGTTCCGGTTTCTCGCGTGTTGATCTCAATTTTCAGACAAATCGCCACTCCGCTGCCGTCCTCGGATTGGACGAGGAAGCGCAATTTCGGTGCAACCGGACTCTGATCGAATTGCGCTCGTCCAAGCCGTGATTCCAGAACGACACTCAACTGGTCGATGATCGGGTCAATCGGACCGGTGGACGTGAGTACGAGGTTGATATCCTTCGAATAGCGAAGGGGTGCCGGAAAATGCAGTTTGTTGGTAACCGGCCATTCCCCGACGTGTTCTTTTGTCATTGAGCCCGGAATTCCGTTTCCCGATAATTCGGACGCGTGCGTTGCATGCAGTCAACACGGACAACTGGACATGGAAAATGAACCGACAGGAGCCCGCCCTGCGGCTCCGGTCAGGCGCAGCGCCGAAGAATGGCAGGAGATCCTGTGCGATTTCGAGGCAAGCGGCGAAACCGCCAAATCATACTGTGCCACCCGGGGATTGTCGCGCAAGACATTGTCAAAATGGCGCAGTCAATTGAACAACACCGCTTCGGCGCCGGCCTTCGTCGCAGTCCATCCGCCGGAACCGTCCCCGACAGGCTGGGATATCGAATTGGAGCTCGGAAACGGGCTCGTTCTGTGGCTGAAACAGCGATGATTGCGTCCTGACCGCCCGGCGGAATATGGCTCCGTTGCCGAAAAGCTAGTTCCTGTCGGTCAATTTCTCTTTTCCGGCTCTCCGTGTTGACTGCGTGCAACGCATGCGCGCCTGAATTATCGGGGAATGGAATTCCGGGATCAACGGAAAAAGAACACGTCGGGGAATGGCCGCTTACCGGACGGCTGCCCGCATGGTTTGAGGCCTGGACACCCAAACGCATCATCTGTGCCTTCGACGCCGATGACGCCGGCGACGAGGCCGCAGACAGGCTTGCTGAAAATGACCCGAGGGTCAGACGCCTGCGACTGGAAGGCGTATGTGGACGCCCCCTGCGGTGCAAGGGGGATTTGAACAACTCATGACATGCGGTCAGCTACTTTCGTTTGTCCGGCCTCTGGATGCAGCATTCATGCGCTGCGGGCCCATATGGTGTTCGTGGATCGGATCCAAATCGGAATACCGGGCTCGAAACCCTCCGACTTCCACTGGTTCTTCCGACCCCGTCTCTCTAACCTCTTTCCCTTATGTTGTCCTTCGTCCCAACCGCACCGCAAACCGGGCTCATCCGACCTTCACGCCCTCAGGCGCTTGTCGGCAGAGCTCGGCATTCAAAACCAATTCTTCCTTTCCCGGCAGTCATGCCGCAGCTTCCGCAACAGCTGTCGGTGCACGATAGACATCCTTCTTGACCGACAGCGCCCAGATGATGCGGGCCATCTTGTTCGCAAGAGCAACGGCAACCAGCTTCGGGGGCTTCTCAGCCAGCATCCTCCGGAGCCAGGGATCATTCAACTCCTCACGCTTGCGCACATGCAGAAGAACGCTGGTGGCGCCGAGAACCAGCAGCTGACGAAGATCGCGCTGACCCATCTTGGTGATCCGGCCGAGCCTCTGATGTCCCGCCGTCGAATGCTGCCGAGGTGTCAGACCCACCCAGGCCGCGAAGTCCCGCCCGCTGCCGAAACTCTCCATCGGCGGCGCAAAGGCATGAACCGCCATCGCACAGATCGGTCCGACGCCGGGGATCGTCATCAGCCGCTTCATTTCTGCACACAGAGGCGGGCCCGGGAACGTATCTGCCTGTCAAGCTCGGAGATCTGTTCGGACAGGGCCGCAATCTGCGCCAACAGCAAATCGGCCATCGCCACAACCTGTGCGGGAAGAGACTCCCTCGCCATGCCCAACTCCAGGGCAAGCTTCTCCAGCCTCCCGGCACCCTGTGATGCCATCACACCGAACTCGGCCAGTTGGCCCCGGAGCGAGTTGATCGACTGCGTGCGTTGCCGGACCAGGAGCGAGCGGGTGCGGAACAGCGCGGCATCGGCCTGTGCCTCCTGCGATTTCACCGAAACGAACCGCATGGCCGGGCGCTGCGCCGCCTCGACGATTGCAGCCGCATCATTGGCATCATTCTTCTGACGCTTCAGAAAGGGCTTGACATAAACCGGCGGGATCAACTCGCACGAATGGCCAAGGCCAATGATCTGACGACCCCAATGATGCGCACCGCCGCAGGCCTCCA
>JAGWAS010000021.1:0-1044 GCA_021296235.1 Paracoccaceae bacterium | reverse complement strand
TCTCCCCCGGCGGTGGCAGCATGAAGCTGGAAGCTGCTCTTTGATATGTCGATGCCAATAATGTTGACCTGTTCCATGGGCCTCCGTCATTGATCGAGCGCACACAGCGTGCGCTTCTTCCTGGCGCCCGTGACGCCGTCAGATGGGGGCGTCCACTCCATCGGAAATGACTGGAATGACATCCTCGCGGCACAACACTCAAAATGAAACCCCATCGTGCCCGGCAGGACGGCATCGAATTCCGGCAGAAAAACGAGACGGAATTGGAAAATGCTGCCAGGAATGAAGAACAACAAACAGCTGTTTCACTGCAAAACCTCCCTCATCCCGAGAAAATCGAGACTGCGCGCAACAAAAACGCCGGAGGAAGATGAAACAATCAGGAAACCGGTCGCCGAGACACTCCAAAAAAGAACACGGCGGGTGGACTACGACGAAGGCCGGGGCCGAAGCGGTGTTGTTCAATTAACTGCGCCATTCTTCGGCGCTGCGCCTGACCGGAGTTGCATGGCGTGCTCCTGTCGGTTCATTTTCTATGTCCAGTTCTCCGTGTTGACTGCGTGCAACGCACACGCGTCCGAATTATCGGGAAACGGAATTCCGGGCTCAATGGCAAAAGATCACGTCGCGGAATGGCCTGTTACATCCACAAGGCGAACATCAAGTGCACACTCAGCCCATTTGTCCGCCGGTGTTCACGACACCGAATACCGGAAAACGTGGGGAGAAGAGAGCCGAAGGGGGCAACGAGCTTGACACCCGACAAGGCGTCGGCTCATCGGTTCACCTGAAGTTGGAGAAAAACACCGTCCTGATGGCGGGCATGGTATCCCGCCGCGGAACGCGGCCCAGTTCAATGCACATTCTGTCACTTCGGGCCACAACCAGACCGTCCCCTCGCGGTGTCCGCTCCATCGCTACTCTTGACTGTCCAAAGCTTCGGCAGATTTGAGCGCGGATCTCCCACGATCTTCCATGCCAAGCGTTTCATACACATGGGCGGCTTGGTAGTAGTTCTTTCTTGCCTGGTCGTGGCGTCCGAGC
>JAGWAS010000006.1 GCA_021296235.1 Paracoccaceae bacterium | reverse complement strand
CGCCGACCATCATAAACTGCGATGCCGGCGGCCCAAATACCGACGAATTTTCGATCACAGCCCCTATTCGTTGCCGAGTGACTTCCGCTGCTTCGCATGATTCAACAACGCCTTGTTTCACGCTTCGCCGAATTGCCATCAAGCTTCAGGTTAAGTCGCTCCGTTTCGAAGACCGTGCGGCAGTCTAACCGCGATGACGGAGTTGGACGGGCACTGAGCCATCTCACGTCCGAAGCGAAATATTCGGAACCGCTGCCGCTGCGGCACGAAAGTCGGGTGCAACTTGTTCGCCGGGAGCAATACCCCCGCTCGCGTCCAAGTACCAGCATTCAGCGCCTGCTCATCCACCGAGAGCACCATTGAACAATCCGACCGATCTACACACAATTCAATGACATCGCGAATATTCCGCACAAATTCAGGGTACATATGTTCGTTGTGTGTTTCCCCTTCCTACCAAGAAACCTTGGTAGTTAGAAAAAGGGTTCTGCCAAGCCTGGTATCGTAGCTTGACGCGATCAAGCTGGGCGACGATGGCACCGTGGGCGGACCCTCATCGGTCAAGTTGAGCACCCCACCCGTCGCCACCAACCCTTCAACCCCCAGCGCATCCCGCCAAGTCAATGAAATATCATGGCCCGTCCATGATGGATAGAAATCGTTGACCAGATTGCTCTTGAACTTGGAGTTATGAGTGACGCTCCAGCCAAAGGTCAGGCTGTCAATGCTGGCTCGGACGGACGAGTGAATTCGATCGCGCGGATTGAGTGAATCCTGCTCAAGCCCGCCATATTCACCGCTCTTTGAATCCGTTACGCGCAACCAGCGTGTGTCAAGGGTATAATCAAGGCGCATGTCAACACCGGAGGTCGTTGTCGAAAGGATATTGGCCCAAGGTCCGGTCACTGTGTAATCCGCAACTTCCGGATTCACCATCACTCCATCGGGAAGACCGGCAGCACCAGAAGACTCATAGAGATTAATAATGGATTGGGTTGACGCCACGCTCGGTCTGTCGGATTGCTTGACTCGGAAACCATCCACATTCATTTCGAATGCGCCCAGCTTATAAGCAAATCCCAGATTGAAGCTCTCGGTGTCGTACGGCTTGAGATTTGGATTTCCCGAAGTCGTGCGTTCGACCTGGAGCAAAGAACCGTTGACCGATACATAAGGATGAGTTGTCGAAGGGTCGGCGTTCATCGCATAGATCGTGGGCACCGCCTCGCCCTTGCTCAGCGCGCCCCTAATTGCCAAGCGGTCGTTAATCTGAAATCGAGTTGAAATGTCATGGTTTCTTGTGGTTCCGGCGTCGTTGAAACTGTCGAAACGTCCAGCGACCTGAACATCCCAGCGCTTGGTGATCGGGATCACAATTTCAGAAAATCCGGACCGACGTTTCCTTTCGCCAGAAACCGGCAATCCACCGGAACCCAGCACATTTGACGCTTCGACTTGGTTGTCGGAGGCATCCCTGTAGCGAAACCTGTTGTTTAGGTTTCTGAACTCGGCCTCAATGCCGAGTGTCCAACCCAGATCACGGCCATAAAATGGGTTGATGGTCCCGCTTAGCTCAATTCCTGCAGAACGACGCTTGGTGGAGGCGATGCGCGTGTGTTCGAGGCTGCTGTCGGCTATGGCTTGTTGGTGGTCGGGGTCGGTCGAAAGCGGGTTGGTGAGATCGTAATTGCCATCGTTAATTTGGTTGCGAACCTCTATTCCGTTGACGAAAGTGTTCGATGCCTCATCCAGCTCCTGTCGATAGCCTCGAATATATGCATCGTAGCCGATGCCATCTGCGAATATTCCTCTCATCCCCAGCGTGACGTCATGTTCCCTTATGTCCCATCCCCAATCGCGGTTGCCGTGCCCAACAAAACGATGGCCAAGCTGGAGGACACCCGCACTTGAAATTTCAGCGGCGGTGGAGGCATCAAGCTGCGATATGATCGTGTTAAAGGCTGGGTCGGAGGATTCAAACCGGAGCAAGTCAGGTGACGGGGCATAGCGAAAGAGTGAATTCCCCATTGCATACCTTGCTTCGAGATACACCTCCGCGTCTTCGCCCAGCGGATGGTCGAAGATCAAAAATGTGCCGTCCCTCTCAAATCGTTCCGTCTGCCAAGAAATGTCTGCATAGGCAAAGCCGCAGCCGTCACCGACAGCATCCCGCGGATTCTGGATTTTAACATACCCTTCGCCATCACAGTTGCCCAGTGCAGCCGACTTCAGATTGCCATTGTTATCCTGATAGAAGACAGTGTTGCCGAGATCGGAAACGCCCACGGTGTTGCTGAAATCCGTTGTGCCACCCCTATTGTATTCCGCTCGGCTGTAGCGCCTGTCGGCATCTATGATTTGTTGATTGCCAATTCGATCCACACCAATCATCAAATGCCCTTTGCCCAACGGACCTCCCCAGAGCAAACTCGCATGGTCGGAATCTCCCCCCTTCAGTCCTGGTCTGCCGATTCCGGTTCGGATCTCGGTACCTTCAAAATCGCTGCGAAGCACGATGTTCACTGCCCCGCCGATCGCATTCTCACCAACCGAAACAGCACGGTTGTCTTTCAGAATTTCAATGCGTTCGACAGCAGATAGGGGGAGAGCTTCCAAAGTATATGAAACGGCGACATTCGGCAGAGGCCTCCCGTTCAGGAGAACCACAGTGTGCGACCAACCAAACAATTTGGAGTGGTTTGTGCCGTATGTGTTGATTCCAGCACGCTCATACAGAAGATCAAAAACGTTCGGAATCCCTGAACTTTCAATCTCCTCCCTTTCAATCGTGAACACCTGCCGCAAATCATCTGCCACTGCCACACGAGGATTGGATGAACCAGCTGCAACCCAGACCATGAGAGCCGAGCATACGACGAACGATCTTGGAATTCCAAGGATTCGGAATGGGGCCGACAAGTCGCCGAGGAAAGCGATATGGATTCTGGGTATTCTGGTTGGCTGAAACTGATGGGCCTGCTGTTTTTCAGTTCGGGACCAAGTTCTGATCCAATATTTCCAGACATTGCTGTTCACAATCATTGGAATCCCCATGACCTCCGGTTTGCCAATCGTTTTCCCCCTTGCAAAGGAGTCCATCTTTTTTTGCTTCCGCCATTCAATCATGGATCGAATGTTTGCATTTTCTCTTAGACCGAACTTAAGTCATCTTCGTTCGAACCGTCAATACTTCCCGCAAAACACCCAAAGACTCCGGGTTTTCCGTCGTTCGCCGAAATTCCAATTGCTGGGTGATTTTCGGAGTGCCGATTGCTGTTGGCTGGGTACAAGGCATCAACCTCTTCACGCCGAATGGAATTCCGATGCGTAGCTTGGTGGCCTCTCCCACCTATCTCGGTTCACTGACACCAAATGAAGTCTGTCCTCAATCGAACTCGCACCAGGCCCTTACGACAATGGCGCAGCCGATGATGTTTCAAGAGGGGCCAGTTGAAGTCCTGAAGCTTGCCACGGAATGGAAGGCTGCGATGCAAATGCCAAGTTGGTTCGGGACTGTGCGCTCAAAATCCTGATTTTGCATGGGGTGCCAGAGAAAATCCTATCCCGAAATTCCAGCTTGATGCGATGGATTGGAATTGCGGAGTCAGAATGACAGTCTTGACCTAAGATCATTGAGCTTGGGTAACCAACCCGATTCCGACCTCAAACACCATGTTGGCCCACAGCAATTGCATGTCGCAACTGGAAGCCAGACATGTGAAAGTTCCGCGTGTCTTGAGTTTCTCAATTCACCACTTGGTCTGAAAGGTCTCCACATCCAGTCAAATGCAGTTGGTTGAGCAGGGCAGCGGCTATTGGCATCTCGACAAACCTCACTCTCACTGCATGCCGACAAATGGGCTTTACAGAAGATTCTCAATTCAGCGGGAGCTGCCGGTTTGCTTGACGGGGTCTGCAAGCAGGGGCGGCCCAATTGCGTTCAGCAAGACACGACCTCTTTACGAATTCAATTCCGACTGAAACACTAGACTTTTTCAAGTTTGCCGCTATTTTCAGTTACGAGCTTCAATTCCCTGGCAATCAATGATGGCAGTCACAGACGAACACCTAATGGAGGGGCCGCCCCTCATCAGACCTTCCAGCGTCGACCATCCGTTGCATGACACGATTGTTGAGGCTTGTCGCTCGGTGTATGATCCGGAGATTCCGGTCAACATTTACGACCTCGGACTGATCTACACGATTGACATCGGAGACGAGGGAGATGTGCAATTGATCATGACGCTCACTGCACCGGGCTGCCCGGTTGCCGGAGAGATGCCCGGCTGGCTGGCGGATGCCGTTGAACCTCTTGCAGGCGTCAAGAGCGTAAATGTCGAGCTGACTTGGGATCCGCCTTGGGGCATGGAGATGATGTCGGACGAAGCCAGACTTGAATTGGGCTTCATGTAACCGATCTCTTGCGCAACTGCCGGAATTCGACCATTCAGTTGCATTGAAAGTCAGAATTGGGTGCCGAAAGGACTAATTTCCAGATGTTCGGAACGCCAAATAGCCAAGCAATATCTCTTACCAATTCCGCGGCAACACAGATTGTTCGCCTGATGAACCAATCCGGCAAGGAGGGGCTCCGGATCGGTGTCAAGAAAGGCGGATGCGCCGGCATGGAATACACCATGGAGTTTGTTGATCGCGTTTGCGAGCATGACGAAGTTGTGGAACAGGACGGAGCAAGGGTCATGATCGCACCCATGGCACAGATGTTCTTGTTCGGGACCGAAATCGACTATGGGGCCACACTTCTGGAATCCGGATTCAGATTTAACAATCCGAACGTCGCCGAAGCCTGCGGATGCGGCGAGTCAATCAAATTCAAGGGCGATGATTGAAATTCGGAGCCTTCTCACACACTTGCACCTCACTGGAGACGCGGCGCCAAACCGACCAACTTGCAGCGGCATCACCAGACTGTAACCGCAGCAAATGACCGGAGGCTCACGTTGCGTCAAAGACTGATTGCAGGAAACTGGAAGATGAACGGCACCGGCATCGACCTTGGCGAAGTAGCCAAGTTTAAGGGCTTGTCGATTCCAGCGAATTTGACCGCTGTTGTATGTCCACCATCAACCCTGATCCATCGCATGTCGGAGCTCTTGTCCGAATTCGCCATCGAAACGGGTGGGCAGGATTGTCACCAGTTGGAAGCTGGCGCATACACCGGAAATGTGTCCGCCCGCATGCTCGCTGATGCCGGTGCCACACATTGCATTGTCGGACATTCGGAACGGCGGGTTGGACATGGTGAATCCAACGAACTCGTCCGCAGCAAGGCGAAGGCATGCATTTCCGCGGGTCTAAAAACCATCCTCTGCGTTGGTGAGACGGAACATGAACGCCTTGCAGGCAGAACCCATCAGGTTGTCGGAGATCAGCTGTCAGAAAGCATTCCGGAAACCGCCAACGACCGGAACCTGGTTGTCGCATATGAGCCGGTGTGGGCGATCGGAACCGGAAGGACGGCGGAAAGGACGCAGATAGAGGATGCTCACGGGTTCATAAGGTCCCACTGTTCCAAGCTGCTGGGATCAAGAGCAGCCGAAAACATCGCAATCGTTTATGGTGGATCGGTCAATCCAAAAAACTCTGCCGAGATTTTTGGAACCAGGGATGTGGACGGTGGGCTTGTCGGCGGAGCTTCCCTGAATGGGGATGATTTTGCAGCCGTGTTGAATGCCTGCCAGGATTGACGCGTCGCGAGCAATCCCCAACCCAATTCGGGTCTGGCATGCTTCGTCGGTTTCGGTCAGGACCCCTTTGCAGCTTCAAGCTGCTCAACGAATTTTCGGTAGCCCACATCCTTCAGCCATTTGATCTCTTCCCGAGTGCTTTCGCGCCCGAGGGCTTCGTTGCGGTAAGGGAACCGACCAAACAGCCCAATGATGTCTCGATGTGCCCGGGCGTGCAAAAGGTTCAGCGCCCCGGTTTCCGGGAGTCGGTCCCGAATTAACTCCACGCAGTGCTCCTGATCTGCCGGACCCTCCGAATGCATGTAGGGCATGTAAATGAACAGGCGCCTGCGCTCCGGTTGCAGCATGTCATGGCCCGCCTCAATCGCAACGCTTGCGCATTCCCGGGCAAGCGCATCGCTGTCGAAGGATTTTCCAGAACCGCGAAACATATTTCTGGGAAACTGATCCAAGAGAATGATCAACGCAACCGCACCGTCGGATGTGTCCAACCAATCCCTGAACTCTCCGGCAACCGCCCTTTCCCATGACTGCCCGAATCTCGACTTGATCCGTTCATCCAACTCCGGTCCGCCCATGAACTGCTCCATCGGTGAAATTTCTGCAAACCAGAAATCGAGTATTTCCTGTTGGGTTGTCATCGGATTCTCCAATTGCGTGAACAGGCCGCCAATTTTGTCATAGGTGCCTCCACCCGAACTGCCGAAACGGTGCGGCCTAACTGTCCAGATGCGTTTTCATGAAATTCAGTGCCAAGCCAAGTCCGAACATGTCTATGCTGTGGCCAAGCCTCGGTGCAAGGTAGAGCTGAGAGTTGATCCCGCTGCGCTTCAGGAACTCATCCGCCTCGATAGATTGCGATGACGGGACAACTTCATCATCTTGACCGTGAACCAGCATTACCGGCGGCCTTGAGACCAACTCGGATTCCAGCAGCGACGGGTTCAGCAATTTGCCGGAATAACCGACAATGCCGGCCAGTTGTCGTTGCCTGCGAAGACCCACATGAAGTGCCATCATCGTTCCTTGGGAAAATCCCACCAGTATCGATTTCTCTTCAGGAACGCCGGCCCTTTCATTCTCGGCATCAAGAAACTCGTTCAATTCATTGAATGATCTAATCAAATTGTGAATCATATCCATGCGGTCAACGGGACCTGCAGCCTCAATTGGAAACCATTGCCGGCCGGCGGGGTGGCTGTCGCACGGGCTGGGCGCATCGGGTGCCACGAAGAGGGTGTTTGGCATGCTGGGCCCCCAAACCTCGGACAATCCCAGCAGATCGCCACCATTCGCCCCATAACCGTGAAGCAGGACAACCATACTTTCCGTTTCACCGGATTTTGCATCGGCACGATGCACGTTGAATTGGCTGCTCATCTTATGCCTTCCCTATTGGATGCGGCCCGGTAGTATGCCCACAGCAGACGGGACGCAACGGCCCGCCAAGGCGACCAAGGTTCTGACATTTTCCTCAGCTCTTTCACCGTGGGCCGCTCCTGATAACCAAACAGCATTCTGGCACTTTCACGGAGCGCAAGATCGCCCGCTGCGATAACGTCCGACCGGCCCAGGGCGAACATGGCATAGATTTCAGCTGTCCAAACTCCAATTCCCCTGATTCTGGTCAACTGCTCCACAACCTCGTCGTCATCCACTCCGGCCAACTCCGAATAGTCCAAGTTGCTTTGTGCGAGGGCCGTTGCATATTGGGCCTTTTGCCGTGACAGGCCACATGCCCTCAAATCGTTGATATCGGCACTGCAGAGCGCTGAACGCCGGGTGAGCCCTGCATCCTTCAATCTCGCCCAGATCGCGTTTGCCGAGGCAACGGACAACTGCTGGCTGACGATAATATCCAACAAGGTCGTAAATCCCTCATCGCGCAAGCGGGTTGGCAGCGGACCTGAAACTTCTGCCGCACTGAAAAATTTGGGTTCAACGGAGCAAATGTGGAGCAGCCCCTCCTCAATTTCTGCACGACCTTTGATGATTTTTGAATTCATGGAAGGAATCGGCGACCTGGAACAATGGTGGCGCCACCGCTACAGCAATCACCCTCCCCGGACAACCTGAGCTCAAACCGCAATGACTCGGCAGCATTTACACGGTGGCGAAATTGCCTATTGCAGCAGATCGCGGCGGAAACTACGGACCTCAGGATGTTGCCGTTCATTTCAAATCGCCAGAAACGCAATGTGGCGGTGTTGGTTCTCGCTCAGGCCACTGCAGGGGCGCAGTTGCCAATGGTCTTTACCGTTGGCGGCCTTGCCGGACAGTCATTGGCCTCGAATGTGTGCTGGGCCACCCTGCCAATATCTCTGATCGTTTTTGGTTCAATGACGACCGCCCCCTGGCTCAGCCAAGTCATGCAGAAATTTGGCAGGGTTGCCGGGTTCATTGTCGGCGCAACGGCGGGCTGCATGGGAGGACTGCTGGGGGCATACGCCCTGTATCTATCTTCATTTCCCCTGTTCTTGGTCGCTTCATACTGCACCGGCATCTACATGTCCGCCAACGGATTTTTGAGATTTGCCGCTGCCGACACCGCCTCTGAGGCGTTTCGCCCGAAGGCCATTTCCTATGTGATGGCCGGCGGCCTTGCAGCTGCCATAGTTGGACCACAACTCGTCAAATTGACTGCGCAGGCCTATGTGGTTCCGTTCGTGGGCACCTACATTGCGGCCATTGCCCTCAACATCATTGGTGTCTTTCTCTTCCTGCTGCTCGACATTCCGGTTCCGGTCAGGAAGCAGACCAACCCCAAACCTCCAAGGAGCTATCGGGAGTTGCTTGCGACGCCGGAAATTGTTGTTTCGATTGTCTGTGCCATGGTGTCCTACGCGCTGATGAATCTTACCATGACTGCCACGCCCCTTGCCGTGGTCGGGTGCGGATTTTCCGAAAACAGAGCAGCTGACGTGGTGTCGGCACATGTTCTGGCAATGTTTGCGCCATCATTCTTCACCGGTCATTTGATCGCCCGATTCGGAGCAAGGAGAATCGTCGCCGTGGGTCTTGCCCTGCTTGCCACATCCGGCTCATTGGGGCTCTCCGGAATCGAACTCTACAACTTCTTCGGGGCACTGGTGCTGCTCGGGATCGGATGGAACTTCGGGTTCATAGGTGCAACCGCCATGCTGGTTGACGCACATGCACCGGAAGAACGCGGGCGGGTTCAGGGCCTTAACGACATGATTGTCTTCGGTTGCGTAACAGTTGCGTCGATTGCGTCCGGTACCCTAATGAACTGCGCCGGCGGAACGGTTCAGGAGGGCTGGACGTCGGTGAACTTGGCCATGGTGCCGTTCCTGCTGCTCGCGGGATGTGCGCTGCTATGGCTCAGGTTCAGGAGACCCAAGCCCGTCTGACTGCGGATGCGGCGCCGTCACCACAAGCCAGTTGCGCTTCGCCAGGCAAGAACACCGCGCCGCCGGAATTCAGATTCGGCAAGCCTCCCCGCAGCTATCAGTCCCGGATTTGAAATGGCCCTGTCAAGTGTGCTTGAAGCCCTCCAGCCCGCAAGAAGGGCGGGTGCCGCATACCTTGGCAATGACCTTCGGTTTGAACGGGCGGCAGTTATGCGTTCTCTGGCCTCCAACAACAAACCGGAAATCGAACTGTCGGCCGGGTCGATCCATGCCCTGCCCCTTTCGACAAGCTCGGGCAAAGCCCTGACATATGCGGCCACACCGGCTCCCCAGGCAAAATCACGTATCGTGTCTTCCGTCTTGTTGGGAGCACCGAGGGCAAGCGCCGCCAACCACATGACGTTGCCGGAGGTTGAGTTGATGTAGCTGTCGAAACCGCCCGCACATGCGCCATCGGGCGCATCAACATCGGACGCCCGTGCTTCTATCACCTCTTCAAATGGGGTTCGCCGAAACCCGAAGGTTGATATTGTGCGCGCAAGTTCCAGCGCAACCTCATGCTTGGGTGGATCATGCCCATCACAAATTGCGTTGACTGCGTCTTTCCACCATTGAAGCCGGATCCTGGCGAGCATTGGTTCGTTGGTAACCCAAGCCGCCCGCGACACTTCGGAATTGAACCCATAAATTGCAAAAAGATGACGCCTCCGGGGAGCGGGGGCGCTGTGCGCAGACAGGAATCGGTCAGGATCGCGACTTTGAACTATCTCAGCGACGACCCGTGCGTTCATGGGGGGGGAGCCCGATCCCTGATAAGTTTCCAGTTGATGGCATCGACAAGCGCTTCCAATGAGGCGTTGATGATATTGGGCGAAACCCCAACGGTCGACCAGCGCTTTCCGTTTCTGTCTTCACTGTCGATGATCACCCGGGTTACCGCCTCAGTGCCTCCGCTCGTAATCCGCACCTTGAAGTCCACCAGGCGCATGTCGTCAATATATGACTGATAGCAGCCCAAATCCTTATGAACCGCCCTTGCCAATGCATGCACCGGTCCATTGTCAACCTCCCTGCCATCTGTGCCGTCGGAAACCGACTTCCTCCTCTCCCCCGCAATGTCGATGACAGCTTCTCCCAACGAATTTGTGCTGGATCCAACATCCTCCTGCATCGTCCGCTCCACCGTTACCTTGAATGCCTCAACCGAAAAGTATTTTGGCATCTTCCCCAGAATCCTGCGCGCCAGCAATTCAAAGGAGGCTTGGGCAGTGTCGTAGCTGTAGCCTTTGCTCTCACGTCGCTTCACCACTTCGATGATTTGGGAAAGGCGGCTATCTCCCCTGCTGACGGCGATGCCCGCCTCATCCAGTCGGGCAACCAGGTTGGACTTGCCTGCCTGGTTGGACATTGGAATGACCCTTTGGTTTCCGACTTCGCCAGGATCGACATGCTCATAGGTGCTTGGATCCCTGGCGACCGCGGAGGCATGCAGCCCAGCCTTGTGCACAAAGGCGGAGGATCCCACATATGGGGCTGATTTGTCCGGCACGCGGTTTAGGATGTCATCAAGCAGACGCGAAACCCTGGTCAGTTTTGACAATCCGCATGCGGAAACATTTGTGACATATTTTGATTTGTAGGGTTCCTTCAGCAGCAGCGTTGGAATGATCGTCATAAAATTTGCATTGCCGCATCTCTCGCCCAACCCGTTTAGCGTTCCCTGGATCTGCCGTGCCCCGGAATCGACAGCTGCCAGTGCTCCGGCAACAGCGGTTCCGGTATCATCATGCGTGTGGATGCCAACCCTTTCTCCGGGGATTCCGGCATCGATTACATCTGCGGTTACATCCCCCACGACAGGTGGCAGGGTACCGCCATTGGTGTCGCAAAGCACAATCCACCTTGCGCCCGCTTCGAAAGCAGCGATGACACATTCAAGCGCATAACCTCTGTTGGAACGATATCCGTCAAAGAAATGTTCGGCGTCGAAGAGTGCCTCAAATCCGTTCTCGACCAAATGCTTGACCGACAGCGCAATGTTCTCGAGATTTTCCGCAAGTGACACCCGCAGAGCGTTTGTGACATGGAAATCATGGGATTTGCCGACGAGGCACACCGACCGGGTGCCGGCGTTCATCACTTCAGCCAACAATTCATCGTTGGAAGCTGAGCGGCCGGTTCTCTTTGTCATTCCGAATGCGGTGATCCTGGAATGAGATGTCTGCGGCATGCGGGCAAAGAACTCGCTGTCGGTTGGGTTGGCACCGGGCCAACCTGCTTCAATGTAGTCAAGGCCCAATTCATCAAGAGCCGCGGCCACCTTCAGTTTTTCGTCGGGCGAAAACTGAACTCCCTGCGTCTGTTGGCCATCCCGCAGTGTCGTGTCGTAGAGCGTCAGCCGTTCAGCCGTCATCTGCAAAACCTCCCACAATTGCGGAATCTCCCGGATTACCCTGTTCCAGCCGGTCCGGATTGAATCGTGATGTCGCACTCCATTCTGTTCCCTGCGGGCCGTCCTTGATTTCAACGCCTGCCGACAAAAGGAGGTCGCGGATTCTGTCGGCCTCATCAAAATGCCGACGCCCTCTGGCTCCGGCCCGCTCCTGCAGCAGCCGCTCAATCAAATTCTGCATGCCGTCTTCAACCTGAACCCGGCCGGTCCCGCTTTCGCCAGTCAATAGGCCAAGCAATTCAACCGATGCCTTCAGCGAACCAAAATCGCCCTCCTTGGCAAGCCGGTGTAGCTCGGCAATTGCCTTGGGTGTGTTGAGATCATCCGAAAGTGCCGCAACAATCTCAGGCGAAACGGCTCCGGTGCAGTTCGGAGCATCCTCCATCATCCCGGCCCAACGCTCCATCGCCCGGGTGTTTTCCTCAAGCTTCGTTTCGGTCCAGTCCAGCGATTGCCTGTAGTGGGTCGACAGAAGGGTGAGCCGAATTGCCCCGCCGCTTATGCCCTTGTTTGTCAAATCCTTGATTGTGATGACATTGCCCAGGCTCTTGGACATCTTTCTGCCATTCACGGTCAACAAACCGTTGTGCATCCAATACCTTGCGAATTCAGAACCTGGATTGGCGCAGATGCTCTGTGCAATTTCATTCTCATGATGCGGAAAGATCAGGTCGGCGCCGCCGGCATGAATGTCGAAGTTGTTTCCGAGCAGCTTCAGGCTCATTGCCGAGCATTCGATGTGCCATCCCGGCCGTCCCCGTCCCCAAGGCGAGTCCCAGCCAGGCTCATTTGAGTCCGACGGCTTCCAGAGGACAAAATCGACCGGATTTCTCTTGTAGGGGGCAATTTCGACTCTCGCGCCAGCTTCCATGTCCTCAGGCGATCTGCGTGAAAAATCACCGTAGGCTGAATATGCATCAACACTGAACAGAACGTGACCTTCGGCGACATATGCAAATCCACCCTCGAGCAGCCGCAATATCAACTCAATCATCTCGGGAATGAATTCGGTGGCTCGCGGTTCCAAATCGGGCGTCAGCACCGAGAGGGCACCCATATCCTCTCTGTACCACTCGATTGTCTCATTGGTGATGACGCGCACGACGTCCGCCAAGGATTGCGCCCCATCCGAATTCCACAACTCAAGGGCGCGCGCATTGATCTTGTCATCAACGTCCGTAATGTTGCGGACATAAAGGACGCCTTCGCCATAAAGGTTCCGGAGAAGCCGGAAAAGGACATCGAACACAACCGCCTGACGGGCATTTCCGATATGGGCCCGATCATAGACCGTGGGTCCGCAAGCATACATTCGCACCCTGCCCGGCTCAATCGGCTCGAACTCCTCCTTCTGTCCGGTTTTCGTGTTGTGAAATCGCAATTGTGCCATCTGAAACTCGATCAAACTCTGGCCTGCCGGGCCCTGTCGGTTTGAGTCTGTTTGGAGATGAAGGAACGGCCCGGCTGACGATGTCAGCAGGTAATCGAAATGCCGAAAATTATGGATTGTGCCGCGTTCATGGTGGGTTGTATTAACCCATTTCTGACTGAATGCAACCGGATTCACCGGAACTCAATTTCGGGTGTGGTTGGTTGCGGGCCGAAGGAGTGCACATGCAACTCGCCAGGCGAATTCTCAATTTGCTCAAGACCGATTCCGGTGCTTGGGAGCCCTATTACAGGGCAAGAGAGTTGAAGGAGGCTGGAGAAGCCGTTGTCAATTTGACCGTCGGCGACCATGACATTCCAACAGATCCAGCCATTCTTGCCGAAATGTCCGAAAGCGCATCAAGAGGCAGAACCGGTTACAGTGTGGTTTCGGGAACAACAGCCCTCAGGAAGGCGGTAGCCACCCGAATTGAGAAAAGAACCGGGGTTCCAACCGGAATTGAAAATGTTGTCATCACGTGCGGTGGTCAGGGCGCACTTCTGGTTTCCCACTTGGCGATTCTCAACCCAGGCGATAAGGCACTTTTCTTTGATCCCTACTATCCGACATATCCGGGAACGATCATGGCCGCGGGCGGCACACCGGTTCCGGTGGCGACAAGCCCAAGGCGGGATTTCAGGCCAGAAGGCAAAGCGCTCGACCAAGCTGCAGTTGGGGCAACGAGCCTTCTGTTCAATTCACCAAACAATCCCACCGGCACGATCTATCCGCAAGAAACGATCGCGATGATCGCCGCAGCAGCTCAAAAACACGATCTTTGGGTCATTTCCGATGAGGTGTACGACACCCAGATCTGGTCTGGTGAACATGCCTCAATTCGGGCCCTTGATGGCATGCAGGAGCGGACATTTGTCATCGGATCAATGTCAAAATCCTTTGCCATGACCGGGTCGCGCGTTGGATGGCTGGCTGGCCCCGCCGAAATCATGAACGCGCTGGGCGAACTGTTGACGGTCGTTACCTTCGGCGTTCCAGAATACATTCAGGATGCCGCGCTATACGCACTCAACCGGGATTTGGAATTCGAACCCAAGGTTGCAGAACCGTTCCGGAGGAGGTTGTCGGTTGCACTTGATGTCCTACGAAATCAGCGAGTCGTTTCGCTGGTTCCGCCAATGGGAGCCATGTACCTTATGCTCGACGTCAGAGCCACCGGTCTCAGCGGCCGGGACTTTGCCCTTCACCTCCTCGAACATGAACGAATCGCGGTGATGCCGGGTGAGAGTTTCGGCCGTTCGGCTGCCGGACACGTGCGCGTCGCCATGACCGTTCCCGCCGAGGATCTCGGCGATGCCCTCCGCAGGCTTGCTTCGGTGGCCGGGGAACTTGCCCGCAATCGGTCGGCGACCGCCGCACCTGCGGCGGCTTGATTCAAGCTCTGATCGCGATGAGATATTCGGACCTCGGCCATTGGTCGGCACGGGCGGGCGAATGGGCGACCCGCTACTATGCAACGTTGAAGGATCGTCCGGTCAGGTCAAATTCCGTTCCGGGTGAATTCGCCGCCTTGATTCCTTCAATGCCGCCGGAACTTCCCGAACCCATGGAAAACATTTTCGCCGATTTCGAACGGCTGGTGCCGGACGCGATGACTCATTGGCAGCACCCAAGATTCCTGGCCTATTTTCCCGCAAATGCAGCTCCGGCGTCCATCCTTGCTGAACATCTCGCGAATTCAATGTCATGCAACTGCATGCTTTGGCAGGCATCCCCTGCCGCCAGCGAACTCGAAGGCAGGATGATCGAATGGCTCCGCGGCGCGGTTGGATTGCCTTCCCACTTCACCGGCCTAATCCATGACACAGCCACAACCGCGACCATCTGTGCGGTGCTTACAATGCGCGAGCGCACCTTGCGCTGGGCTGGAAACAGCCAAGGCTTGCAGGGTCAAAACACTATTAGGATCTATGCTTCGGGGGAAAACCACTCCTCCATCGACAAGGCCGTCCGCATTGCCGGAATTGGGGACAGAAACCTATTGAAGATCCCAACCAACGAAAATCTGGCCATGAACCCCGATAAATTGCGAATCGCGATAGGGCGGGACATTGACGCCGGACTGCAGCCTGCCGGGGTGGTCATCTGTGTTGGCGGAACAGCAAATGGGGCCTGCGACAATGTTGCGGAAATCATCAAAGTGGCAAAGTCCTTTGACCTTTATTGCCACGTCGACGCCGCATGGGCCGGATCAGCGATGATTTGTCCGGAATTCAGGAACATATGGAAAGGGGTTGAAGGTGCAGACTCCTTGGTCATGAACCCGCACAAGTGGATTGGTGCACAGCTTGACTGCTCGATCCAGTTTCTTTCCGATCCCGGACCGCAAAGGAAAACGCTGGGTCTTCGCCCGGAATACCTGGAAACCGACACCGAATTCGAAGTTGTGGACTACAGTGAGATGACGATCCCACTAGGAAGAAGATTCCGGGCATTGAAGCTATGGTTTGTCCTTCGGGCATATGGGCTCGAGGGATTGCGAACGATGATGCGCAACCATGTGGCTTGGGTTCGAAAGGTCGAACGTATGTTTCGCGACGACCCGGAATTCGAAGTGATTTCAAGCAGTCCGCTGGCCTTGTTTGCCTTTCGTTTCAACCCCGGAAACGGAGATCCCGATGAGTTGACACGAAGGTTGTGCAATTTGATCAATGACGATGGGCGGATATTTCTCACCCGTGCAAGCTGTCGCGGCAGCACCGTCATTCGGGTCGCGGCCGGAACATTTGAATGCACCGAGGATGATGTCATGCAGGCGTATCTGGTAACCAAGGAACTGTCTGCAACACTTGGAGCCGCAGGGTGATGCAGCTTTACGATTTTGGCGCATTGCGCAGATTGTTCCGAACGAAGCGTCCGACGTCGGGAATTGACAACATCAAGCAAGTTCGGATTGAAGCTGTGCCACAGCCAAGTTGATGCAGACGGGCAGCAACGGGCACTGCCTGCAGTGATTGTGAGGGAATCATGAAACAGCGCGTGGGCGTCGTCGGTCTTGGCGAAATGGGATCGGGATTGGCGCGAAACCTGATCCGGGCCGGCTTTGCAGTTTCCGGCTTCGACCTGTCCCAGACCCGGATGATAGCATTCGAGGAAATGGGCGGATATCCCGCAGAGAACGCCGCAGTTGCCGGTGAAGGAGTAATTGCCGCATTTGTCATGGTGATGAACGGCTGTCAGGCAAGATCGGTGATCTTCGGCGACAACGGTCTGGCCAAAAGCATGCCATCCGGATCGACAATCATCCTGACGGCAACCATAACCGCCTCCGAAACCCGGGAACTGGCCAATCGATTCACCGGTCAGCGGTGGATTTCCGGGTGCCCAATCCGGCACGCTGACAATGATGGCCGCAGCAAATGAAGAATTGCTGAACGACAATCGCGAGGTCATGGAAGCGGTGAGCGCCACAATTCACCATGTCGGATCCGAACCCGGCATGGGACAAACGGTCAAGGCGTGCCTGCAGTCCCTCATCGGATCAATATTCACCGCCACATTCGAGGCCACCGTTCTAGCGGCGAAATCCGGGGTGCGGGCCGAGGCATTTCAAAAGGTGGTCTCAACCTCAAGCGCCAGCTCGACGGCGGCGAACACCGCAATGGAGAACATCATCGAAGGACGGTTCGAAGGCACCGGCAGTCACATAGCGACCATGCACAAGGATATGACGATCGCGATGGACCTTGCCCGCGACTCCGGAGTGCCGCTTTTTACGGCCGCAACAGCAATGCAATTGTTTCAGGCCGGTATCACCAAGCATCCCGAAGGTGACAACTGGGCCGTTACAAAGATCATGGAGGACATAGTCGGCACCGGACTGAGAAAGGGCGGTGGAGACGGGTGAAACTGGGCCTCATATGCGATGGCGTGAGCCGTGATCTTCATCATTCACTGGCGGTGATGTCGGAATTCGGCATCGACCATGCGTAACTTCAGTTTGTTTGGAACCACATCCGCCAACCGGCCGGGAGATGCGCTTCACCTCAAGCACATGGAGGATCTAAAGCGCATGATCGAAATTGCCCGCAGTGAAGGCATGACGCTCGTGGTCGGCTCGTCCCGCTCTTCAAGCCGTGGCCGTTGCCGACATGCAGGCCCAAATGGGCGAACGCAAATGGACTTCATGAGGCGCTCGCCGTACACTTTATGGCGACACAGCCGATCCACCGAGACATGGACGCGCCCGCGGCAACCTCCGGCACCTGCGGAAAGAATTTTGGAACGAGCGCATTGCAACCTGACTATATTCCGAACCGCCTCAGAAGCGGGTAATATCCCGGGCCCTGCAGAAACGCCAAAAATTGAAGATTCCGAACTCGAAACCTGTCTGGAATTTCTCGAATGAAACTGAGAATGAAGCGATCCAAACTGACGTTCCGGCGCCCGCTGCCTTCGGCAACCGCTGGGGTCTTTGCAGTTCAACCCAACAGCCCGAATCGGCAGCCTCAAGCACGGCAAGTGCAGCACGCAGACTTGCAGTGGCATCCCTGACATCTATCAAGGGTTTGGCAAGGCCATGAATCACATCAAGAAAATGATTCAACTGACTGACAAAAGGATCAATTCGTTGACACTTGATTTGCTCTCCCGATATTGACCTGCTCCAATCCCCCTTCCCGCCTTCATGCGTCCAGTGCACCAGGTTCGGGAAGTCCAGCGACGACTCGGTTCCCATGAACCGGAAGCAGTTTTGCCCCGCGTCCGGCACAATCCGGTTTTCACCGGTTGCGGATTCCCAGGACCAGGGCGAGGTCACGCGATCGGAAAGAGCAAACGATCCCAATGCTCCCGATGCAAATTTCATTGAGACGACGCCGGCATCCTCCTTCAATCCTCCGCCAATTTTATTCGACAATCTGGCGGCCACGGATTCGATTTCTCCGAGGACATGACGAAGCATGTCGATGTCGTGAATGAAGTTGATCATGACAGGGCCGGCTTCCCGAGTTCTTCGGAATCCCTGCCGATAGTAACCTTCGTGCTTGCGAACGCCCCACACGCCCGAAACCAGCAAAATTTCGCCGAGTTTGCCTGTCCTGATCATTTCCCGCGCCATCGCTGCCTGAGGATGATATCGCCTTTGGTGCCCAACAAGGACCTGGGTGCCCGCCTGCGCAGCTGCGGCAGCAATTGCTTCAGACTCATTCAACGAGGCCGCAATGGGTTTTTCCACAAGAACCGGAATTCCGGCTGAAATCACCGGCAATGCCGAATGGCAATGGGCATCGGTCGGAGTCGCTATGATCACACCGTCAGGTTGGGAATCTTCAACCAACCGCTCCACATTCGGGCTGACGGCAATTCCTTTTCCTGCGAGTTCGGCGCGCACACTTTCATCTTTCTCGGCCACTCCCGCCAATTTTGCACCTGGGCAGAGATTGATGGCCATGATGTGGCGCATGCCGATCGTTCCCGCCCCGACCACCACCAACTTTGCTACAGCCGAGGAATTCATCCCTTCCGCTGATTGGGCTGACGTAAACCCTTCCGTGTTCTTTCCTGTCGTTTTCACTTGAGAATTCCGTGCAAATGTTCGATTCGTCCAAATCAAAGCAATAGACCGGTTCAACCTGACCGGAACATGGAAATGTCCATCGACACCAGAATTGACGCGACAACTCGGCAAATCCGCCGCCGAAGCGAAAAGACTCGGGCTGCATATGTTGACCGCATGCGCAGGGCCATGGAGGCCGGTGCTTACCGCGGGCATCTGTCCTGCGGCAATCAGGCACACGCATACGCCGCAATGGAACATGACAAAACAAGGCTGGCGGGTTCCGACTCACCCAACTTGGCGATCGTAACCGCCTACAACGACATGCTGTCGTCGCATCAACCCTATGAGCGTTTTCCGGCGATCATCAAGGGTGCAGCCCGGAATGCAGGTGCAACCGCCCAAGTTGCGGGCGGCGTCCCTGCGATGTGCGATGGCGTAACTCAAGGTCGGCCGGGAATGGAATTGTCTTTGTTTTCGCGCGACGTGATCGCCTTGGCGTCCGGCATCGCACTCAGCCACAACACCTATGACGGCGCCCTATTCCTCGGCGTTTGTGACAAGATCGTGCCGGGAATGATCATCGCCGCTGCTACATTCGGGCACCTGCCCGCAATATTTGTGCCATCGGGTCCGATGACATCCGGTCTTGCCAACGACGAAAAGGCAATGGTTCGTCAGGAATTTGCCGCCGGCCGGGTATCGCGTTCCGAACTCATGGAAGCGGAGATGGCATCCTATCACGGTCCCGGAACATGCACCTTCTATGGAACCGCAAACACCAATCAAATGCTCATGGAGTTCATGGGGCTCCACCTGCCTGGTGCCTCCTTCGTAAATCCCGGAACAGAAATGCGTGATGCCCTGACAGCCGCCGCAGCCGTTCGCGTCTCTGAAATTACAGCGCAGGGGACGGACTACCGGCCTGTATGGCGCATTCTTGACGAGCGGGCATTTGTGAACGGAATGGTCGGATTGATGGCAACCGGCGGATCCACCAATTTGGTCCTGCACCTGATCGCCATGGCGCGTGCTGCCGGAATTATTTTGGCTGCGGAAGATTTCTCGGCGGTTTCCGAAGCCGTGCCCCTGCTCGCAAGGGTTTATCCCAATGGTTTGGCGGACGTTAACCACTTTCATGCTGCCGGCGGTCTTGGTTTCCTGATCGGTGAATTGCTTGAGGCAAAGCTGCTTCACGCCGATGTCGAGACCGTTTTTGGTGACGGGCTCCGGAGCTACACCATGGAACCCAAATTGCGAAATGGTGCGCTGGTCTGGGAATCGGGGAACAGCCGATCAGAGAATGAGCGGATTGTCCGACCCGTTAACGAACCATTTGCACAAAATGGCGGCCTCAGGACGCTGACGGGAAACCTGGGCCGGGGAATCATCAAGATTTCTGCAGTCAAGCCGGAACATCATCTGGTCGAGGCACCGGCCAGGACCTTTTCCGATCAGGAATCCGTTCGGAGAGCATTCGACAGCGGTGAACTCAACCGGGATGGTGTTATAGTGGTCAGGTTTCAAGGACCCAAGTCGAACGGCATGCCGGAGCTCCATTCGCTGACTCCCCTGTTGTCTGTGCTTCTCGATCGAGGTCACAAGGTGGGCTTGATCACGGATGGAAGAATGTCAGGAGCATCGGGCAAAGTGCCCGCGGCCATTCACATTGCACCGGAAGCGGCTGATGGCGGTGCAATCTCGAAAGTTCGCGATGGAGATATGATTCGGCTGGATGCAGCTGCGGGCCGTTTGGATGTGATCTCGGACGGATTTGACTCCCGCAACCCAATTTCCCAACCGCCCCCTGATGCGGAAGGTTGCGGTCGTGAACTCTTTGGTCTCTTTCGGGCACAGTCTGGATCCGCCGATGCAGGCGCCAGCGCCATTCTCATCGGAGAAGAACTTTGACAGCCAATCGACCTTGCCGCGGCCTTGAGGCAATTCTTGGACAGGTTCCCGTAATTCCGGTTTTGGAGATTGCAAATGAAGCTGATGCAATTCCACTGGCATCTGCATTGGCCGAGGGCGGATTGCACGTCATCGAAGTCACCCTCCGCACTGAGATGGCGTTGGCGGCCATTGAGCGGATTTCCTCAGTCTCTGGATGCGTCGTCGGTGCCGGCAGCATCCTCAATCCGGCCCATGCCGAAGCTGCCAAGTCCGCCGGGGCGGTGTTTGGAGTCTCTCCGGGGTCATCGATTCCGATCATTGAGGCCTGTTCCAGTTTGGAACTTCCCCTGTTGCCGGGCGCGGCGACCGCATCGGAAATCATGCACCTTCAGAATCAAGGGTTCACATTCCTCAAATTCTTCCCGGCCGAAGCCGTCGGTGGCCATCGGGCCCTAAAGGCACTTTCCGGTCCGCTACCAAATGTCAGGTTTTGCCCGACCGGGGGAATCAATCCGGAAAACGTCGAAAGCTATCTCGCTTTGAACAATGTCGTTTGTGTCGGCGGATCCTGGATCGCACCGCCGGAAGCTGTCAGTGAATGCAGATGGAATGATATCCGCCGTCTCGCCGCCCAAGCCCATTCTCTCGGCAAAATCAGCGATTGACGACGTGTTCAACGTTTCGTCGGCGGGTTTTGGCAGATCTTTGCGGACGCGGCAACCGGAAGCCATCGACGCAAAAGCTCACGCGGCCGAAGGCATTTTTTGGACAATCAAGGCAGGATACGAAGCCCCTTTTCACAAGCCCAACATTGTTTGCGTTCGTTTTCATACACAAATCCGTGAGCGAAGTGATTGCCTCATGCCTGCAATGCCTGATCGGTGCAGGAAGCTGGATGGGAGGACAAGGCAATCGAGTTCCTCCGAAATCGTTTTTTCGTGCCGGCGGACTTTGTTACGCCGGCACGCCGAATCAAACCCGTCGCCGAACCGAATGTTGCCTCAATCAAACCTGATGGGAAAATGAGCAGGGATGTTCTTCCGGCCAACTTTTCTGACCCGAATTGAACGGAATGCGAGGCATGCATGGAGTTTCATATGCCACATGGGTCGCTCCATCATTGATGGCGGGGACCGCCGAAGATGATAGTGACAGCCGCCAACTCGACGCGATTACGGTTGGAAAATTGAACAAATCAAGGAACTTGGATCACTGCACAACCAATTCGATTGAAGAGGCCACTGTCTTGGTCTCCCATTCGCGACTGTGCAGAACGTCCTGCTGTGGAAAGGAACGGGAATTTGCCGATCAGCATGTCCAAATCTGACGGCGAATTCTGCAAGCCGTTTCTGGTTGCCGACATCGGCGGAACAAACTCAAGGTTGGGTTACGCCGAGAATGGCCTGGTCGATCGAGACTCGATCAAGAGATATCTGAACTGTGAATTCAGTTGCTTCGAGGACATTGTTCGCAAATTTCGCAGTGACTTCGGCAACATTGAACTTGAAGGCTGCTGCGTTGCGGTGGCTGGCCCGGTCGAACCTCGCCGTGCGAGTCTCACCAATATCGACTGGACAATTGAAGTCGACTCGCTGTCGAATGCCGCCGAATGCGGAACAGCAATGATCATCAACGATCTCACCGCCATCGGTTTTGGTTTGAACATGGCGGAATCCAGAGATGTGCACCTTGTCTGCGGCCGGACTGAACCTCATCTCCCGTCCTGTATTCCCAGCGGCAAGCAGTTGGTGGTGAATGTCGGCACCGGCTTCAATACCGCGCTTGTTATCAGTACATCCTCTGGACCAATTGTCTCGGATGCCGAATGCGGCAGGGTAACCTTGCCGGTTCGCTCTGAACTCGAACATGACCTCAAATTGGAAATCGAACGGCTGAATGGCTACGCTGGAATTGAAGATGCCCTGTCGGGCCGCGGTGTAAAGGCCATCCACAATTGGATTTGCCGATTGAACCCAACTGCCTCTCCTCAATCAAGAACCGAACATGATTCCGGGTTTCTTAAGACAGTTGAATGGGAGAAAACGGGAAGGATCTTGACGGGCATCCTTGGGACGGTGGTTGGTGATCTTGCATTGCACCATCTGCCGAACGACGGAATATACTTGGTTGGCGGCGTCGTGCGAGGGTTGGCACCGCATCTGCTTGAATTCGGATTCGAGTCCGCATTTCGCAGAAAGGGCGACTACAGTGAATTCATGAGAAGATTTTCAGTGTCAGTCGTGACCGATGACTATCTGGCATTAAAGGGCTGTGCGGCATCTGCCTTGGCCGCAGAATGAAACTCCGCCGCCACCTCGAACCAACCCGGCTTGCCGAGCGGTAAGCGGCCAAGACCGCCACCATCCACCACATGCAGTGGCCCGTTTTGCAGAAGTATTTGGGCAAAACTCCGTTCGAAAATCGCATGCGCGGGCAAAGAAACACCCGGCCAGTTGCCTCATGCCGTAAGTTTGGATGGTGGAGCCGAGGGGAATCGAACCCCTGACCTCGTCATTGCGAACGACGCGCTCTCCCGACTGAGCTACGGCCCCACTGTGCAGATTTATTTGCAGGCTGCTTGCGCATCTGTCAAGCTGGCATCCGAATTCCCTGAGACCGGGCAGTTTTGCCCTCAGCGGCGAATTCCGAAAAAGTTCCTGTCGCCCCAGACATTGTCAATCCGATTGACCGGGGGCCAATACTTGAACTCCCTGAGGCAACCGGGCGGAAAGAACGCCCGCTCCCGGCAATATGGCCTCTGCCAATCTCCGGTTAGATCCTCCAACGTGTGCGGCGCATTCACCAGAGCGTTGTTGTCAGGAGGCACCCTGCCCTCCCTTACGGCGTCGATTTCCTCCATGATGCCGAGCATGGAATCGCAAAATCTGTCGAGTTCTTCCTTGGGTTCAGATTCTGTTGGTTCCACCATCAGTGTGCCTGCAACCGGCCAACTCATCGTCGGCGGGTGAAACCCGCAATCAATCAGGCGCTTGGCTACGTCATCGACTGTCAACCCAGTGCCCTCAACGGCCGTGCGAACGTCAATGATGCACTCATGGGCAACCAGCCCACCGTTGCCGGAATAGCAGATCTCGTATTTTTTCCTAAGTCTGTGGGCGATGTAGTTGGCGTTGACTATGGCAATTCGTGTTGCCCTGGCCAGCCCGTCCCCGCCCATTAGAAGCATGTAGGCCCAGGAAACGGGCAAGATCGACGCAGATCCGTGCATGGTGGCGGAAATTGCACTGCTGCAATCCGCCGAGATTGGATCGCCCGGAAGGAACCGAGCCAAATGCGCCTTCACTCCAATCGGCCCCATGCCGGGTCCGCCGCCACCATGCGGAATGCAGAAGGTCTTGTGCAAATTCAGGTGGCCGACATCCGCCCCGAGATCTCCCGGTCTTGCAATTCCGACCAACGCATTGAGATTTGCGCCGTCATAATAGACTTGGCCACCAAATTGGTGCGTGATTTTGGTTACGTCCCGAATGGTGTCCTCGAACACACCGTGCGTTGACGGGTACGTTATCATCGTTGCCGCCAATGCATCACCCGCCTTGCCGGCTTGATTCAGCAAATCATCCACGTCAACGGTTCCGTCTTCCATTGTACCGATTTCGACCACCTTCATTCCGGCCATCTGCGCCGAAGCCGCATTGGTCCCATGTGCCGATTTCGGAATCAGGCACACCGTGCGCCGGTTGTCCCCGTTGTGCTTGTGATGGGCGCGAATTGCCATGAGACCCGCAAACTCACCCTGAGCCCCGGAATTCGGCTGCATCGAAATTGCGTCAAAGCCGGTGAGTTCGCAAAGTTTGCTTTCCAGGTCACTGATCATGCGGCTGTATCCCTCTGCCTGATCAGGCGGGACGTAGGGATGAATCTGTCCGAATTCCGGCCATGTTGCCGGAATCATTTCCGTGGTTGCATTGAGTTTCATGGTGCAGGACCCGAGCGGGATCATTGTTCTGTCAAGCGCCAGGTCCTTGTCGGCCAACCTGCGCATGTAGCGCAACATCGCCGTCTCAGATCGATTGTGATGAAATGCCCCGTGCTGAAGGTAATCAGATTTCCGCCGCAGATCATCCGGAAGTGAACAGTCAAGATGGATCCGGGTGAAGTCAGCCGAGATGCCGAATGCGTCGGCAATGGCGGTCAGCAATCGACTGTCCACCAATTCATCAAGGGCAATACCGATGCGGTCGTCGCCAATCTTCCTGAAGTTGATCCCGGCCCCCATTGCAGCTGCCAAGATATTCCTCTGCTCTGTTCCGACATGAACAGTCAGCGTATCGAAATGGGGTCCCGACCCGACCGCAATACCCGCCTCACGAAGCACCTTCTTCAAGGCCACGGCTTGGTGATGCACCCGCAGCGCGATCGCCCTTATGCCATCGGCCCCATGGAATACGGCGTAGAGCCCCGCCATCACCGCCGGCAACACCTGCGCCGTGCAGATGTTCGATTTCGCCTTCTGCCTGCGGATATGCTGTTCCCTGGTTTGTAGCGCCAGCCGGTAGGCCTCCCTGCCGCAGCTGTCCACGGAAATGCCGACTATGCGACCGGGCAGGTCGCGCTTGTAGGCATCCCTGGTTGATATGAAGCCGGCATGCGGTCCACCGTAGCCCAGAGGAACGCCGAACCTTTGGGTTGATCCAACTGCGATGTCGGCACCCATTGCGCCCGGTTCCTTAAGTATTGCGAGAGCAAGAAGGTCGGTTGCCACTGCAGCGATCGCCTTCGCTTCGTGCAGCTGCGATACCAAGTCGGTGAAATCAAAGACCCTGCCATCAGTTCCGGGTGATTGAAACAGTGCACCGAATACGCCATCGGTGCGCAGGTCGCTCATTGGGCAACCGACATCAAGTTCAATTCCGAGCGAGTGGGCACGTGTGCGAATGACGGCGATTGTCTGCGGATGACAATTTCTGTCGACAAAAAACGCCGGAGATTTCGAGCGTGACAGTCGCCGGGCCATCGCCATGGCCTCGGCGCCCGCCGTGGCCTCGTCAAGCAGCGAGGCGTTCGCCACCTCCATGCCGGTCAGATCGCAAACCATTGTTTGGAAATTCAGCAATACCTCGAGTCGCCCCTGGCTGATTTCCGGTTGATACGGAGTATAGGCCGTATACCAAGCAGGATTTTCAAGAATGTTGCGGAGAATGACCGGTGGAGTGGCCGTGCGATGGTACCCCATGCCGATCAGTGAGATGAATTGCCTGTTCCTGGCAGCTGTTGCCCTGATCAGATCCAGTGTCTGTTGCTCCGTCAACGGATCACCAAGGCTGTCGAACCGCCCCGGATTGATGCATTCGGGAAGTGCCAATCGGACCAGTTCCTCCTCAGATCCAAACCCCACCTCCCGCAACATGTCCGACAATTCCCGTCTCGATGGGCCAATGTGACGAAGGTTTGCGAAGTCGTCGGGATTGTAGGTTTGGTCCGAATTTGTCATTTGCCGATTCCGTTTTGCTACTGGGTCAATGCCCGATAACCCTCCTCATCCAGGAAGTTGTTGCAAACGTCGGGATCATCAAGCTTTATCTTGAAAAACCAACCGTTTCCGAGCGGATCTTCATTCACAAGGGAAGGATTGTCCGCAATGGCCTCATTGACTTCGGTGATGGAGCCGGATGCAGGGGCGAAAACATCCGATGCAGCCTTGACACTTTCAACGACTGCGACATCCTCGCCGGCCTCAACTTCACTTCCTTGCTCAGGAAGTTCCACAAAAACTATGTCACCAAGCTGCTCCACCGCAAATTCAGTTATTCCAACGGTAATCACTGCCCCGTCCAAATCCACCCATTCATGATCTTCAGTGAACTTCACGATCCGGTCTCCTCATTCTGTTGTATCGATGTTCGATGAAGGGCATGGAATGAACCTTGGCTGGCAGCATTCGCCCTCTGACCTCGCAGAACACCAGAGTTCCGGAAATCGCAAACTCGATCTCGACATAGCCCATTGAGACCGGACCGCCCACTGACGGCCCATAGCCGCCAGATGTAACCAATCCGATCCGTCTTCTGCCCTCCTGATCCGCATGAACCACCGTCCCGTGGCGCATCGGTGCCTTTCCTTCCGGCCGAATTCCAACCCGACGGCGACCTGCACCATCCGCCAGCTCAGAAAGCACTCGTGCGTCTCCGGGAAACCCGCCCGCCCTTCGGCCACCGATTCGCCGCACGTCGGGAATGGCCCATTCAAGCGCTGCCTCGACCGGGCTTGTGGAATCATCAATGTCGCTTCCATGGAGGCAAAGTCCTGCCTCCAGCCTGAGTGAATCCCTTGAGCCAAGTCCTGCCGGCTGCACGGCCTTCTGCTCCAGGAGATCGGAGAAGAGTCCTTCCGAGACATCGGCGGGAACAGATATCTCAAATCCGTCTTCGCCAGTGTATCCCGACCGCGAAATCCACAGCGCCGAGCCTTGGAACATGAAGTCACGTGATTCCATGAAATTCAAGTCGGCGGCCCCCGGAACGAGTTTTTCAAGAACGGATCCGGACTCTGGCCCCTGCAGCGCAATCAGTGCCCTGTCCTCCAGCATCTGAAGCCTGCAGCACTGGCCGACATAGTCCTGTAGCCGTTCGAAATCCTGCGCCTTGCGGGACGCATTGACAATCAGAAGAAAGTGGTTGCCCCTTCTTGCGACAATGAAATCGTCAAGGATACCGCCGCCAGCATCCGTAAACAGACCATAGCGCTGCCTTCCGTCCCTCAATCCGGCGATGTCGGCGGGAACCAGTTTCTCAAGCTCAAGTGCGGCATCGGCGGGATTGCCTGAGTTCGGCCAAAGCAATATTTGCCCCATGTGGCTGACATCGAACAATCCTGCCGATTTTCTCGTGTGCAGGTGCTCGCCGATTATTCCGGTGCGATACTGAACCGGCAATTCGTAGCCGGCGAATGGAACCATTTTTGCGCCCAATGCCAAATGCTGACGGTGAAGCGGTGTGCAGCAAAGATTGCTTTCTGGAATGTTTGTCATTTCCGGCAATTGTCATCCCATGGGGTAAGCCGGACCAACGGTGGCATAAGCCTGAACATTGCAAAGTACAGTCATCCACTCAACCGTTCGAACTTTCCACCCAATTGATCCGACCTGCCTGAGACGGGCCGAAGAGACACAAATGGACGTGCCGCAGACACTATCGTCTCACAACTTGGACAAGCTGCATGACGTTCGACATGTCAGGGCCCGACCGCCGTCCGGTCAATGCCAGCCGCAGTGGCATGAATAGCGACTTGCCCCTGCGCCCCGTCCGCTCACTAACAAGTCCGGTCCAAGATTTCCAAGTGTCCGCGCCGTAGGGAGGTTCCGGAAGCATGTCCAATGCAAGGCGGACAAACTCACTGTCCGCCGGCTCCACAACCGAATCCGCACCGTCCCGGAATATGGACCACCAATCCCGCAACTCGGCCATCGTCGAGATGTTCTCCCGAGTCGTCTCCCAGAACCTGTGCGCAAGATTCGGCGGCACGTCCAATTCCGAAACCGCTTCAGCGGCGAATTCGAACGGGCTGGATGCAAGGACCTTCGCGTTGAACGCCCGGAAATCCCCGTCATCAATCCTGGCCGGCGCCGCGCTGAATGCCGCGAGATCAAACAACCCGGCGAGTTCTTCCGGCTCGGGCACGAATCTTGGCGGATCGGACGTTCCGACGGACGCCAACATCGAGAGGATCGTCATCGGCTCGATTCCAGCCTGCCGCAATCCACGGACGCTGTGGGAACCTGTGCGCTTGGCCAGCGGGCCGCCATCCTTTCCGGTTAACATCGAATGGTGGGCAAAAATGGGAGGTTCAGCCCCCAACTGTCGCATTATCTGGATTTGTGTCGCCGTGTTGGTGATGTGATCTGCACCCCTGACGATGTTGCTGATCCCCATGTCAATATCGTCCACCACCGACGCATGCGTATAGAGGAACTGGCCATCGGCCCTGACCAACACGGGATCCGATACGCTTGCAGCGTCAATCGAGATTCGTCCCTGAATGCCGTCATCCCATTCGATGCGTTCCCGATCCAAGCGAAACCGCCAATATCCAGGTCGAACGGCTCCAAGTTCATCCCTTTGTTCTTTTGTCAGGAAAAGACCTTCCCGGTCGTAGACAGGCGCCTTGCCGGCACGCAGTTGCACCCGCCGCTTCAGCGATAGCTCCTCCGGGGTTTCAAAACACTCATAGAGCCTGCCGCTCTGCCGCAGGCGATCTGCTGCTTCGGCATAGAGCTCCAACCTGTCGGATTGCCTTTCGATGCGGTCCCAATGAAGCCCAAGCCAATCAAGGTCAAACCTAATCGAATCAGCAAACTCTGGGCGAGACCGCTCAGGATCGGTATCGTCAAGACGAAGTATGAACGTTCCGCCTGATTTCCGGGATATCAGGAAATTGAACAGGGCCGTCCGGAGATTCCCAATGTGGAGATGCCCTGTTGGCGAAGGCGCAAACCTGGTTGTTGTCATGCTGGGCCCTTGCCCGACCCAAGGAAGCCGGAATTCGCCTTTTTCGGCACTTTTGGAAAGCATGCCATGGGAACCATCTCCATTTGGATCGTTGGCTGTGGAGGGGTTGAAGGGCAATTGGCGCCCAAGATGGATGCTTCCGTCAACATCCTCCTTCACCCCTTTTTCTGCCCGGCGGTATCCCGCCAGTGATTTACGATTGGATAGCGGCGGTCAAGCCAAAGTGCACGTCCGGTCAGCCGAACCCCCGGTGCAGACTGAAACCTCTTGTGTTCGGAAGCATAGATCAGCTGTTCCACCTGCGTTACCGTCTCCGGGTCAAATCCATTCGAAACCACCTCATCAACCGAAAGGTCATTGTCGATCAATTGTTCAAGAATGCCGTCAAGGGATTCATAGGGCGGCAGACTGTCAATATCCTTTTGATCAGGCCTGAGTTCCGCTGAAGGCGGCTTCGTCAGAATGCGGTCCGGCACGCACTTGCCAAGCGGACCATGCATCCAGTTCCGGTGATTTTCATTTCGCCACCTGCAGGTCGCAAACACCCTCGTCTTGTACAGGTCCTTTATCGGGTTGTACCCCCCGGCCATGTCGCCATAAATCGTGGCATATCCAACCGCAGCTTCCGACTTGTTCCCGGTCGTCAGCAGCAATTCTCCGAACTTGTTGGAAATCGCCATGAGCAGCAATCCCCGAAGGCGCGATTGGATGTTCTCCTCCGCGGTTCCGCGTTCGTGTCCCTCAAACAATGGGGCCAATGTCCTCTCCGCCATGCCCTGAAGATCGCCGATCCCAATCCGATCCAACCGGCAACCGAGAAGATCCGCCGCTTCGCCTGCGTCCTCCAACGATTCGCGCGATGTGAAACCTGATGGCAACATGACACAGCGGACATTGCCGGGGCCGATGGCATCGACGGCGATGGTTGCAACCAATGCGCTGTCGACTCCACCCGAAAGACCAATCAGCGCCGAGGAAAACCCGCTCTTTGCCGCATAGTCCCGAATCGACTCGACCATCGCCCGATAATCGCTCTCCCACTCATCCCCATGTTTTGCACATGAGCCTGGAACAGCCGTCCAGCCATCGCTGCCGCTTTTGAATTCGACAAGCTGCACGGTTCTGTCAAATGGCGGCATCTGCAATGCCAAGGCTCCGCCGGGGTTAAGAACGAAAGACCCGCCATCGAAAATCAGGTCATCCTGACCACCAACAAGATTGAGGTATGCCAGCGGCAATCCGGTTTCCACGACCCGCGCCACCATGTGCGAAAACCGGATGTCCATCTTGCCTCGATGGTACGGCGAGCCGTTGGGAACGATGATTATCTGTGCGCCCGATTCAGCCAACGTTTCCGCAACGTCCGGACTCCATGCGTCTTCGCAGATCGGGGTTCCGATTCGAACCGGTCCGATCCGAAAGGGTCCGCAGATCGGTCCCGCCGAAAACTGCCTTTTCTCGTCAAACACTTCGCTGTTGGGGAGGCAATGCTTCAGGATCCTGGCGGCAACCTGCCCCTGGTGAAGAACAAAATAGGCGTTGTGGAGCTTGCCATCCACAATGCAGGGCGCACCAACCCCGACCGCAGGGCCATCGGCACAGGCATCCATCACTTGGTTCAGCGCGTTGCGGCAGCCTTCGACAAAAGCCCGTTTAAGAACAAGGTCCTGAACTGGATAGCCGGAAAGGAACATTTCCGGGAAAGCCAACATGTCTGCTGTTCGGCAAACCGGGTCCCGGTGGAGACGAATGACCTTGGCGGCATTTCCGGTCAGATCACCGACCGTCGCATTTTCTTGGGCAAGGATGAGCCGAAAGATCTCAGACACGGGGCTTCTTCAACTTTTGCAGACACGGCGAACCTATTTGCTTATACATGGCGCGCTTTCGGCAAGGAACAGAAACCTGATGTCCACCAAGGTCTTTATCGCCGCCACCATTCCGGCCATTCTCCTCACATTGGCGGGCATGAGTGCGCATTCCGGCGAAAACGCCGTCAAGCAGAACGGAACAACCTACTCCGGGGATTTGCGGGACGGCCAACGCCACGGCAATGGGCTGCTGCGTCTCCGCAACGGCTATGTCTACGATGGAGGCTGGAGGTCCGGCAAACAGCACGGCGAAGCTTTGGTGAAGTATCCGGACGGATCGGTGTATTCGGGCCAATTCGATTCGGGCCTGAAACACGGCATCGGCACGATGACATTTGAGAACGGCGAGATTTACGAAGGGCAATGGCAAGAGGACCGCATCAGTGGCCTTGGGTCGTACAGCTTCGTGGATGGCTCCGTCTATACTGGCCAGTTCGACGATGGCGAGAGGAATGGCAGCGGCGTGTTCGTTCACCCCGATGGCCGCCGGCAGGAGGGAAACTGGTCGAGTGGCCTCCTGAACGGGGCAGGTGCGGAGGTATTGCCGGACGGCACTGTTTACCGGGGGCAATTTGCAAATGGCGCAGCGCATGGCGCCGGCTCGCTGACCGCTCCTGACGGAACCGTTCATTCCGGCATGTTTCAAAATGGGCAGCGACATGGAAAGGGAAGTCAAACGTTGCCGGACGGAACCATCATCGTAGGCGAGTGGGTCGCAGGTGAACTGCACGGAAATGCCACAATCAAACTTGCCGGCGGTTCTGTCTTTCGCGGTGGGGTCAAGAATGGAGTTCCGCACGGGCACGGCGCACTTGAGGCGGTCGATGGCCCAATCTACGAGGGTGAATGGTTGGACGGCAAAACCCACGGCAGCGGGAGGTTGACCTATGCGAACGGAGATGTCCATGAAGGCGGTTTCGAGTTCGGGAAGCGCCACGGTGCCGGACGATACACCTCATCCGGCGGCACGATCGTTGAAGGCGATTGGAATCTTGGAGTTCTGGACGGCCAGGGAACAATCACCTATGCCGATGGGGATGTCTATTCGGGGCGGATTTCGGGAACGGCACCTCATGGCGCCGGCGCATTGACCACGAGCGATGGTGCTGTTTATCGGGGCAATTGGTCAAATGGACGGATTGAAGGGCAGAGCGAGATCTGGTTCCCCGACGGATCAACGTATTCGGGCGAACTTCGCGATTTCATCTTCCACGGTGTCGGACGATTCATCGGGCCTGACGGATACAGCTATGAAGGCGACTGGATGGAAGGGAAAAAACACGGGACCGGTGTCGAAAGGTACAATGACGGCACAATGTTCGAGGGTCAGTTCACCAATGGGGTCCGATCCGGCAAGGGCAAAGCTGTGTATCCGAACGGATACAGCTATGAAGGTGATTGGGCTGACGGCCTGCCACACGGAAACGGAATTGCACGCCAGTCCAATGGCAACGTTTCCCAAGTCGAGTTCCACCGAGGCCAACTGCTCGGCGATGGTGGATCGCCCACGACAGAGTGATGCTGACCAATTTGCAACACTTCTGGGCAGACAACCGGAGTTTGCCGTCAAAAAACACCAATGGCCTTTTTTGACGAAACCATTGTGCTAAACTATTTTCATAATGATTATGGCTTATTCCAGATTCAATGAGTTTTCGGAATCGGGTCGGGGCAATCTGACACTTCTCCTTTCCGGCCTCTGAGCGTCACGGCGACGGTGCGCCGGCTCAGGGGAAAATGGAACGCACCGGCAAACTGGATCAAACCAAAAAGCCAAATCGGATGCTCTCATGGAAAACGCTTTTAGCGACAATCAGGACCGGGTTCTGATATTTGACACCACGTTGCGCGACGGCGAACAATCGCCGGGTGCAACCATGACGCTCGACGAAAAGATTGAAATCGCAAACCTGCTGGACGAAATGGGAGTCGACATTATTGAGGCCGGATTCCCGATCGCCTCGGAAGGTGACTTCAGGGCCGTTCAGGAAATATCGCGCTGCACCAGGAATGCTTCGGTCTGCGGACTTGCCCGTTCTTCCCTCTCCGACATTGATCGTGCCGGGGCCGCATTGAAGGATGCGAAACGGCCGCGCATTCATACCTTTATCTCGACATCCCCACTGCACATGAAGTTCAAACTGAAGATGCAATCGGAGGATGTCATCGATGCAATCGCCCGCTCGGTCGAATACGCCCGAAAATATACCGACGATGTGCAGTGGTCACCTGAAGACGGCACCCGCACCGAACATGATTTTCTGTGCCGGACCGTTGAGACGGCGATGCGCTCCGGTGCAACCACCATCAACATCCCCGATACGGTGGGCTACACCGCACCGTCAGAGAGCGCTGAAATCATAAGGATGCTGCGCGAGCGCGTACCGGGAATCGACAGTGTTACCCTGTCAACACACTGCCACGACGACCTCGGCATGGCCGTTGCAAATTCCCTGGCAGCCGTCATCGCCGGCGCCCGTCAGGTTGAGTGCACAATCAACGGCCTCGGCGAGCGCGCCGGAAATGCCGCGCTTGAGGAAATCGTGATGGCGATGCGGGTTCGCAATGACATCATGCCGTATGCGACCGGTGTCGACACCAAGCGAATCATGCAGGCATCAAGGTCCGTGGCCGACGCAACCGGCTTTCCGGTTCAATACAACAAGGCAATCGTCGGAAAGAACGCATTTGCCCATGAATCCGGAATCCATCAGGACGGAATGATCAAGCATGCCGGCACCTACGAAATCATGCGGCCGGAGGATGTCGGGCTTGCTTCGACAAATCTTGTCATGGGCAAGCACTCCGGGAGGGCAGCGCTCCGGAAGAAGCTTGAGGAGTTGGGTTATGATGTCGGCGAAAACCGCCTCAACGACGTGTTTGTTCAGTTCAAGGCGCTTTCCGACAAAAAAAAGGAGATATTTGACGAGGATCTGATTGCCTTGATGCAGTCCAGTGCCAATGAGGCGGTGGATGAGCATCTTAAGGTTGAGCACCTGCGCGTCGTTTGCGGTTCAATTGCACCTCAGACCGCTGAACTGACCATACTGGTCGATGGTGTCTCGCATAAGGTCGAGTCAGAGGGCGACGGCCCGGTCGATGCGGCATTCAATGCCGTCAACAAGGTGTTTGCACATGATGCAAAACTGCTGTTGTATCATGTCCAGGCAGTAACCGAAGGAACCGACGCACAGGCAACAGTCAGCGTCAGGCTGGAGGAAAACGGCCGAATCGTGGTGGGCCAGTCCAACGACACCGACACAATCCTAGCCTCGGCCAAAGCATATGTGAACGCCCTCAACAATTTGCTCTACCGGCGCTCCAAAACAGCCCCCAATCAGGTTTCGGAAGTGGCGTGAAACCGCAGACTCAGTGCGCGTGCATCGCTTTTGATGCACGCGCCGTTACCATTCGCGGCGAATCCGGATATGCAGTAAGTCTTGAGCTTGCTCCTTTACCTTGATTGCGCGTAATGTGATTAAGGGCAAGACAATGCCGGAAAGAACCGTCGTTACGACGGCGCGGTACAACGGGTTTATGAGCAGATGTTCTCCATATTCAATTGGATTCTGACTTACGATATCGCGATTGACCTTGGGACGGCCAATACACTCGTCTATGTTAAGGGTGAGGGCCTTGTGCTTGATGAACCCTCTGTAGTCGCCTACCAGATCAGCAACGGTCCCCGCCGGGTTCTTGCCGTGGGCGAAGAAGCGAAGGCAATGGTCGGCCGCACCCCAGGAACAATTGAGGTGATCCGACCGTTGCGAGACGGCGTCATAGCCGATTTTTCCGTTGCAGAAGAGATGATTCGGCACTTCATCCGAAAGACCCGTCGGCGCTCATCCATTTCGAAGCCGCGCATCATCGTCTGTGTGCCGCACGGGGCCACGCAAGTTGAGAAACGGGCGATTCGCCAGTCGGTCCTGTCCGCGGGTGCCCGCCAAGCCGGCCTCGTGTTGGAACCCGTGGCCGCGGCAATTGGCGCCGGAATGAACATTGCTGACGCCAGGGGATGCATGATTGTCGACATCGGCGGCGGCACGACAGAGGTTGCGGTACTCTCGCTTGGCGGAATTGTTTATGCGACTTCGATCAGGATTGCAGGCGACCGGCTGGACGAGGCACTCACCGAGTTTCTTCGAATCAAATATAACATCAACCTTGGAATGGCAGCGGCGGAACACCTCAAGAAGTATCTCGGCATCGCCCGCAAGCCCAAGGACGGGGTTGGGGACACTGCCAACCTGCGGGGCAGTGACGGCACACATGGAACACCCCGCGAGATGTTGCTCAGCCAGGCGCAAATGGCGGAGGCGTTCGCCGACCCGGTCAGACAAATTAGAGAGGCCGTGTCGAGAGCATTGCTTCATACGCCCCCTGACCTCGCTGCCGACATCTCCGACACCGGGATTATCCTCACCGGTGGAGGAGCACTGCTCAGGGACATTGACGAAGAATTGAGGTTGCACACAGGGCTGCCTGTTGCTGTGGCACAGGATCCATTGAAGTGCGTCGTGCTCGGAACCGGGCAGGCCCTCGACATCGAAGCCGCACACCCTGGGTTCAAACTGATCGACTACGAAAGCTGAGGCCCGACAACATCAATCGTGACAAACCTCAACAACGACAGCGACTCCAATCTCCTCGTGCGCCGACCGCTTCGGCGGCTGGTCATTGCACTGACAGCGCTGTTCCTCTTCGGATTATTCATATTCTGGCGCATCGACAACGATAGAATGGCCGCAGTCAGGGCCGATCTTGTGGACAGGTTACTTCCCGCATTTGAAATTGGCATGAGCCCGGTCAATTTTGCAACCGATGCATTCAAGGCAATTGGCGATTTTTCGAGTGTCGTCGACAGGGTGGCGGAACTTGAAGAGGAAAACCGAAAGCTCCAGGAATGGCGCCAGAGGGCCATTGCCCTCGAACAGCAGAATGCAGCGCTGAGGGAAGTCGCCAATGTCCAGCTGAGCGGGGAATTGCCAACCATTTCGGCGCAGGTCACCGCCGATACCAGCGGAGCGTTCAGAAACTCGGTACTCGTGAATGTTGGCAGACGAAACGGGGTATCCGACGGATGGGCGGTGCTGGACGGGAGCGGCCTCTTGGGACGAATTTCCGGAGTGGGCAGGACATCCTCGAGGGTCATGCTCCTCACCGATTCCAGCAGTCAGGTTCCAGTCAAAATCAAGCCGTCCGGTGCGAGGGGCATTGTGTCAGGCAACGATCGTTCGCTTCCATTGATAAGACTCGTCAGCAACCTGAACCAGATAACCCCAGGCGACAGCCTGTATACGTCCGGCGATGGTGGAGTATTTCCGCCCGATCTTTTGGTCGGCACGGTTTCCATTGATCAAAACGGTCAGGTTGGGGTCTTGCCGGCGGCGAATCTCGGCAATCTCGAATTCGTCATCATCATCAGAAGCAGGCCGCCTGAAGCGGTTGAGGCAAGCAGCGATATTCTGGTCATACCCTCTCACGGTAACTTCGACCAAGCGACCGGAAGGTGATTCCATGTTCGGTCAAACTCATATCCTGACATACAACCTGTTGTTTGCGGTTACCGCCTACCTGCTGTTGATGTTCAGTTTGCTGCCGCAGGAATCCAGTTCCCTTGCCCCCCTGCCTTGGCCGGACCTGCTGTTTTGCTTCATCGCGGCTTGGAGGCTGCGTCGCCCTGAATTGGTCAGTCCTGCCGTAATTGTTGTTGCCGTTCTGGTTGCCGAACTACTGTTTTTGCAACCGCTCGGCCTGTGGGCTGCCTTGGTTCTCTTGGCTGCCGAGTTTTTTCGGTCAATTGTCGACAGGATCAAATTCCTGCCTTTCACCTATGAATGGGTAGTGATGGCTTCGGCGTACAGCGCAATGATCTTGATCTATCAACTCATCCTTGCGATGTCGCTGGTGCCGGTGCCGGATATGCGGACGGTTTTGCTGAATTTGCTCGCAACCGTCCTCGCATACCCCCTGATCGTGGCCACAACGAATCTTGTGTTTCGCATTCGCAAGTCAAGCTCCATCAAAACCGGCCTGATGGAAGGTAGCCGGTGATGGGCCGACCCGAAATCGAGGTGGAGGAGCAAAGGTCGCTGACCCGACGCGCCATCATGATCGGAGGAGCGAAGCTTGCACTCCTTCTCGCGATAGCGGGGCGGTTGCGTTACCTGCAGGTTACCGAGTCGGAACAACTGAGTGGCTTGGCGGAACGCAACCGGATCAACATAAGCATGCTCGAACCGCTGAGGGGCCGAGTATTCGACCGCAGTGGAACCGTGCTTGCCGACAACAATCTCAACTACCGCATACTCATTGTCAGGGAGCAAGCTGGAGATGTCGAGCTGGTGCTTCGAAAACTGGCGCGCATCATTCCCATCATTGAACCCGAATTGAGCAATAAAATACAAGAAATCAATGCACAACGGGAATTTGTTCCAGTTATTGTTGCCGAAAATGCCACTTGGAAACAGGTTGCGGCGGTGTCTGCCAATGCCCCTGCGCTCCCCGGAATCAGCACCAAATTCGGCAGCACAAGGCACTATCCGTTTGGGTCCGAGCTTGCCCATGTGGTCGGCTATGTCGGTCCGGTCGACCGCACCGAACAGGAAAATGTCCGCGACCGCGACCCGCTCCTTCATGTTCCGAAATTCCAAATCGGCAAAACCGGCTTGGAAAAGAGCATGGATCGGCAGCTCCGCGGCAATGCGGGCAACAGGAAGATTGAGATCAATGTTCAAGGTCGGGAAGTGCGCGAGTTGAACCGGGTTGACGCCAAGCCCGGCAGCGACCTGCAGGTCACAATAGATCGACGGCTGCAGAACTATGCTTCAGCCAGGATCGGGGCTGCGGCGGCGGCAGCCATTGTGATGAACGCCAGATCCGGCCACATTCTCGCGTCGGTCTCTGTGCCCACCTTTGACCCCAACAAATTCGTATCTGGCCATACCGTGGCGGAATTCGAACAGCTTCTGAAAACGCCCGGAAGTCCCTTGGTCAACCGATCAATGCGGGGACTCTATCCACCGGGTTCGACATTCAAGATGGTAACGGCACTTGCCGCGCTCGAATCTGGGTTTGTCGATCCTGAGGAGGAAATTGTCTGCGACGGCAGGCATGAAGTCCAGAACCGCAACTTCCATTGCTGGCGAAGGAATGGGCACGGAAAGGTCAATCTGCGCAAGGGACTCAGTGAATCCTGTGATGTCTACTACTACCAAATGGCGGAACGCGTTGGAATCGAAAGGATCAACAACATGGCGAACCGGCTTGGATTTGGCACGCAGCACGAATTGCCGATGCCGGATGTCGCCACTGGCAAACTGCCGACCAAATCTTGGAAGCTTGAGACAGAAGGTCAGGCTTGGTTGCTGGGCGACACGCTGAACGCCGGAATCGGCCAAGGGTTCATTCTTGCCTCGGCTTTGCAGTTGGCCGTCATGACCGCACGCATCGCGACCGGACTTCAGGTAAAACCCCGCATGCTTATGTCCGTGGGCGGAGTCCCGGCAACTCCAGAAAAATGGCATCCCCTTGATATCTCTTCAGTTTACCTCAATCTCATTCGCGACGGCATGTATGCCGTTACAAACGACAAGAATGGAACCGCCCACGAATCAAGATCTGCTGATCCCTCATTCATAATTGCCGGCAAGACAGGCACGAGCCAAGTGCGCACCATCACGGAAGAAACCCGTGAATCGGGAATCCCGAGCTATGAGGATTTGCCCACCCAATTGAGAGACCATGCACTATTCTGCGGGTTCGCCCCTTACGACGATCCGACGATCGTCGCCGCCGTGATTATCGAACATGGGGGCAGTGGCTCCAAGGTTGCAGCCCCAATCGTGCGCGACCTGCTCATGCGCGCCCACTACGGCCGATTGCCCCCACTTGAAGCATATCCCGAAAAACAGAGAAAACGAATCCAGAGGGAACAGTTGGAATTGGAACTGGACAACCCCGATCCAGACGGAAATCCGATCCAAGGGGTCACCCAAGCATGATTCATACCAACGAAAACCGGCAACTGTTCGGTTCGTCGGTGGATAAGCTGACAAAGTTCAATTGGACGCTCCTTTGCCTTGTGATCACCACAAGTGCCATTGGAGTTGTTGCACTCTATTCGGTTGCCGGAGGTGATTTTTCGCCGTGGGCCAGTGCTCAAATCCAGAGGGGGCTCGTTGGCCTTGCGATTTTGTTTGCAATTGCCCTTACGCCAACCCGGTTTTGGCAGGCCACCGCCCTGCCCCTCTACCTTGTCTCAATCGCCCTGCTGATTGCGGTTGAACTGAGCGGTGCAGCGGTCAAGGGAGCTCAAAGATGGCTTGAGGTGGGCGCCCTGAGGGTTCAGCCGTCGGAATTTGTGAAGATTTGCCTGATTCTGGTCCTCGCCGCGCTCTATGCCGAATTGCCGCAGAAAAGAGTTTCGCGTCCGCTGTGGATTGCGCTTCCGGTATTGCTGACACTGGTTCCGGTTCTGTTGGTGTTCCGGCAACCCGATCTCGGTACCGCGGTAATGATCGCATTGAGCGGTGCTGCCGTCATGTTCGCTGCCGGCGTCAATTTCCGGTATTTCGCTGCGGTGGGGCTTCTTGCCATAGGGGTCGCTTCAACAGTGCTGCTAAGCCGGGACACCGACTGGCAAATCCTTGAGGACTATCAATACCGGCGCATCGAAACCTTCCTCAATCCTGACAGTGATCCCTTCGACGCCGGATATCATACGACGCAGTCAAAAATCGCGTTTGGATCCGGCGGGTTGCACGGGCGCGGCTATCTTCAGGGAACGCAGAGCCAGTTGAACTTCCTTCCGGAAAAACACACGGATTTTGTCTTCACGACGCTCGCTGAGGAATTCGGCCTGATTTGGTGTCTTGTGATCTTGGCATTCTATGGTTTCATCTCTGGTTTTTGCATCAGGTTTGCCATCCGGTGCGGTGACCGGTTTTGTGCATTGTTGGTCATTGGACTGTCGAGTGTTTTCTTTCTTCATTTCTCCGCAAACCTTGCGATGGTTTCCGGCCTGATACCTGTGGTGGGGATACCGCTTCCGCTGATATCCTATGGCGGAACTGCGCTTTTAATGACATTTGCAGCATTCGGGCTGATTGAAAGTGCCCACATCCATGCGAGCCGGAGATCCGAGCAATGACCGTCAACGTGCTGTTTTCTGCCGACGCAAAGCACTTTGCCGATTGGGTTGATTCCCTCAATGCAGCCCTAGAAGAGGCAAGAGTGAAATCGGAGATCGATTTTGCCTGTGATGACCCAGCCAAATATGACTACGTCGTCTATTCACCTGACGGCGGGCTTCGCGATTTCTCAGGATTCGTCAATCTGAAGGCTGTGCTCAGCCTGTGGGCCGGTGTGGAAACACTTGCCAGCAATTCGACAATCGGGTGTCCAATCTGCCGAATGGTCGATCCGGGCATGATAGAAGGAATGACTGAATGGGTTGTTGGTCAGGTGCTTCGCCATCATCTCGATTTCGACCGCTTCCTGGATGCAAAGCCGGGTGAATGGCTGCAGCACCTCGGACCACCGCTGGCTCGAGATCGGACGGTTGCCGTTCTGGGACTTGGACAATTGGGTTCGGATTGCGCAAGAGCACTAAACTCCCTAAATTTTCGCGTGCTCGGATGGAGCCGAACCGTCAAGAACATCAGGGGCATTGATTGCCGGTCCGGCAACGACGGTCTTGAATCGGCAGTATCAGAGGCGGATATTTTGGTGCTTCTGCTGCCCCACACCAACGATACCGAGAACATTTGCAACGCCTCACTGTTTGCAAAATGCCGACGCGGCGTTGTGCTTATCAATTCCGGCAGAGGGGCCCTCGTCGACGAGGGCGATCTTGTCGCGGCAATTGACAACGGAACAGTTTCGCATGCGACATTGGATGTGTTCCGGCAAGAGCCGCTGCCCGCCCAACACCCGTTCTGGACGCATCCGAAGATTTCGGTATGGCCTCACATCGCATCGGAAACCCGCTTCAGGACAGCCTCGCAGGTAATTGCCGAAAACATGCGCCGGGGCGGGGCCGGCGAGCCGTTCCTGCATGTTGTTGACCGGCAACGGGGCTACTGACTGAATTCAGCTGAGCAGTTCCCTCACCCGCTTCTGCAAAGCAGGCAGCAATTCCTCCTCAAATCCCTTCAATCCGGCAACAAGTGCGTTGTTGCGCCAACTGGGATGGGGCATGGGAAAATACTCCGGCGCATGATCCCTCCACCCTTCAACCAACTCTCTTACGCCGCAACGCGCCCGATCGCCAAGATGCCAGAGTTGAGCATGCCGGCCAATGAGCAGAGTTGTCCTGACATCAGGCAACTGCGCAATTACCCTGTTTCGCCAGAGCCTTGCGCAAACTGTCGGAGGAGGCAAGTCGGAGCCGTTTCGGTCGTAACCGGGAAAGCAGAATGCCATGGGCAGGATGGCAATGCGTCTGCGGTCATAGAAAGTCGTCCTGTCCAAACCCATCCAATCCCGCAACCGTTCACCCGAAGCATCGTCAAAAAAGACACCACTTGCGTGCACCCGGGCTCCAGGTGCCTGCCCTGCCACCAGCAGCTTTGCAGTCGGTTCGCACCAGAAAACCGGTCTTGGCCTGTGAGCGGTTGCAGTCGCTGCAAACCGGTCATTGCAAACCCTGCAACTCGCTATCAATTCTCCAATTTTTTCAATTGGTTCAATCATGTTCCCGGTTTACTTCCCTTGCACTGACCCGAATGGCAATTCCGTTGCAGTGTTCCATGTCGACGCCTACCGCCACCAATCGATTTCCCCCGAAAATGCTGCAATCGGCAACCCCTGCCCGGCAACCAACCTGCCAGGCCGGACACTTCCACCGTTTCCGGTGTCCTGCTGATGTCGGTGTCGCATTTTGTTGCAGCAGAAGTACATGGCAGTGGGGCATTCTCTGAGCATGCATCACTATCCATCCTCCGAAGCCATGGCGATTCGGTCATGCGCCCGTGTACCAATGGTTCCTCAAGGTTCTCAACACCGACCCGCTGCAGTCATTTGCCGACAGACCCATTTCGTACATTCCTGACTACCCAAGGCTGTCAGCAAACAGGATTGGTGAATTCCCTTGATCGGTTCAACAATCGTTTCACGGCCCCGCCCCAACCAACGAATGCCGATGCCAGAGGTCATACGAGCTTGGTTTGCAAGTCAATTGAGATTGGAATAATTGGAGGCAACTGCAACAGGTCAAACGAGGAAATTCTACCGGATTTGGAATCCGGAGAATTTTTTTTCGACAGACGGCCAGTTGCCCAAGAAACGGGTTAGGCCAAGGCAGAAAATGAAAAGAACCTGGAAGTTTATCGCCGACTATTCATTGCTCCTGATATCCGGCGCAGCGCTCGCATTGGCATGGGCCAACATCAGCCCGCACAGCTACCACGAAATCATTGACGGAATTCTTCTGAAGGACAGCATCATCGGCTACCAAAAGGGCGGCGAAGGATCCGGCCGGGTTCTCACGTTCCATTACCTGATAAATGATGTCCTGATGGCCTTTTTCTTTGCGGTTGCAGGCAAGGAGGTATGGGAAGCCATTGCACTCAAGGACGGTTCGCTCAGGGGCAGGAAGGCCTTCACACCACTCTTTGCCACAGCCGGCGGCATGTTCGGACCGATTGCAGTCTATCTCGGCCTGGCACTCATTCTGGGTTCGGAAACCTATTCTGCGGTTGCCAACGGGTGGGCAATTCCTACAGCCACAGACATTGCATTCTCGTATTTGGTCGGCCGGTTGATATTCGGGCGCCGCCATCCTGCGGTCGCATTCCTCCTCTTGCTGGCCATTGCGGACGATGCCGCAGGGCTCATCATTCTCGCCGTATTTTATCCATCAGGTGACCTGCAACCGGAATGGCTGTTGCTGCCGGTCGCCGCCACCGGCGCAGTCTACCTGCTGTTCAATTGGTTGCCTCGCCATCTTGATCGCAGCAACCCCAATGGCGGAAGAAGCGCATCCACATTCGTTGAACGGAATTTTCTGGCCCTTCCCTATGCTGTGGGCGGAGCGTTGTGCTGGTACGGGTTTCAGGAGTCCGGCTTGCATCCGGCGCTGGGCCTGTTGCCGATAATTGCCGCCATTCCGCACTCCGATCATGACTATGGCATATTTGTCCACGCCGAACCAAAGCGTCTCGACATGCTCAACAGGATTGAGCACAATCTTGAAAAACCTGTTGAGGTTATCCTCTTCTTCTTCGGTTTGGCAAATGCAGGCGTGGTGTTCTCTGCGTTTGGGACACCGACGGTACTCGTTCTTTTGGGACTGATCGTCGGCAAGCCCGTCGGGATTTTTCTATTTGGTTGGTTGGCGGCGGGGCCGTTGCAACTGGGAATGCCAAAAGGCATGAACCTCTCCGACATTGTGATTGTCGGGTTCATTGCGGCCATTGGATTCACCGTATCCCTGTTCATCGCCAGCGTCGCGTTTGATCCCGGACCGGTACAGGATGCAGCGAAGATGGGTGCCCTCCTCAGCTTGTTCGCGGCAGTGTTTGCATTCATCGTCGCCAGGTTTTTTCCGGTTGAGAAGGTGGATTGATCGAGAGTTTCGGAAGTTGTTGTCGGCGTTGTCAGCCAGTACAAACTCCGCAGGCTGAAGTTTGAGTACCCGATTGACCCGAAAGGCTGCGCATGCAAGTTATCTGCGACGGCAACCGGACTGCTGCCGACGTTTCCTGGCAACGGCCACGCTCATTTTCCGCTCCCTGCAGCGGTTGCATTAGAGGACACCGTCATGAGCAACCCAATAAGAACAATCGAGATTGGTCCGCTCAAGATTGCCAACAATCTGCCTTTCGTGCTGATTGCGGGACCTTGTCAGATTGAAGGGCTTGAGCACTCGCTTGAAATCGCCGGCACCCTTGCCGAATTTGCCAAGGAAGCAGGAACAGGGTTCATCTTCAAATCGTCTTTCGACAAGGCAAACAGGTCGTCTTTGGATGGAATCCGCGGTCCCGGCAGCAGTGCCGGCCTTGAGATACTGGCAGAGGTTCGGAAACAAATCGGCTGTCCGGTGCTGACCGACGTGCATGATGCATCCCAGTGCGCCGAGGCGGCCAGCCACGTCGATGCCATTCAGATTCCTGCCTTTCTCTGCCGCCAAACCGACCTCCTGCTTGCAGCCGGCGCGTCCGGTGCGGCCGTCAATGTCAAAAAAGGTCAGTTCCTGGCACCTTGGGATGTCAGCAACATATTGGAAAAGATCAGATCTGCCGGAAACGACAGAATAATCCTCTGTGAACGTGGAAGCTGCTTCGGCTACAACGCCCTAGTCAATGACATGCGCGGCCTTCCAATCATGGCAAGCACCGGTTTTCCGGTTGCAATCGACGCAACTCATTCGGTTCAGGAACCCGGCGGTCGAGGCGGCTCGTCAGGCGGGCGGCGGGAATTCGCCCAAGTCATTGCCAGGGCCGCGGTTGCGATCGGAGTTGCGGTCGTCTTCATTGAGACCCACGAAAACCCAGACAATGCACCAAGCGACGGTCCGAATATGATCCAAATCAACGAAATCAGAGAGTTGCTTGAAGTTTTGACAGAGCTTGACGGTATCGCAAAGGCGAAACCGGTTCTGTTGTGATCCTGGGCCCCTGCTCCAGATCAGGGGAAGTTGCCGCCGCAACAAACATTGTACGTGGAAATTGGGTGCCAACCGGAATTCCTGGGCTGTTGGCCATGGCCACAACGACGCAGGAGGCAATTCGGAACGCTTGATCAGGCCAGCCATGGCGTTCGGCAACAAACTGAGAATTTCCCGTGATTTGATGCACAAACGCTTCCAGACCAAAGCCGATCAACCGATCCGAAGTTGATTGGGGGAGCATTGTCAGCATTTTTTTCTTTGAGCTCTCAGACCCTTGGCGTTTTTTTGCTGTCCTTTGCTGCAACCGCCTTGATATCAAACATCCATTGGCAAATGGAGCCGATTTGAGTATCGGAATTTAATCTAACCGTCATTCGAACCATTTTGTTCCTTGCCCATGTTGAGCCACCTTGATCGCCTCGAATCTGAGAGCATCCACATCATGCGCGAAGTGGCGGCCGGATTTCAAAAGCCGGTGATGCTGTATTCCGTAGGCAAGGACTCTGCGGTGATGCTTCATTTGGCATTGAAGGCCTTTGCGCCAGGCAAGCCTCCGTTTCCCCTTTTGCATATCGACACGACCTGGAAGTTCCGCGAGATGATTCGATTTCGCGATGAGATCGCGGAGAGGAAGGGATTCCAGTTGATTGTCCATGTCAATCGGGATGGTCTTGAACGGGGAATCAATCCGTTCAGCCATGATTCGGTGGCATACACCAAAGTGATGAAAACCGAGGCACTCAAGCAGGCACTCAGCAACCATGGGTTCGATGCGGCACTCGGCGGGGCGAGGCGCGACGAGGAAAAATCACGTGCCAAGGAAAGGGTATTTTCATTTCGCAGCAGTGAGCAGCGTTGGGACCCGAGGAACCAACGACCAGAACTCTGGAACATCTACAACACCCAAATCGCACCCGGTGAAAACGTACGCGTGTTCCCCCTGTCCAATTGGACCGAACTGGATGTCTGGAACTACATTGATCGCGAGGGCATACCCTTGGCATCTCTCTATTTTGCGGCAATGCGCCCGGTTGTGAAACGCGCCGGGCTGCATGTCGTGGTTGACGACGATCGGTTTCCGCTGGAGCCGGGCGAAACACCAAAGGAGATGATGGTTCGGTTCCGCACCCTTGGATGCTACCCGTTGACCGGTGCCATTGTTTCCGATGCGGCAACCGTCCCGGAAATAATCATGGAATTGCAGAGGAGCCGCATATCCGAAAGACAAGGCAGGGCCATTGACAAGGATCAGGCGGGATCCATGGAAAAAAAGAAGCAAGAGGGATATTTCTGATGCCGGCCGCCGATCACGTGTCGGTCAAATCAAACGGCACGAAGGAACTTTCCTCCCCGCAGACCAAAAAGGAACTACTGCGGTTCATCATCTGCGGATCCGTGGATGACGGCAAGTCGACCCTCCTTGGCCGGCTGCTTTGTGATTCCGGGACGGTTCCTGAAGATCAATTCGAGGAAGCCGGAACAGCAAGCAGGGTCCATGGCACCCAGGGGGACGATGTAGATCTGGCCTTGCTGGTGGACGGTTTGCAGGCGGAGCGCGAACAGGGAATTACCATTGATGTGGCGTGGCGTCACTTCGAAACCAACCGACGCAGATTCATCGCAATCGATACGCCCGGTCACGAGCAATACACGCGCAACATGGTTGTGGGCGCCACCGCCGCCGATCTTGCACTCATTCTTGTGGATGTGCGCAAGGGAATCCTGACACAGACACGCCGACACAGCCATATTGCCTCACTGATGGGTATTCGCCATGTCATTCTGGCAGTCAACAAGATGGATCTTGTTGGCCACAATGCCGCGATGTTCCAAACCATCTCTGACGATTACAAAAGTTTCGCAAGCGAATTGAAATTTCAGGATGTTGCCGCCGTGCCGATTTCTGCGTTGACAGGCGAAAACGTCTGTTCGGTTTGCGGCGGAATTCCATGGTACGACGGTCCCACTGTCTTGGAATTGCTTGAAACCACTGAATCCCACAGGGACAATGCGGCATGCGGTTTTCGCCTGCCTGTACAGTGGATCAACCGTCCGAACCCTGATTTTCGTGGCTTCAGCGGCACTGTGGCATCGGGTTCCATCAAGCGCGGGATGCCGGTCGTTGTCTGCCCGTCTGGCCATACGTCATGCGTGAGGCGCATTGTCGGGCCCTCCAGTGATTTGGAAAATGCGGTCGCGGGACAGTCGGTTACGCTCGTGCTTGGTGATGAAATCGATGTCAGCCGCGGTGACATGATTGCCGCCGCCGGGAGTCCGCCGAACACTACAGACCATTTTGCCGCCCATTTGATCTGGTTGGACACGCAGCCAATGCTTCCGGAACGGCAATATCTGGCAAGATTCGCCAGTGCTTGCGCCATCGCCCGAATCAGTGACCTGACCCACCGGATTGACGTGAACTCGCTGAATCAATTGGCAGCCAAGACCCTGGAAATGAACGAAATCGGTTACTGCAAGATTTCCCTTGATCGTCGAGTGCCGTTCGATCCCTACATCGAGAACCGGCAAACGGGATCATTTGTGCTCATTGATCGATTCACAAACGCAACTGTCGGTGCCGGATTAATCGGCTTTGCGCTTCGCCGAGGCGGCAACGTCATCTGGCAAGAGATGAAGGTCGACAAATCACTTCGCGCCGCCGCCATCGGTCAGAAGCCCTGCGTGATTTGGCTTACCGGGTTGTCCGGAGCCGGAAAATCGACGATTGCCGATCTGCTGGAACAGAAGCTCCACGCATTGGGAATGCATACCTATCTGCTTGACGGCGACAACCTGCGGCACGGGCTGAATCGGGACCTGGGATTCACCGACCCGGACCGGGTGGAGAACATTCGCAGGGTTGCGGAGGTGGCGAAGCTGATGATCGATGCAGGTCTAATCGTTATCGTATCCTTCATTTCCCCCTTTCGGTCCGAACGCCAATTTGCTCGTTCGCTCTTGGAGGACGGAGAATTTCTGGAAATTTTCATTGATGCTCCCCTCAGCGTCTGTGAAGAGCGCGATCCAAAAGGACTGTATGCAAAGGCCCGCAGCGGCAAACTCTTGAATTTCACGGGGATCGATTCGTCCTACGAGCGACCGGAATGTCCGGAACTGCACATTGATACGACGAAACTGCCTGCGGACGAAGCCGCCGATGCAATCGTACGCACGCTCAAAACGCTGCGTTGATCCGCGACTTTCGAACGGTTCGGTCATAACCAGTGTCTTCCTTCGGCCGGTTGAATTCCCAACGTTGAACGTCCGATGGCATTTGAAATTGGTCGGCCCTCGACCCGGATGCCCACTGTACAGACCAGCCTCAGCTGGATACACAACCATGCGTGCGGATTTCCCGTGTCCCATGCTGTCGGCAACATTTGCACACCGCTTGACAGAAAGCACATCTCTTCATTGCGACCCCATGTGGACAGCGGAAACGACAGGATACAGTGTTGAACACGTTCAAGCGGATGGAACCGAGCCCTTCCGGAGGGCTAAGAGCCAGGGGGCAAGTTCGCGGACTTCAGCATACTCGGCATGGCGGCGAGGCACGCAGGAGGGGAATGAGGAAGGCAGGTGCCGGAGTGCTTCCGGCATCCCACAGGCAAAATGACTGCCAACCGCCCTACGCAATCTGGATGAGGAGTCCATGGAAGGATGTCCAAAAGCCTGGTCGGCATTGATTTCGGGAGCTTGGGGCAGCTCAATTTCCAATTTGCGCAATTCTGGATATTTCGTCGACCAGGATACGGCCCAGCAACGTGCAATCATCTTTGCTGAAACTGAGAGGCAGGCGCAGGTCAAACAGAGTACTCAGAATCCGGTCGGTATTTGGAAGCAATTGGCTGTCAAGATATCGCCAGTGCCGGTGCGATGATGTGAATCCGGTCGGTTCACCTTTGCCAAACCACGCCAACTTTATGCCCCGCTCCCTCAACCTGTCCTGCAGAGAAGCACAATCGTGGCTGGAGAAGTCAGGAATGCGAAACTGAACCGAACTACCGACGCGATCTGCACCCGGCAGCGAATCCGGAATTGCCACCGTCGGACCCAGTTTGGAAAGTGCACTCGCAACTATTTGATAGCGTTGGTTCCAAGCGGCAACTGCATCATCCAATCCAAGAAGTTGAGGAAGCAAAATTGCCGCACGCAGATTGTCCATTCGGGACGACAGGTTTGGACAGTCGTATTTTGAACTTTCAAAGTGGGCAGCGTCTGGCAATGTGCCGTGCATGTCGTAGTTCATGTATGAACCCGACAGGATCACCGCCCGCGCCATTGCATCAGGATTATTGGTCGTGAACAATCCTCCTTCTCCAGAATTGATGTGCTTGTAGGTTTGTGTCGAAAAACACGCTGCGCTGCCGAAATTACCGCTCTTTATGCCGCGAAAAGTCGCCCCCATTGTGTGTGCGCAATCCTCAATCAGCAGAATTCCAAGATCGGAGCAAAGCTCAACCACCCGTGTCATATCCGCCAGATGGCCCCTCATATGCGAAAGCAGAAGAACTTTGGCGCCCGACGATTTGGCTTTGGCAAGGAGGTGTTTGCAGTCGATGACCAGGTCGTCGGTGATTTCCACCAAGACCGGACAGGCTCCAACCGCACGAATGGCACCGGGTACCGGCGCCAAGGTGAATCCATTGGTCAGCACCGGGTCGCCGCGCTCAACCAAGTTCGCGAGCAACGATATCTGTATCGCCTGTCCACCTGACGCGCAGGCAAGGCAGAACCGGGCCCCCTGCCACTTGGCAAATGCTCGTTCGAGTTCCATTGCTGCGCCCGGATCTTCCGTCGAACCTCCGTAACGGTGAAGACGGGCGCCGCCGAGGATCCTGTTGGCTGCCTGAATTGCCTCAGGCGGCAACGCTTCCTGCTGTGTAAATGACTTGGTGAATGATTCCGGCATCGTCAAATCAATCTGCTCAATATGCGGGTGCGATTCAGACAAACAGATTAACTACAATAACGGATGATCATCCGCTTGTGAGGTGCGTCCGGCAATGCCCCTGTTACCATTTTTTGCAATAGGGACAACTTGCCGGGGTTTGTTGCGCCTTTGATCTGTGTTTCTGCGCCGAATCCGATCGATCGATGAAAGTTGGAAAGGGCCAAAAGACAGTTGTCGATTTGCGGTGCCGGTAACCGAGCCTGCATCGGCGCGAAGTGAAGGTCGACCTTGAAAACGAACCTGACGGAGCGAAGCGCAGGGGATTATTTGGCGCACGCCATCCGCAGCCAGTCTAAGGTGGAGCGCGTTGTGGCATTGCTGAACGAATTGGGCTTGGACAATTGCCGTGCTGCTTTGCGCGGCCCGTAGCCGCCAGAGTGCGTCAACCGACATCGTTACCTCATTGCTTGCCCTGATTTCGATCCACCGGAGCGACAATTGATGGATGTGCATCCACAAGGAAAACTCACCATTTAACGACAAAGTTGAAGTTCCGCCCAACTGCGTTTGTTTGGTCAGGATCCTGATGGTCCGGAAACTATGCGCCGATTTCCAGAAGGAGCATAAGTGAAACAGCAATTCCGGACGGCAGATCGGGGGTTGCACCATGCTGTCGCCGACCTTAAGTTCCGGCACTCGATTTTGGGGTGTAGCCAAGTGGTAAGGCAGCGGTTTTTGGTACCGTGTATCGTAGGTTCGAATCCTACCACCCCAGCCAATTTCCCTCAGTAGTTTTGCGTTGCATGCCGCTATCTCCAGTAAGTTGAGACAGCGGATGCGGCAACCAGACGGGTCGGAGTGCTGGCAGAAATGAATCCGGAAAGGCAATGATGTCAAATGGATTGGCTGAGGACGCGGTATCGATCTCAAGGGCCCATGGGGTCCGCCGTTTGGCTTGCCGGGCGGGGCGGTTGCAGATTGAGTTTGCCCCTATCCAAAATTCAACCCGGAAATGACGATCATTGTTGGTGGTCAAGCGTCATGCAATCAAGATCGTGATTCGCAAGATTCACATATCACTGAAGAGACATTCGCCTGCGCCAAACTCCGGCAACTGCTGGCCCAAATGCTGAGCCCGCCATAGCACATGCAGCACATAGTTTATGCTAGGGACATTGGCGCAAGTTCTTCGGTAACTGGAGACGCCATTGCCCAGTGAGTGGCTGTCTTCGTAGTAAAAGCAAACCAGATCTAGCAAAATTCCCTGTTTGATCCGCTCGAATCAACCCAATTCGCAATCCGCTCCGTTCTTCCTGCGGCCAGCGGGACGCGCGCCATATCCAGGACGGCTATGGGTCTCGCCAGCCAAACCAGAAACCTGTGACAATCCGTTCCTGGGCTCACAGTGAATGGCAGATGAATTGCGTTTGAGCTAAGGTGGGATCAGCTTGAAGACTGTCAACGGCCATTGGATCGGTCCGGCGCAGTGGCGGAAGAACGACAACCTGCCGGTGATGAGGTTGCAATCGGTCAGGCCTAAGGAAAGGCGTTCACGTGAGACACAGCATTGAGCGAATTCTAACCACCCATGTTGGTAGCCTTCCGAGGCCACATGATCTGTTGGACATGCTGAAGCAACGGTTTGATGGAAGCGGTGTGGACGAGCAACTGTTCGCGCATATGTTGAACCGAGCGGTGGAAGAGATGGTTGCCAAGCAGGTTGAAGTGGGCATCGACATTGTGGCCGATGGTGAAATGTCGAAGCCGGGCCATGCGGTCTACATCAATGAAAGGTTGGTTGGCTTTGATCCGCGGCCAAACGCGGGTCTCGACTTCTACGAGGAAGAGCGCGAGGCCTTTCCTGAGTTCTATTTGGAGTACTTCAACCGCGCTCATCTTGGCGCAGCCATCGTTCCCTCTGTCGCAATGTGCTGTGTCGGGGAAATATCCTATGTCGGACACGAGGCACTGCGGGTTGATCTCGAAAACCTGAAATCTGCCATCGGCAAGTTCGGCTGCACCGAGGCATTCATGCCTTGTGCCGCCGTAACCGGCGTTGGTTTCAACGAACACTACGAGACCGAAGAGAGCTATCTGTTTGCGGTGGCAGACGCGCTTTCTGAGGAATACAGGGCGATCATCGATGCAGGGTTGCTACTTCAGGTGGATGACCCCTTCATGCCAAATATCTACATGGACAGGTCTCTTGAAGAACCGGAGCGCATTGCAAAGGTCTCATTGTATGTTGAAGCAATTAATCACAGTCTCAAGGGCATCCCGGAAGAAAAAATTCGATTCCATACCTGCTATGGAATTAACCAGGGACCGCGAATTCATGAACCTGACCTGCCCCGAATGATCAATCAGGTCTTGGCTGTGAATGCAGGTGCGTATTCATTTGAGGCAGGCAATCCCCGCCACGAGCATGAGTATCACCTTTGGGAGAACGTGAAATTGCCGGAAGGCAAGATCATAATCCCTGGAGTGGTTACTCACTCAACCAGCGTCGTCGAGCATCCCGACTATGTGGCGGAGCGGATTGTCCGCTTCGCCGAACGTGTCGGCAGGGAAAATGTCATTGCAGGAGTGGATTGTGGCTTTTCCTCTCAGGCAACCTACAAGACTGAAGTCGAACCTCGCATTGTTTGGGCAAAGCTTGGGGCACTCTGTGAGGGAGCAAGAATCGCCAGTGAAGTCCTCTGGCCATGATCAGTTGCGGTTCGTCAATGATCTACGGCATTGTTTGAATCCGCCAGCAAGGGTTTTGCAGAACCAACCAAAGACTGGGATCACCAGATGCCAAACGGTCGGTCGCGTTCCGCGCCAAGGCAGAACAAACCCTTGCGATCCCGGGCAGTCGCCTCAACCGGATTGCTGTTCAGACACTGCGGGATTGGGTCCGCTTTACGATCAAGCCAGGTTCATGCGGAGAAAACCCGCAAACGCGTGGACTGAAGCGGCGCACCTTCTGGCACGCCGGCGAATCATCCGCAAAATGAAAGAGTTGGGAGAAAACTCTGACAGCATGTTGCGCGATGTGGGCGTAGAACATTCCGAGCAGATCCCAGAAGGACAATCACTGATCAGTCCTCAAACCACTTAAATTCTGGACCGTTCTGACCTACGCAACAACCGATTGGTGCCGGATTCTCAAGCCTCCGTCGCAGTGCCGAACGCCGCCAGCGCTCTTGGCATCCCCATCATGGGGTCCATGGGCAAAATTTGTCCCGGCAAAGCGGAACTGTGTTCAAAAACCGATTTGTGCAACAATGACGGTGCCAGGCCATTTTCGACAAGGGCTGTTGCGTGCCCTTCGTTCACGACAGGTTCAACTTCGAATTCGCGCATGACCGTGATCATACGGCGATGGAGCAATGACTTCGGCCCCAACCAGCACACCACACAGATCCAGCTGCATGGTGCCGCCAATCTCGGCCAGGTCGGGGTCAACGAATGCATAGGCGAGGTTCATTCCAACCCGGTGCCCCCAGTCGCCCGAGGTAACGGTACCTACGACTCTGCCGCCCCGCATCAGCGAGGCACCGCCGTGTGCGGGCGCGTGGGTTGTGTCGATCTGCAAGGTCACAAGCTTCCTGCTAGGGCTGTTTTCCCGCCGTTTGAGGAGGGCCTCTTTTCCGACGAAATCGCCCTTCTCCAACTTCACAAACCGGTCCAGCGAAGTCTCGAACGGGTCGAATTCAGTGATCAGTTCGGCCTTCCAATGCAGGAATCCCTTTTCCATCCGCATCGACTCCACAGCGCGCGAGCCAAATAGTTTCAACCCATGCGGTTCGCCTGCTTCCCGGAGTGCCAGATAGGCTGCATGGAGCGACGCATTCGGAACATGGATTTCGTAGGCCAGTTCACCCGAAAAACTCACGCCCATGACGGTTGCCGAGGCGAAGCCGATGAAGCACTCGCGGACGCTGAGCCAGGGGAAGGCCTTTCGTGACCAGTTGCCGCGTGAACAGAACGAAAGCACGTCGCGCGCTTTCGGTCCGGCCAGCACCAGGATTGTCTGGTCATTGGTCAGGCTGCGGATTCGCACGTCCTCGCATTCACTGACGTGCTGGGTCAGCCAATCCATATCGTGGAACTCACTTGCCGCAGCGGAGCCATACCACACACGTTCAGGCCCGCGATCAGATGCAGGCAGATTGGCAACCGTCGCCTCCCCTTTGATCATGCCGTGTTGGTTCAGAAGATATCCAAGCCCCACCCGACCATCCCGCTTGACGACGTTGCCGCAGAACATCCGGTCAAGAAACGCGTGGCGATCGGAACCAGTTATCTCGAACCGGTTGAAGCCACTGACCTCGCAAAGCCCCACATTCTCCTGCACGTTCGTCACTTCGGAAGCGACCACATCGAAAGCCTCGTCGAAGTTGAAGCTAAGCGACGCATGAAAATCCGGGGCGGGCCTGATGTAGTCAACCCGTTCCCATCCATTGACGGTGGTGAACTCAGCCCCTTCGGCTGCCAGAACCGGCGTCAGGGGGGTGGTCTTGGCAGGACGTCCGGCCGAACGATGCTCGTGCGGGAAATGAAACCGGAATTCGTTCCGGTAATCCTCTATTGCCTTAATTGCGGTCAGTTCGACATTGGCGTGACCGGTGAAGCGACGGGGATCAAGGCACCACATGTCATAGCAGGCTTCGCCATGAACGATCTGCTGCGCCAGAAGCCAGCCATGGCCGCCACCTTCGCCGAGGCCCGCGCGCAGGCCAATGATGCAGAAAGCGTTTCGCTTGCCGGGGATCGGTCCGACCAGCGGCGCACCGTCAATAGTGTACGTGATGGGGCCATTGACGATGGTGTGAATGCCCACTTCCATGAGTGCGGGCATGCGGGCAAAGGCACCTTCAACCACATCGGACACGCGGTCCAGATCATCGGGGCAAAGCGAATTGACGAAATTCGGATCAATCCCGTCCATGCCCCAGATCCTGCAATCCTGTTCATAGAAGCCGACCAGCAGCCCGTTCTTTTCCTGGCGGCAGTAATAGTCCGAGATCGGGCAGCGCAACAGTGGCATGCGATGGCCGGCCTCTCGAATCGCAGCGATTTCCTCGGTTACGAAATACTGGTGCTCCATTGAGGCGACTGGGTGGTGCACCCCCATCATCGTGCCTAACTCATTCACCCGATATCCGCAGGCGTTCACAACAATGTCACAGTCGATATCCCCTTGTTCCGTGTGAACTGTCCAAGTGTGATCTCTGTGCTGTGTCAGCGCCACGACCGGCGTATTGCGATAAATTTCGGCCCCCGCCTTACGTGCGCGCCGGGCAAGTGCCTGGCAGAGTTGGGCCGGATCAATGTCACCGTCCAGTGGATCCCAAAGTCCACCGATCAGGTTTTCGGTCGAGATTAGTGGATGGCGCCGCGCACATTCCCTGGCATCAATCACCTCGAAATGCACATCCATTCCGCGCGCCATGGATGCAAAGTGACGATAACCCTGCATCTGTTCTTCGGTGTTGGCCAGCCGGATGCCGCCATCGCCGTGATGGTAGTTGATCGGATACTCAGGATCCTCAGCCAGCTCCCTGTAGAGATTGATCGAGTGGGTTTTCAACCCCACCATCGTTTGATTCATCCCGAAATTCGTCACCTGCGCAGCCGAGTGCCAGGTCGTTCCGCTGGTAAGCTCGTTCCGCTCAACCAGAACAACATCGCTCCACCCTTCCTGCGTTAGATGATAGAGTGTCGAGCAGCCGGCTATGCCGCCTCCGATTACCACAACTTTTGTGCGCGATTTCATCTCATTCCCCGGCATGTCCTGCTGCTCATTGGAGGCGATTTTGCCATACCGGCAATACCTGATTGCAATCTTTCAATAAATTAGAGTTCATTTCCTAATTTTTCCAAATAATTGATCGTTCATGGCCAACTCTCGGCGCGGGTTCGTAGGGTCCGCTGAGGGCGAGGGGCACCGGACAATGAGAGCGACGAAAGCGGCTCGCAGCGGACATCACCGACGTTTGGCGCAACGCAGCGCAAAACCCGCATTGACCCCTTACCCGCCCGGGCAATTCGACGGAACCTCTTCGCATCTGCATACACGAATGCATTGGTCTGACCCGAATTCGCAGACGGTTGCGGCGAGATCATGATCACCATGGGGAGGCTGGACTTCGTTCACGGATCGGGCCAAACCTCCACAACCTCGGTCGCTTCCGCAGATGTAAACCAGGAACCTTGGTTCAGCCATTATTGGGCTCCCAAGGTCGTCTACCGGAAGTTCATCGGTTCGTTGGCACTGCTCTTCCTGACAACTCATTGATCGTGCGCTGCGCACGGAAGGCATGTAGTAGCTCGTTTCTGGATGGATGTTGCCATGTAAGTGACAGGTTAATCTGGGGTGACCGTTCAAAATAGACTGATCCCACAGGGATAACGTCGTAAGTCTCCTGATTAAAATCCGTTCAGGTCGCGACCCGTCTCAAGAGCGGCAATTGTCTTTGCCAGACCTGTTTCAAGACGAGCTTTACTGTGTTCGGCACATCTTCCGCTGCACACTCGAATCATGTCTCGGAAATTTGCCCGTTGGGCAACACTGCAATCCACCCCTGCCAAATCAACTTATTCCAGCGACTGCCAAGCACCCGCATTTCTGCTCGATTCGACGGCTGCGCAAACAACCTCAACCATGTGGCGCCCGTCGCTTACGTCGGGGAACAGAACCGGATCGGCGCTTCTGCTGCGGGTGCATCTTGCACGGATTTCACTTGCAATGTCCCGGTAGAGGTTGGCAAATGCCAGAACCATCCCCTCAGGATGCCCAACCGTAATGCGGTTTGCGGCAGCGGCCTCTTTGGAAATGCCATCCATGCCCCGCTCCAGTATTCTTGATGCCTTGCCCATGGGTGTGAAATTGAGTTGTTCCGGTTGCTCCTGCTCCCAGGACAGTCCTCCCTGCTCGCCGAAGATTTGAAGAGTCAGCCCGTGCGTGCGGCCGGTTGCAAGTCCGCTGACCCACAGGCGTCCGATTGCTCCTTCGGTGGTGCGAAATGCAACGAGAGCATCATCCTCAAGTCCCCTGCCCTCCACCCCTGTCGCCAGGTCAGCGGACAGGCTGCGAACCTTCTGGCCAGTTACGAATGTGACGAGGTGCATTGCGTGGCATCCCATGTCGGCCATAACCAACGAGTTGCCGGCCTGTTCCGGATCAAAGCGCCAACGAACCCGGGGATTGTCGTCGAAAGATGAATCAGCAAGAAATCCTGCTGCGAATTCCGCTTTGACCAACCTTATTGCGCCCAACACGCCCTGGCTCACCAGCGAACGCATGTGCCGAACCATCGGATATCCGGAATAGCCAAAATTCACCGCGCATATCAGGCCGCGCTCATTGGCAAGGACCTCCAACCGCCGCGCTTCATCGAGTGTCGTTGTCAGTGGTTTCTCGCAGAAGACGTTGAACCCAGCTTCAAGAAATGCCTTGCTGATTTCAAAGTGTGTCGCATTCGGCGTGGCCACGGTAACAAGATCCAAGCGATCCGGCCTGTCTTTCTCGGAAAGGAGAAGGTCGCGCCATGTGCCCTGCACTCTTGTGGGGTCGAGACCAAGTGAGTTGCCGAACTCCACGCTTTTGGCAGGGTTGACATCGAACGCTCCTGCACGAAGTTCAAACAATCTGTCGATTTCCGCACCGGCTCGGTGCACGAATCCGATCTGACTGCCCTCGCCTCCCCCAATCAATCCCCAGTTCAGTCTCTGCATCAATTTGTGCCTTCCGTTCTTCGGCACAGTGCCGCGGTCGCCAATTTCTATTCTTGCGCAGGCCCAATGTGCAAGGCTGCGCTTCTGTTTCCGATGTGCGCGTCCATTTTTTGTTAATCGGCCGGTTGCCCCGCCGGGCCGATTTACAAATCGGGATACTTGAATTAGCCACTTCCCCGTTGGAGGAAAAACTGCGAGATTGAGAAATGGGCGACGTTCTGCGCATCGGCTTGTTGGGATGCGGACGCATCGGAATTATGCATGCAGCCAACATAAACATGCATCCAAAAACGAAATTGGCCGCTGTCTACGACATTGACGACTCTGCTTCGAAAAATGCGGCGGACACACATGGTGCAATCGCCTGCGGACACGCGGACGAGATTTTTGCAAATCCGGAAATCGATGCTGTTCTGATCGCCACTGCGACGGAAACCCACGCCGACTACATTGAAAGCGCAGTCGCAGCATGCAAGCCCGTCCTGTGCGAAAAACCAATCGATCTTGATCTCGCAAGAGTTAATCTTTGTCGGGACAGGATCGCTGATTCTACGGTTCCGGTTCAAATCGGATTCAATCGCAGGTTCGACCCGGGCCACCGGGCCTGCCGCAATGCACTTCTCGCCGGAGAAGTCGGTGAATTGCGGCAATTGATCATAATTTCAAGGGATCCGGCGATGCCGCCTTCTGAATATTGTGCGGTTTCGGGTGGCATTTTTCGAGATATGACAATCCATGACTTTGACATGGCACGGTTCATTCTCGGCGAAGAACCGGTTGAGGTTGTAGCACTGGCCAATCGGCTCATTGATCCTGAACTGATGAACAGGATTGGAGATTACGACACTGCAATGATCACCATGCGAACCGCAACCGGAAGGCAATGCATCATCAACAACTCCAGGGTCGCCGTTTATGGCTATGACCAAAGAGTTGAAATCCTTGGGTCGGATGGCATGTTGCAAAGCGAAAACCAAACCCCGCATGCCTTGCGCAGACACTCCGCCAGCCAAACGGCGGCGCAGGAGCCATATCAGAATTTCTTCGTGGAAAGATACAGGGAAGCCTATTGGGCGGAAATTGGTGCATTCGCCGACTGCGTTATGAACGGAACGCAACCGGAGGTCGGATTTGAGGATGGAAGGCGCGCACTCGTCCTTGCCGAGGCGGCATACCTCTCCCTATCCGAAAAGCGGGTGGTAGCCGTTGACGAAGTCGACTGATGAACTGAGATGCAGGAAGTTCAAAGAGTCCATCCACCCGAAGTTCAGATCCCGGGGGATGGGTCAATCCCCTACCGATCAGCAACGGCGGTGGCGATCAGTTTCGGCGAGCGCGGGGCCATGACACCATTTGGTATCTCGGCATGAACAAGCCACAGTTGCGAATCGGCCTCATCGGTTCAGGCTTCATGGGGAAGACCCACATCTTCGGCTTTGCCACCGCCGCAAGGGTATTCGACCTTCCTGTCAGGATCGAACTTGAGTGCATTGCCGATGCAACCCCGGAATTGGCACGGGCTGCAATGTCCCGCTACGGTTTCCGGCGTCATGCGGATTCCTGGGAGGAACTGGCCGCCGATCCTGGAATTGATGTCTTGGACATCACCGCACCCAATGCCCTGCACCGGCCAATGGCAATTGCCGGATTGGCTGCCGGAAAGCACATCTATTGCGAAAAACCACTTGCGGTGGATGTCACCGAGGCAACGGAAATGACCAAGGCTGCTGAACTCGCGGGTGTAAAGACCCAAGTGGGATTCAACTACCTTGCAAACCCGATGTTCCGTTTGGCAAAGAAACTGATCTCGGAAGGAAGAATTGGGGAGATTCGTTCATTCAGGGGAATTCACGCCGAAGATTACATGGCCGACAGGGCCGCTCCCTGGAGTTGGCGTCACGACAGCCGCGGCGGCGGTGCCACAGCCGATCTCGGGAGCCACATAATTGCCACTGCAGAATATCTAATCGGACCGATCATCGGGGTTTGCGGCGACATGCACACCGCAATCCAAGAACGCCGCACCTCAGAAGGCAGCGAAGTTCGGGTGAACGTTGACGATGTGGGACGCGCATTCCTGCGATTTGAAAATGGCGCATCCGGGAGCATTGAGGCGAACTGGATGGCATCCGGACAGAAAATGCAGCATGCGTTCGAGATTTACGGAAGCGATGGTGCCATTACGTTTGATCAGAACCGCCTGAACGAACTGCGCCTGCATGAAACGGGCACAGACGGGCGCACTGAAGGATTTCGAACACTTTTGGCCGGTCCGGAGCATGCGCCTTACGGTGAATTCTGTGTCGCGCCTGGTCATCAACTGGGATACAACGACCTCAAGGCGATTGAGATCAGGGATTTTATCGAAGCCATCGCAGAAGAGCGGTCCGAACCGTTCAATTTCGCTGCAGGTTTGCGGATTCAACGGCTGGTTGAAGCAATCAAAGATTCGACCATGCGCGCCCGTTGGACAGATTTCACATGATGGGTAAACGACTATCGGTCGAGCTTCCCCTTCATTGGGTGCGTTACGGACATTGAGGAAACTTGTCGTAATCGAGCCGCTGCAGCCGGATGCGTATTCGGTTCTCGAATGCAGGCCTGACATCGAATGGAATGTCGTTGATCACGAACCACCCATCAGGCTTGCAGCTGCGATTGCCGATGCACACGCATTAACGGTTCGAGTGGGACCGCTGACCGAGGACATTCTCGATGCTGCACCGAATCTGCGGGTAATTTCGCGCCACGGTGTGGGCTATGACAATGTTCCGGTTGAATACTGCACGGAACGGAAGATCGCCGTTGCAGTTACCGCCAATGCCAATTCGACCTCGGTTGCGGAACACGCAATCCACCTGATGCTGTCGGCGGCAAGAGCCGGAGCCGAGGCCGACTCTGCTGTCCGGGGAGGGAATTTTGCCATACGTTCCCGCCTTGTCGGCCGGGAACTTTGCGGCAAGACATTGCTTGTCGTAGGCTACGGAAGGATCGGCCAAAAGGTCGCCGCGCTCGCCGAGGCCTTCGGAATGAATGTGGTGGTGCATGACCCATATGTGGCAATTCCACAGCCTTGCAGCCACACCGTTGCAGAACGGCTTGAGGATGGAATCACGAGCTCTGACATTGTCAGCCTGCATCTGCCTCTTACGCCGGAAACGAAAGGTCTGCTTGGGCCAGCGGAATTGGATCTGCTTCCGGAAAGTGCCATCGTCATCAATGTCAGCCGCGGCGGTTTAGTGGATGAATCCGCGCTTGTCAGTCGGGTGAAGGAAGGCCGGCTGTTTGGTGCCGGTCTCGACACCTTTGAGACAGAACCTTTGGCGGCCGATTCACCGCTGTTGGACGAACCGAGAATTGTGCTCAGCCCTCATTCGGCAGCGCTCACCGACAATTCCTTGAAGGCAATGGGTATCCTGGCCATCAGAAACGCAATTGATGGCATTGATGGCAAGCTCAATCCTGCGATGGTGGTCAATCCCGAAGTCTTGGATTGAAGACCATCGCCAACCAATCTGCAGAGCTCAGTCCGCTTTGGGCGAATACCAGTCCTCAACGAACTTCTGATGCGACATCGGCGGTCGCTGATAGTGCTCGGACCCTACTCGCGGCGGCAGTTCAATGGCATCCGGCGTCAGGTCGCCATATGGAATCCGACCGAGCAGGTGTCGAATGCAGTTCAACCTCGCCTTTCGCTTGTTGTCTGCGTTCACAACGTGCCACGGTGCCTGTTCGATGTCGGTGTGCGCGAACATTTCGTCCTTGGCCCGCGAATACTCGACCCAGCGGTTCCTTGATTCGAGATCCATTGCTGAAAGCTTCCATCGTTTGTGAGGCTCTTTCAACCTGCTGCGGAACCGTTTCTCCTGTTCCGCATCGGAAACCGAAAACCAGTATTTTATGACCGTTATGCCGGATCTGACCAACATGCGCTCAAATTCGGGGCAAGAACGAAGGAATTCGCGGTATTCGTCCTCCGTGCAGAATTCCATCACCCGTTCCACACCCGCCCGGTTGTACCAACTGCGGTCGAACAGAACGATTTCGCCAGCCGCCGGCAAATGGGCCACATATCGCTGGAAATACCATTGCGTCCGTTCTCGTTCAGTGGGCGCCGGCAAAGCCGCGGTCCGGACTATTCTCGGATTCAGGTACTGAAGAATGGCCTTAATTGCGCCACCCTTCCCGGCCGCATCCCTGCCTTCAAACACGACAACGAACTTCTGGCCCGTTGCCTTTACCCATCCCTGCAGCTTCACCAATTCAAGCTGCAATTTGAAGATTTCGCTTCTGTATTGCTTTCCGTTAACTTTTTTGCCTCCTTACCAATGCCGGAATCTGCAACTCCAAATATCACCAGCCCGAGGCATTGCCTGCGGCCAGGGTTTAGGAACGATTCGGCTCTGAGGGCTCTATTTTCCCCGACTGCTGACCAAGAGTCGAGTTGCAATTGCCGATTTTCGGTCTGGAACATCTGTTGCCAGTGTTCTGAACGCAGCCCAGGATGAAAAATTGCGACATTGATTCAACGGGTGGCTTCAACCCATGTCCGGTCTGCGCACACCGAATTCCAGATTTGGAAATTGACATGATTCGCAATAGACTTCATTCGGGAAAGATGCTTCACCGGGGGAATTAAGGCGATGGGCGCACACCTGAAGATCGACTATGTGGAATTCCCCAGCACCGACCTTGAATTGACAAAAAAGTTCTTTGCAGAGGTATTCGGCTGGAAGTTCACCGACTACGGACCGAATTACACAGCATTTTCTGATGCCGGCATTGACGGAGGCTTTTTCCCATCAGATCTTTCGAGCCGGTCGGAGACAGGTGCGGCATTGATTGTCTTCTACAGCGATACACTTGAGAAAACCCGGGCCTCGATCATTGGTGCCGGCGGTTGTATCGTGAAGGAGATCTTTGAGTTTCCAGGCGGTCGGCGATTTCACTTCACCGAACCGTCCGGCAGCGAATTTGCGGTTTGGACCCACGCCTGAGCGACGCGGCTTGAACTATGCGCTGGCGGTTATCTCCACCTCCACCTTGAATTCGGGGCGAGCAAATCCTTGGACGATGACCAGTGTTGAGGCTGGGAGGAGTTCCAATTCACTGATCCAGCAGTCGCGGGCCTCCATATAGGGGCGCAGGTATTCCCGGTCGGTAACAAACGCATTGATCCGAACAACATGGCGCTTTTGCAACCCCGCACCGAACAGGATTTGCTCAACGTTTCCAAAGCAGGCCATCGCCTGCCCAAATGCGTCATCGGGAACCGTTCCATCCGCCAGGACACCCAGCTGGCCGGAAACGAAGAGTGCACCTTGCCCGGTGAGAACCCCATGTGAATAGTTGGCGAATGGCGGGTGGATGGTGCCGGGATTGATCATTGAATGCATCTTGAATTCCGTCCGTTCGTGAATCGCCCCAGCATCATATCTGTGGATTTGGACTGCCTAAGGGCCGTATCCGCAGGGATACCAACTACAATCCTTCCGGGGCAAGCGGGTTAAATGGTGTCGAAACCAATCCCCGGTCCGCCAACGGGGAACCAAACTCCCGTCAGCAACGGCCCGGCGCAAGCATTTCCTTCCGGTTTACACCAATTTCCGCCAAGACTCGTACCACGCGACATCCCGCCAATTGGCCTGACGCAACCAATTCCACCCCTCCGTATTGGCTGGAACTATCGCACGCGCTCCTGAATCATCCGGGAACAGATTTCCGGGCTCAACGGAAAACAGATACATCGCGGTATGACCGGATACTGGCAAGGAATAGTCCAATGATGCAATTGAAACTTGATCGGAATTCAATGGCAAGCGGATCCGCAGCCGTGCCGGTTTTCCTGATGGTTGGGTTCCTTCTCCTGTGGCATTCGGCCTCTCTTGCCGCCGGGTTCCGCGAGGTTGAGGCACAAGGCATGCAGATTGGCCTCTGGTATCCCAGCGACACACCGGTGAAACTGCAACGGCTGGGGCCTTTCGACACCGAAATGGCCAAAGATGCTCCCGTTCGGGCAGGTCGGCACAAAGTGGTTCTGTTTTCACATGGGAATGGAGGGCGATACCGCAATCACCATCTGACCGCTCAGATATTGGCGGAAGCGGGATTTTTTGTGATCGCGCCTCAGCACGAAGCCGACTATCTGGTGGGAGGGCGCAAGACTGCACAGGCATTGGACCATCGCTATCTTGAGTTGGCAAGAGCTTTGAAGTTTGTCCGTGAATCCCCTGAATTCAAAGACCATATCTCCGAGGGGCCGGTGCATGGAGTCGGCTATTCCCTTGGCGCGGCCACAATTCTCCTGGCTTCTGGCGCGGGATTTGAATCGAAAAGGGCGGAGAGGCATTGTCAGGCAAACGGTCGAGTGGATAACGAATTCTGTGAAGATCCGGGGTTCCTCAATCGATTGATACAGTCGTTTAGGCATGAAATCGATCTGCGTTTGACGACGGATCCGTTCCGCAATGCACCAATCATCACCGGTAATGCGGTAGCGATCGCACCCATCTATCAGGGGCTTGATTTGGGTGCTTCACTGGCGATTGCGGAACTGACAGTCATTGCGTTCAAGGAGGATCGTATCGCCAAACCGAAATTTCATGCCGTGCCACTTTATGAGGTTGCAAGCTTAAGGGTGCCCGCCAAACTCGAAACCATCGCAGGGCATCACTATGCATTCATCTCCCCATTTCCCAAATGGTTGACAGAAAAAGAGAACATCCCCGTCGCGAAGGATCCCGAGGGATTTGATCGCCTGACCTTTCTGAAGGCGGTCAACGCGATGGTAGTTGAGTCCCTGACCGGCGGTTAGCTGCAGCACTTTTCCCCAAGGAAATTTCTTGCCACTCCGCAGTCGCCGCCGATTCACAGTCCGGGATTGTTGACTGCGGCAGCGGTTGAAACAGCTGGCAAGTAGTCGCTTTACACCGGGAAATTGGACACCGTCCGGCTTGCTGGGGTGGACCCATTCGTCAGCGATATTTTTCCGGCTCCTGCTTTCTGTGCGGGCAATCGCTGGAAAATGAGTTGGGCCAAATTTTGGTCCGTTGCACGAAGTCGGTCATGCAACCTACTCTCCATCCCCAATTTCATCATGCTGTGTTTGGAATTCATGGCAGCACAAATTGTTGACCATTACGCCATTGTGATATAGGTGAAGCACCACACAGGAGGGGCTGTTCGTCGAACGGACGGGCACTAACGACCAAAATTGGTCTCAATGTGGGAGAATCATTAATGAATTCAAAGTCACTCATGGCGGCACTTGTCGCGACGTTCGCTGCATCAAGTTCGATGGCGATGGAGAAAGTCACCTTCGGAACGAATTGGCTGGCCCAGGCTGAACATGGCGGATTTTATCAATCCGTTGCCGACGGCACCTACGAAGCTTGCGGTCTTGACGTCACAATCATTTCCGGTGGACCGCAGGTCAACAATCGAGCCCTGATGCTGGCAGGCAAGATTGAGTTCCACATGGGCGGAGATTTGCTCCAGGCATTCAGTGCCGTCCAAGAGGGTATTCCGGTTGTTTCCGTAGCCGCCATATTCCAAAAACACCCACAGGTGATCCTAGCCCATCCCGGCAAGGCATCATCGTTTGAGGACCTAAAGGACCTTACGCTGTTGATCGGCGATAACGGCTTCACCTCATTTTATCGCTGGATGATGGCCGACTATGGTTTTACCGAGGAGCAAAGGAGACCTTACACCTTTAACCCGGCTCCGTTCCTTGCCGACGAGGATGTCGGAATGCAGGGATATCTATCCTCGGAGCCCTACGTCGTCGCCAAGGAAGGCGGATTTGAGCCTGAGGTGTTCCTGATCGCCGATGCCGGTTATTCAACCTACGCGACGACCATAGAGGCCATGGCAGACACAATTGCCAACAGGCCGGAAGTCGTCAGTTGTTTCGTCGACGGTTCAATAAAGGGCTGGTACAATTACCTTTACGGAGATTCATCGGCTGCCGATGAGTTGATCAAGGCGGACAATCCGGAAATGTCGGACGACAAGATTGCGTACGCCAAGGACAGGATGCTTGAGGTGGGAATTGTCGATTCCGGCGATGCCGTAACCATGGGAATCGGCGTCATCACCGAATCCAAGGTCAAGGATTTCTATGACAAAATGGTGTCGGCAGGCGTCATTTCGGATGGGCTTGACTGGCAATCAGCATTCTCGACCGAATTTTCGGGCAAAGGCGTTGGAATGGACCTCAAATAGGTTCCTTTGAACGCAAGCAATAGTATCGGTGCGGGCGGACCGGGAACGGCACCGCCTGCATCAGCAGACTTCCTCCAGATGAATTCGCGCAGCCACCGCTGCGCAAAGCGAGATCATCCAAATTGCAACAAAAGCTATTGTCGCTGAGGCACGTTGGAAAAACCTTTAGTGCCAACATTGAGGCCCTCAGGGACATGTCACTCACGGTGGCTGAAGGCGATTTCCTGAGCCTTCTCGGCCCTTCGGGATGCGGGAAATCCACTGCCCTGCGTCTCATTGCCGGACTTTCCGACCCCACGACCGGACAGATCGCTTGGCATGGCGATCAGACCGATCATTCGATCGGCTTCGTGTTTCAGGAACCTACCCTGATGCCGTGGGCAACCGTTGAAAGAAATGTCTGGCTGCCATTCCGGCTGACCGGCAAGTCGTTCTCGTCAGTGCAAGACACAATTCGGGAATCACTGGCATTGGTCGGCCTTGAGAATTTTGCCGAAAGCTATCCGCGTGAACTCTCCGGTGGAATGAAAATGCGGGTCTCCATCGCCCGAGCCTTGGCCACCAATCCGCGAATCATCCTTATGGACGAGCCCTTTGCGGCGCTGGACGAAATCAACAGATTCAGGCTGAACAACGACCTGTTGAAGCTAAGGGAAAAGCTTGGCTGCACCATCATTTTCGTTACCCACTCGGTCTTCGAGAGTGTTTTTCTTTCAAACCGAATCGCCGTCATGGCTGCCAGGCCTGGAAGGGTGATCAGGGAGTTGGAAATCGGCGCCCCGTATCCTCGGGACGAGAGATTCCGAACCTCTGCCGATTACGTCGCCCATTGTCGAACCACATCCGAAGCTCTCCAGGAATCGATGGACGGTCATGATTGACCCGGCCCCCTGAAGAATGCACGAAACGCGATAGGGAATCACCGCGATGCAAAGTGAATCAAGCTCGGAACTCCAAACCGCCACGGAGGATACCGGGATCTATATCGTTGATGACGAGGAGCGCCGGCGGTTGCTGCGTCGGCGGATTGAGCGCATCAGCAAATGGTGCCTTCCGGCGATCGTGCTGCTCTTGACGGTCTGGTATTGGGACCGGATCGTACATTGGAATGAAATTCCGCACTACATCCTGCCCAGCCCGGGAAGGGTGATCTCGACACTGTTGGCCGATTGGCCAATCCTGCTTGATGCGCTTCTCATCACCCTGCAGATAACATGCCTGGCATTGGCCGTGGCGGTCATTGGCGGTGCCGGGCTTGCAATTCTCTTCACGCAGTCGCGCTTCATTCAAATGTCACTTTTTCCATATGCGGTCATCCTGCAGGTTACCCCGATCGTGGCCATAGCTCCGTTGATTTTCATCTATGTGGAAAGCAAGATCGCCGGGCTTCTCATATGCGCTTGGATCGTGGCCTTCTTTCCGATCCTGTCCAACACAACACTCGGGTTGAACTCCACCGACCACAACCTTCGCGACCTGTTCAGGATCTACGGCGCATCAAGGTGGCAGCAATTGTTGCACCTTCAGATTCCGACAGCCCTACCCTACTTCCTGGGCGGATTGCGCATTGCCGGCGGCCTCGCCCTGATCGGAGCCGTCGTCGCCGAATATGTTGCCGGAACCGGAGGAATCGGCTCCGGATTGGCCTTCACGATTCTTGAGGCGGGATACAGGCTTAACATACCGAGGATGTTTGCGGCCCTGCTGCTAATAGCCGGGACCGGTGTCATGATCTTTACCGTTCTGTCCCTTTTGAGCCATTTGCTGCTCCACAAGTGGCATGAGAGCGCCATAAAAAGAGACTCATGATAGATTTTCTGCAACTGCCTGAATCGAAGCGTTACCGAATAGTCAATGCAGGCGTACCCACTTCAACTTCACCTGCCAACCCGGAGGTTGATGCAACTGAGATTTTTGTTGAAGCCGGACTGATATCTGAGCCGCACGACGGACCGGTTGTCGACCTGCGCGGTTCAATGCTTTTGCCGGCGTTCACCGACATGCACACCCATCTGGACAAGGGACACATCTGGCCGCGCTCACCCAACCCAGACGGAACATTCGAGTCGGCACTCGCAACGGTTCAGGCCGACCGCACTCGGAACTGGCGAGCGGAAGATGTTCGCAGGCGCATGGAATTTTCGCTCAAATGTGCTCATTCGCACGGCACACGCGCCATTCGCACACACCTTGATTCGGCTTCACCGCAACACCTGATTTCATGGCCCGTTTTCGACGAGGTCCGATCCGATTGGAGCGGACGAATTGAACTCCAGGCTGTTACGATCCTCGGAATCGAGGAGGTTGATGACAGCGACAAATTTACGGACATCGCCAACACGGCGGCTAAATTCGGCGGAGTGCTGGGTTGTGTTACCTATCCGGTGGCCGATCTTGACCGACGCTTGGATATTTTCTTTTCAATGGCGGCTGAGCGCGCCATGGATGCTGACCTTCATGTTGATGAGAGCTCGGACCGGAATGTCGCAACGCTTGGTTCCATAGCAAAGGCGATCATGCGGGTTGGATTCGAAGGCAAGACCGTCGCCGGACATTGCTGTTCAATCGCACTCCAGCCCGATTCCCAAGTTTCAGAAACGCTTGACCTTGTAGCCAAGGCCGGCATTTCCGTGGTTTCGTTGCCGATGTGCAACCTCTATCTCCAGAACCGACTGAACGACCACACTCCGCGTTGGAGAGGCGTAACTCTCATACACGAGATGCGCAGCCGCGGCATCAAAGTATGCTTTGCCTCCGACAATACGCGCGACCCCTTCTATGCCTACGGCGATCTTGACATGATTGAGGTGCTCCGGGAGTCAACCCGCATCTGCCACCTCGACCATTGCGCGGACTCTTGGTTTAACTCATTCACGACGATACCGAGCGAGATCTGCGGATTCACGGGCAATAACCTTCTGCCCGGAGACTCAGCAGATTTCGTAATCTGCAGTGCCAGAAATTGGTCTGAACTGCTCTCCCGACCACAGATGGACCGGGTCGTTGTCAGGAACGGAAGAACAGTCAATCGAAAACTGCCAAGCTACAGTGAATTGGACGATCTGATGGAGGAAGAATGAACGCCGGCATTGAAGCGGCAAAACGTGAGCTGCGCCACATGGAAATTGATGACAATCCCGTTTCCGTCAAGGCAAAGAGCCGGGACTTCTTTTGGTATTCGCCGGTCCTGAAGGATCGGCTTGACCACATTGGGGCGGATTTCGTGGTCAATCCGAGATCCGAGGCCGAAATCGTGCAGATACTTGCCTCCTGCTACAAACACGATGTCCCATTGACAACCCGCGGAACCGGAACCGGCAACTATGGGCAAGCGATGCCGCTGGCCGGTGGTTGCGTCATGCACATGCGCAACATGTCCGCGGTCAAGGAAATCCATCCGGGACGGGTGATCGTGGAGCCCGGATGCCTGCTCAAGGAGCTTGACGAGCATTGTCGAAAGCACTCTAGCCAGGAAATCCGCATGTTCTCCTCGACCTGGGCAACCGCCACGATCGGGGGCTTCATTGCCGGCGGCTCCGGCGGCGTCGGCTCCTGCACCTGGGGCCAACTGAGGGATGTCGGCAACATTATCCGCCTCAGGGTGGTAACCATGGAAGAGCAACCCCGCATCCTGGAGTTCAGGGGGGACGAGCTTCCGCGCGTTTCCCACGCCTACGGCACCAACGGCATCATAACCGAGATCGAAATCCCTCTTGCTCCGGCGTATGATTGGGTTGGCATGTTCCTTGCCTTTGACGATTTCATGGACAGCGCGAGATTTGCGATCGATTTGGCCAACCAGGACGGCATACTGATCAAACTGGCCAACCCCTTTGAGGCACCTATCGCCCATGAGTATTTTCCGCGGATAAAGCCCTACGTATCAAGTGACACCAACCTGGTCGGCATAATGGTTGCGCCGCACTCACTTGACGGTTTCATGACCTTCGCCGCTGCACGTCCCGAGGCGAAAATCATCTACCGGTCCGATGACAACGACTGGAAGCGGGATCCTGGTCCGGTATTCGAATATGGCTGGAACCACACGACTCTCCGTGCGCTGCGCATTGACCCGTCAATTACCTACCTGCAGGTACGCTACGGATTTCCAAGGCACCTTGAATTGGTTGCCAGGGTCCGGGAGGAATTCGGTGGCGAGGTTCTTCAACATCTTGAGGTCATAAGGGAAAACGGCAAGGCGATGTTTGCGGGGTTGCCGATCGTGAAATTCACCAATGAGGAAAGGTTGGATGAAATCGTCCGCATCCATGAGGAAATGGGCTGCATGATTTTCAATCCCCACCGCTACACGCTTGAGGAGGGCGGACGTCAAACTGTGGATCGGCGTCAGCTCGAATTCAAGCGCGAGGCTGACCCGAAAGGGCTGCTCAATCCAGGAAAGATGATCGCTTGGGACGACCCCGACTGGGATTTCGGCCGGATGTACGAGTATCGGGGCATCCAGCCCAAGCCATGACGAGAGCATTTGTACTTTTCGCTCACCCGGTGCGCGACAGTTTTTCAGCGGCACTGCATCAGGCAGTTGTCGAAACTCTGGCCGCACGCGACTGGGAAGTTGATGATTGCAACCTCCATGCGGAGGATTTCCAACCCATCCTCACTGAAGAGGAACGGCGGAACTACCATGAGGAACCCGGGAACATTCAACCCGTGATTGAATATGTGAACCGCCTGCGCCGGGCCGACGCCATGATTTTGGTCTTTCCGGTTTGGATCTATGGGTTCCCCGCTATCCTTAAGGGATTTTTTGACCGGGTTTGCGTTCCGGGCGTCGCGTTTCGGCTTGAGAATGGCAGGGTCGCTCCCAACTTGCAGAACATCCGCAAGCTTGCTGCTGTTACAACCTACGGTGGGACAAGATTGCGCGCCTTGGGTGTATTTGATCCGCCACGCCGAATTGTGACCGGAGCCGTCCGATTCTACTGTCAGCCCGACAAAATGCGGTATTTGGCGCTCTATGACATGAATCGGATTGGCCCCAACAGGCGCGAAGCGTTCCTGGCCAGGGTGAAGCGGGAAATGGCCGCACTCTGATGAAGGCGCTGGTCGTCTATTGCCATCCCAATCCAGCCAGCTTCACCGCTGCCGTGCTTGATGTTGTGATCAAGGAATTGACGGCTGTCGGCGCTGAATACCGCATTGTGGATCTCTATTCGGAAGCCTTTCAACCGATCCTGCGGTCGACCGAGCTTGAATTCTACCTCGATTCACAACGCAACCGCAATTTTGTCGCCAACCATGCCGGAAACATTGAATGGTGTGACACTCTGATTTTTGTCTATCCAACCTGGTGGTACGGCCTGCCCGCTCTGCTCAAGGGCTGGCTCGACCGCGTAATGCTGCCCGGGTTGGCATTCCACATGCCGGATGAGGGCAAGCGGTCGATCCGGCCGGGACTGGGGCACATTCACAGGTTCGGTGCTTTTACCACCTGTGGAGCGAGCTGGGCTTGGACACAATTCGTTGGCGCCCCCGGAAAAATGACCCTGTTGCGGGGGTTGAGGCCGCTTTGCGGCTTCTCAACCAAGACTGTCTTCGCCGCACACTACCGCATGGACACGTCCACAACCAAAAGTCGCACATTGCATCTGGCGAAGGTTCGGCGAAAAATGAAGCGATTGCTTAATTGAATGTGCCGGAAGAACAGAATTCAGAACCGGCAGGTCGGAGGAACAGCGGTGAGACATGAATGGATGGAATTTCGCCAAACGGAGTTTTCCGAAATCGATGAAAAGAAAACTATTGCGGTTCTTCCGACAGCGGCCATCGAACAGCATGGGCCGCACCTTCCGGTCGGAACCGACACCATAATCGGAATGGGCATGCTGGCCGAAGTTGCGGGGCTCCTGCCACCGGATATTGATGTCCGCATTCTTCCCGTGCAGTCGGTGGGCAAATCGAATGAACATCTCTGGTCGAGGGGCACACTTACCCTTTCCGCGGAAACCGCTCTTCGTGCATGGACGGAGATTGGCCTTTCAGTTGCACGGTCGGGTGTGCGGAAAATGGTCATTGTCAATTCCCATGGCGGCAATCTCGACCTGATCTCGATCGTCGCCCGTGAATTGCGCGTTCAGGCCGGCCTCTACGTGGTCAAATGCCAGTGGGGATCTTTCGGCCATCCCGAGGGACTCTATTCAAACCGCGAGCTGCAGTTCGGCATTCATGGCGGCGATGTCGAAACGTCATTGATGCTTCATTTCCGGCCCGATCTCGTGGACATTTCCTCGGCAAAGGATTTTGGTTCAACTGCAACCATAGACCCCGTGGGTCCGGTCGGTCCCATAAGCTACGGCTGGGTCTCCAAGGATCTCAACACTTCAGGAACGGTCGGCAATGCCGCAATGGCAACCGCCGAGAAGGGTCAACAAACAGCTCGCCATCAGGCGGAGGGATTCATCCAACTCCTTCGGTCGGTTGTTTCGGTGGACGCGACGCGGTTCAGCCCGGAGACTCAACCCAACTGACTTTGGCATTCAACCTCCGGGTGAGAGGCTCGAAAGGTAGAGTGCGATTGCGTCCAGATCTTCAATAGTCGCGTGTTCGGAATAGTTTCGGGTAATGAGGTACATTGAACTGTTCTCGTCGATTGAGCCGGACCATTCGTCCAACCCATTGAGAATTTTGACACTGTCTCTCCCTGCCAACTTCGGCGCTGCACGTTCCCCCTCCTTCAGCGGAGCGCCGCCTTCAAATGCCTGCTCGACCCGTTCAGCCCAAAACATGTTCCTCGGTGAATGACACACGCCGCAATGCCCGAGGGAATTGACGAGGTAGGCGCCCCTGTTCCACTCAATGCTTCGGGAGTTATCAGGAGTAAATTCCGTCGGATCGTGAAAAAGCAGGTTCCAATAAAACATTGCGGACCTAATGTTGAATGGAAAGGAAAGGCTGTGTTCCTGAATTTCGGAAGTTTCGGGCTCAAGGGTGTCCAGGTGGGCTTTCAGATCCAACAGGTCGGCAACTGTTGCCTTCGCAAACGATGTGTATGGAAACGCCGGGTAGTAACGTTTTCCCTGCGGACCAATCCCAAACTTCATCGCATTTACGAACGCCACGTCGCTCCATCCGCCAATACCGGTTTCGGTGTCCGGAGTTATGTTGGGAGGATGGAAGTTGCCGGCAAATGACAGGAGTGGCGGCCCCCCGATTGGAGAATTGTCGATCAAGCCTGATTCGGCTGCATTTGAATGGCAGTTGCCGCAGCCTGCGAGGTGATAAAGCACCCGACCGCGTTCCGAATCAGCCTCGAAACCCTTGGGCAAATGCTCAGAGAGTTCGGTCTGCGTAATACCCGGTGTCGGGGCTATTGCAGGAACGGCAATCCCCAGCAGGGCAACAATGCCTGCCGCAACAAGTGCGACAGCCAATTTGCGCATGGGTCCCTGCCTTTCCGCCCCTAACTTCAATCCTTAGCGCGAGCGGTACTGGGAATGACAGGAAGTGCAGGTGCCTGCCATGGCAGAGAAATTGTCGGAAAGCTCGGCGGCGTCGGCGGACATGGCCACGGCACGCCCAGCTGCTCCCAATTTGGTTGCCTCGGCAGCAAAACCACCAAGATCGGAGAATATCGCCGCATCGGCCTCTGTCGTGCCGGCTTCTTTGCCGGTTCCCTCAGGAAACAAGTGCGGAAAAGCTGCAGCGATGGCCGAAACCGACAGTCCGAATGCCCGGACATAGTCGCGATTGAATTCGATGTTCCCCTTGGCCATGCGGGACACGGTCCTCATATTGGAGCCAACATACGACATCATCTCCTGCCGACTGTTGATAATGCCGGCGGCGTCGCGGGTAACAGCACCCGTGTGGTCGCGGGTGTGACCTTCATCGCCGGCCGCATCGGCAACCAGCACGCCAAAAAACGACACCAACGAAATTACAACTGAAGCGGGTAGCATTCTCATTGGAAACCTCCGGAAGCATGGCCAGGGGCCAATGCCAAATCAGTAGCGCGAATTCTGATCAGGTTCAATTTTTGAAAATCCTCAAGCAAGATCGGCACAGCCTGCCATCCCAGTTCCCTCCCCCGGTGGAATTCCGATGATGCTTGTCGGCAGCAGTAGCCATGCCCGTCGTTTCACTGCCCAATTGGCCGGCGCAGCGCTTCACGGTTCACTGCTCAACAAGTTTTGCAACAAGCGGGCCAAGCTCCTCCACGATCGCCGCCACACCGTATTGGTTCGGGTGCAGCCCGTCCGCCTGCATATACTTAAGTCTCACCTGCGTCCGATCTCCCAAGGCATCCAAAGGACCAAATACCCGGTCGAACAGCACGGCCCCGTGCAAGTCGGCCAATTCAGCGTACATGGCTTCAAATTCCAGCTTGTATTCCATGCCAAAATTAGTGGGTGCCTCATGCCCCACAAGCAGTACATTTATACCGCGGGAAACGGCTGCGCCGAGAATCCGGTCAAGGTTCCTGCGACTCTCCGCCGGATCAATGCCGCGCAGGAGGTCATTTCCCCCAAGCAACACAATAAGCGCATCAGGACTTGGTTCGAGCGTCCATTCGATTCGCGCCGCCCCCCCGGCGGTCGTGTCTCCCGAAACACCTGCATTCTCCACAACAGCTTCAATTCCCGCGCTTTCCAGCCATGCATTGAGTTGGGGGACCAAACCTTGCCCCTGAATGAGGCCAAACCCGTGAATCAGGCTGTCGCCGAACGCCACAATCCTCGCAGGTTCCGCGCAGGCTGCGGTTGCGATCAGCGAAAGTGCCGCGAAAAACCCGGCCGATGCCTTGTGAATGGTCATGCGGGATACATATACCAAACGTTGCTGAATCAATCGGACAACATGCAGCATGCAAAACATCGCAATTTCGCTTGAAGACACTTGCCTGACCTTGGACGGCAATGCCGGGCCAGTCAATGTCCTTAAGAACATCAGTTTGCGGGTTGGCAAGGGCGAGTCAATGGGCATGACCGGACCTTCCGGTTCCGGAAAGACCTCGCTTCTCATGCTGTTGGGTGGGTTGGAGCGCGCCACTTCGGGCGGGCTGATCGTGCTCGGCAACGATTTGACTGCAATGAATGAGGACCAACTCGCCCGTTTCCGTATGAAACATGTCGGAATTGTCTTTCAGTCGTTTCATCTCATTCCCACTATGACGGCGCTGGAAAACGTGGCAACGCCGCTTGAACTTTCCGGTCGCGAAGCTGCATTCGAATTGGCGCAGAAGGAACTCGATTCGGTGGGACTTGCAGACAGGATCGATCATTATCCATCCCAGCTCTCCGGCGGCGAGCAGCAGCGGGTTGCAATCGCTCGCGCCTCCGCAACAGAGCCGGACATACTGCTCGCCGACGAACCGACAGGTAACCTTGATGCAGCGAACGGCGAGATGGTGATGGAATTGCTGCTCGGCTTGAGCGAGCGACATAACGCCGCACTTGTGTTGGTAACTCACGCCGAGGATCTGGCGAAACGTTGTGACCGGCGCATCAAACTCCATGACGGCCGGATTGGATCCGTATCTGGAAACTCAAACGAATGATGCAATTCTCCGCTGCCGTAAAAATATGTGTGCGTGAGCTTCGGGGTGGCATCGCGGGGTTCAGGGTCTTTGTTGCATGTCTTGCGCTTGGTGTCGCCTCTGTGGCCGCAATCGGCACGGTCAGATCCAGCATTGAGGAGGGTCTCGCAAGGGAGGGGGCGTCAATTCTTGGCGGCGACGCCGAAATTGAATTCAGCTACAGGCGAGCCGATGACACGGAAACCGACTGGATGCTTTCGAAGGCCGCCAGGATTTCAGAGATTATCGACTTCAGGTCCATGGCAGTCAGCGGAGATGGAGAGGAGACGATCCGATCCCTCACTCAGGTCAAGGCTGTCGACGAAAACTACCCTCTCTACGGTGAGATCACGCTTGAACCGCAGGTGTCGCTGGCAAACGCATTGGCAAACAGGGACGGTTTGCCGGGGGCAGTCATGCAGCGTTCCCTTGCCAATCGTCTGCAAATTGTGCCTGGGGATATCTTCAGAATTGGCTCGCAGTCCTTCCAACTGGCGGCATTGCTTGAGCGCGAACCGGATTCGGTTGCATCCGGGCCACTTCCGGGACCAAAAACCATCGTCCGTTCCGCTGATCTGGTCGGATCCGGCCTGCTTGGACCTGGATCACTCTTCGCTTCCAAATACAGGCTGCAGCTAGATGGGGCGACGGATCTGGCACAGCTCGGCAGCGAAGCGGAAGCCCTGTTCGCCGACCGGGGATTGCAATGGAGGGACACCAGGGACGGCAATCCAGGCGTTCGCGTGTTCATCGAACGTGTGGGAGCCTTTCTTGTTCTGGTGGGATTGGCTGGCATTACCGTCGGCGGCATCGGCGTTGCAACTGCGGTGCGGGTGTTCCTGGAACGGAAAACGGCGACGATTGCCACACTCAAAACACTCGGGGCACAGAGGAACACCATCCTTGCAGCTTATCTTTTGCAGGTTGGTTTCATGATTCTGATTGGCATACTTGCCGGCAATGTCATTGGAGTTGCAGTGCCAATTGCATTTTCGTCGGTCATCGCCGAATTCGCCCCTGTGCCCGTCGCAACCGCGATCTACGCCCGGCCTTTGCTGGAGGCTTCAACCTATGGCATCCTGGCCGGCTTTGCATTCTCGCTTTGGTCGCTGGCGGGAACCCGGGATATCAATGCTGCCGCTCTTTTCCGAGGTGGAGTCGGAGGTTCACGTGGACTGCCTCCTCCCGCCTTCATCGCCGCTGTCCTTGCATTGGCTGGGGTGCTGATTGCCGCTGCCTGCTGGTTTACGGGAGCTGTCAAACTCACGGCATGGACCGCCGCCGGCATATGCGGATCCCTGCTTATTCTTGCCCTTGCTGCAACAGGGCTTCGCATTGCTCTTCGCTGGATGGCAAAATCAAAGTTGTTGCGCGGCAATGCCGTTCTCCGGATCGCGACCGGCTCAATCGGCGGCCCGAGCAGCGATGCGGTTCCGGTTGTTCTCTCATTGGGTCTGGGATTGACGGTACTCGCCGCAATCGGTCAAGTTTCGATCAATGTCAGCAACTCCATCAGCAACGACCTGCCGGACGTTGCGCCCTCGTTCTTTGCTCTTGATATCCAGAATGATCAAATTCAGCGGTTTGTGGAACTGACCGTAGGCAATGCCGGAGTGTCAAAGGTCGACACAGCACCAATGCTGAGAGGCGTCATTACGAAAATCAATGACCAACCTGCGAGGGAAGTTGCCGGCGACCATTGGGTTCTGCGGGGCGATCGAGGAGTTACCTACTCGAATCTCCTGCCCGAGGGCGCCGAAATTACGCGCGGGCAATGGTGGCCGAATGACTACTCTGGCGAACCTTTGGTAAGTTTCGCCGAGGAAGAAGGCACTGAACTTGGATTGGACCTCGGTGACACGCTGACCGTCAACATCCTGGGCCGGGACATTACGGCCCGAATTGCAAGTTTCCGGAATGTCGATTTCAGGACGGCCGGCATTGGATTTGTCATGTCCATGAATCCGTCCGCCGTGGCCGGTGCCCCTCATACCCACATCGCAACTGTTCACGCCACCGATGCCGCCGAAACCGAATTGCATCGCCAGATCGGCGGCGAAATGGCGAACGTTACCCTGATATCAGTTAAGGAAGGCATTGCCCGCTTTGTTGAGCTACTCGGAAAACTTGTTGCCGCGATCACCTACGGATCGGGAATAACTCTGGCAACAGGGTTCATTGTTTTGATCGGTACGGCAGCTGCGGGCGAAAGGTTGCGCACATATGATTCTGCGATCCTCAAAACCCTCGGGGCGGTGCGTTTGCGCATTATGTCCTATCTCGCGCTGCGCTTTGCAATACTTGGTGCGGCTGCCGGATCATTTGCGATCCTAGCCGGTGGGGTGGTCGGCTGGGCAGTTATCACACATCTCATGGAGTTTGAGTTTGTGTTCGACCCCGTTTCAGCGATTTCCATTGTCATCGGTGGTTCGGCGATTTCGCTTATCGCAGGTCTGTTTTTTGCACTTGGTCCTTTGAAGGTTTCGCCAGCAAGGGTGCTGCGTGCGCGAGACTGACAGTCCCGTTGCACCAAAATTGTCGAGTTGGGCACAGATTATTGTTGCATGGGCACGGTTGGCAAGTTCGTTGATCGTAAGGTGCATGCCTGGAACGCAATAGATGTCCACCAGTTCCGAAGCAGTCACTTACGGATTGCAGAATACCCCCAGGTGCCGATAGCTCCCATGGCCCGCAGATTCAGATGTGCATTTGCGAATCAGATCCGGATGCAGCCGCCGACATAGGTTGACATCCGCTCACTGATTGACATTGATGTCGCCGCACCTTAGCCGATGGGAACCGCTTGATTGCCTCCCAAGCGGCTTTCCTGCAAGAAAAGGAGTAATTGAATGTCTAGATTTGTAACCAATGCGTCCTTAAGTTCCGCCGCAGCAGCAGCAGTGCTGGCCGTGGGAACGACCGCCGGTTCCGCGGCCGATCTAAAATACGTGTCCGGCGCGGTTGGAAATGCCGTTGAGGTTTTCCGCACCTTGGTCGAACCGTGGGAAGCTGAAACAGGCCACACGGTATCTTTGGTGCCGATGCCTGCATCAACCACAGACCAATTCGGCCAGTACCGGCTTTGGCTGGCAGCCCGCAATTCGGATATCGACATTTATCAAACCGATGTCATTTGGGCACCGCAATTGGCAGATCAGTTCATTGACCTCGGTAGTCATGCGGAGGATCTTGCTCCTTTGCATTTTCCGTCAATAATCGAGTCGCAAACCGTAAACGGAAAGCTGGTGGCACTTCCAATTTTCACCGATGCACCCGCTCTCTATTACCGCAAGGACCTGCTTGAGAAGCACGGTCAGCCAGTGCCGTCGACTTGGGAGCAATTGACCGAGGTTGCTCAAATCGTTCAGGATGCCGAGCGTGCAGACGGCAACAATGACATTTGGGGATTTGTCTGGCAGGGCAATGCCTATGAAGGTCTGACGTGCGACGCGCTTGAATGGGTCAAATCATTCGGAGGCGGCCAGATAGTCGAGCCTGACGGAACCATCTCCATCAACAATGAGAATGCCATCGCTGCACTGGAACTCGCCGCCACCTGGCCTGGCACCATCTCTCCGCCGGGTGTTCTTGCCTACCAAGAAGAGGAAGCTCGCGGCGTGTGGCAGACGGGCAATGCCGTTTTCATGCGCAATTGGCCATATGCCTACTCATTGGGCAATGGTGACGACTCAGCGGTCAAGGGATTGTTTGACGTAACCACACTTCCGACTGGCGGCGGCCATGACACCTCGGCTGCCACACTTGGGGGTTGGAACGTTGCTGTTTCGAAATACTCGGAAAACCAGGAGGCGGCAATTTCGCTTGCACGTTATCTTGCCGGCCCGGAAGCGCAGAAAACACGTACTCTGGTCGCCTCGAACCTGCCAACAATCATCGAACTCTACGATGATGATGACATTGCCATGGAACAGCCGATCATCCCGCGCTGGAAGGACGTGTTCCTGCAGGCCGTTCCCAGACCGTCGGCACCAACCAAGGTCAAGTACAACGAAGTTTCCGCGAAGTTCTGGTCGGCCGTTCACAACACCCTGTCCGGGGACGGAACCGCTGCCGAAAATCTCGAGTTGCTTGAATTTGAACTTGAGGAGCTGAAGGGAGACGCCTGGTAAGCCCATTCGCTTCTCTTGGCTCAATCGGCGATCAGGCGGCCATCCGCCTGGTCGCGGCAGGTTCCAAGCAATGCGATCTGACATTACACGGGCAAAACATCACGGATCCGGCGGCGGCGAACTGAGCCTTGAGGCACAGCGCCGCCGGGCTGCCTTCCTGTTTCTGGCGCCAATGATTCTTGCGCTGTTCTTTGTCGCAGCTTGGCCGCTCCTGCGAACAATCTACTTTTCGTTCACCAATACCTCGCTCACCAACCTCTACGGAGGTGAATGGATCGGTTTCGACAACTACCTGCAGCGTCGTGAACTTAGCTCAGGCCGGGTGGTTTGGCGGGGGACACTTGTCGACCCAGCATGGTGGAATGCAGTTTGGAACACAGTTTGGTTTTCTGTCGTCTCCGTCCTGTTTGAAACCGTCCTTGGATTGATGGTGGCACTTGTTCTGAATGCGGAATTCAAGGGGCGCGGTTTGGTCCGCGCCGCAATACTGATCCCGTGGGCAATCCCAACCATAGTTTCGGCCAAGATGTGGGCTTGGATGCTGAACGATCAGTTTGGAATCCTCAACGACATGCTGATCAAACTCGGATTCATTGAGCGGGGAATTGCCTGGACGGCTTCCATAGATACCGCGATGACGGCAGTGCTCATCGTCGACATTTGGAAAACCACCCCATTCATGGCGTTGTTGTGCCTCGCAGGATTGCAGATGATACCGCGCGACATCTACGAGGCGGCCCGCATCGACGGCGTTCATCCGTTCAAGGTATTCTGGAAAATCACCCTTCCGCTCGTGCGCCCTGCCCTTATGGTCGCTGTCATCTTTCGGATGTTGGACGCACTCAGGGTCTTCGATCTCATTTATGTGCTCACTCCCAATTCGAAGGCCACAAAGACAATGTCTGTAATCAGCCGGGAAAACCTGATTGATTTCGACAAGTTTGCGTATGGCTCGGCGCAATCGACGTTGCTTTTTGCCATTATCGCCATCTTCGTTTCCCTCTACATTTGGCTTGGCAAGGTTGACCTCAGCGGTGAGGCAAACCGTTGAAGCGCTCCATTGCAGACTGGATCAAATGGACCGCATTCTATGCATTCGTGGTGGTGATCGTCGTGATCTCCATCTTTCCGTTCTACTATGCCATCCTCACGTCACTGAAATCCGGGACCGCAATTTTCCGCATCAACTACTTTCCGGTGGATTTCTCATTCCAGAACTATGCAACCGTCATGACCGGCCGGAATTTCGTGCGCAGCGTCATCAATTCGGTTCTGGTTGCCGGAACCACCGTATTGCTGGCCCTATTCTTGGCGGTAACGGCATCATATGCGCTCAGCCGGGTTCGGTTTCGCGGCCGGGCGCTGCTGTTGGTTACGATTCTCGGCGTTTCCATGTTTCCGCAAATCGCTGTTTTGGCCGGATTGTTCGAGCTTGTTCGATTTCTCGGCATCTACAATACGCCTTGGGCGATGGTTCTGAGCTACACCATTTTCACACTCCCGTTCACCGTCTGGGTGTTGACCACATTCATGCGCGACCTGCCGATTGAAATCGAGGAAGCCGCAATCATTGACGGTGCCACGCCGTGGGTGATCATCACCAAGGTCTTCATGCCCCTGCTGTGGCCGGCCCTGGTTACGACAGGATTGCTGGCCTTCATAGGGGCCTGGAATGAATTCCTGTTCGCGCTGACTTTCACGATTTCCGAGACCCAGAGGACCGTGCCGGTTGCCATTGCGCTGCTCTCCGGAGCCTCCGAACAGGAAATTCCCTGGGGCCCGATCATGGCGGCTTCGGTGATCGTAACCGTGCCGCTTGTCGCCCTTGTGCTGATCTTCCAGCGCAAAATCGTTGCCGGCCTGACTGCGGGCGGAGTGAAAGGCTAATATCCGGAGAGGCCCATGGCAGAAATAGTGCTTGAAAAAATCACCAAATCGTTCGGAAATCTGGAGGTCATCAAGGGTGTCGACCTGAAGATCGAACGGGGTGAGTTCATGGTGTTCGTGGGACCCTCCGGATGCGGCAAATCCACACTTCTGCGCCTGATTTCCGGACTCGAATCGATAACGAGCGGCGAACTGCTGTTTGACGACAGCGCCATGAACAATGTCGTGCCCTCAAAGCGCGGCATTGCCATGGTGTTTCAATCCTACGCGCTCTATCCGCACATGAAGGTCTTCGACAACATGGCCTTCGGCATGAAGCTTGCCAAGGCCGGGTCCGAAGAGGTCAGGCGCCGGGTGGAGGACGCGGCAAAAATGCTTCAGATTGAACACCTCCTTGATCGGTTGCCGAAGCAACTCTCCGGCGGCCAGAGGCAGCGCGTGGCCATTGGCCGTGCAATCGTTCGTGATCCGCGCGTTTTCCTGTTTGACGAACCGCTGTCGAATCTCGATGCAGCACTAAGAGTCGCCACACGGCTTGAAATCGCCAAACTTCACCGCAGCATGGACAATGTCACTATGATCTACGTTACGCACGATCAGGTTGAGGCAATGACCTTGGCGGATCGAATCTGCGTGCTGCGCGACGGAATCGTCGAACAGGTCGGAACTCCGCTCGAACTTTACGAATCACCCGATTCGCTCTTCGTCGCCGGGTTCATAGGTTCCCCAAAAATGAACTTCCTGTCCGGAAAATTCGCCGAATCCCATGGATGCGCCACCCTTGGCGTGCGCTCGGAACATATCGACATAGCTGACGCTTCCCCGACATGGACCGGTGAAGTAGTTCATTCGGAAGTTCTTGGATCCGACACCTACATTTTTGTTGAAGTTGGTGCCGACGAACCGTTAATCGTGCGTTGCCCCGGCAGTCAGACAGTTCCTTGGGGCAAAAAAATTGGCCTCGTACCCCATGAAGGCCAGTTGCACCGATTTGATTCCGGAGGCCGCCCGATTCGGGACGGCCTCTAGGCAAACTTCTTCATCCACAAACCACAGATTCAGTTAGCGGAGATTGTACATGACCAAGATCGTGCTTGTCGGGGCTGGCAGCATACAATTTGGGGCGCAACTGCTGGGCGACATCTTCCAGTGCGATGCTCTTTCAGGCGCCGAAATCGTATTCAATGACATCAACCCGGATGCTGTCGAAAAGACCCGCAAGCTGGCACAGGATCATGTGGACGAACATGCTCTTGATCATTCAATCACCGTCGAGCGGGATTTGAAGCGCGCATTGCAGGGCGCGGGATTTGTTGTGATCATGATTGAGGTCGGCGACCGGTTCAAGCTCTGGGACATGGATTGGAGAATCCCGCAGCAGTACGGAATCAACCAAGTCTACGGCGAAAACGGGGGGCCGGGAGGACTGTTTCATGCACTTCGGATCATACCTCCGATCCTCGACATCTGTGAAGCCGTCACTGAAGTCGCACCCGATGCGACGGTCTTCAATTTCTCAAATCCAATGAGCAGGATTTGCACAACGGTCAACCGCAAATTTCCCAAATTGAATTTCGTCGGCATGTGCCATGAAATCGCTTCCCTGGAACGCCATTTGCCTGAAATTCTCGGCCAACCGCGGAGCAACATCCGCTATCGCGCCGCTGGATTGAATCACTTCTCGGTTCTCGCAGAGGTAAGTTATCAGGACAGTGGCAAGGATGCCTATCCTGATGTGCGAAGGCTGGCCCCGGACCATTTCGCTGAAATGTCCGGCTACTCCGAGATTCTTGCCACCGCCCGGAAGACCGGAAAGTCCGTAGCGACAGAGGGTTGGATGGATATTGATCTCGACCACATCAAGGAAGTGCGCGCTTGGTCGGACCGTTGGCTGTTCCGGGAAATTCTGAAGCATTTCGACGTGCTGCCGATCACGACCGACAGCCATTTCGGCGAGTATATCGGCTGGGCCTACGAGGTTTCCGACCATCGAGGCATCCTGGATTTCTACACCTACTACCGGAACTTCCTCGGTTCGGTGAAACCAATGATCAGCGGCGAACTCAGCGAACGCATGGTGCCGATTATTGAGGCCATGGTCACCGGACAGGAATATGAGGAATCCGCAGTCAACATTCCCAATTCCGGATACATCAGGAACCTTCCGGATTGGCTGGCCGTGGAAGTTCCTGCCCTTGTGGGAACCGGCGGATTGCAGGGCATTGCGGTTGATCTGCCGTCAGGCGTGCTGGGGTTGCTCACCAACCAGATCGGCATTCATGATCTGACCGCATCCGCAGTTCTGGAAAAGAGCCGCGACCTGGTCATTCAAGCACTTATGGTCGATCCGGTCGTAACAAGGGTATCCAAGGTACCGGCGATGGTCGATCACATGGTCGCTGAGCAGAAGCCATGGCTTGATTACCTGAAATAGCTCCGGCAACTGTCCAGCCGAATTCAGAAATCTGAGAACCCTGCCTTTGGCTGAACCAAACTATGCTTCGATGACATAGGGTGTTTCGAAGTGGTGCTCGACAAGATTGGGCTCCTGCCCGATCCAATCTACCACCGCAAACAGGCCGGATCCCGAAAGTGGTGTCAGTACGGCGTGCCAAGTGTTGCGGAGGATGTTCACGGCCTGACCCGGTTTAATCACCGTTGCTCTCGGTGGCCCCGGCTTTCCACAGTCATCCGCGCTGACCGCGACTAGGAATGACGAGCCATCCATTGGAATGAATGCCTGCGACCCCAATGGGTGGCGCTCCATCAGATTCAACCGTACCGGAAGGGTCCTCAACCTTGCGCGGAAAAGGCTGATGCCGGGCCGGCCGACTGCATCGAAGTCAAGCCTGGCAAGGTTGGAATACCTCAGGCACATTCCCTCATTTATCTCATGACCGGTGAGGCCGCCGATCTCAATGATGTCGCAAAATTCGCCGAACGTCCGGACGTCGAACGGCTCTGCACGGACTGCACCGCTTTGGCTCTCCATGGAGGTCAACCCGGGTTCGGCCATAATGCCGCGTGCCGATTCACATCCTTGTACAACAGGTAACGGAACGGGCCGGGACCACCTGCATAACAGGCCTGTGGGCAAAATGCCCTCAGCCACATGTAATCACCGCCCTCAACTTCAACCCAGTCACGGTTCAGTCGATAGACCGCTTTGCCCTCCAGCACATAGAGACCGTGCTCCATTACGTGAGTTTCGGCGAATGGAATGACGCCACCTGGTTGCAGCGTAACGATGTTGACATGCATGTCATGCCTGAGGTCATCAGGATCAACAAACCTGGTCGTCGACCATTTCCCGGCGGTGCCCGGCATCGCAATCGGTGCAATCTCCTGTTCATTTGCAACAAATGATGACGGTATGCCGACAAGATCGGATTTTACATGGTTTTTCCTGATCCAATGAAAAACGCAATCATCGTCGCCGGTCGATGACAGGCTCCACTGTTCGCCCGGGGCCAGGAAGGCATAGGAACCGGGGATCAGGTCACCGTCAATGTTGGTTGCCTGCAACACCGCTTTTCCATGAGTAACGAACAGGACGCTCTCGGCGTTTTCGTCCGGTTCGGATTCCTTGCTGCCACCGCCCGGTTCGACCTCCATCACATAGTGCGAAAACGTCTCGGCAAAACCGGTCAATGGCCTCGCCAGCACCCAAAGTCGCGTCCTTTCCCATCCGGGAAGACGGCTGGCCACAATGTCGCGCATGTTCAGCCCGGGAATCACGGCGTAGAAGTCGGTGCAAACCGCCCTGCCCGTAAGAAGTTCCGTCTGCGGCGGATGACCGCCCGGTGGTCGACTATATCTGACTTCACCCACGCTGCTGCCTCTCGTTATAGATCGCCCTAACCCGGTTGAGCGCTATTCTTTCCACCTGCCTGCAGGCTTCCTCGAACTCGGCGTCGCGTTCATTCCCCAGTCGACGCTCGAATACCGCGGCAATTTCGTCCTTTCCGCTACCGGCGACGGCATAGATGAACGGAAAGTCAAATTTCTTACGATATCTGTCGTTCATTTCCAGAAATCGGGCCCTTTCCGGATCTGTCAGCGAATCAAGCCCGGCAGAGCTCTGTTCGGAGGTTGATCTGCCGGTCAGCCGCCCTTGCGCCGCAAGTTTTCCAGCAAGGTCGGGGTGTGCATTTAGAACCTCAAGCTTGCGCGCCCAATCGGCATCTCTGAATGCCCGACACAGCAAGCTGTGAACACCTTCCGGAGAATCATGCGCACGTCCCATCTCCAATCGGCCGGCATTCTCGGCAACCCACGGCGAGTGCTCAAATGTTTCTGCAAAGAGTTGGGCAAAGTCCCTGCCACTTCCCAAGATGCCGAATTCAGAGGATTCGGCAGGGTGATTCTCCATCCAGTGATGTGCAATGTCGATCCGGCGGGCAATCCAGATGTCATCCATGGTTCGGACATGTTCAAGGAATTTGCGCAATGCCTGCGCCCTGCCCGGCCGACCTGCAAGTCGACAATGAAGTCCAACCGACATCATCTTCGGTTTTCCGGCTTGTCCCTCAATCCTCAGCAGTTCCAGCGTGTCCCTCAGATAGGCAAAAAACTGATCTCCGGAATTGAAGCCCTGTGCGGTCGCAAAACGCATGTCGTTTGCGTCCAGGGTATAGGGAACCACCAGTTGATTCTGTCCTTCAACGTCAATCCAGTATGGGAGGTCGTCGGCATAGCTGTCCGAAACGTAGTGGAAACCTCCTTCTTTTGCCGCCAGTCGGATCGTATTCGCGGAGCATCTGCCGGTGTACCATCCAAACGGACGTTCCCCCACCACCGAACGGTGCAGCGCGATGGCCTGCTGCATGTGACCCCACTCCTCCTCCTCCGAAAAATCTCGGTATTCGATCCACTTCAGGCCGTGACTGGCCACTTCCCAGTCCGCCTCGATCATGGCCGATACCTGGGACGGGGAACGTGCCAATGCAGTCGCAACTCCAAAGACCGTAGCTGTCGCATCAAATTCCTTCACCACGTTCAACAGTCGCCAAAAACCGGCCCTGGCACCGTACTCGTAGATTGACTGACGCCTGCCGGGCCAAGACTCAGCCCCTACAATCTCTGAGAGGAAAGCTTCCGAGGCCTCATCGCCATGAAGAATGCAATTTTCACCACCTTCTTCATAGTTGACGACAATCTGAAGCGCGACGGAGGCGTTTCCCGGCCAAACCACATCCGGAACGTTCCTGCCATAGCCCCGCATGTCTCGAGGATACTTGTATGTGGGCACTGTACATCTCCCTCATCCCGCGGAGGCGCATCTCGGTGCAACTCAACCCGTTCCGCAAACCACCAGCAACTCTATTCGTCCTTGGCGATGATGCAACTGCTCATCTG
>JAGWAS010000002.1 GCA_021296235.1 Paracoccaceae bacterium | reverse complement strand
CCCAAAACTCCGGGCAACCGACAACATGGTGTCGATTTCCTGTGGCGACAGCACCGTCGGCAGGTTCCTGCCGAGTTTGGGATTCTTGATTCTGTGCGTGGGATCACCACCCGTCCAGCCCTCCGAGTTGGCGAATCTAAAGAACTGGCGCAACGCCGAGAGGTGCCTTGAGCGGGTCGATGCAGCAATTCCGGATTCAGCGAGCTGTCGCAGGTGCAGTTCAACGTCAGTCTCTACAACCGATCGGAGTTCCTTGCCCTCACCTTCGATAAATTGGATGAATTGGGTCAAATCCCGCGAGTACGCCTCGCAGGTGTTCAGGGATGCGGATCTCTCCGCAAACATGGCCTCAATGAAGGCCTCAACCCACGGATTGTTGTGCAATTTCTTTTTTTCCTGCCCGATTTTCCGCAACCGGAGATTGCGTGCCGACGGGTTCAACCCGAACCCCGGCGACTGTTGGCCGGCGTTTACCGCCTGTTTTCCGGATCCTGCCGCTTTGCGGCAGCTCTGTCAACCGCCCATTCGGCTGGATTTCCGAATGCCATCCAAGCTCAGGGAATCAGTGGCACCTCCGTTACAACCTCCGTTACAACCTACTTGCCATTGATTTCGACCGGCAGCACAATTGGTCCCACCGGTGGTGACATGTCGCCAAAAAACGTATAGCCGACCACCGCCACCGTTCCGGCCAACATCAGAAAGATCAACAATATTAGTACTCGCTTCATCGCATCGCCATGGTTTACTTGACACAAGGGTAGTTGGTTCAATCGGTCTTCTCCAGAAGGAATCGCCACTTGGCCCGGTTTGCCGGTGCAAGAGGAGTGCAATTGCCTGTGGACACGGGTAATTGTCTGAACTTGGATTGCCATATTCACAGTTTCACATGAATACGACAGCGCGCAGCTACATTCTGACCAAATCAATTGTCTTTGTCGGCATGATGGGAAGCGGAAAAACCGCAATTGGCAGATTGGTGGCAAAAAAATTGGGCGTCCCGTTTGCGGATACCGATACGGGGATAGAGATTTCGGAAAGAATGTCGATTTCCTCGCTGTTCGACGCGAAGGGTGAGAACTACTTTCGTGAGCGAGAATCCGCACTGCTGATGGACCTGCTCTCCGGGCCCGCAAGAGCAATCTCCCTGGGTGGCGGCGGATTCATGCAGGATCGGAATCGCGAATTCATAAAGCAACGAGCCAAATCAATCTGGCTCGAGGTCGACGTGGACCTGCTTTGGTCACGGGTAGGGCGCAAAACCGGCAGGCCGCTGCTTAAGACGATGGATCCCTATGGAACACTTGTCGCACTTCTATCCGAGCGCACCCCCATCTACAAAATGGCTGACATTCGTGTGTGCGCCGAAGAGGGGTTGTCCAAGAGCGATATGGCCGACAAGGTCGTCGCCGAGCTTCTTACCTATTCGGAAACCCACGGACTCTTGGCGCGGACGGGTTCATCATGACAGAAACGATCAGGGTTAACCTCGCCGCGCGATCTTACGACATTGTCATAGGCAGTAACCTGTTGCCTGACGCAGGACGTCTCCTGAAACCGCTTCTGAACCGACCGAGGATTGCGGTTCTGCTGGATGAGAATGTCGAACGGCTGCACCTTCCAAAATTGCTGGCCGGGCTTAAGCCACTTGGCGTTACCTGCGATCTGCATGTCATACGAAGCGGCGAGTCGGCGAAATCCTGGAAGATCCTTGAGGAGTGTGTCGAATGGTTGATCGATATCGGCATTGAGAGACAAGATTTGGTCATCGCGCTTGGCGGCGGGGTCGTTGGGGATCTTGCAGGATTTGCGACCGCGATCGTGCGGCGGGGTATCAGGTGCGTTCAGGTTCCAACGACTTTGCTTGCCCAAGTCGACAGTTCCGTTGGCGGCAAGACCGGAATAAATTCCAAGAGCGGAAAGAACCTGATTGGAGCCTTCCATCAGCCGTCCATGGTGCTCTGCGATGTTCTCCTACTTAAGTCGCTAACTCGGCGGTTGATGCTTTCTGGCTATGGCGAGATTGCCAAATACGGCCTTCTCGGGGATGTTGAATTCTTCAATTGGCTGGAGGAAAACGGGTCGAAAGTGATTTCTGGCGTACCGGACAGGTTGATCCGGGCAGTTCAGAAGTCGTGCGAAATTAAGGCAGGAATCGTAGCTGTGGATGAAACGGAACACGGCCGTCGCACACTGCTGAACCTCGGTCATACCTTTGCCCATGCCATTGAGACGGATGTCGGCTATTCGGATCTTGTGTTGCATGGTGAGGCAGTGGCGGTCGGGTGCTGTCTAGCCTTTGACCTGTCGCATGAAGTCGGATTCACAGATGCCAGTATCCCGTCAAGGGTCCGCAGTCATTTCCGGATGATGGGAATGTGCACTGACATTCACCAGCTTCCAGCGCGACTGTCACCTGCCGAAAGACTGATGGAATTGATGAAACAGGACAAAAAGGTTGTAGACGGAAAACCCAGATTTGTTCTTGCCCGCGGAATTGGCAGCGCGTTCGTGGCAAAAGATGTTCCTCCTGACGCAGTGCGACAGGTCCTGAGAAAATCCGCAGGCACTAACCGACAGTGATCACTCGGTCGTGTTCACCCGCGACTGCAGGAAGCCCCTCCCAGCACACAGAACTGTGCGCAGCACGGGTGGTTCAGGCGAACGCTTCGTTCGGATTCCTTGAGGCTGGATCCCAATTCGAAATCCCTGTCATGGGGAAGGAGTGTGCAGGCAACCACCTTGGGTGTCGCATCGCCCCTGCGCTTGACCACCATGCGCGACGATGAACACATGACATCGCTGGGGAATTTGTTGAGAAGTTTCCAGCAATCTACTGAAATTTCGGGAACATCCTGCGTTTGATCGATTTCAGGAAACAGTACGGTCATTCCCGGGTCCGACGAGTCAATGCAATAGTTCCGCGATTTGAAGAGATGCGCATATCCGGCGCGGGCCTCCTCCTCGGTTTCGCCCCACACCGTGCGCCCGGCCACAGAAATGCGAAACCCGTTGTTGCTGAGCCAATCCATTCCTGCAAGTGTTGAGCGGAAGGCTCCTTTCCCTCGTTCCGAATCGTGGAGTTCCTCCGTGAAATGATCAAGGGAGATTCTCAATGTAAGCTTATCGCCGTGCTCTTTGAGCAATGTCAGCAAACCTGTCTGAACCCGGGGCCGCATGAGCGGGCGCATTGCATTGGTGAGCACCAGAACCGCATATCCCTGCTCCAGGGACAAACGAATGATCTCGATAATCTCGAAATTCATGAACGGCTCACCCCCAGTCAACCCGATTTCGGAAATCGGCCATCCGCAAGCCTTGATCTGCATCAGGTAGTCACCGACCTCGGTGGCTGAAATATAAACTAGGCTGTCGTTCTTGGGGGAACTTTCGATGTAGCAGTTACGGCATTCGATGTTGCACAGAGTGCCCGTGTTGAACCAAAGAGTTCGCGGGGTCAGCAATGGAACATATGCTCTTTCCGAACCGTCCGCGGTCACCATTGGGTCGTCGAACTTCCGACGAATTGACAGTTCGTTTGCATGAAATTTGGATTCCGGCATGTTCATTCGCAAGGCTCCCTGATGACATTCCCGAATCTCGGGCGGGGTGGGCCGGAACAAATTTGCTGAATGGGGGCACCTCGAAACAGTCGATTCCATTGCGATGTGAAGGCATTCCGACATTTCGACGACGTCAGGTTGAAGCGGGCAGGAACGAAACGCAAACCCGGAATATGTTCGTTTGGCAGTGTCATCCTGAATCGGTTAGTTAACGGGAACAGCGAGAAGATGGAATTGGAGTTTGGTTTTGTACAAGATCATCCCGGTCAAGCCTTTTGATTTTGTCCTGTTCGGTGCAACAGGTGATCTTGCCTCCCGGGAAATACTCCCGGCCCTATATCATCGGTTTAGGGTTGGGCAGATGCCGGACAATTCGAACGTCATCGGTGTTTCCCGGGCAGAACATTCCGACGAGCACTTCAGGAACCTCGCATCTTCGGCAATCAAGGCGGCACCAAATTCGGAACCGCCCGATGGCGACAGCCTTGACCGGTTCCTGCGTTGCCTGTCGTTCCGCCGGGTTGACGCAAATGGGGACGAGGGGTGGGATTGCTTGGCTGGAGCCGTGCGATCGGACGTTCCGGCAGCATACTACCTGTCGGTTGGCCCGTCCGTATTCGAGAACATTGTTTGCCGATTGAGGGAACATGGGTTTGCAAGGTCCGAGGCAAGAATTGTGGTGGAAAAGCCATTCGGTCAAAATCTCGAATCGGCCCGACGGCTGAACACCATCCTGACATCAACGTTCGACGAAGCGCAGATCTACCGAATTGACCACTATCTTGGAAAGGAGACGGTTCAGAACCTCATGGCATTGCGGTTTGCCAACGCACTCTTTGAACCGCTTTGGAATGGCCAATATGTCGATCATGTGCAGATCACCGTGGCAGAAAAACTCGGCATAAAGGGGCGGCAGGACTACTACGACCGAACGGGTGCAATGCGCGACATGGTTCAAAACCACCTCCTGCAACTCCTGTGCCTTGCGGCGATGGAGCCGCCGTCAAGATTTGATCCGAATTCGGTCAGGGACGAGAAGACAAAAGTGATTAAATCACTTGAACCGATCTTGCCCGGGAATGTCGTGCGAGGGCAGTATTTCAGTGAAAATTCGGGTGATGGCTATCTGGATCACGCACTGTCGAGTTCAAGCCGCACCGAGAGCTATGTGGCACTTAAGTGCACGATTGCCAATTGGCGTTGGTCCGGCACTCCATTCTACCTTCGAACCGGAAAGTGTTTGAGGAATCGGGTTTCCGAAATCGCAGTGACCTTCAAGCGCCCCCCGCACGTCATTTTCGAAGGCATGGACGGAGGTCAAGAAAATGTCCTCGCAATCAGATTGCAGCCGAATGAGGGCATCACCATGCAGATCACGATCAAGGAGCCCGGGCCTGGAGGAATGCGGCTGGCATCGGTGCCGCTCGACATGAGCTTTGCCTCGTCCTTGGGGCAGGAAATCGGCGGATTGACCAATGCCTATGAGCGCCTGATCATGGATGTGATCAGGGGTGATCAGACCCTGTTCATGCGAAATGACGAGGTTGAGGCGGCGTGGGGCTGGACCGATGCGGCAATTGCGCTTTGGGAATCGGCCGACAACCGACCGGTAGCCTATGAAGCTGGCAGCAATGGTCCGATCGAGGCCGATGCTCTGCTTCATCGGGACAACCGGAGTTGGCGAAAACTCACGCTGTAGCCAGTTTCCGAGCGAGGTTGTTGCCGCAGGGAACGGGGCTGGCCTCCCAGCGTGTCGTTGGTTGTGCCCCTGTGGGCAATCGGCGAGCTTGGCGTTGACTTCACGGCAGGTTCGTGCGTTGAAACACGTGAGCCTGAAACGGCAATTTTGAATTTCCTGCGCACAGGGGTTGTTCATCTTGGACAAGTTCCCAAGTCATGAAACCACCCGAACGCTCAGGCCAACACAATTCACATGATGGAGGCTTGCCATGACATCCCTGAATTCGTTGAGAAGGATGTGGAAGGGTGTTTGCAATCGACCAATCATTGAACTTTTTGATGCCGATCCTGAACGTCAGGACAGGTTTTCCGCCGAGGTTGACGGCCTTCTCTTTGACTATTCAAAAATCAATCTGGACGGGGAGGGGCTCAACAGTCTCATTGCACTGGTGCATGAGTCCCGATTGTCGGAGAAGATTGAGGGGATGTTCCGCGGCGACCGGATCAACACCACCGAAAACCGTCCGGCATTGCATACGGCCTTGCGTTGTTCCGACGAGGCAGAGATTTTCATTGACGAAGTTGACGCTGCAGGTGAGGCGCGCCAAACTCTTGAGCGCATGGAGGAATTGGTGGCAAACGTGCGATCCGGCCACCTTGCACCCGCATCCGGCGGCAGGTTCACGGATGTCGTCAACATCGGAATTGGTGGATCTGATCTTGGTCCCGCCATGGCTGTCGAAGCTCTTGCCCCCTATGCGGATGGCCCTTCGGTTCATTTTGCCTCGAATGTGGATGGAGCCCAGATCAACGGCATTCTGCAGAATCTTGATCCTGCCACCACCATGTTGGTCGTGGCTTCAAAGAGCTTCAGGACAATTGAGACACTGATTAACGCCGGTACCGCCCGGGACTGGATTGAAGCCGGTGTTGGCAAGAGCGGAATCCGGGAACGCGTTATCGGTGTGTCCAACAACATCGTGGCTGCAGAAGCCTTCGGCGTGGATCCGAATTTGGTTTTTGGGTTTGGAGATTGGGTTGGAGGCCGATTCTCAGTTTGGGGTCCTGTGGGCTTGTCACTCATGATGGCCATCGGGCCGCTGCATTTCCGTTCCTTCCTCGACGGTGCGCGAAGCATGGACAGTCATTTCAGGACCGCTCCGGCAGACCGCAACATTCCAATCCTTCTGGGCCTGACGGGAATCTTGCACAATCAGATCTGTGGCTACGGCAGTCGGGCAATACTTCCCTACGACCAGAGGCTCGCAAAACTCCCCGCGTATCTCCAGCAGCTTGAGATGGAATCAAACGGCAAGTCGGTTACGCTGGACGGCAAACCGGTCCGGGAACACACGGCACCGGTCATCTGGGGCGAGCCGGGGACCAACGGTCAACATGCATTCCATCAAATGTTGCATCAGGGAACCCGCATCGTGCCTTGCGAGTTTCTGGTTGCCGCGGTTGGGCATGAACCCGAACTGGCGCATCATCACGACATACTTGTTGCCAATTGCCTCGCCCAAGCCCAGTCGCTGATGGAAGGGAATGCGCCCATGGGCCGGCAAAACGTCACGGACCGACACAAAAAATGCAATGGCAACAGGCCCTCAACCATGCTGGCCTATCGGAAATTGACACCGTACGTTCTGGGTCAGATCATTGCTCTCTATGAGCACAGGGTGTTCGTCGAGGGAGCAATCCTCGACATTAACAGTTTTGATCAATGGGGCGTTGAAATCGGCAAGCAATTTGCCACCAAACTCCTCGGCTGCGTTTCCAGAGGCGAGGAGCCGGTCGGCGCTGATGGATCCACCAAGATGTTGTTGGAATTCATCCGCAGGGAACGACGTGACGAAAGAGAAAGATGTTCAACTTCGAATGCATGAACCGGTGAAATTTGGAGCGGGTGATCGGGATCGAACCGACGACATTCAGCTTGGGAAGCTGACGTTCTGCCACTGAACTACACCCGCCCAGTAACAGCATCCTATAAGAGTTCCTGCACCAATATCAATTTAAGTTTCCGGAGGAAGAACTGCTGCTTTGACGCCGCCTGCGCCTCTTTCCCTGGCCGGAGGCGGCCGAGGGAACATTGTAGGTTGCATTGCTCATCGAGACAATCTTCGAAAGTTCTGCAAACGGGTCAACCGCATGCGGCAGCGCGTTGGCGTTCACGAAGTGCTCCTGAAATCTTGGTTCCACCGCAGTTTCGATTTTTTCGATCCGGTGAACCACTTCGTTGATCTCGGAACGGGCAGCAAGGCTGCAGAGAGCCATCCGCGCACCTGTTCCCGCGGCATTGCCTGCCGAACTGACCCGGTCCAATCGACAATCGGGTATCATGCCCAGTGCAAGCGCATGTTTCGGGGAAATGTGTGAGCCGAAGGCACCTGCCAACACAATGCGATCGACACCGTCAGTCCCGAATTCGTCGAGCAGCAAGCGGGCACCAGCATATAGCGCAGATTTTGCAAGCTGTACTGCTCGGATATCTGCTTGGGTTACCAAAATCCGATCGGATTGTCCGTCAATCCGCTCGTGGAGGACATAGGAGTGCGTACGTCCCTCCGGAACCACAAGGGCGGAACCGACTTGGTCGGCGGATCCGATCAAACCTGACCTGTCAACAATCCCGGCGATTCGCATCTCTGCGATCGCTTCGATGATGCCGGATCCACAGATGCCTGTGATGCCTGTGTCCGCAACGGCATCCGCAAAACCATCCTCATCGGACCAGAGGGTACATCCGATCACCCGGAATCGCGGCTCCTTCGTCTTCGGATTGATCCGCACCCGTTCAATTGCCCCGGGTGCGGCGCGTTGACCGGAGGAGATCTGTGCGCCTTCGAAGGCCGGCCCGGTTGGTGAGGAACAGGCCAGTACGCGATCCTTGTTGCCAAACACAATCTCGGCATTGGTGCCTACATCAACAAGAAGCAAATTATCGCTTGACCGATGCGGCCTTTCGGCAAGGATGACCGCCGCACAATCAGCACCCACATGACCGGCAATGCATGGTAAAACATATATTTGTGCTGACTTCTTCAAAAAAGTCAATCCCAGGTCCCGGGCTGTCAACGAAAGCGAACCGGCAGAAGCCAGCGCGAACGGTGCCTGTCCGAGTTCCACCGGATCAAGTCCAACCAGCAGATGGTGCATGACAGGATTGCAGACAAAAACCGCCTCAAGGATGCTGTCCGGAACTACTGCTGCAGTTTCTGCTATTTCCATGAACAAGAGGTTGAGCGCTTCACGCACGGCCGCAGTCATGTCATCGGCACCTCCTTTGTTTAGCATCGCAAAGGATACTCGACTCATCAGATCCTCACCAAACCTGATTTGTGGGTTCATGACCCCGGCCGAAGCAACAACCGTTCCTGTGGTCAGGTCGCAAAGATGTGCTGCAATCGTTGTTGAACCGACGTCGACGGCAAATCCGAATATGGGCGCATCCCTGAACCCAGGCCAGACAGCAACAACGCGCGGAACATCATCGGCGGAACGTCGATGAAGAGCGACTGTGGCAGTCCAACGCCCTTTGCGCAAAACAGTCTGCAGCACTTGGAGAACTGAAATGTCGATTGTTGCCTTCCCGACATCCCATTGATCTGCAAGTGCATCCCTGAGTCGCTCCCAATCTCCAGATGGCTCCTGCAGGTCTGGCTCGGCAACCTCGACATAGTGAAGTCTGACTGCGGGATCCATGTTGACAGGTCTTTCGTCCGGCTGCTTCCGAACAACCTGTTTGTGAACCTGCGACTCCAACGGCACGTCGATCACAACATCGCCGAGTATTTTCGTTTGGCATCCCAGCCTTCGACCTGGTTTTAGACCCCGAACGCGGTTGTAACGTTCTTCGACTTCGTTCCAAGTCGACAACGCATCGACGTTCGCAGTGATGCCGTGTTTGGGAAACTCGCCGAATGAAGGGGACACCTGGCACTTTGAACAAATGCCGCGACCTCCGCACACACTATCTAGGTCTGCACCCAACTTCCTGGCAGCTTCCAGTACGGTTGTTCCAGGCGGAACCCGACCGCGCCTGCCGGATGGGGTGAAGATCACCAGCGGTCGGCATGCATCGTCCCTGTCGGCAGTCACGTTCTCAATACCCTGATTTCACTTGGTTCCGCGGCACAATCGAAAGAGGTGCCGCGGCCACAACCTGGCGATAAAGGGACAACCGTTGATCCAAGCGGTTCACTGGCGATTGCGGCGGCGTCTGGCTCGACGCTCGGAATGCTGATTGGTCTGATCCGACACCGGCTTGTAGGTCCTGATCCAGACTGCGCCGTTTTGATCATTGTTGTTCAGGAGATTTGCGGCACGAATGGCCTGCATTTCTTGAGGCCGAACTGGATTCATGATTGCGGAGGTAAGTCCGGCACAGATTGCCATGGGCAGGAAGGTGGCATTGATGCCGTGCCGATTTGGCAGGCCGAATGATATGTTTGATGCACCACAGGTCGAATTTACGTCCAATTCCTCTCTCAGGCGCCTTACCAGTGCAAAAACCTGCCTTCCCGCCGATGCCATGGCACCAACCGGCATAACCAGCGGGTCGACCACAATGTCATTGGCCGGAATTCCATAATCGGCGGCCCGTTCGACAATCTTGCGCGCAACCTCGAATCTTACGTCCGGATCCTCCGAAATTCCGGTATCGTCGTTTGAGATGGCGACGACCGGAACATTGAACTTTTTAACCAATGGCAGGATCGCCTCAAGCCGTTCCTCCTCCCCGGTAACGGAATTCAGCAATGGTCGGCCGTCGCAGGTCTCAAGGCCGGCCTCAAGCGCAGCGGGAACCGAACTGTCTATGCAAAGTGGCACGTCAACCGTATTCTGGACCAAATTGATTAGTTTGGTCATCAATGGGGGTTCTGTCTGGTTGGGGTCCGGATTTGAGTTGTAAACCACGCCGGCATTGACATCGAGCATTGATGCACCGCAGGCAACCTGCTCCGCGGCGTCCTTTTCCACTGTTGAAAAATCGTCCGCTTCCAACTGAGCTGCGAGGAGTTTCCGACCGGTTGGGTTTATGCGCTCGCCAATTACGCAGAAGGGTTCGTCAAAACCAATGACCACGGTTCGTTTCTTGGATTCCACAATCGTGCGCGTCATTGGTCATGCTCCATAATGCCGTTGCCGACACTGCCAACGGTTTGTTCTGCAGCCCAATCAACGGCGACCCGGATTCCGCCAAGCGGAAAAATGTGGAGGCCAGCAATCATTGAGTCGGGAGCATTGTGCCTGAATTCGGCCAGCGCGGAAACCATGTCGTCCGGTGTGAACGGCGCAAGAAGCTTGGTGAAATCCCGTCCGCGCCGCTGAATGACCCGAATTGATGGTCCTACGCCGCACGAGATCGCGAATTTCAGGAGAGTCTGCAGTTTTGCCGGACCGGCAACACCAATATTCACCGGCAACTCCACGCCCATATTCCGGATGCGTTGCACCCACGCAACAACTGCATCCGCATCAAACGCAAACTGTGTCGTCAATTCCAGTTCCATTCCTGAATTCAGTGCGAATTCCTGTTTCCTGAGAAGTGCCTTGTCAAGTTCCGCATGACCGCCATCGACATCAATGTCCCTGTTTCCCTCCGGATGACCGGCAACAAAGACCCTGGTGAATCCAGCTCCATCGAAGATTCGGGATTCCAGCAGCTGCATCGTGCATTGATATTCGCCCCTGGGTTTTGAAATCCCGCCGGCAAGCAAGAGTGCTTCCTTGACACCCGCTTCCCGGTAGCGTTGCACAATTTTTCGCAGTTCCGCCTCATTCTGAACCGTTCTGGCAGTTATATGCGGAACGGCAGAAAATCCCTCCCGAACAATTCGCCTTGCGGTTTCAAGCATGTCGCAGAACGGGGTTCCGTCGATATTGGCAATGTAAATTCGGGTTCCGGAGGGTAGCAATTCTCTGAAATCCGCAATCTTGGCAGCGGTTCTTGGCATCACTTCTATGCTATAACCGTCGACGAATCCGGCAACGTCCTGCATCTTCCCAAGCTGTTTGGCCTGCGTCAGCCGTCCCATGCCGGTCCTCCGGGCAGTTGCGAGGCGGTTGTCAAGAATTGGGAGCGGCGGCTGACCAGCCGTCATTTGCAATGAGGTTGCGGAGTTTATTGCTGTCAAATTCCTGCTCAAGCTGTTCCGCCAGATCGGCGGCTATTTTTTTTGGCTCACCTTGGAGGGAAGATTTCCTCATTTTTTTCCATTCGGCCAGGTAGGCATCCGAGTCCTTTGCCCCGCTTTTCATGGCGCACCGGTCTATGGCCTGTTCGAATCGTTCAGACAATTGAACCTTTGCCGCATTTCTTCCCTTGCCAACGATCACCTGTGCGGGAATATCGCGCCAGTAAAGGTAGATGATCTCATGCATGTTAAGAGTCCTCCGCGCCAAGTGTCAGGAATTATTGGCACAACAGGCCTGACGGTTGAACAAAATCGACTACAAGCCCACAAATGCGACATGTCAAGTGTGATGGAACGTAAAAAGTGGATAGGGCTCAATGCTGAACTTTCCCTGAAACGCGCTGCGGTTCTGGTCGGTTAAGCGATGGGCAAGGATCGCAATTCCGCAAATTCCCGGAAATTGACGGTTCGGGTCAGGAAGGCAAAGGGTCGCAGGACGAGTTCACACCGCTGGCTCAACCGTCAGTTGAACGATCCATTTGTTGCTCGAGCCCGCAGGGAGGGAATGCGAAGCAGGGCGGCATTCAAGCTGGAGGAGTTGGACGACAAGTTCCGGCTGTTCAGGCCCGGTTTTTCTGTGGTGGATCTTGGCGGCGCTCCTGGCGGCTGGGCTCAAGTGGCGGCCAGCAGGGTGAATTCCAACGGCTGCGTTCCGGGCGCACCCAAGGGACGGGTAATCAGTGTCGATCTTAAGGAAATGGAGCCGATTGATGGCGTCGAGTTTCTTCAGTTGGATCTTCGTTCCGAACAGGCGGCATCAAGGATACTTCAATTGTCCCACGGTTGCGTAGACGCCGTGATTTCCGACATGGCGGAACCGGCAACCGGTCACACCAAAACCGATCATTTGAGAATCATGGCGCTGTGCGAGGCTGCGGCCCAACTGTCCTGCGATCTCTTGAATGGCGACGGTGGTTTTGTGGCAAAGGTTCTTGCCGGTGGAACCGAACACCGCCTTCTTGCGGAACTCAGATCCAGGTTCAGGTCAGTTCGTCACGCGAAACCGAAGGCAAGCCGGTCCGAAAGTTCAGAGAAATACGTGGTCGCCCTGGGATACTTCGGCTGAAATTCAGCTAAGGTGCGAACCACAGCGCGAATCAAGATCTCGGAGTGTCTCGTGCCCGGGACCGCCCGATTGAACAGGAGGATCGACAAATGTCACGAATTGCAAAGCGATCATTCGGCGAGTTCGAAATCACGGTGATCAATGATGGTGGGTTGGAGTTTCCAAGCCACGTTTTTCCTGATGTGGAGGAGAACCGCCTCAATGGCCTGCTGACGGACTCGGGGAAGACAGCAATTGAAACGAGTTTTAATGTCCTCCACATCAGGGCAGGTGAGGAGTCGATTCTTGTCGATACGGGGGCAGGTGCGCATTTCGGACCAACTGCAGGATTTCTCCAGCAGGCACTGTCAGAGGCGGCAATTCACCCCGAGGACGTATCCCGCGTTGTTTTTACGCATTTGCATCCAGATCATTTCGGCGGATCAATGACCGACGATGGGCACCCCGTTTTTGCCAATGCCGAGCTGATTCTCACCGAAACGGAAAGACGGTTCTGGACCGATGACGCCAACTTCTCCGGTGCCGATGCAAATACAATCGAATGGCGGCGGATGGGGCTCGATGCATTGGAATGCTACGGAGACAGGGTTTCGACAAAGGGAGCGGGCGGTGAAGTTGCACCGGGTGTCCATCTGGTGGACCTGCCGGGTCATACCAAGGGCCATGCCGGCATTCGGATCGATTCCGGCGGAACCCAGTTCATCTATGCCGCCGATATCCTTCATGCCCAGGATCTGCAGCTTGCGGACCCAAACCTGTGTGCAGCATTCGATGCGGACAAGGATCAGGCGAGGGCAACCCGGAATAGGACGCTCGACATGCTGGCGACTGACGGAATCTTAATTTCGGGAGCGCATTTCCTTGATCGGTTCATCGGCTACGTTGAACATGCAGCCGGAGGTTACAGGATCACGCCTGCGTGATCTGACATCAAAACCGGCAGTAGAGGCCGACGGTCCAACAGTTTCCGAATTCGGCATATTTGTTGCCATTTGGCAACAAACCGCTCTTTCTTTGACAAATTGCTTGTTGTGTTCCATTTTTGTTCACATTAGAAGAAAGAACAGAAAATGAACATTTATCAATTGCCGCCACGCACTTGAAACGATAAGGAGCAAGCAATGAAGGCCAAGGTCATCAATTTGGAACGGCAGGAAATGGACAAGAAAAAGGCGCTTGACGCGGCGTTGGGGCAAATCGAACGAAATTTCGGCAAGGGGTCCATCATGCGTCTTGGCCAAGATGGAGCCGTCATGGACATAGAGTCGGTGTCAACCGGTTCGCTTGGCCTTGACATTGCACTTGGAATCGGTGGGCTTCCGAAGGGGCGCATTGTTGAGGTTTATGGGCCGGAGGCATCAGGAAAGACCACGCTTGCCTTGCATGTCGTTGCCGAGGAGCAGTGCAATAAGGGCATTTGTGCATTTGTCGATGCCGAACATGCATTGGATCCCACATATGCAAGAAAGCTCGGTGTGGATGTTGATGAATTGCTGATTTCCCAGCCGGACACCGGTGAGCAAGCTCTGGAGATAACGGATACGCTGGTGCGTTCCGGTGCCATCTCCCTCATTGTTGTCGATTCGGTTGCCGCACTTACGCCCAAATCCGAACTTGAGGGTGAAATGGGTGATTCGCAGGTGGGAACCCAGGCACGGCTAATGAGCCAAGCGATGAGGAAATTGACCGGTTCCATCAGTCGATCCAATTGCATGGTCATATTCATCAACCAGATCCGAATGAAGATTGGGGTCATGTTTGGTTCTCCCGAGACAACGACCGGTGGCAACGCCCTGAAGTTCTATTCCTCGGTTCGGCTTGACATCAGACGGATTGGGGCAATCAAGAATCGGGATGAGGTCATCGGCAACACGACAAGGGTCAAGATCGTCAAGAACAAGATGGCACCACCCTTCAAGATGGCGGAGTTCGACATTCTTTACGGATCAGGGATTTCCAAGGGTGGCGAATTGATTGACCTGGGTATCAAGTGCGGCATCGTCGAGAAATCCGGCTCCTGGTATTCCTACGGAGATGAGCGGATCGGGCAGGGTCGTTTGAATGCCGTCTCCTTCCTGGAACAGAATCCTCAGGTTTCCGATGAAATCGAACTGAAGATCAGGCAGGCGCACGGAATCGTTGATGCCCTTGATGACGACAATAATGGTGAAATTGCAGCGGAAGCTGTCTGAAGTCCGGCTTCATTACCCAACCGGGATCTTTTTCCTGAAGCCGGGTGCACTGCAAAGAAGGGGGATCGCCGAAAGCCGCAATCCCCCTTCGTCCACAAGTCAATACAGCCTGGAGCACTGCAATCGGAATTTGATTGACTGTGCTGTCCGTCATTTTGAAATCCCTTCACTGATGCGGTTGATTGCGCTGAATTGATGCAGGGATGCCGGAGCCAGGCCATATGACCAGCAAGCGACGGTTGGGACAGTATTTCACGGAGACGAATCCGTTTGATCATCCCGCCTTCATCTCATGGGCATGTTCGGCCCGGTTGCAGAACGAATGTGTGCTTGAGCCATTCGCCGGGGCCAACAGCCTAATTCAACATCTTGAGGAAATGGGACTTTGCCGCTCTTTCACCTCCTATGACATTGAACCTGCCGATGAGCGGGTGATGTTCCGCAACACCCTTGAGTCCTTTCCCGAGGGATACTCGGTCTGCGTAACCAACCCTCCATGGCTTGCCCGCAACAGTGCCAGCGTTCGCGGGTTGCCCTTCCCGTCATGCAGATATGACGATCTCTATAAATTGGCCCTGAAACGTTGCCTTGATAATTGCGGACACGTTGCCGCGCTCGTTCCAGAGTCCTTTATTCGTGCCGGATTGTTCCAGGCGCGTCTTTCGACCTTCGTGTCTCTGACGTCAAAATTATTTCCGGATACGGGCCATCCGGTTGGCCTCGCCCTGTTCGGGCCAAACCAGTTTGGGGACGTCAGGGTTTGGAGCGGTGAAACGGAAATTGGATTGCTGTCGAGTTTGGAACGCTTTCGGCCGCGTCCCAAGGGAGACGGCCCGGCAATCCGTTTCAATCAGCCGGATGGAAATGTTGGATTGATAGCTCTTGATGGTGCCATTGGGCCGTCGATTCGGTTTTGCGATGTCGAAGAACTCGACGGCTACGTGGTTAAACCGTCAGGACGGCACATCACCAAGATTCGTGTCGAAGGCACAATTGACATTCCTGCATGCAATGAAGTTCTCCGGCACTTCCGCGAATTGACCCAAGATGTCCTGTTGACCAGCTACAAGGGCATTCGCAGGGATGGCCGGTATCGGCGGCGCCTCGATTGGCCAGCCGCTCGCGGAATTATCCATCACGCTTGAGTCCCAATTGCTTCGGACATTCAACACGGGCACGGATGACCGCTGCACGGACAGCATTTTTGTCCCGAGCGCTCAGCAGGCTCGGTTGGGCACATTGTTGGACAGTTTCGACGTTCGGGGGTAATTGGATTTCCCGGTTTTGCAACGCATGGTCTTTCCCGATGACGAGTCTCAATGAAATTCGCTCCAATTTTCTGGGATATTTCGAGCGGGAAGGGCACAAAATTGTCGACAGCTCGCCATTGGTGCCGAGGAATGATCCAACACTTCTCTTCACCAATTCCGGAATGGTGCAGTTCAAGAATATCTTCACCGGTGCTGAAACCCCAGAATTCAGCAGGGCGGCCACCAGCCAAAAATGCATCAGGGCCGGCGGAAAACACAATGATCTCGACAATGTGGGTTACACGGCTCGCCACCACACCTTCTTTGAGATGCTCGGGAATTTCTCCTTCGGCGATTATTTCAAGGAGCAGGCAATTTTCTACTGCTGGGACCTGATCACAAACGGGTTTGGAATCAACAAAGACAGGTTGTTGGCGACGGTTTACAGTGACGATGAGGAAGCAGCTGCCCTGTGGAAGAAATGCGCCGGGCTCGGTGATGACAGGATCATCAGAATACCGACATCCGACAATTTCTGGTCGATGGGATCAATCGGACCGTGTGGACCATGTTCCGAACTTTTCTACGATCATGGTGATACTGTTCCGGGTGGGCCGCCGGGCAGTGCGAACGAAGATGGCGACAGGTTTGTCGAAATCTGGAATTTGGTCTTCATGCAGTTTGAATCCCATGAGGATGGCAGTCGCACGAATTTACCTGAACCATCGATCGATACCGGCATGGGACTCGAGCGAATCGGCGCATTGCTTCAAGGCACAAACGACAACTATGCCACCGATATCTTCAGATCGCTGATTGAGGCCACCGGCCAGATGACCTCAACCGATCCGGATGGTCCGGGCAAGGCACACCACCGCGTGGTGGCCGACCATCTGAGGTCAACGGCGTTTCTGATCTGCGACGGCGTCATGCCGTCCAATGAAGGACGGGGCTATGTTCTCCGCAGGATCATGCGGCGGGCAATGCGGCACATTCATATGTTGGGAACCAAGGATCCGATCATGCATCTGCTGGTTCCAACCTTGGTTGACAAGATGGGTGCGGCGTTTCCTGAGCTGATCGCAGCCCATGATCTCGTGTCCGACACCATCCGCAGCGAAGAAAATCGTTTCCGGACGACCTTGGATCGCGGTCTTGGATTGCTTGAATCTGCGATTGAAAATTTGGCTGAGGGGGATGAGTTGCCGGGCGAAACGGCCTTCAAGCTTTACGACACCTATGGTTTCCCCTTGGACATGACGCAGGACGCCCTGAAGGAGCAAGGCAGGTCAGTTGATGTGAACGGCTTCAAGAGTGCGATGGAAGAACAGCGCAGGAAGGCGAGGGAGGCTTGGAGGGGGTCCGGAGAATCTGTTGAGGATCCCGTGTGGTTCGAAATATTTGATGAATTCGGGTCAACCGAGTTTCTGGGCTACGATTCAGAGAAGGCCGAAGGGCAGGTATTGGCACTGGTATCCGGCGGCGGACGCACGGAACAGGTCATCACCGATGAGCAGGTTCGGATTGTGGTGAACCAAACGCCATTCTATTGCGAGGCTGGAGGGCAAGCCGGTGATTCCGGAACCATTCGCTCGACCGAAGGCCTTGTGGAAATTTCTGACACTCGCAGGATCGGAGGGGTGCATGTTCATATCGGCAGGGTGGCTGAGGGCAGAATCCTGAATGGCACAGCCGTCGTACTTCAGGTCGATCCAGAACGAAGACAAAAGACAAGGAAAAACCACTCCTGCACCCATCTGTTGCATGAAGCACTTCGGGGAATCTTGGGTTCGCATGTTGCACAACGCGGTTCGCTGAACGATTCTTGCCGGTTGCGTTTCGATTTTTCGCATTCGGGGTCGATATCCATTGAGGATATTTCCAGGATCGAAGAGGAAGTAAATCTGAAGATTGAAGAAAATTCGTTGGTTACAACCAGACTTATGTCGCCCGAGGACGCAGCTGCGTTGGGCGCAAGAGCACTGTTCGGTGAAAAATACGGCGATGAGGTTCGGGTGGTTTCCATGGGATTGGAAACGGCATCCGGCCGCGGTCGCGAGGGAAACACCTATTCGATTGAATTGTGCGGAGGAACCCATGTTGCCCGAACCGGTGAAATAGGGTTGTTCGTGATCACCGGAGAGGCGGCTGCAGCTGCTGGCGTACGGAGGATCGAGGGATTGACCGGCAGTGCTGCAAGAGAATATCTGTCCCGGCAGGATCGGCAGATGGCAGAGGTGTCGCTTGCCCTCAAGGTGCAACCAACCGAAGCCGCAGGCAGAGTGCATTCATTGCTCGACGAGCGTACCGCACTTCTGCAAGAGTTGGAGGAACTTCGGGCGAAGGTCGCTGCGGCTCAGCTGTCACCTGCTGGCAACTCCGGTCCGGAAACCGTGAACGGAGTGACATTTGCAAGCAACATTCTTCTGGATGTTCCCGGAAAACAGTTGGCGGATCTGATTGATCAGCAGAAAGCTCGACTCGGTTCAGGTGTCGTCGTGCTGCTGTCTGCATACGGCGAAAAAGCGTCCGTTGCGGTTGGTGTTACGGCAGATCTGACCGCACGGATTTCGGCGATAGACATCGTAAGGGCGATGACGCCGGTACTGGGAGGCAAGGGCGGTGGCGGACGAACGGATTTTGCCCAGGGAGGCGGTCCCGACCCGTCGCGATGCGATGAGGCAATTGAAGCTGCAAGGAAGACACTGAAGGAGATAGCAGAATGAGTGCATATTGGATTGCCAGGGTCGATGTGACGGACCCTGTGGTTTACGGTAAGTATGCGGAGGTTGCCACGAAGGCGGTGGCAGAGCATGGAGGTCGGTTTCTCGCCCGGGGTGGCCGATCGGTGAACCTTGAAGGTGTTAACAGGCAGCGAAACGTCATAGTTGTGTTTCCCTCAGTTGAGCATGCGGAAAAGTGTTATAATTCAGAAACGTATTCCAAAGCGTTGGAATACGCCAAATCCTCTGCTGAACGCGAATTGGTTATTGTCGAGGGCGTCGAATAAGCTGTGAACAACTTGATTGATGCGTCGCTGTACCAACCACAGCGGTCAATTGAGGGCGCGGCTAAGATTTTCGTTGATCTTTTCCAGGAAATCCGTGGTTGTCAGCCAATCTTGGTCGGGACCAACCAGCAGTGCCAAATCCTTGGTCATGCTGCCGTTTTCAACCGTGCTCAGCACAACCTGCTCAAGGGTTTCGGCAAACGATTTGAGCCGCGTGTTGCCATCAAGTTTGGCACGATGCTTCAAACCGCCGGTCCATGCATAGATTGAAGCAATCGAGTTTGTCGATGTATTCTCGCCGCGCTCATGCTGTCTGAAGTGCCTGGTTACGGTCCCATGTGCGGCCTCAGATTCCATGACGCTACCGTCCGGTGTCATCAATGCCGAGGTCATAAGTCCAAGTGAACCAAAACCTTGGGCGACTGTGTCTGACTGTACGTCTCCGTCATAATTCTTGCACGCCCACACAAACCCACCGCTCCACTTCAGTGCCGCGGCAACCATGTCGTCAATCAACCTGTGTTCATAGCTGATGCCGGCATCTGCGAATGCCTGCTCAAATTCTGCCTCGAACACTTCCTGGAACAGATCCTTGAACCGGCCGTCATACACTTTCAGGATTGTGTTTTTGGTTGAAAGGTAAACGGGCCAACCCAGAGACAGACCAAAATTTAAGGATGCCCGCGCAAAATCCCTGATTGATTCATCAAGGTTGTACATCCCGAGCGCGATCCCGGAAGCCGGGGCATCAAAGACCTCACGTTCAATCAAAGTGCCATCGGTTCCTTCAAAACTGAGTTTCAGTTTGCCGGGGCCCGGAAACGCAAAATCCGTTGCGCGATATTGATCGCCGAACGCGTGGCGTCCAATGACAATTGGTTTGGTCCAACCCGGAACCAATCGCGGGATGTTGCTGCAGATGATTGGTGACCGGAATACCACGCCACCCAGGATGTTACGGATCGTGCCGTTTGGCGACCGCCACATCCTTTTCAGTTTGAACTCTTCAACCCGCGCTTCATCTGGAGTGATTGTTGCACATTTGATGCCAACTCCAATCTCTTTGATCTTGTTGGCAGCTTCGACCGTGACCTGATCGTTCGTGCGGTCTCGTTCAAGGATTCCAAGGTCGTAGTAGATCAGATCAATGTCGAGGTAGGGAAGAATCAGTTTTTTCTTGATGATATCCCACATCACCCGTGTCATTTCGTCGCCGTCAAGCTCGACAACCGGGTTTTCGACCTTGATCTTCATGTTTCAACAACTCCAACTTTCATGCTGGCGGCCATATACCGTCAGTCGCGGATGAATTGAATGCCGAATTCGGCACTTTGAGTGCCGCTGAACGGATCCAGGATGACACGCGCAACCCGGATACGCCGTGGATTTGACAAGCCGACGCATCTGATGTCCGGCCATTCGATGGTTGCAGGATCGAAACCCGGCAACCAACTTTTGCATGACTTGGGAACATCAGGCCCAAATGCAGTGATTTCAGAATCTCGCCGGGATTGTCGGACCGAACATGGAAATCTGCAGCGCTTCGGTGTAGACGGCCAATTGGAATTGTTGACGGCACTGCGATGACAGACAGAACAAGACATCCGGAAAAAGCTCACCGCCCGGACAACGAAATTGCAAGGAAACCCCCTTGGATTCGGGTCAAGGCACCGGTTTCAGCTGGTTACCTTCGCACCCGCGATACCATCGCGAAGCATCGATTGGTTACCGTATGCCAGGAAGCGGCCTGTCCCAATGTTGGCGAATGCTGGAGCCGCGGACATGCCACTTTCATGATTCTTGGAGATATCTGCACCCGCGGCTGCACCTTTTGCAACGTGGCAACCGGCAAGCCTGACGCACCGGATCAGTTTGAACCGGCCAGGGTTGCGGATGCCGTGGTCAAGCTTGGGTTGAGCCATGTGGTTGTAACGAGCGTAGATCGGGACGACTTGATCGACGGCGGCGCAGAATTCTTCGTTCGGACTATCAGGGCAATTCGAAGGAAGTCACCATCAACCACGATTGAGATCCTGACACCTGATTTCTTGCGTTGCGATCCTGCGGTGGTCCATGGAATTGTCGATGCCAAACCTGATGTGTTTAATCATAACTTGGAAACTGTTCCCGCCCTCTATCCCTCTGTTCGGCCGGGTGCCCGTTACTTTACCTCACTGCGCCTGCTTCAATTGGTCAAGGAAAGGGATCCCAATCTGTTCACCAAATCCGGCCTCATGGTTGGATTGGGCGAATCAAGGCAAGAGGTTTTGCAGGTTATGGATGACCTGCGTGTTGCCGGCGTCGACTTCCTGACCATTGGCCAATATCTGCAACCATCGTCCAAACATCATCGATTGGCGAGATTTGTACATCCGGATGAATTTGTCGCATATGAACAAACTGCGCGCGGCAAAGGCTTCCTTATGGTTTCGGCATCGCCACTTACCCGGTCGAGTTATCACGCCGACGAAGACTTCAGGCAACTCAGAAAAGCGCGAGAGAAAATGAGCGCAACAATTTGATGTAATTGACAACAATGAAGAAACGTCTTTTGTGTGTGAAATGGATGCAGCCGACGCTTCATCTGCGACCGACGTTTGAACGGAGATGAGAATTCATTGATGCCGCGTCGAAGTGAATCCCGAGAGGTGCCCTACACCGCAACCCAAATGTTCAACTTGGTTGCCGACATTGAGAGTTATCCGGAATTCATTCCCTGGTGCAGGGCGGCAAGAATAAAATCGCGCAGCAAGACGGGACCCAAGGAGGTGTTGATCGCGGACCTCCTGGTTTCAATCAGGGTCTTCAGGGAAACTCTGGTATCGAAAGTAACGCTTGAGCCGGAGGAACAACGGATATTGGTTCGCTATGTGGACGGTCCGCTCAAGCGGCTGCAAAGCGAATGGCGATTTTTCGATCTCGGGAACGGAAGATCACGGATTGAATACGATGCCGAGTTTGAATTCCGATCCCGGGTGCTGACCGCATTTGCCGAGGCGTTCATTGATCATGCCGTCTCGGCAGTCGTTTCGGCATTCGAAACCCGGGCACGCATGAAATCCGACCAAGGACACAATTTGGAATTCAACGAGTGCTCTCGGTAAGCCGCCGCGACACATAGCCGGTTACGTTCTGCACCAAGCTGTCCATGTGGGCATTCTCGAAGAAGTGCCCTGCTCCCTCAAGGGGGGTATGAGCGATCGTAATTCCTCTCTGATCCTGCAATTTCGCAACTAACTGATCGATTGATGACGCCGGAGCGATGACGTCGCTGGTCCCATTGACGATCAATCCTGAGGAAGGGCAGGGTGCCAGGAAAGAAAAATCAAACCTGTTGGTTGGAGGCGCAACCGAAACAAATCCAGTGATCTCAGGCCTGCGCATCAGCAGTTGCATTCCAATCCACGCGCCGAATGAAAACCCGGCGACCCAGCATTGCTTTGAATTCGGGTTCTGCGCCTGAATATAATCCAGTGCTGAAGCGGCATCCGCCAATTCGCCCACACCTTCATCCATGGCCGTGGGTCCGGGCTGGCTGCGACCAACCCCCCGAAAATTAAAACGCAGCACCGCAAAACCCATCCGATAGAAGCAGTAGTGAAGGTTGTAGGCGACCTTGTTGTTCATGGTTCCACCATGTCTTGGGTCCGGGTGAAGCACGATCGCAACAGGGGCGTCCTTCTGGTCCTGTGGGTGGTATCTGCCTTCAAGGCGCCCTTCGGGACCGGAGAAAATGATCGCTGGCATGGGTTGGGTGATCTCCTTGGCATCGTCCGAGCGGCGTTTTCTTGACCAGCCCGGACCTTCGATTTAGAATGATTCTAAATTGGTTTGCGCAACCGCTCAACGGACGTTCGTTTAGATCAAGGCCCGCAACCCGTCAACAAACTGCGGCAGATCCATGAAATTAAGCACTCGGGGACGTTACGCCATGGTGGCACTGGCCGACTTGGCAATTGAGGCTTCAGACGGCTTCGTGTCCCTAACTGAGATATCGGAGCGGCAGAACATTTCGCTGGCCTATCTGGAACAGTTGTTTGTCAAACTCCGGCGTGCCGAGCTGGTTGAGGCAACACGCGGTCCCGGTGGCGGCTATCGATTGGCGAAGAGCGCAGAGGCAATTCGTGTCTCTGACGTGCTTCAGGCCGTCGACGAAGATATTGATGCACTGTCGCGCGGATTTGTGTTGTCCGGCGGCAACTCCGGCTCTCGCGCTCAGTCATTGACCAATCGTCTGTGGGAAGGCCTGTCTGCTCAAATCTATGTCTTCCTCCACAAAATCTGCCTGTCCGATATCGTGAAGAATGAACTGGCACCTTGTCCGGCTGTTCCGAACCTTCTGCGGGTTGTGGACGATTGATGGGTGAACGAGTCTATCTGGACTGGAACGCATCGGCGCCTCTCAGATTGGAAGCAAGGCAGGCAATGATCTCGGCAATCGATGCTACGGGAAATCCGTCCTCGGTTCATCTTGAGGGCAGGGCGGCAAAGGCGGTCTTGGAGAAGGCTCGGTGTGCGATTGGAGAATCACTCGGGTTTGATCCCGAACGGGTTGTCTTCACTTCAGGTGCCACGGAAGCGGCAGCGCTCGCATTGGCGGGCAGGTCCATGAAGTCTTCCGGCATTGAGCATGAAGCGGTGCTGGCGTGGACCGAGCAGGTTTTGGAAGTGGATGAATTCGGAATGGTGCAGGTTGAAGAGCCGGAATCAAGTGCTTTGCAGTCCGCAAACGGCGAGACCGGTATCCTGCAGAATGTGCCCGAGGGAATTGGGGTTGTAGACGCAACTCAAGCAGTGGGCAAAATTCCGGTGAATTCGGAATTGAACAGGGCAGCGTTGGCCATTACATCAGCCCATAAGTTTGGTGGTCCCAAGGGTGTGGGTGCATTGCTCCTCAGTGAAGGGCAGGAGATTGTTTCGCGTCAACGCGGCGGCGGCCAGGAGCTGGGAAGACGATCAGGTACAGAGAACGTTGCTGCAGCCGCAGGGTTTGGAGCGGCGGTTTGTGCTGCGGTCAGGGAAGTTGATGAAGGTGATTGGGAACTGGTGAGAGAATTGAGGGATGCGTTCGAAAGCAGGCTGATGAATTCGGTACGCGATATTGTCGTCATTGGTCGCGGTTCCAACCGTCTTCCCAATACAAGCTGTTTTGCAGTGCCTGGTTGGAGAAGCGATTTGCAAGTCATTCAACTTGATCTCGACGGGTATGCGATTTCCGCGGGTTCCGCCTGTTCGTCAGGAAAGGTCAGGGGCAGGAATGCACTGAAGTCATTGGGCCTTTCGGAGGAACTCTCCAATTCGGCGGTTAGGGTTTCATTTGGTCCCTCGACGTCGCAGAGCGATCTGTTCGGCTTCGCCGATGCATGGATCAGGCGCTGCAGCGAACACATTGAACGGCAAAAGAGAAAATCAAAAAGCGCAATGCGGGCTCGGGCGGCTTAACCGAATCAATTCGCAGGTGAGGTGATGGTAGAAACCAAAATTCGTGAAGGTGTCGACATTGAGACGGTTGAGACGGTCCGGTCGGTGGGAGAAACCTATCGACACGGCTGGGAAACCGATATCGAAATGGACTATGCCCCAAAGGGTCTTGATGAAGGGATCGTGCGTCTGATTTCGGGTAAGAATGAGGAGCCTGAGTGGCTGACTTCCTGGAGACTCCAAGCGTATGAACGTTGGACCGGCATGTCCGAACCAAAATGGGCAATGGTGAACTATCCGACCATCAACTACCAGGATCAGTACTATTATGCCAAACCGAAGAGTATGACGAAGAGGCCGGAAACCCTCGACGATGTGGATCCGAAATTGCTTGAAACCTACGAAAAGCTGGGAATTCCCCTAAAGGAGCAAATGCTTTTGGCGGGAGTTGCCGGAAGCGATGGTGCACCTGCTGATGCCCGCCGGGTTGCAGTCGATGCCGTCTTTGACTCAGTATCGGTTGGAACGACGTTCAAAGCGGAGTTGATGAAATCTGGCGTCATTTTCTGTTCGATTTCCGAAGCTGTCAGGGAACATCCCGAACTGGTTAGGAAGTATTTGGGGTCAGTTGTTCCGATCACGGACAACTACTTTGCAACGCTGAATTCCGCCGTATTCACAGATGGGTCCTTTGTCTATGTTCCACCCGGCGTTCGGTGTCCAATGGAGCTATCGACCTACTTTCGGATCAACGCACGGGATACCGGGCAATTTGAGCGTACATTGATCATCGCAGACGCAGGTTCGCATGTTAGTTATCTTGAGGGTTGCACTGCGCCACAACGCGATACGTCCCAACTTCACGCTGCCGTGGTTGAACTGGTTGCGCTTGAGGACGCGGAGATCAAATACTCCACGGTTCAAAACTGGTTTCCAGGCGATGAGGAGGGCAGGGGCGGCATCTACAACTTTGTAACCAAGAGAGCCGACTGCCGGGGCGATCGTTCCAAGGTCATGTGGACGCAGGTTGAGACCGGTTCAGCGGTAACCTGGAAGTATCCTTCATGCATATTGCGCGGCGATGATTCGCGCGGCGAGTTCTATTCAATTGCGATTACCAACAACCGGCAACAGGCGGATACCGGCACCAAGATGATGCATCTGGGCAGAAACTCGCGATCGCGAATCGTGTCCAAGGGAATTTCGGCCGGAGCTGCGCAGAACACTTACCGGGGGTTGGTCTCAATCCACCCCCGGGCCAAGAACTGCCGAAACCATACGCAGTGTGACAGCTTGCTGATAGGAGACAGCTGCGGTGCGCATACCGTTCCCTACATTGAGGTCAAGAACAACTCGTCCAGGGTTGAACATGAAGCGACCACATCAAAGGTTGACGAAGATCAACTGTTCTATTGCCGTCAAAGGGGCATGGATGAAGAGGAGGCCGTTGCAATGGTCGTCAACGGATTTTGCCGGGAAGTTCTGCAGGAACTTCCGATGGAGTTCGCAATGGAAGCCCAGCAATTGGTTGCAATTTCACTTGAGGGATCTGTTGGTTGATCCCGATCATCTGGCGCGGCCAGATCTGTCATAAGAGGAACCAATGACCAAGAAATCAATTCGGAACTACTTCGAAGCGGCTGAGTTTTCGATTGGCCCGGAAGGGGCAACCCGCTTTGGAGCGTCGATGGCGCCGGCGATTGATACAATGGAATTGCAGGAACTCGGTTGCCATTTCAATTCGGTGGATCCAGGAAAGAGGACATTTCCAATTCATAACCATCTCGGCAATGACGAACTATCCGTCGTCCTTGAGGGCGAAGAAACTTGATAGCGTACGCGCCGGGCAAATTGACGGCAGCGGATTGGCTGGCATCTGGTCTGCGACATTTGCGCCGGGTGGGATTCCGGCCGTAAGAAACCGTCCTGATTGACAGGGTAGAGGCCTGACCATGGATCGAAGCAGGCCATGGCAGCTGCCGAAGTCTCAGCAGCAGGAAACATTGAACGCATCCGGTGGTATGGATCGGAACATAATTGAGGGTAATTCATGCTGATCATCAGTGAGTTGAACGTTAAACTTGAAGAAGAAGACAAAGTCATTCTAGACGGTGTCAACCTTAGCATTGCCAAGGGATCTGTTCATGCGATCATGGGTCCAAACGGATCGGGAAAGTCCACCCTTTCATATGTCCTTGCCGGCAGGAACGGATACGAGGTCCTGAAAGGTTCAGTCGAATTCGATGGTCGGAACTTGCTTGAGTTGGAGCCTGAGGAAAGAGCGGCAAGCGGCCTGTTCCTTGCATTCCAATATCCGGTTGAAATTCCAGGCGTTGGAAACATGACGTTTTTGCGTACCGCCTACAACGCCCAACGGAAGGCACGGGGAGAAGAGGAAATCTCGGCTTCGGATTTTCTGAGGAACGTCAGGTCAAAGGCCAAGGAACTCAATATTGACGATGGCCTGTTGAAACGACCGGTCAATTTCGGATTCTCCGGCGGCGAAAAGAAGCGAAATGAAATTCTGCACATGTCAGTGCTTGAACCCAGCCTGTGCATCCTCGACGAAACTGACTCCGGACTTGATGTCGACGCAATGAGACAGGTGGCAAAAGGGGTGAATTCGCTACGTGGGCCCGACCGGGCGATACTTGTGATTACGCACTACCAGCGTCTCCTGAACTATATTGACCCCGATGTGGTTCACATCATGGTTGGAGGTAAAATCATTCGCACCGGTGGTCCTGAACTGGCGCGCGAGGTTGAGGAAAACGGGTATGCCGACCTAATCAGGGAGGTTGCCTAATGGAGACATCAGTGGCGATGATTTTGGATGACGCCAAGGACATCAAGGCAAATGGCTGGCTTTCCTCCGCCCGCAAGAAGGCTGCGGCGCGGTTCCATGATTCAGGACTTCCCAAGCAAAGAGACGAGTATTGGAAGCACACTGACCCCGGTCAATTTCAAATCGGGTCAGTCGGCGATGGACCGGCAACGGAGATTCCTGCCGGCGTTCCGGATATGTGTCCCCGGGCCACATTCAGAAATGGCCGGGTTGTGGAATTGCCTCAACCTGGTCCGAACGTGCCTGAACTGGCAACCCTCGGCGATGCCGCAGCCGACGAAAGTCATTGGGGTGCTGGACTCTATGGTTCACTGGAGGCCCGTGCGCAAAAAACGGTTGTCCGCGGGTTTGCCGCCCTTAACACCAGGGATGCTGAGCACGGTATACTTGCAACAACTGCTCCGAACACCAAGCAGTCGCTTCAAATCCACTATTGTTCGGAGAGCAATGGCAGCAAAGGTATCTTGCATCATTTAATCAGGGTTGCACCCGGTTCAGATCTTTGCCTGCTTGAATTCGGTTCGGTTGCAGGGCAGGCCAACGTTGTTTTTGAAGTTGATGTAATGGACGGTGCGCGCTTCAGCCACATACGCCTTCAGAACAAGCGTAAGGGTCGACGATCCATTGAACAGGTTTTTGCCAGAGTGGGTTGCGGAAGCAGCTTCAACCTCTTTACCCTTTCAGCGGATCATAAGGTTGTCAGGAACGATTGCGTGGTCGAGTTGCTCGGTGAAGGGGGTGAGGCACATGTGTCGGGCGCGGTCGTGGGCGCCAGCGGCTCTCATCACGACGACACCGTTCTTGTTGTGCATGATGCGGCCAACTGCCGAAGTCGCCAAGTCTTCAAGAAGGTTCTGTCTGACGGCTCCGTGGGGGTCTTTCAGGGGAAGATTCTGGTAAGGAACAAAGCCCAGAAGACCGATGGATACCAAATCAGCAAAGCAATGCTGGTTGGGGAAACAGGGCAATTTCTGGCGAAGCCGGAACTTGAGATATATGCCGACGATGTCGTATGCTCGCACGGTTCCACGTCTGGAAACGCTGATGCGGATTCTCTATTTTATCTAAGGGCGAGAGGGATCCCCGAAAGGGAGTCCCTTAATCTTCTGGCTTTGGCTTTCCTAGCGGAAACCCTTGAGGAGATTTCTGACAAATCCGAAATGGAAATGATCCGGCAACTCATGATTGAACATCTGGCTGAACAGGGCAATGTGGGCCGCGATTGAGGTCTTCAGGGCATATTTCGAACCCCGCAGGTCGGCAAGACGCACGCTGTCGCGAACGGACAGCGAAGGAAAGGCATTTGCATTGATCCTTGCCGGATGCCTTGTGTTGTTTTGCGCACAGATCCCTGATTTGGTTCGCATGAGTGCGACCGCTGGAGACGACCTCCCTTTTGCAGGCCTTGCGACAGCCACAATTTTTGGTGCCGTGTTGCTTGCTCCGCTGGTGTTTTATGCAGCAGCCGGGATTTCAGGGCTCATTGCCCGGTTTGTAGGCCGTTCAATCAGCTGGTTGCATGCGCGAGTGTCGTTGTTCTGGGCTGTTTTTGCTGTTTCGCCGGCGGTTTTGCTTGCCGCGCTCTTACTCGAATTTTCCGGCGACTACGCAGCCTTTGCGTTGGTGCACTGGATCCTGCTGGCGTTGTTTCTCATGTTCTGGGTATCGGGTTTGATCGAGTCGGCCAATGCAGGAAAAATTGAGTAGTTTTCTCCGCAGCGGCTGCAACATCGTCGATTGCAGCATGCGCCTTCAATGCCGGTCAGTACCTCTGCAATCCACGGCCGATGAACTGCGGTGCATTCCGGGGCCGACCTTCGCATCTATCCCAACTTCATCCACCGCCAACTGAATGCGGTTATGCTCAGTGATTTGATCAAACTGGGAATCTCCTCGATCAGAAGCCCAAGGGCTGCGGCGACACAGTTGCTCAATATCGAATTGAATCGTGTCGCACGGTACCAGTTTGCACTTCTGGTGGTGATTTTGAGTGCATTGTCTGCAGAATTGATACTCGGGCTTGGATCAGCAGATCTTGGGGAAACCGATGCTCCAACCCGGTTGTGGTCACCATTCGGATTTGCAGCCCTGGAAGCTGGCATTCTTGCAGTGATCATTCTTGCCACAGTGCTGGTTGGCCGCGCATCCATTGGAACCGGCAAATTGGATGACGCCTTACTGCTGATCGCATGGCTTCGTCTGATTGCGCTCAATGTTCAAATTGCCTTTGCTCTGGCCCTGTCTGTTGGGCAGGCTCTGGATTTGGTCGGGCCCCATGCAGACGCAACAGCGACTTTCCTTATCTTCGCTGCAATGGGCTATCTCATTTGGATGTATGCCAATTTCGTTGCGGCTCTTTATTCCATCGATTCGCCGGTGAAGGCTTTCATCAAAGTGATTCTGACAGTTCTCGCAACGATTGCGGTAGTGCAATGGATTATACTGGCGTTGGTTGTCATGTTCTTGGTAGTGATCCTGATTGTGTCGGTCACATCAGGACAGGTCGAGATGTTGTCTCCTTAGGGATTGCAACATCGTCGATTGAACGAAGCGCCTTCCGTGCCGGCCATAGACTCTGTATTCCGCGACCGACGAGCAGTAGTGCTTGCCGGGTTCGACCCATCCATCTATCTAGGCTTCAACCACCGTCAACTGAATGCGGTTATGCTCAGCGATTTGATCAAACTAGGAATCTCCTCGGCCAGGAGTCCGAGGACTGCGGCGGCACAGCTGCTCAGTGTCGAATTGAATCGTGCCGCACGGTACCAGTTCGCACTTCTGTTGGTGGTTTTGAGTGGATTGTCTTCACAATTGATACTTGGACTTGGTTCAGCAGATGTTGGAGAAAGCGACGCTGGAATTTGGATTCGGTCACCTTTCGGAACTGCGGCACTGGAAGCCGGAATGCTTGCAGTAATCGTCCTTGCAACTGTGCTGGTCGGGCGCGCATTCGGTGGAACCGGCAATTTGGACGACGCCGTATTGCTGATCACGTGGCTTCAGTTGATTGCGCTCATTGTCCAAGTTGCCTTTGCGCTGGTTTTGTTCCTTGGACAGGGCTTGAATCTGGTCGGGGTCCATGCAAGCGGATTCGCGGTTTTCCTTACCTTGGCTGTAATTTGCTATTTCTTTTGGATGTATGCCTGTTTCGTTACGGTTCTACATTCCTTCGTTTCGCCGGTGAAGGTTCTCTTCGGAGTGATTGCAGTAATCCTTGCGATTGCAGTTGCCGTCTCGAGCCTGTTGACTGCACTGATCGTTCCTTGAAGGTGGGGGCATGTATTCGGTTGAAAAAATACGGAACGACTTTCCAATCCTGTCTCGGACGGTGAATGGGAACAAGTTGGTCTATCTTGACAACGCGGCCTCGGCTCAAAAGCCCCTATGTGTCATTGAAGCCGTCCGCCACTGCTACAGCCACGAGTATGCCAACGTTCACCGCGGTCTGCACCATCTGTCCAATCTTGCCACCGACAACTACGAACGAGTTCGCGGCAAGATCCGGGATTTCATAAATGCCGGGAGTGAGGATGAGATCATCTATACCACCGGCACGACTGAAGGGATCAACCTTGTTGCATATGCGTGGGCAATGAACCGCTTGGAGGCCGGCGATGAAATTGTACTGACGTCGATGGAGCACCACGCCAACATCGTGCCCTGGCATTTTCTTCGGGAACGCATGGGCATCAAGCTCAAATGGGTGGATCCGGAAGGGGATGGCGACCTTGACCCGGATCGGATTATCACCGCCATTGGGCCAAAGACTCGGCTGATTGCCGTAACACACATGTCGAATGTGCTTGGCACGCTCGTTGACGTCAAGGCCATCGCTCAGGAAGCGGCACAAAGGGGTGTGCCGGTGCTGGTTGATGGATCGCAATCGTCCGTGCACACGCGAATTGACGTGCAGGAACTTGGCATTGATTTCTTTGCGTTGACGGGCCACAAACTTTACGGGCCTTCAGCTTCAGGCGCTCTTTATGTCAAACGCGAACGATTGACCGAAATGCGTCCATTCAAAGGTGGCGGTGACATGATTAGGGACGTGTCAAAGGAGGTTGTTTCCTACGCAGGGGGGACGCAAGGCTTCGAGGCAGGCACGCCGGCAATCGTGCAAATGATCGGACTCGGAGCAGCGCTGGATTATCTGTCCAATATCGGCATGGACAACATAGCCCGTCACGAAGTCGACCTAAGGAACTATGCAGATCAGAAGTTGCGTGACCGGAATTGGCTCAACATACAGGGCAACGCGCCAAACAAGGGCGCAATTTTCTCTTTCACACTGGACGGTCCAGCTCATCCTCACGATCTGTCGACAGTGCTCGACGGCAAGGGAATTGCAGTCAGGGCAGGGCACCACTGCGCGCAACCCCTCATGAAATTCCTTGGGGTTACGGCGACCTGCAGAGCTTCCTTTGGCCTTTACAACACAAGGAAGGAAGTTGACGCCTTGGTTGAGGGGTTGGAATTGTGCCGGGATCTCTTTTCCTGACAGAATTTGCGAACCTCTTGCACCCGTAGCTCAGCAGGATAGAGCGTTGCCCTCCGAAGGCAAAGGCCAGAGGTTCGAATCCTCTCGGGTGCGCCAGTCAAACCCGCAGTCCAAGGAAGTTTGCATCGCTTTGGAGCACGCGCGCCGAAAGCCGTTAAGATGCCTTGTTGCTGCACCAACCGACCGGTTTCGGCTTGATGGCTGAAGCGCGGGCCGTTGTCGAGCTGCTGGACCGCATTCCGGATCCGGTGTTTGTCGTTGGCGACGACGAGCGGGTTTTGCTTGCCAACACCGCTGCATCAAATTGGTATGGCAATGACCTAACCGGTCAACTCATCTATGCAGTGTTCCGGCAGCCTGAGGCGCTTGAATGCATAAGGCTCGCCAGACAATTCCAAACTGGCTTTGAAACCCGCATATTTGTCATCAGGAATGAAATCACAACCTGGTTTGAAATCAGTGCCGGTTCCATTTTCGCGTCGGATTTGGGTGTTGAAGGGGTGGTGATCCATCTGAAAGACGTCAGCAAACATCATGATCTGGATCAGTTGCGTCGAGAGTTTGTCGCCAATGTAAGCCACGAATTGCGCTCGCCGCTCACTTCCTTTTCTGGAATCATCGAAACCTTGAAGGGGCAAACCTGGGATGACGGAGAGACGAGGGAGAAATTTCTGGGATTAATGGAATCTGAAACCAGAAGGATGACCCGATTGGTCAACGATCTCCTTTCGCTGTCAAAGGTGGAGACCGAGGAACGCGTCCGACCCACAAACGAGGTCGACATCGTGGCAATCATCCGGAATTCGATGGACTCGGCGTTGAACATGGCCAGTTCGCTGGGAACCAAAATGACACTTAATTCCTCCTCCGAGAGCATTCGCGTTCCCGGCGATCGATTTCAGCTTGCACAGGTCGCAAACAATTTGATCGAAAACGCACTGAAATACGGCAAACGGGACTCTGAAATCGTCCTCAGTTGCAACCTGCTCAGATCGGCACCGGGCTTTGACGGTGCGGTTGCCGAGTTCGAGGTCAGGGATCAAAGCGACGGCATTGAGGAATTTCATATTCTAAGGCTTACCGAACGGTTCTACCGGGTCGACAAGCAGCGTTCGAGGGCGGTCGATGGCACGGGTCTGGGACTGGCAATTGTAAAGCACATCGTTAACCGACATAGAGGAAAATTGGCAATATCCAGTGAAATCGGAGTGGGAAGCCGGTTTGCGGTATTCCTTCCGGCATGTGAGGAGAGCATTGGTGAGCGATGAACCACGTTCATCTGAAGTTCTGACACAAAACTGTCGTAAATTTGAAAGGATTGGTTCACGATTGACAACTATTCTCTCGACCGTGGTTTGTAACCACACGGCTGTTCATGGCCATGCAGCAATCCAAAGGCGGCAAATTGTCGGACGCTCCCTCTAATTCGATCGATATTGAGCCGTCCAAGGTGAAGATGCTGACCGAATCGGTACGGGTATTCTATTCCGGCGCAGAAGCGTTGCATTCGGTCTCGATTGACATATTCGAACGAAACGTGACGGCACTCATTGGACCTTCGGGCTGCGGCAAGTCCACGTTCCTGCGATGCCTGAACCGAATGAATGACACAATCGAGAATTGCCGGGTTGAAGGTCGGGTCGAACTGGACGGACTTGACATATTCCGGCGCAGCGTTGATCCGGTCCAGTTGCGGGCCCGGGTCGGAATGGTATTTCAAAAACCCAACCCCTTTCCTAAATCCATCTACGACAATGTTGCATATGGCCCAAGGATTCATGGTCTGGCATCATGCAAATCTGAACTTGATGGCATCGTGGAAATGTCATTGCGGGATTCCGCACTCTGGGATGAGGTGAAGGATCGGCTCACGGCACCCGGCACCAGCCTGTCAGGCGGTCAGCAGCAGAGGCTCTGCATTGCCCGGGCGATTGCAACGCAGCCGGAAGTGCTGCTGATGGACGAACCCTGTTCGGCACTTGATCCAATTGCAACCTCTCAAATTGAGGAGTTGATCGGCCAGCTCAAGAAGAATTTCACCGTCGTGATCGTAACCCACTCCATGCAACAGGCGGCCAGGGTCAGCCAACGCACTGCGTTTTTCCATTTGGGTCATCTGGTTGAATGCGGCACCACAGATGAGATCTTCACCAATCCCCGGGACGAGCGAACTGAGAGCTACATTACGGGACGAATAGGTTAGGGGGGCGACGGATGATCGAAAGCAAACATATCAATTCGGCTTTTGACAAGGACCTTGACCATGTCCTTGCCCTTCTGATGAGAATGGGTGGTCTGGTGGAACAGGCAATTCAGCAATCGGCATTGGCATTGCATGAACGGAACACCGAACTGGCTGAACTGGTCATCCGCAATGACCGGCGGTTTGACGGGATGCTTGAGGAGGTCAACGCTGCGGCGGTCAGCCTGATCGCCCGTCGTCAACCACAGGCCAAGGACCTTCGAATGATCGTATCTGTCATTCGGATAGCCCAATATCTGGAGAGGGTGGGCGATTACGCCAAGAACATTTCAAAGCGCAGTTTCACAATTTCCCTCATGCCACCGGTTACTCCCTCAACGGGATCGATTAAACGGCTGGCAACTGCAGTCCAATCCCTCATGAAGGACTCGCTTGATGCATTCGTTCAAGCGGATTCGGAGAAGGCAACCGATGTAATCAAGCGCGACATTGAAATCGACCAAATGTACAATTCGCTCTTCCGGGAATTTCTGACACACATGATGGAAAACCCGAAGAACATTACTCCGGCGATGCACCTTTTGTTTGTTGCCAAGAATTTTGAGCGGATCGGCGATTATGCGACCGCCGTGGGGGAGCAGGCGATTTACAGGGTTACGGGTGCTCTTCCATCCGATGTAAGGCAACGGCAAGATTGGACGCCCTACGCACAGCAGACGGAAAATGACGGGTTGGAGGCAGAGACCAATGGTTGATCCGGTTGTTTTGATTGTTGAGGACGATCCTTCTCAGCTGGAAATCTTGCGCCACAACGTTTCGACTGCCGGATATCAAGTGGTGTCTGCGTCAGATGGGATCAGTGCGGTGGCTGCATTCGAGGAATACAAACCGGACCTCGTTCTACTCGATTGGATGCTGCCGGAGGTCAGCGGCATTGAGGTATGCCGTAACATCAAAATTCGAAGTGGTGGGAGCAAAACGCCTGTCATAATGGTTTCTGCGCGAACCGAAGAGGATGACCTGATCAAGGGGCTGGACACCGGTGCAGACGATTACATTTGCAAACCCTATTCGATCGCAGAGCTACTGGCTCGAATGAAAGCGCAATTGCGGCGGTCGAATCCGGCGGCGGTCCAGGAAACTCTGCACCACCAGGATATTGAAATGAAAACCGAACAGCACCGGGTATTTCGCGATGGCCATCAGATCAAACTGGCACCGACGGAATACAAGCTGCTGGCAATATTTCTGCGTTCCCCGGGAAGAGTTTGGTCGCGCGAACAACTTCTTGATCTCGTATGGGGGCGCAACATCTATGTCGAGGATCGAACGGTCGATGTTCATATCGGTCGGTTGCGGAAAGCCCTGATGCAGTTCGGTGGAAAAAATCCGATCAGAACGGTGAGGGGGACCGGCTACTCGCTCGGCTGAACAGATTGACGTTGGCGCATCCGGCCATTGCATTGACAACTGCTTGGTCGATTGGTTTGCATTGACGCCGCATCTGGCCGTCCGGGTTGATAAATGCGTTTGCCTGGGGCAAGTTCAATCCGCAACACTGCCGGAGCCAAGAATTGAACACGGCCTTCTCCAGACGCACCATATTGCAGCCGCCGGAACTCCGTGAACTTTGCCGAAAGTCCGACTTGGCCGGCTGGTTGCAGTTGGGCAGCCATTGCGGCGCAATCGCGGTCGCGGCGTGGTTTCATCATCTGGCGCTGGGAAGTTGGTGGGTGCTTGCAACCGGTTCCGTCCTTGGGATTCTGATCAATTTCCTCTATGCCGCACAGCATGAACTGTCGCACGCCACCGTGTTTCGTACCCGTTGGCTGAATGAGTTCTTCGGGCGGATAATTGGCTTCACTCAGTTCTTTCCGCGGGATTTTGACCAAATTATGCATTTCGCCCATCACCAATGGACTCAGGATTGGGAAAGGGACGGGGAATTGGTCAGGGAGCCATATACCCTAAAGTCCTACCTGCTTTGGTTGTTCGGCATAACATATTGGAAAAATAGAATATATGGAACAACAAGGCGAGCATTCGGCATAATCGTGGAGCCATTTGTTCGAAAGGCGCAGGAAACACGGGTCATTTGGGAATCCCGGTTTCACCTGATCGCCTATTTCCTGATTTTGGTTGTCTCAGTGCTCTTGGAGTCCAGTGCCTTCCTGTTGTTCTGGATTCTGCCAATGGTACTGACCAAGCCAGTGCATCAACTTCAGAACACCATAGAGCACCTTGGCCTGAGTCATGAGAACGACATTCTTGAGAACACGCGCTCGACCAAGACAAATGCGCTGATGCGTTGGCTTTGCTGGCAGATGCCATATCACACTGCACATCATGCATTTCCCGGGGTTCCATTTTGGAAGTTGAGGAAACTTGACGCAATTGTGGAGAGAGCTGCCGGTGAGGTACACCGGATGGGATGGATTGAATTTCAGTTGGAGGTAATCCGGAAGCTTTCCAAGATGGATGAACAGGACCATCCGATGAATGAAGTTTGGGTGGTGCCGAGGGCGGGTGGACGCACATCGCGGATACCGGCTGAAGGTTAGGACGCATGCGTTCCCTAAAGGTATTCACATCACTATGGGCGATGCAGCCGCACGATCGCAGTGGAACAATCTTGCCCGAGAAAGAAATATGCGAACTCGTGGCTTCGGCCGGATACGACGGGCTGGCCATTGATCTGGGGGTTGCCGATGTCGAGCAGGCGCAGAGAATTCGTCCTCACATTGAGAAATGCGGACTCACGCCGCTGATCGTAGCATTTCCCAAGACTGTGTCGGGTTTGCGCGACACGTTGCTGATGGCAAAGGACTTCAATTCGCCATTTGTTGATGTAATTGGGCAGGTAACGCCCGTAACGGTTGACGGAATGATCCCGGTGGTTCGGTCATGGATTGAGATGGCCGAAGCCATTGACATTCCCGTCCAGTTCGAAACACACCGAAACTGCTTAACAAACGATCTTTATTCGACCTTGAGTTTGCTGGACGCAGTTCCAGAGATGCGATTGTCGGCCGACTTGTCGCACTATGTGGTCGATCGGGAATTCAGGTTACCATTGAACGAAACCGACTCTGGACACATCGAACGCATCCTTCATCGTTCTGACAGCTTTCAGGGGCGAGTTGCCGGCCGACAGCAGATTCAACTTCAGATTGAATTCCCGCAGCACCAAAGGTGGGTCGAACTGTTCAAGGGATTCTGGCGCACCGGACTGTCAAGTTGGAGATCCCGAAACATGTCCGGCGACTGCGTATTTCTCTGCGAATTGGGTCCTCCGGAATACGCCATTACCGACGGAAACGGGAAGGAACTATCTGACCGCTGGAAAGAGGCGCTTACCATCAAGTCCTGGATAGAGGACATATGGGATGATCTTGAGACATCGTCGCGCTGATCCGGCATGGGAGGCAACCATGAGGGCAGGACAAACCGAGGCTTTGGCACTTGTCATGATCATGATGAAGTTTGCCGATAATATGTATTATGTTAAATTATGAACATTGATCTCACAAAAGCAACTGCCTTCCGGCCTGTCCGGTGATTTGGATGTTTGTTTTTGAATTGACGATGACCATGTAATTCAATGAGTTGTGGAAGGAACTGAAATGATGTCAATCTTGGTGTTGAACGGACCCAACCTGAACCTTCTGGGTCGGCGGGAACCGGATATCTACGGGTCCGCTGACCTGGAATTCATTGAGGGACTTTGCCGGAAGCGCGCAGAGGAACTCGGCACCCGCGTCGAATTCCGACAGTCAAATCATGAGGGAGAACTTGTCGACTTCATCCAGTCCGCGCCAAAGGATCATTTGGGGCTCATTCTGAATGCAGCCGCCTATACCCACACATCCGTGGCATTGGCCGATGCAATCAAGGCCATCGAAATTCCTGCCATTGAGGTTCACATGTCCAACATTTACAACCGCGAACCCTTCCGGAAGCACTCTTACCTTTCAGCTGTCGCGGTGGGTTCCATCTGTGGTTTTGGACCCAAGGTTTACGTGCTTGCGCTGGACGCCATGGTCTCGATACTGAATTCAGAATGAGGCACACTGATCCACGGCACCCGCATTCGGGGTGCCGGTGGCTGAGAAATCACAAATTCCGCAATGTAAAATGCCCGGCTGGATCAACTCAAACTATTGCTCCTCGGCCTCCCCGACCTTGAGGTAGGCAAAACCGGTTACTTCACCGCCAGCCTGCTTGACGGCATCCTCTACGGAAATTTCGGGGTTGACCACATATTTTTGCTTGAGAAGCGTTTCGTTCGCAAAGAACTTGCGAAGCCCTCCGCTCACCATTTTTTCCATGATGTTGTCCGGTTTTCCTGACTCTTCAGCCATTTGGGTCAGGACGCGTCGTTCCCGCTCGACTCTGTCGGACGGTGCATCCTGCTCCGAGAGTGATATTGGCCTTGCTGCGGCGACGTGCATTGCAATCTTCTTTCCGGTTTCGTTGCCAAGTCCTCGTGCGGCGACGAGTGTTCCTATCTTGCCGGCACCTTCAATGACCTGATTGTGCACGTAACCGTGGACCGAGTCGCCGGACACCTTCTTCATGTTCCGGATGACAATGTTCTCCCGCAGCTTTGCGATTTTCTCGGTCAGCATCTCTTCGATCGAAGTTCCATCAAACTTTGCGCTCATCAGGGATTTGATGTCATCAACCGTTGCTGCCGCCTTGCAGACATCGACCACGAACTTGGCAAACTCCGGATTCCTGGCGGCGAAATCGGTCTCCGAATTGACTTCGACCAAAACACCGACACCATCTTCAATATGCATCCCGACCAAACCTTCGGCCGCAGTTCGGTCCGCCTTGCTGGCGGCCTTTGCCTTGCCCTTCAGGCGAAGCCAATCCAAGGCGGCGGTCAGGTTGCCTTCGTTCTGGCTTAACGCCTCCTTTGCATCCATCAATCCCGCGCCGGTTCGGTCGCGCAACTGCTTGATCATTTCGGTTGTAATCTTCATTTGCTGTTCCTCACTGGTAGAGTTGGCTTTCGCTCCATCTTTCCGGCCAACTCGACTTTGTTTTCATCCGGTGTCTTGGTTTGTTTCAAAGGTTCGGTGGAACCGGTCGGCACAAATTTCCGCGACAATTGCGACCATTTGGACCCAAGAACGGTTTGGTGAACAAGTTCCGAACCGCGCGGGAAAGCCGTGGATCGACTGCTGCGCCGCAATCAACCTCAGTTCATTCCTTTGATTTAGCTTTGGATTTGGATTTGGTTGGTTTCGAACTGACTTTGCTGCCGTTGGCTTCCGGTTCCGCTGCCTGATCCCCATCACCCTCTTTGGCCTCCGGAATTCCTTCGTTGACGCTCGCGTCTTCGTTGCCGGTTGAAACAGCAGTTTCCTCGGTTGGCTTCTCGTCCTTCTTGCTTTGAATTTTCTCCGCAGCATCGGCCTCGATAGCATCGGCCTCGATAGCATCGGCTTCGGTAGCATCGGCTTCGGTAGCATCGGCTCTCACCGATTCGTCAGTGGCGTATTCAGTTCCGCTCTCAGGTGCCTCAGCCACTTCGGAGTCTTGTGAGGAGTCCGGCGGTCCGGCCTCGTCGACAGCGACCGATTTACCTGGATCTACGCCCTTCGCACTCATCTCAAGTTGCAATCCCCCCAGTGCCGCCTGAGCGAACAGGTCACAATACAGGTTGATCGCCCGGGACGCGTCATCGTTGCCTGGAACAAGAAATGTCACACCGTCAGGTGAACAGTTCGTGTCCACGACCGCAACAACCGGGATGCCCAATTTCTTGGCTTCGGCGACCGCAAGGGCCTCCTTTTTCACATCAACAACAAACAGCATGTCCGGAAGGCTCTTCATATCCCTGATGCCGCCCAAGGATGCCTGCAGCTTGCCCTGTTCGCGCCGCATGCCAAGCAGTTCCCGTTTGGTCAGGCCCTCAATGCCGCTTTCCAGTTTTTCATCAATTGATTTCAGCCTGCCGATTGAATTTGACACCGTATGCCAATTGGTCAGCGTGCCTCCCAGCCACCTTTGATTGATATAGAACTGAGCGCATCGCCCTGCGGCTTCAGCCACAGGTTTCTGTGCCTGTCTTTTGGTTCCGACAAACAGAACGCTGCCTCCCTTTGAAATAGTTTCAAAGACGGCATGCAACGCTGCGTCCAACATCGGAATTGTCTTTGTGAGATCAATGATGTGAATTCCGTTTCTTTTGCTGTGGATGAATTCGCCCATGAGCGGATTCCAGCGGTGCGATTGGTGGCCGTAGTGAACACCACATTCAATGAGTTGACGCATGGAGAATTTGGGAAGTGACATTTCATTCCTTTCCGGTTTATGCCTTGACGGAAGTTCAGAACTGGTCCAACCGGATGGCGCCGCCGAACGGATCGACGGTAGGCCCTCTTCCGTCTGTGAAGTGCGCTCGGTCAATAGAGAACCCGAACTTGGCTGGCAAGTATGATTGTTGGCGATAATTGATCTGCGGTTTTGTGCGCCAGAGGGATCCGTATCGCAGAACATGCTGCGGCGACGGATGACGCGAAAGCGCCCTCAATGGGAATGGTTCGGCAATCAAACCGCAGCAAAGCTTGACTTCGCAGAGGCCCTTCTTGCTTAAGGTTTCGAATGATGGTCGGACTCCAGCACCGCGGCCATGCGGGCGTCACGTGGTGCATTTTGAATTGACGGTCGATTTGGTATGGTCAGGGTGTCGATTGGGACATTGATGGCATCTGAACGCTGGGTTTGAACTTGAACAAGAATTCGGAACGGAAAACGAAAGGCAGGAGGTTCTCTCCCTGGACGGCTTTAAGGGCAAACTTCCTGACCGGGCTCGTCGTCGTCGCGCCGGTGGGCTTGACGGTCTACATAGTGTGGACGGCGATTGGAATTATTGACTCTTGGGTGCTTCCGCTAATTCCCGAAAAATATCAACCTGCGACCTATATTGGCGTGAACATTCACGGCTTTGGCCTCGTGATTTTCCTGATTTTTGTCATGATAGTTGGGTATTTCGCGAAGGGGTTGATTGGCCGCTGGATGCTCGGTTGGGGCGAATCGGCAGTTTCCAGAATGCCGATTGTCAGGTCGGTCTACCGAGGTTTGAAGCAAATCGCCGAAGCGGTTGTCAACCAATCTGAGCGATCCTTCGATAAGGTATGCCTGATCGAGTATCCCCGAAATGGGCTGTGGGCCATCGCATTCTACTCAAATGAGGCACAGGGTGAAATCAGGGCAAGAACCGCCGCAAAAGGAAACGTCATCAGCGTTTTTCTGCCAACCACCCCCAACCCGACCTCCGGATTCCTTTTGTTTGTTCCCGAAAGGGATGTCATCTACCTTGAAATGTCCGTTGAAGATGCCGCAAAGCTGGTGATCTCTGCAGGGCTTGTTTACCCCAAGGACGAGCAGACGCCGAGGCTTGAGATTGATGTTGCATGAGGCCCGGCAAGTCTGAACCGTGCGGCGTCATGATTTGTCCTTGGCAAGGTGGCCAGATCTGTCTGCGGAATTTGATCGGGTTGGCACATGCGGAACCCGGAGTGCGGGTGCTTTGACGTCCATTTGAACTGGTTCGCGCCGCCCTACTCCTCATACCACCAAACATCCGGCTGGAAACCCAGCCAATCCCCATAGATCGATATTGTCTCGGGAAATTTCAGCTCCTTGCGATGGGCAATGCGTGAATGATCGCTGTACCAGGCAGGAATGACATACCTGCCGGTTGTCAACACCCTGTCCAGAGCACGAACCGAAGCGACGAAATCTGCCTTTTCCCTTGCCTCAAGCATGCTGTCTATCAACGCCTCTATCGCCGGATTGGCCACCCCCATCCAATTCCGGGTGCCGGGGGTTTCAACACCTTCACTGCCCCAATAGAGTTTCTGCTCGTTTCCTGGACTGAGCGACATGGCGCGGCCATACCAGGCGATGTCGAAATCATAAACTGTGGTTCGTTCCTTGTACTGCGAGCTGTCAATGACGGTAACGACAGTGCCAATCCCAAGTCGCTCCAGCGCTTCGGAGTAGATGTTGGCAATGGACAGCGTGTCGGAGGAGCCCTGCACCAGAAGTATCTCAATCTCGAAGGCCTCGCCGTCTGAATTTCGCAATTGGCCGTCATCGGCAACCTTCCAGCCGGCTTGATCAAAGAGATCAAGTGCGGCGCGGATATTTCTGCGATTCCTCTCGGTTCCGTCGGATACTGGGAGTTCATATCCTTCAAGGGCTCCCGGCAGGAGATGATCAACATGTGCTTCAAGCAGTTCCCTGACCCTGCCGGATGCAGGACCGGGGAGCATGCCGAGAACTGAATTTGAAAAATAGGAACGAATGCGAGGTGGCAGGCCACCGTTCAGGGTGTTGTTGATGAACTCAAAGTTGAACGCATGGATCAGTGCCCCGCGAACCCGCCAATCCCGAAACTTCTCCTTCCTGGTATTGAATACGAACCCCCTGATTCCGGAAGGACGGCTATTGTATATCTCGGATTTGATCACATCTCCGGCCCTGACCGCCGGAAAGTCGTATGCGGATTCCCACTTCGCGGCATTCCATTCACGGAATGACGAGAATTCCCCAGCCTTGAATGCCTCAAACACTACGCCAGAATCCCCGAAATACTCGTAGCGCATCTCGTCGAAATTGTGTCGGCCACGATTGAAGCCAAGATCCTTTCCCCAGTAATCCGGGTTCCTGTGCAGGACAAAATATCTCCCGGCTTCGAACTCGGTCAGAACATACGGTCCACTTCCGATCGGGATTTCAAGTGAACTCTCATCAAACTCCCTGCCCTCCCACTGTGATTTCTGGAGAACTGCCCGAAGCCCCAGAAGCAATGGCAGCTCGCGATCGACGGTGTTGAATATGAACCGAACCGATCGTTCGCCGGTTTGTTCGATGCTCTCTATCTTGCTCCAAACCGTCCTGTAGCGGGGATGGCCCTTTGTGCCCAGGATTTCGAATGACCACATCACATCGTCAACAGTTACCGGGGAACCGTCGGAAAATTGTGCCTCCTGCCTTAGGGTGAACTCAACCCAACTGCGCGAATCGTCAAATTCAATGGATTCGGCGAGGAGGCCGTAGAGTGAAAACGGCTCATCGTAGTTGCGGCCCATGAGCGGCTCGTACAGGTAACTCCTCAGAACCGAAGGGGATCGACCCTTCACGATCCACGGATTGAAGGAGTCAAACGTACCAGCGTAGCCGAACACGATCCGTCCACCTTTCGGTGCATCTGGGTTGGCATATGGCAATGAAGTGAAACCCTCCGGCAGGGCCGGCTCACCATACATCGCAATGCCGTGCCGCGGTTCAGCATTTCCCGGTTCCGGCTGTGCCACCAAGGCCAACAACGCAACCAATGCAATTGTGAAGTCCCATCGGATCGTTAGTAACATTTGCGCAACACCTTTGGATTGAATCATGAAAACACTTTTCGTTAATGCGACTCCACTTGGCAACCCAATTCTTGCGGATTAAAGAAGTGTCACTGCTCGATAGGTTTCTTGCCTGTACGAAACCTGCCTCAAAAACTTTATCGCCCGCTTCGGCGGGCGTTTTTTTGTGCAAAGATTTACCGATTATGCATATGCAGCATTTTTGTTCGCTAGCGCGTCATGATATATATCAATACTTTACGTTGTACAAGCCCATACATTGGCCAATCTTGCTGTCAGTTCGGCAATTGCAGGATTGTTTAGTGAGTTTGCAGAATTTACTAAACTACACAAACCCGATTTCATCCGCTACGGGCGATTGGCCGGACCGAATCGGCATTTGTTTAGTGAGCCGGGCGGGTGCAATCCGTGCGCCAAACAGGGTCCGAATTCTGCCGAAGAGCGCCGCCGGCGGAACGAGCGTGTCTGCATTCGCGTCAATTTCATCTCCTTCGATTTTTCTTCTGCGAGCCTGTGGCCTCGAACTCGGGCCTGGGACACAGCGGGTTGGTTTGCTCCAAGCGATGGGGAAAAACCGCAAACTGGAGTTTGCTTGATCCGTTATGATTGCGATCAACTTGCAGCCACTGCGATCGGATTGCTATCATTGCATCGGCAGGGTGAGCGCGGCGGCAACTGGTGTTGGAGATAGGGCGTGACAATATCGGGCCGCAAGGTTGCCGCTGAAGCCATCGGCACAATGTTCCTGTTGATCGGAACAACCGGGGCAGGAATTGCCGGTATGGCACTATCCGATGGCAACGAGGCCATGACGCTGCTCGCCGTTTCGCTTTCCGCAGGTGCAATGCTGTTTGTGTGGATCAGTGTCTTTGTGCGGCACTCCGGAGCCCACTTCAATCCAGCTGTTACCCTTGGGTTCCTGGTGTCCGGGGAAATTGAATTAAGGGATGCGATTGCATACGTAATCTCTCAGATAGTCGGTGGAGTAACGGGTGTCTGCCTCGCAAACATCATGTTCGGCCTTCCTTTGATTCAAGCCGGAATGACGCAACGGACAGGCGCTTCGATTTGGATCAGCGAAGCCACCGCCACCTTTGGTCTTGTTCTGCTCATAATGTGTTTGGTCAGGCAAAACCGATCGATTATCGCAGCTGCGGTTGCGTGCTACATCGTAGCGTGCCACTGGTGCACCGGATCCGGAGCATTCGCCAATCCGGCCGTTACAATTGCCCGCGGTCTGACGGACTCATTCACCGGCGTCTCACTGTTGAGCATTCCCGGCTTCATCGCGGTTCAGCTGATTGCTGGTGTTCTTGCGGTTGGTGCGTCGCGAATTCTGATGCAAGACATTGATTGATACGCAATTCAGATTCCACTTGCTGGAAAAATTTGACGGTTTGTCGATTGAACTCAAAGGCGGGGCTCACGCGTCATTGCAGCGACAGACTTAACCCAACTTAGGGAAAGGAGACACCATTGCTCGGTATTGACGTCTATTTCGATCCGGTTTGCCCTTGGTGCTACATCGGCAAGGCAAGACTTGATCGCGCCATCGGCAAACTAAGTTCAGGTGCGGTTTCGCTCAATTGGAGACCGTTTCTTCTTAACCCTGACATCCCTGCCGCCGGCGTTGACCGCCAAACCTACCTCAACTGGAAATTCGGCAGTCAAGACAGTGCGCAAGCGGCCTACAGCCACGTAGTCAGCGCTGCCGAGGCCGAAGAGTTGGAATTCAACCCGGAGAGGATTTCCAGGACACCATGCACTTTGGATGCCCACAGGTTGCTGCTTTGGGCCGCTGTAGAGGGGTTGGAGGTCGCCGAACTGATTGACAAAATGTTCCTCGGATATCTTTGCCAAGGGCTTGATGTCAGCGAATCATCGGTTCTGATTTCAATTGCAGTGGAATGCGGGATGGACAAAACACTTGTTCAACGACTGCTCGACAGCGAGCAGGACAAAGACGTTGTGCTGGCGTCAAGTAACGACGCAAGGTCAAGGGGAATTGATTCAATTCCATCCTTCATCGTCAACAATTCGTATACGGTCCACGGGGCCCAACCAACCGAGGTATGGCTTTCAATTCTTGGGCAAGAGCTTGCCGGCCAGCAACCCGGATGAAGGTTGCGGCTATCGAGTCGACCGAAATTTCGTTAGTTGAGCAACTTTGCAATGTCATTGGCAATTGCCGAAACGCCGCCGATCCTGCTTTCGCAATTGTGCCAGTTTCGGCGAATTGCCAATCTGTTGTCAGTGATCCGAGCACGTCCCCACTGCCCTTCCAAGTAGTCAAGGAGCATCTCGGGCTTTGGAAACCTGTTGTTCCTGAACCTGATCGTCGCCCCCTTCGGCCCGGCATCAAATCGTGAAATGTTTGCCTTCCTGCACAGTTGCTTGATCTTCACGACCGTCAAGAGAGACTCCAACTCAATTGGCAGAGGGCCAAACCTGTCGATGAGCTCAGTTGCCATCCCTTCAAGCTCCTCCGGTTCCGACAAGGCCGACATTCGCCTGTACAGTCCAAGCCTGAGTTCGGGATTGGCGACATAGTTTGAGGGTATCAATGCGGTTATTCCCAAATTCAGTTGGGGGGCCCATTCATCATCGACTTCCGTTTCGCTGCCGGTGCCGGCCTTGAGTGCAACGATCGCGGATTCAAGCATTTTCTGGTACAGTTCGTGACCCACTTCGCGGACATGTCCGGATTGTTCCGGGCCCAACAGATTTCCTGCCCCCCTTATGTCCAAATCCTGCGCCGCCAGCGTAAATCCTGAGCCCAGGGATTCTGTGGTCCGAAGCACGTCCAGCCTCTTGATCGCCCGATCCCCAAGGCGGGCGCCCCTCATATAGGTGATGTACGCGTAGGCTCTTACGCGCGAACGCCCTACCCTGCCCCGAATCTGATGGAGTTGGGCCAATCCAAATCTCTCGGCGCGAGCGATGATGATTGTGTTTGCGGTCGGAATGTCGAGACCGGCCGCAATGATTGTTGTGGAAAGGAGCACATCATGGGCACCATCAAAAAATGCATTTGTTCGTTCCTCAAGCTTGGTTTTACTGAGCTGGCCGTGTGCGGACACGAACGAAACCTCGGGAACATGCTCCCTGAGAAATGCCTCGAAATCGGGCATGTCCCCGATTCTTGGGACCACAAAGAAGGACTGACCGTTCCTGAACTTCTCATGCAGTAGCGCTTCGCGAATCGTTGCCGGATCAAATTCGTGGACAAATGTCCGAATTGCCAAACGGTCGGTTGGGGGCGAACTGATGAGGGATAAATCGACGGTGCCGGACAGGGCCATCTTGAGTGTCCGCGGTATTGGCGTGGCGGAAAGCGAAAGGACATGCGCACTTGATCTAATTTCCTTCAATCGCTCCTTCTGAACGACCCCGAATGCTTGTTCCTCATCAACAATCACCAAGCCGAGTTTCTTGAACCTAATTGATTTTCCCAGCAATGCGTGTGTTCCAATGACAATATCGATGCCACCCGCTTCAAGACCGTTCCTTGTATCATTCACCTCCGATGGACTGACCAACCGCGAAATGCGGCCAACCCTAAGGGGAAAGTTCAGGAACCTTGCAGCAAAATTCTCAAAGTGCTGCCTTACGAGAAGTGTTGTTGGCACGACAACTGCCACCTGACTGCCGGATGAGGCCGCAATGAATGCTGCTCGCATGGCGACTTCGGTCTTGCCGAATCCAACATCGCCGCAGATCAAACGATCCATGGGCCTGCCTGATGCCAAGTCTTCAACAACTTCGGCCACTGCGCTTGTCTGATCGTCCGTCTCGACAAACCGAAACCGCGCCAGGAATTTGTCCCAGTCATCTCGATTGATCGTCATTCGCGCTGCAGTTTGGGTTTTGCGTTTGGCAGCAACCGCCAACAGTTGTTCCGCCAATCGAAGAACTTCCTTCTTCAACCGCGCTTTGCGCTCCTGCCAATGAACACTGCCCAGTCGGTCAAGCGGCGCCCCCTCCTCTCCGTATCGTGAAAGCAGGTCAATGTTTACGGTCGGCAGGTAAAGACGATCACCCTTGCGATATTCCAGCACGAGACAGTCATGGGTTGAATTGGCTGCCTCAATTGTCTCCAATCCAATGAATCTGCCGATGCCATGTTCCACATGAACAACCAACTCCCCCGGAACCAGCGAACTGACTTCATTGCTCAACAGATGCTCTTGGGCCTTCCTCCTGTATCGGTGAACAAGCTTTTTCCCAAACAGATCCTGTTCCGAGATCACGATCAGATTGGGGGATGAAAATCCTTCGGTCAAACCCCAAACCGCAAGTCCGATCACGTCCGGTGCCTTGGGCAGAGCTGCAATGCTCTCCAGCGGTGATGTTTCAATCCCCAAATCAAGGAGCATTAGGCCAAGCCGCTCACGCGAGCCCTCCGACCAGCAGGCAATGACGACAGGTGCGGACCGACGGGCCGACCTGAGATAGGAAACGATTGTTTCCAACAACGGCTTGTTTGAATCTTGCCGCTCGACCGAGAACTCCCGGCCTCTCCTTCCGCCGGCGTCATGCGCAGGTCCTGACGTCGAATGGGAATTGGAACAGAACCGTCCAACCGGAAATTGCTTAAGACGTTCTCTCAGCTCAGCTGGAGTCAGGTATAGCGCATCTGGCTTGCAAGGATGCCACAATCCAATTCCGAAACGTCCGTGGGTTACTGGAGTGCGCCGTTGATCATATGCATCAAGAATGTGCTCCCATTGGGATTCAATCTTCGACTCAACCGACTCTTCAAGGCAAACTGTTGCAGATTCAAAATAGTCAAACAGTGACTCCAGATTCCTGTGAAAGAACGGCAGCCAGTGTTCAATGCCCTGCATTCGTTGTCCCGACGAGATCGACGCGTAGATTTCGTCGGCATCGCTTGCCACACCGAATTCTGAGCGAAAGCACTTTCTGAATTGTGTGATTGAGTCGTGATTCAGGACAACTTCCGAAACCATGTCGATGCGAACAGAGTCCAGCTTGCACATGGTGCGTTGTGATCCGGGATCAAAGCTTCTGATGCCATCAACCAGATCACCGAAGAAATCAAACCTGACTGGATTCGTGGAACTGGGCGGAAACACATCAATTATGCCGCCGCGTATGGTGCATTCACCTGGCGAATTGACACTTGCACAGAAACTGTAACCAGCTTGTTCCAGAAAATTCTTAAATATCTGATAGTTAATACGATATCCTGAGGTTATGTTCCAGCTGTGTTCAAGTAAATGCGACCGGCAAGGGACGCGTTGCATTATCGATTTCACTGTTGTCAGCACCACATCGGGCCAAGATTCGGAGAATCGAGCTATCTGAGAAAGTGCGAAGATGCGTGCCGCTTGGATTTCCGGATTTGGTGAAATCCGGCTGTATGGCGGACAATCCCATGCGGGGATGGTCAGAATATTCACCCCTGGATCAAAAAATCCGAGGGTATCACTTGCCGCAGCCATGCTCCGATCGTCAGAGGCAACGAAGATCACCGGACTGCGGCCTTCCTTGGCCAAACCGGCAATCAATTGCATTTGGTGTCCTGCGGGCGCCCCGTAGATGTTCAGCAGGCGACCTGGCGCCATATCGGGCGTGGCAAGGTTGGTTGCGCTGTAAGCTCCTGTGCCCGGACGACCTGATTCCGATTGTTGCCGACCACTCATTCCCGATATCCCGGCAGACTCAGGTTCAATGTCGGTGTAGACTGGCGAAAAGAAAGAACGGAGTTGTTTTGATGATGCCAATGGCCCGATACCCCAATTTTCGAGCTCGGCGGCTGCGGCGAAACGCCGGTATCCGAAGACTTGTGAGTGAGCATGTGCTTTCGGTTTCCGACTTGATTTGGCCCATATTTGTTCAGGAGGGGGACAACGTATCCACCGCGGTCAGTTCAATGCCGGGCATTGATGTCGTTACCCTGAATTTGGCAATCGAGAAGGCGGCGCTGGCCGCGGAACTCGGAATTCCGCTAATCTCACTATTTCCCCAAGTCGACAATTCAAAAAAAACCCGGCAATGCGAAGAGGCATGGAATCCCGAGAACCTTGCCAACCGCGCTGTCCGCGAAATCAAGCGGCAGGTGCCGACAATCCCCGTCATGCTGGATGTTGCGCTTGATCCATATAATTCCGACGGTCACGATGGTCTTTATCGCGATGGTGAAATCTTGAACGACGAAACCTTGGATTGCCTGACCAAGCAGGCATTGAGCCATGCGGAGGCCGGTGCGGATGTCCTTGGACCCTCGGATATGATGGATGGCCGCATCGGTCGAATCAGGCAGGCATTGGAAAGCGAACAACATTTCTCGGTATCGATCCTCTCCTATTCCGCAAAATATGCCTCTGCCTTTTACGGCCCGTTCCGTGATGCGATCGGGTCATCCGGCATGCTGAAAGGCAACAAGAGTACCTACCAAATGGATTTTGGAAACTCCGACGAGGCACTGAGAATGGTCCAGCGCGATCTGGATGAAGGAGCCGATGCTGTCATGATCAAGCCGGGCATGCCGTATCTGGACGTGATCCGGCGGGTAAAGGATGAATTCAAGGTACCGACCTTTGCCTATCAGGTATCCGGTGAGTATGCGATGATCAAGGCGGCGGCCGACAATGGTTGGATTGATCAAGACACGGCGATACTCGAATCACTGACCGCATTCAAACGCGCCGGTTGTGACGGAATTTTGACATATTTCGCTCCTGTCGCGGCTGGACTCTTGGCCTCCGCAAGTTCGGTCTGAAATGCGCTTGGACTGTGCATCCTGCACTTCGAAAACAAGTTGGCAGGCCGCGCACTATCGATTGAGAAACAAGCCAAACGAGAATTGGTGACAAATCCCGGGAAACGGTATATGATCCCCGCCACAGGCAAGCAACAATCGGCAGAAGGAACAAGAAAATGCTTGTATTGACACGTCGCGGCTTCGTGGCTGGCGTCGCTGCCACGACATGCGTGACACTACCGCAGGCTGGATTTGGACAAACGAATCTTTCCCATCTGGAGGAACTCGACAGCAGGGCGAATACGGCCATCGAATTTATGCAAAGGGTCGTTCCGCAATCGGCAGATCTGATCAAGATCTCGGTCGGCATGCTGATCATGCCCCTGATCACCAAGGCCGCGCTTTTGTTTGGCGGAGCCTACGGCGAGGGCGTTCTGCGCGTGGACGGAAAAACAGTCAACTACTACAATTCTGTCCAGTTCAACGTCGGATTTCAGATCAGCGCACAGCAATACTCGTCGGCCCTGTTCTTCATGAACCAGGAAGCGCTTGAGCGATTTCTTGCATCAGAGGGATGGAAAGTCGGTGCCGAATTGAAGTATCTCATCGTTGACGACACCGAGTTCCATCGGATTGACACGTTTACGCGCAGAGCCGATGTCGCAGGGTTGGTTTTCGGTGCCAACGGGCTTCATATTGGAGTTTCGCTGGAAGGAACAAAATTTACGCGGATTGACACCTGACCGAGACATGCCCGACGTCAGGGCCGATTACCGGTTGGTGTCGGGCACCCGAAGGCGCTGGATGAGGCTTGACGTGTCCCAACGGGAACCGCCAAGTTTCTGGACATCCTTATAGAACTGATCGACCAGGGCGGTTATGGGCAGAGACGCCCCTGCCTCGTCCGCCGCCGAAAGGCAGATGTTGAGATCCTTTCGCATCCAGTCCACCGCAAATCCAAAATCGAACTTGCCTTCAATCATCGTCTCGTGCCGGTTTTCCATTTGCCACGATCCTGCCGCGCCCTGACTGATCACTTCCACCACTGATTTGCCGTCCAATCCAACCTTCTCCGCAAAATGCAGCCCTTCAGCAAGGGCCTGCACCAGGCCTGCGATGCAAATCTGATTTACCATCTTCGTCAATTGACCGGAGCCGGTGTCACCGAGTCTTCTGCAGATGCGCGCATAGGACTGCATGACAGGTTCGGCACGGTCATAGGCGGCTTCCGGCCCGCCGCACATGATCGAGAGTAAACCGTTTTCGGCACCCGCCTGCCCTCCAGAAACAGGTGCGTCCACGAAATCGATTCCCCGTTTTTCGGCAATTGCGGAAAGTTCCCGCGTTATGGCTGCAGAAACGGTCGTATGATCAACAAAGATTGAACCGCTGCGCATTTCCGCAAACGCACCTTCCGTCCCAGTGCATACCGAGCGCAGATCATCATCATTGCCGACACAGGACAATACGAATTCGGCATTTGAGGCGGCCTCCGCCGGACAGGTTGCCGCAACGCCGGAATGTTGGCGCAGCCATGCGTCCGCCTTGGCTCCAGTGCGGTTGTAGATCGTAACCTCATGACCCCTTGCAGCAAGGTGTCCGGCCATGGGATAGCCCATTACGCCCAGACCCAAAAAGGCAACTCTTGCCATTGTCGGCTCCTTTTGTTTGTTAGAGACGCTTGCCTCTAAACCAGTTCGTCTATGAACTCCATGCCAAGGGATCTCAAAGGTTGCTGACATTCTTCAAATGGGCCCTCGGCGGATTTGTTGCTTTGCTGGCTGTCATTCTGATGATCTTCGCCGGCAGCTATTTCGTGCTGACCCGATCGGTGCCGGAATACTCTGCCACCCATCGAGTTGCCGGTATCAGTGGGCCGGTTCAGATCGTTCGCGACAGGCATGGTGTGCCTCACATTTTTGGGGATACAGACCCGGATGTATTCTTCGGGCTGGGCTTCGTGCATGCACAGGATCGTCTGTGGCAAATGCTTATCTTGCGGCGGGCGGCCCAGGGACGACTCTCGGAGGTGTTTGGCGAACGAACGCTGGCAGCGGACGAATTAATGCGTCGGCTTGACCTCAATGGCCTGGCCGCGGCATCATTTGAGGTTCAGGACAGTACGGCAAAAACTGCGCTGGAAGCATATGCAGAAGGCGTAAATGCATGGCTGCGTGTGGTCGAAAGCAGTCTCCTCAATCGGGGGGCACCTGAACTTTACCTTTTCAACTTCGAAATCCGCCCGTGGCAACCCTTCGACAGTATCGCCATTCTGAACTTGCAGGCGTATGAGCTTACGGTTCATGCGAGGAACGAAATCGCCCGGGCAAAGGTGTCGGCAGTCATGCCGTCTCAGCGATTGGACGACCTTATGCCGCAAGTTCCGCGGTTGATTACTCCAGATCTTCGACAGCAGGTTGCCAAGACCGCTGGACTGACTGTCAATCACTCGACCAGCGCAAACGATTCAAATGTAAATCCAAATTTCTTTACCGCCAGCATGGGAGGTGCCTCGAATGTTTGGGCGGCTTCACCGGATAAATCTGCCGGAGGGGGATCCCTGCTTGCCAACGACCCCCATCTTGGTTTCTCCGCACCATCGATCTGGATGCTTGCTCGACTTGAACTTTCAACCGGTGGCATCATCGGCGCCACAATTCCGGGAATGCCTGCAATGCCGGTCGGCAGATCCGCCAACTTGGGTTGGGGGGTCACCGCGTCCTATCTGGATGATCAAGACATCTTCATTGAACAACTCGATCCGAGCAGTGATTCTCGATATCGTACGCCTGATGGTTACTTGGAATTCAGAACAATAAATGAAGTTCTTAATGTTGCCGGCGGTTCTCCGGTGGTCATTGAACTTCAATGGTCCGAAAACGGACCCGTGATTCCCACCGATTTCTTTGGACTTAGCGACGTCACTCCGGAGGATCACGTAGCATCATTGGCTTGGACGGGGCTTGATCCAGAAAACACATCCATCTCCGGAGTTCTGAGGTTGATGCGGGCCGCTACGGTTGATGAGGCCTTGGAGGCCGGCAAATTGATTTTGGCGCCGTCGTTGAATTTGATGTTGGCAAGCCGGGACGAAATAGCGATGCAACTCGTGGGTGCAGCGCCAAGGCGCCACCTCTTTAATGAAACTCAAGGCCGCACTCCCTCACCGGGTTGGAAACACCGCAACCGGTGGCAGGGACAAATTGATTACAGGGAACTGCCCCGGTTCCGAAACCCAACGAACGGTTTGCTTGCAAACACGAACAACAAGATCGCCGATCGGCCCTTTCCTGATCACCTCAGTCACTATTGGGGCGATACTCAAAGGATAGAACGACTGCTCCAATTGCTGCTCGAAAGCAATGTCTTTACCAGGGAAAGCTTCAAGGCAATCCAACTTGACACGGTTTCCTATGCGGCACGAACCCTCGGTGCGCTATTGGGAAGGGAATCTTGGCACATTGCAGACAGGAATTCCCTGGACCCGGAGATTGAATTCCGAAATCAAGCCATACTGCGGCTGCGAAGCTGGGACGGTGACATGAACGAGCACCTGCCGGAACCGTTGATTTATTCCGCGTGGATCAACGCAGTCCAGAAACTTCTGACGAATGATGACCTCGGTGAGAATTCCGGTTACTTTTCCCGCCCCGATCCCATCTTTATCGAACGGGTGTTCCGGGATGTGGAGGGGGCATCGGAATGGTGTGACATAAAGCAGTCGAGCAGCATCGAATCCTGCGAGGAAATTGCTGTCTATGCACTTGATGAGGCTTTGGCCAATCTTCGCACCGAATTCGGTGACGACTTGGATGAATGGCGCTGGGGTGATGCCCACAAGGCAAGACACGATCATCCGGTTCTTGGATCCTTTGAACTTCTGTCCTGGCTCGTCAACATAAGGCAATCCACGTCAGGTGGAGAATTCACGCTCAATCGCGGATTAAGCACCGGGCTTGGCCCCACTCCTTTCGCAAGTGTCCAAGGGTCAGGTTACCGGGGCGTCTATGATTTTTCCGAACCGGATGCCTCCTCGTACATCATCGCCACCGGACAAAGCGGTCATCCGCTGTCCCGGCACTACGACGATCTCGGTCGCTTGTGGCGAAACGGTGAGTACATTGTCATGTCGCTTGATCCCGAGGATGCAAGGTCATCGGCGGTCGGAACAACCGTGCTGGAACCAGTGAATTGATTGGTGGTGTGTGGCGGCAAAACGATGCGGACTCGCCGCCGTTCAAATGTCGTCTTGCTCTTCTCCGTCGGTCTCGCCTTCGCGAAGGTCAACCGGGTCCGAAGGCATGATCGTTGAGATTGCATGCTTGTACACCAGCTGTGACAGGTTGTCCCGCTTCAGCAACAGACAGTAGTTGTCGAACCAAGTTATGATCCCGGAGAGTTTTACGCCGCTCACCAGAAAAATCGTCACCATGCCCTTCGACTTCCTGACATGGTTGAGAAATGCATCCTGAAAATAGCTCTTTTCGCCTGCCATCCAAATTGTTCCCGAAGTTTGAATTCGACCTGCATTTAGACCCGAAGCTGTGCCCTGTCCACTGCTGAAACCCGCGGATCCGAAACATCACTTTTTCATCTGCGCCAAAGTGCCGGGTTGAACAGCGCGATTACGGTTAGAAACTCGAGCCGACCGAGAATCATCGCCGACGCCAGCAGACACTTCGCTCCCGCCCCGAATTCAGTGAATTCATAGTTCGAACCAAGTATGGCCGGCGCAATCGGGCCTGTCGTTGAAAGGGCCGCAACCGCAACGACAGCAGCCTCCCTGAAGGCCATACCCGTTGCCGCAAATGCCAGCAGATAGAGAGCCAACGAAATGAAGAAGATGGTGAATGCAATCCAGGCAAATTCCTGACCGGTTACCCTGAGGCCGCGTACCGTTCCGGAGGAAACCGAAACCGTGGACGGGTAAACGAGTCGAGACAGTTCCTTGTCGCCAAGTTTCGCCAAAGCCACAATCCGCAAAAGTTTGATGCCTCCGGCTGTCGTTGCCACCCCACCACCGCAAACAGCCAGGACGATCAGAAGAAACTCCGGATAGTGAAAGTCGCCCGAAACTCGGTTGGCATCCATCAGGCTGCTTGTGAATCCAGCGGTGGCCAGAAAAGACGCGCTTGTATAGATGGCAGCCCACAATGCCGCAGCCGACTCAAGTGCAGCCTCAACGTTTCGGGTCGCGAGTATGGCATCAAGATTCACAACTACAAACAGCGCCAAAGAAGCGAGAACAGCAACTGTTGCCATCCTGAGTTCGCTATCCCGAATCAACCTCCTCGGGCTGAATGCGGAGCTCCTGCCGGTCACAAAAATGCTGGACCACGCAAGCACCAGAAAAACCAACACAATCGCTTCGGAAACCAATCCTGTATCTGAATTCAGAATGATACCGCTTGTTGACACCGTTGACATGGCAAGGACCAGAGCCGGCAACAAACCCTCCCCTGCAGTCATCTCAAGTATCCAAAGGAGCGCTGTTGCGCCAAAATACCACGGAAGCAGATGAAGGCTGAGGCGCTTAAGCTTGAGTCGAATACGTCGTCCCTCCTGTGCCGAATCCTCCGAATGGCTTGCTGGGCCTGTCTCCCTGACCTCGAATCCTCCCAACGAAAGAGGCTCCAAGATGGCGGCAGCGGCAACCCACATCAGATAGCCGCCCAGCCATGCTGCCTCCGCCCTCCAAACCTCGATGCTCATCCCTTCCCGGGATTGAAGTTCGGCAATTGCCGTGCCGGTTGTGGTCAAGCAAGATACCATGTCAACATAGAGATCGAGAAAGGGAGTCCCTTCATTGAGAGCTGCAATCGGGACGGCAAGCAGCGCAGGAAGCAACGCAAAGGTCAGCAGCAGTCCGAACAGCTGGTCGATGCGGGAAATATTGGGTCGAAAATTGTGGCTTGCGATCCCGGAAATGACCGAAAACACAATGATCAGCAGGCCCGTGTAGAAAAATGCTCGCGACCCTTGGTGGTCATCCGAAGCAAGCGCGACCAACGCTGGAACGAACATTGCGGTGCCAGTCAGAAAGATTGTTACGGCAATGATTGGAAGTTCAATTCGATTGTTCATCGGGCCGCAGGAGGTTCAACAGTTCAGGAACATCGCCCGCCAATGCAAAAAAGGCCACTGAATCGCCTTCCCGCATCCTGGTATCCGGTTGGATTTTTACAACCTGGTCCCCTTTTCTCACAGCCCCGACCATGACCCCTTCAGTCAAGCCGGCATTCTTGATTGTCTTTCCCGAAATCCGGGAACCGGCGCCAATGGTGGCCTCGACGAGTTCCGCCTCGGAATCGCCGATGAAGCCGACGCGAGTAATTTGCTTCATCCTGATGTGAGGAAGGATGGAAGAGACGGTTGTATCTCTCGGGTCGATCATTGAATCGATTGAGAGTTGGTCAATCAACGGCGCAAGGAATGGTTCGTTGACCAAGCTGACTGCCGTCAGGGACTCCGAGAGCCGTTTGGCCCTGGTTGCAACCAACAAATTCGTTTTGTCATCTTGGGTTACCGCCAGAATTGCGTCTGCAGCATTGATTCCAGCTTCCTCCAAAATTTCTCGATTGAGGCCGTCGCCATTCAGAATGACCCTTCTTTCAAGGAATTCCGCTGCGAATTCGGCACGTTTCCTATCTATTTCTATGAATTTGACGCTGGTTCTGCGCGATTGCCGGTCAAGCAGGGTTGAAATCTCGATGCCGACTTTGCCGGCACCAACAATTATCAATCTGGAACAAGGAACACTTTCCTTTCCAAACAGGTGCAGTGTTCGCTCCAGATCGTCCTTGCCCATGCAGACATAGACCTCGTCACCGGCAAACAACTGATCGTCCGAGGCAGCGGCCACAAGACTGCCGGAGCGCCGATACCCGACCACGACCGCTGCAAGATCCGTGAAAAGTTCAGACATCTGCCTGAGCGGAGTGTTGAGGAGCGGACAGTTTTTCGACAGCCGAATCCCAGCCAAAACCGCGCTGTTGCCCAAGATGTTCCTTCTGTCAAAGAGGGAAGGCGAGTCAAGAAGGCGGACGGCGGCTTCGGCGACTTCACGTTCGGGATTGATGACGGTATCGATTGGACCGCCATGCTCCTGCATAACACCTTCCAGAAAATTCTGGTTTCGGAGGCGGGCAATGGTGCGGGCACCGGAGCCGAGATTGCGCGCAACCAGGCATGCGACGATGTTGGTTTCATCGGAGGAGGTTACTGCAACAAGCAGATGTGCCTGATTGACCCCGGCATTTTTCAGCACCGAGGGGTCGGCGGCATGCCCAACTATGCCGGTGAGGTTGAGGTGTTCAGAAATCCGCCGGACAAAATTGTAATTTGTGTCCACTACGGTCACATCGCAATCTTCGCGCGACAGGTATCTGCAAATTTGCTCGCCAACCTGACCGGCCCCGAGCACTATCGTCTTCATCAGGTTCTTCTTTCTGGCTGTTCCGGCCGAACCACTCCCGCCGCCCGTGTCAAACGTCGGGCGACTTAGGTCTTGCTGTTCTTGAGCGCCACTCTGCCGCCGGACTTGGCCTTGGTTACGACTTCCAGCCCCTTCAATTTGCGGTGCAGCGCCGATCGTTCCATTCCAATGAACTTCGCCGCATCTGAAATGTTGCCGTTGTGTCTGTTGATTTGCCGAATGAGATACTCCCGTTCGAATTCTTCGCGTGCCTGCCTCAACGGCATGGTCAGAAGATGTTCCATGTCGCCGGAGTATCCGATCAGCGGAGAGGTCGACTGCGGCAACATGATTTCATCCGGAAGAATTTTGCCTTTTGCCGGACCTGTAATCAGAATTCGTTCGATCAAGTTCTTCAGCTGTCTGACATTCCCCGGCCAATTCATGCTCGTGAGCTTCATGATGGTAATCTGGTCAAACTCTCGTGCAGCAAGGCCGCTTGTTCTCCGGAAATACTCGACAAAGTGGACCGCCAACTCCTCAATGTCGCCAACCCGATCCTCAAGAGGAGGAAGATGAGCCGATACGACGTTGATTCTGTTGTAGAGATCCCTGCTGAATTCCCCTTCCTTGACCATGGTCTCCATGTTTTTTGAAGATCCGGATATGATTCTGCATTTGAGCGGTATAGCGTCCGTACCGCCAACTCTATGAAAGGATGTCTGAACAATGCTGCGCAGTACCTTAGCCTGAAGATCGCTCGGCATCTCGGAGATTTCGTCGAAATAGACGGTTCCGCCACTTGCTTTCTCCAATAGGCCGGGCTCGATTCTTCCGAATTCCTCCTGTCTGCCAAACAAGATGGCATCGGCGGAAAGGTCCTCAATCGATGTCAGATTGACGACGACGAATGGTTCATCCCTTCTTTCGGATTTGGCATGCATGTATCTGGCGGCATGCTGCTTTCCCGTGCCTGGTTGGCCAAAAAGCATGACACGCGTGTTCTTGTCTGCAAACTGGTCAATTTCGGAGAGAAACGATCGGAATGCCGGTGTCGAACCCACCATGGAAAACGGATAATCCGGACCCGATTTGAGCAGCGATTTTTCGTGACGAAGCTGGGCAACCTCCATTGCATGCCTGACAACCTCCAACAGCGTGTGCTTGTCGACCGGCTTGGCAAAATAACCGAATGCCCCAAGTTGGACCGCCCTCACGGCAACCTCGAGTGTCTTCTGGCCCGAAATGATCACAACCGGCAAGTTCGGGTTGTTGTCCTTGAGCACTTTCAGAAGATTGAAGCCATCCAAATCAAAATCCTTGAACCACAAGTCAAGCAGCACAACCTTTGGGCCATGCTCATTGACGGCACGCAGGCAATTCTTGCCTTCGGTAACATACTCCGCAGAAATCCCGCTGTTCTGGAGCACATTCGAGACAGCGCGGCAAATATCCACCTCGTCGTCTACGATCAGAACATCACTCATCCGTTGATTCCATTTTGTTGCTGCTCACCGGTAGGGGTCGTTTCTTCCGGGCGCGTTTGGGTTGCAAGGGTATTCTGACTACAGCCATTGCCCCGACATGATCATCTCCTTCATCAAAGCCGGGGGCATCGTCAAGAATCAAGCTGCCGCCGTGTCCACTGATTACGCGATCGACATATGGCAATCCCAGCCCTCGTGTTGCCTCCCGCTTTGTGGAAAAAAACGGTTGCAGGCACATGTTCCTGTTCCCAACAGGGAATCCCGGACCATTGTCCATGACACGAATCTCGACGAAGTCGCCTGCCTCCTGAACTGAAACCCGTATTTGCGGCTTCCAATCATCAGGGATTCGTTCCGCACGTCTGCGCTCGGAAACTGCTTCACCGGCATTCTTCAAGAGATTGACGAGCACCGAGTGAAGTTGATTTGAATCGAATTCAGTTTCAATAACAGATCTATCAAAACGCGTTGACACTGCAATACCCAATCCGCGGCCAAGTTGGGTGTTCACCGCCATGTCGACTGCCGTACAGACGTTGCCCGGTTTGAGTTTGGGGTCGGGAAGTTTGGCAAACTCGGCAAATGAATCGGCAAGCGCATCTGCGTTCTTGATGTTCTGCTCAATCATTTCCAAGTAGTCGGTAAACGACTCCTTGGCGTGGTTCACGGCACCTGCTTTGACCAAATCCTGCATGTCCTGAACGGCCAGCAGCATGGGATAGAGGGGATTTCTGATTTCATGGGCAATTTCCTTGGCAGCGGTCGACCACGCTGCCCGCTCCTTTGTCTTGACCAGTTCGGTAATGTCGTCAAAGGCGATCACGTAACCCTCCATGCCACCCCCGCTTGACCTGTCGGCGAACTGCACCAAGAGGCGGCGAGGAAGGCCACTGCCCCGCACCACATCCACTTCTTTCTGCAGCTTGTTGAGTTGCAGCCCATTCAACTCCTCATGCAATGTTGCAAACTCCGGCACCACATCCGAAAGGTTGTGAGGGGAATAGCTCTCATGGAGTTCGTTGAAACCTTCAAAGCTGACTTCAAGCATGTTCCCGGCAGACCGATTCATGAAAATGATGTTCAGGTCCCGATCCAACCCCATTACGCCGGCTGTGACATTCGACAAAACACTGCTGAACGATTGCTCTCGTCTTTCCGCAAGTTCGCGGTTCTCTTCCGCAATTCTTCTGAGTTCTATCAGATTGTCGGTGTAGCTGTTGATCCGCTCCAGCATTTGGTTGAAGGCTTGACCGAGCATTGCAACCTCATCATCGCCTCGAACCCTTACCTTTACATCCGAAACGCCGCCCTCAATTTCGCTGGCGGTGGCAGCTAACTCCTCAATCGGTTTTGAAATCCGTCGGGCAATCGCAATTCCGAGACCAACCATTGCAGAAACAATGACAAGTGTTAGCAGAAGATAGGCAATGGAAGATTTGATCAATGCCTCACCCAATCGACGCACGGTGTCAAGCGGTCCGGCCACACCGGGTTTGAGGACGTCATGAATATTGAGAATTGACCCAATGGAGTTGTTTGCGACCAAAAGAAAGAGATTGGGTTGTTGGTCGATCCTGTGAATTGCCGAAAACTGGTTGCTGTTCTCCCTTCGGTAAACTGCTCCCGAAATTGCACCGCCCTGTGAAATGAACTCGAGGTGCCCTTCCCCGGGTTTGCCGCTGACGATCTGCTGGCTGCAGGCTCCGCTGCCGGCGGTTTCCGAACCTTCAGGCATCAATTCGCCAATCAGATTGCTTGGTGGTGGAGTGTAGTTGTAGAGGTAACTGCTGCTTCCCCTTGCCAATAGATTGCAGGACCCATCGATCAGAAACGCAACATCCACCTTCTCCTTTAGTCTGCCCTGCTGTTCCTGAAGCAGTTGCCGAAGCGGTTTATCGGCGCCCAAATCAGGGTAAGCCGCAGAAACACTATTGGCCAAACCGTCAATTGCAGTTCGAAGCTTGCCGACTTCGTCATCAAAGTAGGATTGAGCGGCACTCCTGGATTGATCGACCGATTCATTTATGAAAACCCTCAGAAAGCCGCCCAACCCCTCATTGACGGTCACCATGGCGACAACGGCAACGGCAACGGCTGAAATCAGGGAAACAATGGCGAACAGCTTCGACAGTCGAAGTTGGATTGGGGATCCAACGCTGGTTCCCCTTTGGCGAACCGCTCTTCTGACCAACTGCAGTCCCAGAAAAACCGCAACAATGAGCCCGAAGACGAAATCGCCGAGGAGAATTAGGACGAGGCTTGTTGAAACCGACAGATTCTCAATGCCGCCGAAATAGAGGAAATTTAGGAATATGATGAGGGGAACCAGCACAAGAATCAACGCAAGCGCCCAATTGCGAGCATGCTTGAGGCTTCGGGGCGAGAAATAGGTCACGGCGCAATTCCCGGCAGAACCGAGGCGGTCGCCAAGAACTTGGACTGTGTCTCGCTTGTCACGTAAGCCTCTTCCGGCGGTCTCCGGAAATTCCCAAATTCTTGATCTTTTTCCGCAATGTGTTTCGGTTGATGCCAAGCACCTCCGCACATTTGATGTTGTTTCCCCCGGTGGCGTCCAACGCAACCTCAATAAGCGGTTTTTCCACTTCGCGTTGCACGCGCAGGTGAACTCCCACAGGAGGAAGATCGTCTCCGAAGATATTGAAGTAACGTCGTATCTGTTCCGAAATTTGTTCAGAAAAGATCGTATCCCCGGTTGAGGAGAGATGCCCTCTGCGACCGGGAACCAACTCCATCACCGCCTTCACATCAGAATCGGATATCTCCGGACGCAGCGCAGCCAGGGACAACTGCTGCACGATCGATCGAAGCTGGCGAACATTTCCCGGCCATTCAAAATGCTTGAGAAGATCTTTTGCCGACGCTGTAAATTGCTTACCGCCACCTCGCCCGGTCATCGACAGGAAATGCTCTGCGAGGAGCGGAATGTCATTGATTCTTTGACGCAATGCCGGAACTTCGATTGGCATTCCGCACAACCGATAGAACAGGTCCCGGCGAAAATTCCCTCGACACTCTGCCCGGTCAAGCCGGAACTGTGATGTTGAAATAATTCGTGGAGCCGGATCGGAATGAACGTCAAGTCTCCGGACCAATACCCTCTGGGCATCAGCGTTGAAATCGCCGACCTCGTCGAGCACCACGGTTCCGGCTTTTGACTTGGCAAAAATTGAAGCAAGGTGCTCCGAACCTTCAAGATCATCCGGCCCGATTGTGATCAACGGCAGCCCCCTGCGATCCCCAAGTTCATGAATGACCTTGGCAATGAGCGATTTTCCTGTCCCGGTTTCGCCAACAAGGTGCAGCGGGAGATTTGAGTTCATGACCTTGGCCAGAAGCTTGTAGAGCGACTGCATCACCTGCGTGCGACCCACCAGGGGCAAGTCTTCCCCAACCGTTGCCCCGTGCACCGACTCCGGACGATTCGGTTTTTGATCCAGAGCCGATTTGACCTGATTTAGCAAAACCGGAACATCAAAGGGCTTCGGAAGATAGGAGTATACGGCCGCCTCTTCTGCCCTGATGGCCGTTGTAATGGTGTTCTGTGCCGAAATCACGATGAACGGAAGATCCGGCCGAATTTCTTTGAGTTGCCTAATGTGCTCAATTCCGTTTCCGTCGGGCATGGCCACGTCGGTGATTACAAGATCACCCCTGCCCTCTGACACCCAGCGCGTCAATGTCGTGAGAAGCGAAGTTGCATGAACCTTGCAACCCGCTCTCGTCAGTGCCTGCGAGAGCACTTTCCTTACACCAGTGTCATCTTCCGCTATCAGAATTATGCCGTCCATCAGTTGACCTCCGCAACCGGAAGCGAAACGCGAAAGACCGTTTTTCCGGGTTCCGATTCAAAGCTCACCCAGCCACCCATCTCAGCAAGGATTGCGGATACCAAGGCAAGCCCAAGGCCGCTTCCGTTTATGCGGCCGCTCACGAACAACTCAAAAATGTTCGGGGCCAGATCCGGCTCGATACCTCGGCCATTGTCGATAATGTCAACTTGGACCGGAAGTGCCGTTCGTTTGCCGTTTCCGGTGTCGATCCGCAGAAAATCGTCATAGTAGGTTTTGATCCTGATTGTATCACCAAATTCACCAATCGCCTCGCTGGCGTTCTTGATCAAATTCAGGAACACCTGCATCAGCTTGTCCTCGTCCGCGCTGATCAGCGGGAGCGATGGATCAAAGTCGGTTTCAAACCTGGTGCCAGCCGCAAATCCCACCTTGCCGACACGGCAAGCGCGATCAAGGACATCATGAATGTTCAACGGCTTGATCTCGAGAATCTTGGTGCGACCGAACTGCTCCACCTGCCCAAGCAGTCTTAGAATGCGGTGGGTTTCGGCAACGATCAATTGTGTCAACTCAAGATCTTCATCACATGCGCGCACCGACAGCAACTGTGCGGCGCCCTGAATCCCCGTCAATGGATTCTTGATCTCGTGGCTGAGCAGCTCCGCCATCCCGGTTGCTGAGCGCGCCGCGGTATTTGACCGTTTTCCGCGACCTATCCGCTCCTCAACATCCCTTGATCTGATGCAGATCAGGAGATGCCCAGAAAAGTCGGAAAGTGGAGCAACATGCAGCGAGGCGTCCATGACGTAACGTCCGTCCAGCGAAAGGTTGACATCATCCAGAAGCAACTGAGATTGCCGAGCCCGAACCTCGTCAAAACTCGCACGCATCTTGTCGGCGTTGACTGCCAACCCGAGAAAGCTCTGGCCCCGAATTGATCTGAGGGATCGGTTCAGCAGCAGTTCCGCCGCCGGATTCATGTCAACGATTTTGTCATCCCCGTCGACGGCCAAGGTAGCGACCGGCAACGAAGTCCAGAATTTCTCCGCCAGCCTTCCTCTCCGCAGCAAAGCCACCCGCGCCGCCTTGCCGGGCGCATTCCAGTGCAACAGATAGCCAATAGTCCACGGAAATTCAATGAATGTGCCGTTTCATGCCCGACGGAACAGGTGTTCCGACGGAGCCCCTGGGACATGGTCCGGATTTCCGGCGAGATCAATCGACACGGCCAATTGAGAATTTCCGGAACCGCGTGTACTGAAAACAATCTGAACCAAGGCAGAGTCGCAATTGATGAACGTTCGTGGACTGGTGGTTGCTGCCGGCTCCGGAATCCGTGCCGGGCTCGACATGCCGAAGCAATTTTCGATGCTCGGCGGATCCAGCGTGCTGTCGCAAGCACTCAACGCACTGCTTGATCATCAGAAGGTGGCGGGCTGCATTGCAGTTGTCTCGCCGGATCATGAACAGATGTTCCGGCGGGTTGTGGAACCTGAATTGCGCAAACCGGTTGAATTGGTTCATGGCGGTTCAACCAGATTGCAGTCGGTTAGATTGGGACTTGAAGCGTTGCTCACGGTCTCGCCGACACATGTTCTTATCCACGACGGTGCAAGACCGTTTTTGCCTGAAAGTCTGATCGACGACATTGTGGCAAATTTTGATGCGCATGATGCCGTGATACCAGTCCTTCCGGTAACCGATGCCCTTTGGCAGGTAAACTCGGGATATCTCGACGGATCATTCGAACGCACTGACAAATGCCGAGCCCAAACACCGCAGGGTTTTGCATTCAAACCCATCCTCGAGGCATATCGCAACTTCTCCGGTGATGCGGCTGACGATGCGGCGGTCGCCCTCAAGTTCGGAATGCGCCTGAAATCGGTTGCTGGTTCCGTCCGAAATTTGAAAATTACGTATCCGGATGACATGTCGCTGTGTGAAGATCTCATTTCCCGAAAAGGGGAAACCCGAACCGGATTTGGTTATGATGTCCACCGTTTGGAATCCGGCGACGGTGTAATTCTGTGCGGTGTCAAGATCCCTTTCAACCGATCGCTAAAGGGCCATTCGGATGCAGATGTCGCCACGCATGCGCTGGCGGACGCCATTTATGGCGGTCTTGCAGACGGGGACATCGGAAAATGGTTTCCACCGGACGACCAGCAATGGAGGGCGGCCGACTCCATGATTTTTCTGAAGCACGCGGCTGAGCGGGCCACAAAACTGGGTTACTCCATTTCCGGAGTTGACTGCACAATCGTCTGCGAGGAGCCAAAAATCGCACCACATTCCAAATCAATGAGGGAGCGCATCGCAACTTGCCTGGAAATTCCGATCGCGCTCATTGGAATAAAGGCAACGACCTCGGAGGGGTTGGGTTTCACTGGTCGCGGCGAGGGGATTGCTGCGCATGCAGTGGCGACGTTGACCAAAATTTGAAACATTCGGTGGCAGTGTTTTTTGGCGTTGGCCGGTGCCCGTTCGCTCCGGGCACAGCGGGTTCACTCGCCGCCGCACTCTTGGCGCTTGGCCTGCACGAACTCGGTGGGGCGTCATTGCTGTTGATGTCGGCCGCTGCCGCAACGGCATTTGGCTTTTGGTCCCTTGACGGCCAATTTGAAGATGAAGAGAGCGATCCGCCTTGGGTTGTCGTCGACGAAGTTGCGGGTCAGCTCATTGCGTTGCTTCCGGTGTCTTTGTGGTTCGACTTGTCGGAGACAGCGGAAACCGAGCACATGATTTTCGGATGGCTAACCGGATTTTTGCTGTTTCGCATCTTGGATATTTGGAAACCTTGGTTCATCGGCCGAGCGGACAAGTTGGCAGGTGCGACCGGAATAATGCTTGATGACATTTTGGCCGGAGCTACAGCCGGCACCATACTTGCATTGATCGGCGTTTCCGGGATGATGCTGGGATGGATTCCGTGAGTTTGGCCACTTTGCTTGAAGTTTGCCGCAGAAACAGTTGGCGAATTGCGTCCGCAGAAAGCTGCACGGGCGGTTTGCTCGCAGCTGCCCTGACGGAAACTCCGGGAAGTTCGGATGTGTTTGATTGCGGTTACGTAGTATACTCCAATCAAGCCAAGATCCACCTCCTGGGAGTTGACGAGGCAACCATTCAGGCTTTCGGGGCTGTTTCCTGCGAGGTCGCGGCAGACATGTCCCGATCGGCACTCAGAAAAACGGGCTCCGATTTTGCTGCCTCAGTTACGGGAATTGCCGGTCCCGGTGGGTCCGAATTCAAACCGGAAGGTCGCGTTTGCTTTTCCGTTGCCGGTCCGGATCAAGTGATTGAAACACAGACCATGGAGTTCGGACCACTTGGAAGAGATCAGGTTCGTTCCCGTTCAGTCGAACATGCGATCGGCATGCTGTTGCAACTCATCCATCGTCATGATGTGCGCAGGTAACAAAAACGAATCCGGTATGGAATTTTGGACGGGGCTGAATTACGCGTTGCTTTTGAGTTGGCCTGTTCGGAACAAACCGGGCAGAATTGAATTCTGGAAGTCCGGGAGAGGAAAATGAATGGAGCGGATACAGCCTGGATCATAGTTGCTACGGCGCTTGTGTTGTTCATGACGTTGCCAGGACTGGCATTGTTCTATGGCGGACTTGCAAGGGCGCGCAACATACTGAGTGTTTTCATGCAGTGCTACGGAATTGCTTGCCTCATGAGCGTCCTGTGGCTCGCGGTTGGCTACTCAATCGCATTCGGTCCACAAGAGTCATCCCTTTGGGGCGGATTGGAAAAGGCGTTCCTGATCGGGGTCGGACCTGACGCGCTGGCCGGAACTCTGCCGGAACTCCTGTTCTTTGCTTTTCAGATGACCTTTGCGATCATCACGCCGGCCCTGATAGTCGGCGCATTTGTTGAACGCATCGGATTTGGGTTCGTTCTGATCTTCTCCGGCCTGTGGATGCTGCTCTGCTACGCACCGGTCGTTTTTTGGATCTGGGGCGGCGGAATGCTGGGAGATGGCGGAATATTCGGCGAAACTGGAGTCAAGGATTTTGCCGGTGGCATCGTTGTTCACGAGACGGCCGGCATTGCCGCAATCGTCATAGCTCTCCTTCTCGGACCGCGGCGCGACAAGTCAAAACCTCCGCACAGCCCCGTCGTGGTCATGATTGGCGCTGCCATGCTCTGGGTGGGCTGGTTCGGCTTCAATGGCGGATCGCAACTTGCTGCAGATGGTGGGGCAGCCTCGGCACTGACGGCAACCCACATATCCGCGGCGACTGCGTCGTTGACCTGGATTCTTTGGGAGAAGCTAAAATACGGCAAGGCGTCGCTTGTCGGCATGGTAACCGGCACCATTGCCGGGCTTGCCGCAATCACGCCAGCTTCAGGATTCGTGAATCCGGTTGAGGCGCTTATCATTGGTGGCATTGCCGGAATTCTCTGTCAGGTGGCTGTCGGCTTCGTCAAGAACATGCTGAAAATCGACGACACACTTGATGTTTTCGCGGTTCATGGCGTCGGCGGCATGTTTGGAATCATAATGATCGCCGTGTTTGTCGGGGATGCCTCATGGGTTGCTCAACTGGGATCCTTGGCAATCGTTGGCACCTACACCATCGCAATAACCGCGATTCTGGTCAAGCTGGTCGGACTCGTCATCCCAATGAGGGTTTCCGCCGAGGATGAGGCCAGCGGTCTTGACATGGCCATCCACGGCGAACGCGCTTACGATTTCTCCTCGTAACCGCGAACGTTTGGTTCGAGTGATTCAATGCCCCGGTGCTTGTTAGTTTGACGAACGCCGGGGCATCGGAGACGGAACTACGCCTTGCTGCCTGCCATCGACTCCTTCCTGCGACGGATGAATTCGTGGAGTGACTCATTGATTCCGCTGTCAATCGGAGGTGGTTGGTAGTTGTCAAGCATCTGTCGCACGCGTTGGCCCGCAAGAGTTTGTGTGTCGCGACCGCCCTCCTCCTGCCAAGTTTCGAACGGTTTGTAGTCCAACAATTCGGTGCGCCAAAACGCCGTTTGGAAATTCTGCTGCGTGTGGGCGCATCCAAGGAAATGACCTCCCGGGCCAACCTCCCTGATTGCCTCCATCGCCTGCCCATTGTTGCTGAGATCAACTGTGTTGGCCAATCTGTGGAGAACCCCCAATTGATCCGCGTCCATAACGAATTTCTCGTAGGAACTGACGAGGCCGCCTTCCAGCCAACCGCAAGAATGCAGCATGAAGTTTACACCGGCAAGCAACGCACAATTCAGTGTGTTGGCCGATTCATATGCCGCTTGAGCATCTGGCAGCTTCGACCCGCATAGGCTTCCGCCGGACCGAAACGGCAAGTTCAATCTGCGGGCAAGCTGCCCGGCTCCATAGACGATTTGGCTGGCCTCAGGTGTTCCAAAGGTCGGCGCACCTGAATTCATGTCGATTGAGGTAACAAATGCTCCAAATACCACTGGAGCACCTTTCCTAATCAATTGATTGTAGGCAATGCCGGCCAACACCTCGGCCAAGGCTTGGGTGAGCGTTCCTGCAACTGAAACCGGGGACATGGCACCGCCAACAATAAAGGGCGAAACGATGCAGGCCTGATTTGCGGCGGCATAAACCTCCAATGCTCCCATCATGATCGAATCAAATGTCAACGGTGAGTTGATGTTGATCAGGGACAAAAGCACGGTGTTTTTCTCGGTGAAATCGTGACCGAACAGCAAACGAGCCATCATTACCGAGTCCTCGGCACGCGATGGCTCCGTAACCGAACCCATGAACGGTTTGTCGGACAGGGTGATATGGGCATGAAGCATGTCCAAATGTCGCGTGTTGACTGGAACGTCAGTGGGCTCGCATACCGTTCCCCCGGAATGGTGCAGCCATTTCGACATATAGCCAAGTTTTACGAAATTTTGGAAATCCTCCAACGTCGCATAGCGTCTCCCTCCTTCAACATCCCGCACAAATGGCGGTCCGTAGACTGGCGCAAGAACAAGGGAACGTCCGCCGATCACGACCGATTTCTCCGGGTTGCGTGCATGTTGGACAATCGAATGCGGTGCGGTTGAGCAGAGTTTCCGGGCCAGACCACGCGGAATTCTGACCCGGTCGCCCTGCACCTCGGCGCCGGCCTGCCGCCACCGGTTAAGGGCATTCGGATTGTCGGGAAAGGCGACACCGATTTCCTCAAGAATTGTTTCGGCATTGTGTTCAATAAGCTCGATCGCCTCAGTCGAAAGCAACTCGAAATCAGGAATGTTGCGTTCTATGTATTTTTGCGACTCAATTCGAACCCTGGTTCGTTCCGAACGCCGTGCTGCCCCACCTCCCCGGCGACCGCGGCGTGCACCCTCTTCTGCTGTCATCAATTCATGCCTCCGAAATCCGGTGAAACTGCAGCAAACTCCAACTGCAGTGACTGGTCGGCGACAATCGCAATTTCGCCGCCGATTGGCAACTTCGTTGGGACCTTGCGGATGTGACAAAACTGGAATTCCACCGTGTGTTCGGTTATTTGCCCAACAAGGATGTGCCTGTGGCAAACCATGGACCAGATTGGTGCATGTTCCGGGTTTGCGTGTGGTTTGAAGCAAGGCAACATTTCCGCAATGTGATCGTCGGCAGGGCCTAGGAGCAACAGTTGAATCAAGAACGGATGTTGATCATCGACTTTGGGAGTCAGGTAACTCAACTGATTGCCCGGAGATTGCGTGAAATTGGTGTTTACTGCGAAATTCACCCGTTCCAATCGGTAACCGAGAGCTTCGTCAGAACAACATTCAGGCCGAAGGCAATCATTCTCTCAGGTGGACCTGGCAGCGCTGCCGAACCAGGTCATCCCTGTCCACCGCCCTCCATCTACGAACTGGGAATCCCCTTGCTTGGAATCTGCTATGGTCAGCAGGTGATGATGGCGCAATTGGGCGGCCGGGTTGAAGCGGGGCATCACAGAGAATTCGGGCGCGCTGTTGTGGCCAAGAGTTCCGATTCCGGCAATGACGTGTTCTTCGACGGGCTTTTTGCTGACGGTACGGAAATGGTTTGGATGTCTCACGGCGATCGGGTAACCGAACTCGCACCGGGTTTTGGCGTTGTTGGGTGCTCGCCGAACGCGCCACTGGCAATCGTGGCAGACCAAAAACGAAATTTCTACGGATTGCAGTTTCATCCCGAGGTTCACCACACGCCAAACGGAACTGAATTCCTGCGGAATTTTGCAAGCATCTCTGGATTCAGTTGCAACTGGACAATGAAGGCCTTCAGGAACGAGGCGATCGGGAAGATCAGGAAGCAAGTCGGGTCCGGCAAGGTCATCTGCGGCCTTTCCGGCGGGGTCGATTCTGCCGTTACTGCCCTCCTGCTGCATCAGGCGGTGCCCGGACAGGTAACCTGTGTGTTCGTCGACCACGGATTCCTTCGCAAGGGTGAGGCGAAGGAAGTGGTGAGCCTGTTCCGTGAGCACTACAACATTCCGCTCTTACACATTGATGCAGAAGAGAAATTCATGGATGCAATCTCAGGGCAAACCGACCCTGAGGACAAACGAAAGATGATCGGGAAATTGTTTGTCGATGTCTTTTCGGAATGCGCCGCCGGCATGGAGGGCGTCGAGTTTCTTGCGCAAGGCACACTCTACCCCGATGTAATCGAATCGGTAAGTGCGACCGGGGGACCGTCGGCAACCATAAAGTCGCACCACAATGTTGGCGGCTTGCCGGCAACACTCGGACTTCGCTTGGTTGAACCGGTTCGGGAACTGTTCAAGGACGAGGTCAGGAAATTAGGCGTCGAACTCGGCATGCCCAATGAGTTTGTCGAAAGACATCCCTTTCCCGGTCCGGGCCTCGCGATCAGGTGCCCAGGCGCGGTTACAAGGGAGAAACTTGAGCTCCTCAGGGAAGCGGATGCCGTCTTCATCCATCAAATCCGCAAGCACGGGCTCTATGACAAGATTTGGCAAGCGTTTGCTGTGCTGCTGCCGGTTCAAACAGTCGGTGTCATGGGTGACAACAGAACATATGAGTTTGTTTGCGTGTTGCGCGCCGTAACCAGCGTTGACGGGATGACGGCCGATACCTTTCGGTTCAGTCACGAATTCCTTTCTGAAACTTCCAACATGATCGTAAATGAAGTTCGGGGCATAAACCGGGTCGCATATGACATTACGTCCAAACCGCCCGGAACCATCGAATGGGAATGACCGGTTCGGAGTGGACCGTCAAAGCAGAGTTTCAATCCCCATGAAACTGAAAGGGCCATCAGGCTTCATCGAACGGCTTCCACCGTCTTTCCGAGCCGGCGTTTGGATGAGCGGCACAGTCATCTCGTTCACCTGCATGGCGGTTGCTGGCCGGGAAGCCAGTTTCGAACTCGATACATTTGAACTGATGACTTATCGTTCATTTGCAGGTTTCGTCATTGTTCTGTCGCTTGCCGGTTTGACCGGAAGGCTGAACCGGATTGCATTCAGTAACCTTCGCCTCCATGCCACCAGAAACGTGCTTCATTTCGCGGCGACGAACCTTTGGTTCTACGCGGTCGCAACCATTCCGCTTGCCCAGGTCTTTGCATTCGAATTTTCAACTCCAATCTGGGCTGCGATCCTTGCCCCATTATTCCTGAATGAACGAATTACGGTTAGCAGAATCGTCACACTCGCTGTTGGATTTTTGGGGATAATGATTGTCGCAAGACCGGGGATCATCGAGTTTTCTCCCGGACTTCATGCAGCGATGCTCTGCGCCGTTGGATTCGCAGGCTCTGCAGTTGCAACACGCATGCTTGTCAGGCATGCCGATGTGATCAGTGTGCTCTTTTGGATGACGTCAATGCAATTCGCGTTTGCAATTGTGCTGGCCGGTCATGACGGCGATTTTGTTCTTCCGTCTCGTGCGACCGCCCTTCCCCTCATTGTCGTTTCCATTGCCGGCGTTGCGGCGCACTACTGTCTCACGAGTGCGCTGAGGCTTGCACCGGCCGTCGTTGTCATGCCATTTGACTTCGTTCGCCTTCCGTTGATCATGGTTGTCGGCTTGCTTCTCTATTCCGAGGCAATCGATAGCTTCACTGTTGTTGGGGGCCTCATCATCCTGACCGCGAACTACCTTAACATCCGCAACGAGGCGCGTACGCATTCCCGAACGTGAATGCACCAGATCACCTGCTCGCGAACGCAGGCGCATCACAGCAAACAGTCAAATCCCGGAATTTCCGGCTCGGATGCGCCTGCCGGCATCCGAATTCCAATTGAATGCCGAAACCGCATGCGCTAATCCCTGACGATTCTGCAATTTCAGCCCGGGACATGATTTACAAGAGTGCCGTTGAGTGGGGTTCCGCAAGGAACATGCGCGTTCTGTTCTTCGGGATGTCCGGAGTTGGGAAGACTCATATCTCCTCTCTCCTGCGGGCCACCGGCGATTGGTTCCATTACTCAATCGACTACCGCATCGGCACCCACTACATGGGTGAGCACATCGTGGACAACTTCAAGTGCGAAGCAATGAGAAACGCATTCTTGGCGAAGCTCCTGAAGTCAGACTCGATTTACATCGCATCAAACATAACCTTCGGCAATCTGGCGCCGCTGTCGACTTACATTGGAAAACCCGGCAACCCCGACAAGGGTGGCATCCCCTATGCAGAATATGTCCGGCGACAACGTTTGCACCGATCCGCCGAACTCAACGCCCTGAGGGATACTTCCCATTTCATTGATCGCGCTGCCAGGATCTACCGCTATCCTCACTTTGTCTGTGATTCGAGCGGATCAATCTGCGAGGTGGTTGATCCCGAGTCCGACGGCGACGGGTTGCTTGAGAATTTGAGTCGCCATCTGCTTTTTGTGTGGATCAGGGAAGGTCCCCACCACACGGAGAAACTGCAGGAGCGCTACAGGAAAAATCCCAAACCAATGTACTATCGGGAGGGGTTCCTTGAGTTTCACTGGCGTGCGTATCTTGAGCAAAACGGCGTAACGGAAACCGAAGTTGATCCGGATGAATTTTCCTGTTGGATTTATGGCAAGGCGCTTGACGCCCGGCAGTCCAGATATGAAGCCATCGCCCGGAATTGGGGCGTGATCCTGAATGCTGCCGATGTCGTCGGGACGGAATCGGAAGCCGAATGCTGCCGGTTGATCGGACAGGCGATTGATGCCCGTGAAAATTCGCTCGGTGCAGAAGCCGGCGGAGGGTAGAAATTTGCCCATAAACATCCCTGAGACATTACCGGCATATGACGTCTTGCAGTCGGAGGGCGTCATGGTTCTGTCCGAAACCCTTGCCGAACGGCAGGATATCAGGCCCTTGCAGATCGGCCTTCTTAACTTGATGCCGAAGAAGATCTCCACGGAGACTCAGTTTGCTCGCCTGATTGGCGCGACGCCGCTTCAGATACAACTGACCCTGTTGCGCATGACAGAGCACCAGCCCAAGACCACATCTGCCGAACATATGGAAGCATTCTACGAGCCCTTTCAGAAGGTTAAGGATCATAAGTTCGATGGTTTGATCATCACCGGTGCACCAGTTGAGCATCTGCCGTTCGAGGAGGTTACCTATTGGGAGGAACTCTCGGAAGTCATGGATTGGACCAAAACCAATGTTCATTCAACGCTTGGTGTCTGTTGGGGCGGGATGGCCATGATCTATCATTGGCACGGGGTCGACAAATACATGCTGAAGAGCAAGGCATTCGGCTGTTTCCATCACCGCAACCTTTGCCCGAACTCGCCCTACCTGCGGGGCTTTTCCGACGAGTGCATAATTCCGGTTAGCCGATGGACGGAGATGCGCGAGTCAGAAATCGAAGCAACCGGCAGGCTGAAGGTCCTGCTTGGGTCCGACGAGGTTGGACCTTGTTTTGTGGAGGATCTTTCTTGCCGGGCGCTCTATATCTTCAATCATTTCGAATACGACAGCGATACGCTGCGCGAAGAGTACGAACGCGACATGAGTGTCGGAATTCCAACAAATCTGCCACTCAACTACTTTCAGGGCAACAACCCCGAGTTTCCGGCAACCAACCGCTGGCGAAGCCACGGTCATTTGCTTTACGGCAATTGGATCAACGAAATATATCAGTCTACGCCGTTTGAACTGTCAGAAATCGGTCAATCCTAAGCCAAGTCCCTATGGCAAAACGCGGCTATCACCATGGCAACCTCAAGCAGGCACTAGTTGATGTCGCGCTTGAAATGATTGTGGAAAAGGGACCGGGTTCGTTCTCCATCACCGAGGCGGCAAAGCATTTGGGAGTTTCTTCGGCAGCGCCATACCGACATTTCTCGTCAAAGGAAGAAATTGTCGAGGAGGCGGCAAGACAGGGTTACGAAATTTTTGCCGACTTGCTGGAATTCGCAGCCGATGGCGGCAAACCCAGCCCGCTGTCTTCCTTTGAGGCTGCCTGCAAAGCCTATCTCGCCTTTGCCACAAGAAATCCCGGCCACTACATAGCGATGTTTGAATCGGGAATTTCGGTCAATGCCAGCCCTGCCCTTGCACACGCGGCCAGGCGAGCAAAATCAGTTGTGGAACAGGCAGCCAGAACGCTCGTGGCAGGACATGAAGTTGCACACATTCCGCCCCCGGCCATGATCGGAGATCACATCTGGGCCATCAGTCACGGTATCGTCGAACTCTACGCCCGAGGACCCGAAGGCCTTCGTTCCCAGTTCTCGGCAGAGGAACTATTGGAGACGGGCATCGGTGTTTATTTGCGCGGACTCGGAGTTGTGCAGCCGGACGGGCAGTGACAAAAAGATGTCGAAACATTGAATTTTCACTTGACCGCACTACATGTTATCCGTCAATGTAAGTCGCATTAACATCATTCGGCGGACGGGACGCCCGGAACCGTCGGGCCGCCGTAGCGGTCGCACTGTCAATGGAGGTGATTGCAGATGAACGCAAACCGGTCTTGGCCATCGCAAGCGGTTAAGTGGCTTGACGATCAGGGAAAACTCGCTTGGATTGCCGTCATGGTGGTCGGATTCATGATGTTCTGGCCCTTGGGACTGATTGTCCTTGCGTATTTGATATGGAGTGGAAGATTGGGTTCAAAGTCATTCCGGCGCCGCCTTAGAGGTTGTGCCAGTTCCTCCGGTAATTCCGCGTTTGATCACTACAAGGAAGAGACCCTGCAGCGACTCGAACAGGAAGAACGGGAATTCAAATTGTTCCTTCGGCGATTGCGGGAGGCCAAAGACAAGACCGAATTCGAACGGTTTCTCAACGAAAGATCACAGAACGCCTGACTGTTTCGGCGGATGTTGAAGGGTGCCCAAAGGCTGCCTGCGGGCACCCCTCCTTCACGCAACCCAAATCTGAAGCCATGGTGGTTGCGTGTTGGCTCTTGCGGCAGTATTGCCACGCCGGGTTCGGGTTGCTACCCTCATCCGTAACTGTTTTCAGGTAGCAACTCATTCTGGAAGAGCAAATCCTGTCCTCCAACTTCTACATTTCCAATACCTTGCCCTGTTCGTATTTGCCGAATCGGAAGGAGAGGCTGGTGTTTACGGTTGCGGGCACTCCCGAAAATAGCGTCGCCCTATATGACGATTTGGCGAAAATGGGCTTTCGCCGCTCGCACCAAATGCTCTACCGTCCCCATTGCCCCAACTGCAACGCATGCCAAAGCGCCCGAATTCGAGTGCAGGATTTCAAGATCTCGCGAAGTCAGCGTCGAATTCGGAACCGAAACCGGCACCTACGCCGTATTGTCGCTGTCCCACAAGCCGACAATCAACAGTATGCGTTGTTCCGAAAGTACCTTGAGGCGCGCCATCAGGGCGGTTCGATGTGTAACTTCGACTATGACAGTTATGTCAGCATGGTTGAAGACACCTCAGTGACTTCGCGTTTGGTCATTTATGTGAACGACGAATCCAACGACTCGGCCAAGTCGCAACTTGTCGCAGTCGCACTGACCGATGTTCTTGAGGACGGATTGTCGATGGTTTACTCTTTTTTCGATCCGGATACGCCACGCAACTCCATCGGAACCCACATCATTCTTGACCATGTTGAATTCGCGGCGGAACTCGGGCTCGACTATGTCTATCTTGGTTTCTGGGTACCCGGCAGTGGCAAGATGAACTATAAGGCGCGATTTTCACCGTTGGAGGTTTACAGGAACGGAACTTGGGAGCGTCTCCGGCAAAGTGCTTCGGAGTCAAGTTCAAGTCATGTTCTTGAACGGACGGAAGACGAACTGAATTGAGAATCCGATACCTTGCCTGTGGTCCTAAAGTCGGAGACAATTCCAGCACCGAAGAAGCAGGCCACAGCGGATACGGGATGTTTGAAGGTCGCCGTCTGGCCAAGTCCGGAGTGCACGCGCAAGATTGCAATTGGCACGATATTTGGTGAAGCGAAAGGGAACCGGCCAGAACCGAGAGATTTGATGGAAAAGAAGTTCCGCTAAGGGTTCAGACAGCAAACCCGCCACCGTTTCGGTCAATTTCTGCCTTAGTATCGGTTCTCGAAGAAGTACGGTTCACTGTTGAGCTTGATACGCCAAACGCACACTCCATCCGAGCCTTGGGAAGTCCTCTTACGCCCAGCCGGTGAATTTCTTCGTCATCTGGGGCATTTTCCGCTTCCCGAAGACTCGATTGCACTCCATCGCCCAATTCCCCACCGATCAGAAATTCAGGAACACACCAAATTGAAGCGTGGGGCGGCAAGTATGAACCTTTTGATGTTTTGAATAGAAATGATTGAAAATCCTGCCAGCCGAGGCTGAAACAATTGCCATGATACCGAGGTTGGGCCCTTACCTCCTGACGGATACGTCCGTCGGGTTGCAGCTCAACGGACAGTTCAATTCTTGATGATCCAACTGCGTAGCTGCGGGTTCGAAGAGTGGCAATCCGTCCAAGTAAGGTCGCGCGACATGAAGGGACCAGCGGGCCGGCTGACCTTACCTACCGCAATGCAATGCGCGGGATTTGGTGCATGATGCAATGAGAGGGTTTCAGAATCGTACGTAAACCGTTGCGCCTGATCATTCGAATTGCAATCGGCGAGACCAAATTCGGTGCGGGCACCTTGGGGAAGTGAAACAACACATTTACCGGGAAATGCCACGGATCGAATTCGTTCGCTGCTCGCCTCGAAGGCAAACTGAACGTCGCCACCTTGTGGTTTGCAGGAATGCGCATGAAGATACTCAGCATAACCGCGGCCAACTGTGTCAATGCACCAGCCATATCCATCGGACTCATCCAGATTCTCCAGCAAATGGATAACCGGTGCCGGTGTTTGCACGTTTGCTTCCTTTGCCGGAGCATCTTGTGCCAAGACACCAGCAATTGCCAGTGCCGTTACTGACTTGATCATGGTCATTTGGTTCGATCCCCTTGCATTCGATCAACTGGACAAGATTGTGGCTGCAATTCTCATCCAAGTCAGCGTTCATGCCAATACCGCCCAGTGCACATCACGAAATCGCCGCGACTTTACAACAATGAACCAAAATTGGTTCAGCACAACAAGCAATCCATTGAGGTGGTGTTCCTCGTCTCTTGATCACGGGTTCACGCAATATGCGCGCAACCCCTGCCCTGTTTCTGACCTCAACCGAAGTGGAATTCAGCGACTTCGCTCACACCGAACCTTGCCAATTGTCGATACCAATTTGGATCCAACGGCTCAAGAAATTTCAATTCCCAAGTTCATTCTGGAATGACACAGGACATGAGATTTCGGGTCGGATGAACAGCAACGGGGCGGAATTGGCCATCTAAGACATGCTCACCTGCCCAGCAATCCGGGGATAAAAGTCACGATTTCCGGGATGAGCCAGAGAAGAAGGAGTCCGACGACCTGAATCACCACGAAAGGCGCAACTCCCCGGTAGATCTGCCCGGTGGTAACTTCCTTGGGGGCCACACCGCGGAGATAGAAAAGGGCAAAACCAAACGGTGGAGTCAAAAATGAGGTCTGAAGATTTACGGCGATCATGATGGTAACCCATGCCGGGTCCAAAGTGCCGCCGTAGATGACCGGTCCGACAATTGGGACAACTATGTATATGATTTCAAGGAAATCCAATACAAATCCCAGAATAAACAGAATTATCATGACGATCAGGAACACAACCCATTCCTGGTCGAAGCTCCGCAGAAAGCCCTGAATGTAGTGTTCTCCGCCAAAGGAGATCACCACAAGGTTCAGCAACTGTGATCCGATCAAAATGGTAAATACCATTGACGTAACCTTGGCGGTTTCGCGGACAACAGAAGTCAGGGCTTTGGCTACGAAAAGAACCCACATCGCATAAAGAATGCCAATCATGGCAAGGGTGTAGGCACCCTGCGCCACGAGGAATGCGACCCAGTCCTCAAATGGAACCGACTCCCGGTTGACGCGCAGATCAAAATTGATCCCAACCAAAATCATGATCACAATCGCAAAACTGGCGGCGATAATGAGCTTGCCTGGGCGGTTTTGGTCCTTGAGAACCCGGTATCCGGAAAGCATGATGGCACCCGCCGCACCCAGTGCGGCCGCAGGGGTCGGGTTGGTTATTCCACCCAGAATTGACCCCAATACAGCAACGATGAGTACCAGTGGTGGAAAAACAACGCGGATGAGTTCATTTTGTCCAAGACGAAGTGCGGCGTGCCAACTGCCGTAAAGTGCCGCCGCCACTGGAACCGCCAGCACCATTGCGACGATGCCGGGTGATGTGAGGGGCGAAATGAACAACGTATCCAGTATGAGCGCGAGTATGATCCCCGCTGAACCGATCAATAGAGGCCTGACATCGGAGCTGGGTGAAGTTCCCCGGGCGGCCGCCAAGACCAATCCAAGAATGAGGACAAATATGGCTATTCCGTTTCCGACCGGCGCTGCGTTCGAAATTTGTTCCAGTCGGGCAGTTTCAAGCTCGTCAGGCGTCAGCTGGTACCTTGTAACATTGCCACCTGAAGCATCAATGCCCGTTTGCTGGGCGATGGCCCTGTCCCACATCTCTTGACCGTGCAAAGCAATCATTGACGCCTTGCACTGCTCCGGAACATTGGTCCGCAGTTCCGCCACCTCACCAAGTTCCGAATATCGGTCAACCCTTATGTCCTGGCTGCCAACCAATCCGGTAAAACTCGCGAGCACGACGCCGCCGACAAGAAGTGCCGGAGCCCCTAGAAACCAGCCAAGACGATGGGAAATCGAAAGGGGTTCGGAAACCGTGTCATCTCTGGACACAGGTGGAGCCTTTGTCGGATTTATGAATGCGTAACCAAGTGCCAACAACGCATAGAGACCAGCCAGCATGATGCCCGGCAGTATGGCGGCCTGAAACAGGGTGCCAACCGAAACGACCGCCGCCTGACCAAGATAGGTCAACGCATCCGAACAGCCAGCGGCTATGGCACGTTCCTCTTGAGCAGTGGCATAGATGTCACCAGCCAGAGTTCCAAGGAGTACAATCACAATTGAAGGGGGGATTATTTGCCCGAGCGTTCCTGATGCGGCGATGACGCCGGTCGCCAATTCAGGGGAATACCGGTTCCGAAGCATCGTCGGCAGGGACAAAAGACCCATGGTAACGACCGTGGCACCGACGATGCCGGTGGAAGCGGCAAGGAAAGCGCCCACAACCACCACTGAAACGGCAAGCCCGCCGGGAAGCGGACCGAAAACGCGTGCCATGGTTGTCAAGAGGTCGTTGGCGATCTTGGAGCGTTCAAGCGAAATGCCCATGAGCACGAACATTAGCACGGCCAACAACGTTTCGATTGATTGCCCCGCAAGGACACGCTCGTTAATCCTGTTGACAATGAACGACACGCGTCTGTCCAATGCCAACTCCCAACCTCCCGGGAACAAGGGCTGTTCGACAACAGGAAGGTCCGGAAACCTGAACAGGGATATATCCAATTTGGATGTCCCTTGTGCAATCAATTCCCTGTATGCAACACTTGAAGTGTCCACCGCTTGGTGGATCAACAGTCCCGCACTGTCCAGAAGCGCAATGATGGCAAATGAGATAACCCCGGCGCCACCGATGGCGAACGCCACTGGAAACCCTGACAGAATGCCGCCGAACAGGCACAAAAAAACAATGATCAGGCCAATCTCCACACCGTCGAGACCTAATGGCATGGCGTGGACTCCTGTTTGGGTTCAGTCTGCATTGCCGGAAACTACCTGGTCCAGTCGGTCGGGGTCGGCAAATCGGTTGACCGATTGTGGCCCCTCGCGAAATTCAAGAAGGGAACGGTAGAAAAACGCGACAGCCTGGAGAATGAGCAGGCCCGAAAATGCCACAAGCAGGATCTTGAATATGAAATATCCATCGAATCCGCTTGGCGAAAATCCAATTGTTTCAACGTTCCAGCGCATCGCCCGGGCCTTCATGACCAAGCGTTCAAGCGTGTCGGAGGCTGACGGCTTTGGCACAATCAAATGTCGCCACATGAAGAACCAAGCATACAGCCAGATCAAGAACAATGCAGGCAACATGAACAGGATTGATCCGGCCATGTCGACGATCTTTTTGGCGCGATGGGATGCACCTGCGTAGAAGAGATCGACCCGAACATGGCCACCCTGAATGAAAGTGTACCCGCAGCAAAGGCACACAACCATGGCGTTGTAGAGCTTCAACTCCTCGCCGTACCATCCCAAATCCCTCGTAAAGGCATAGCCAAACGGGCCAATGGAAATCTCGGAGACCCGGAATATTCGCTGAAGGAAAACAATCATGACCTGTTGGACAACCATGATGAGGCCGGCCCAGGCAAAAAATCTACCCACCCAGTTTCCCACAAACTCCAACACCCGTACCGTTCTCCACATCACAGAACGGCGCCAAAGGCCAATGCCTGTAAGAACCAGAATTACGGCAATAAAAAAATAGAGCAATTCGAAGGAGGCGCCGTAATACACAAATCGCATCAGCGCCTGCCGGTCCGACCAATTCAACCAGTCGCCTAAATTGACCAGTGCGTATCCGGCATTTGGTATCGCAACCACCAGGTTCGTGAGCAGGTTTACCAATGCTTCCATCATTGCTCACGGTTGCCCAAATTGAACCGGTGGTTTGTTAGCCTTCCCCGGCAAACCGGGAAAGGCTTCAATTCACGAAGGAAGCGCAATCAGCCAAAGATTCTGTCGCGCTGTGCAGTGAATGCTCCCGAAGAGATCGTCAGCCACCCCGACGTATTGTTTCGGGACGTTGTCGCACTGTCATAGACCTTCTTGTAGAGATCATCCGACATGTTCTCGCTCAGCACTTTCACGGTGGCCTCGCCGAATGCATCCCAGACATCGTTGGGAAATTCAAGAACTTCAACACCTGCACCGATGAGGCGCTGCAGCGCCGCGGAGTTCCGGGAAAGGAACAGCGTCAGTGTCCATTCATGCACTTCGGCAGCCACGATTTGGATGGCCCTTTGATGCGCCGGCGTCAGGGATTCGAACACATCGCGATTAGTTGCAAGCGACAGTGCCGCACCTGGCTCATGGTAACCGGCCGTGTAGTATGTCTTGGTGATTTCCTGAAATCCCGCCGCTTCGTCGGCCCATGGACCAATCCACTCGGTTCCATCAATCGCACCGGACGACAAGGCCTGATACACCTCCGAACCAGGAAGAGCCTGGACTGATGCTCCAAGTTCGGTAAGAACCCTTCCTCCAAGTCCCGGCATGCGGAATTTAAGCCCGTTGAAATCCTCGGCACTTTCGATCCGCTTGCGGAACCACCCGCCAGCCTGTGCACCGGTGTTGCCGGCAATGAAAGATTTCAGGCCAAAAATCTGACCGAGTTCGTCGTGCAATTCCATCCCGCCATCCTGGTAATACCAAGTGGTCAACTCGGAGGGCGTCATGCCAAACGGCACCGCAGTGAAAAATGCGTAGGCCGGATGCTGCCCAAGAAAATAATAGTCGGCGGCGTGATACATGTCGGCTTGGCCGGACGACACTGCATCGAACACTTCAAACCCCCCGACCAATTCACCGGCTGCCTTGAGTTCAACGGTAAGTTGACCGTCCGTTACTTCCGTTATCATGTCGGCGCAACGCTGGGCACTGTCGTGAACGCCGGCCAATCCCCGCCCCCAACTCGTTACCATCGTCAGTGTCCGTTTTCCTTGGGCGATCGCCGGTGCCGCAAGCGTCGACGCAGCGGCACCTCCAACTGTTGCTGTCTTCAGGAAGGATCTTCTGTCCATGTCTATTTCCCCTTTTATAAAACCTGCCGAACAGGCTGGTTTGCTTCCGCTGGGAACCAACACCAATTTTCGACGGAATTCAAGCAGGCATCAAAAAATGGAATGTTGGGCGGACGATAATGGCAAGCTTTCCAACGGCCCAACCGAAACCCTCAGGGTTGCCAACCTTGCCGCGAACGACGCGTTCCTGGGTCCCCCGACGATACTCAGCATTCGTTCCGCGGCCCTGAACGGTCTTCGATTCCTGCAATTACGTCTTTGTTGACGGTTGCCGAATCTGTCACTATTCTGATTGGCCAATTCCTGGGCAATGGTCCAGTGGACCAATTGATGCGCCGCGGGCTTGTCTGGACATGACTTAATCGAAAAAGGCAGTTTCCGATTTGATCCCCTTAAGCTTGGAGGGGCTTTGCTTTTCGGAGATGATGCTGGGGCATGTTGTAATGGAAGAATTGATGAGCGGCGCCGAGATTGTTCTCAAGGCGCTTGAGGAACAGGGGGTAGAAGTTGTTTTTGGCTATCCCGGCGGTGCTGTTCTCCCGATCTACGATGAGATTGATCAGAACAACCGCATCCACCATGTGCTTGTGCGCCACGAACAGGGCGCAGTCCACGCCGCGGAAGGTTACGCCCGGTCCACTGGGAAACCGGGTGTCGTTTTGGTTACGTCCGGTCCGGGCGCAACGAATTCCGTAACCGGTTTGACCGATGCGCTGATGGACTCAATTCCCATCGTGCTGATCTCCGGTCAGGTTCCGACCTTCATGATCGGCAATGATGCATTCCAAGAAGCTGACACCGTTGGCATCACTCGTCCATGCACCAAGCACAACTGGCTGGTAAAGGACACGGACCTTTTGGCCGACACCGTGCATCAGGCGTTTCATATTGCAACCACAGGCAGGCCCGGCCCTGTTTTGGTTGATGTTCCGAAGGATGTTCAATTTGCGGAGGGAACCTACCACCCTCCCTCGGACAGTCACAAGAAGCGCTATCGGCCCAACCTGCGCGGTGGTGCCGAAGAGATCGGACAGCTCGCCGAGTGGATCGAAACCGCTGCCAAACCAATTATCTATTCGGGTGGAGGGGTCATCAATTCCGGACCGCGTGCCAGCGAATTGCTGCGCAACCTTGCCGAAGAGACCGGATTTCCAATCACCTCAACCTTGATGGGGCTCGGCGCCTACCCGGCAAGCGGGGACAAGTGGCTTGGCATGTTGGGAATGCATGGAAGCTACGAAGCAAATCTCGCGATGCACGGTTGCGATCTCATGATCAATGTAGGGGCTCGATTTGATGATCGCATCACGGGCAGGATCAAGGATTTCAGCCCAAATTCCCGAAAGGTTCACATTGATGTCGACAGATCGTCCATCAATAAGGCCATCCTCGTTGATCTGCCGATATTGGGCGATGTCACTGACGTCCTGGGGCAACTGCTCGACAAATGGAGAAATCGCGGCAGCAAGACCAATTCGGACGGTGTGCGCTCATGGTGGCGGCAAATTGACGAGTGGAGAAGCATTGACTGCTTCAGCTATGCGAATTCGAAGAAGATCATCAAGCCACAGCATGCACTCGAACGTTTGGAGGCTCTAACGGCAGGTCGCGATCGGTACATCACAACCGAGGTTGGGCAGCACCAGATGTGGGCGGCTCAGTACCTGAAATTCGAAGAACCGAACAGGTGGATGACCTCAGGCGGGCTTGGAACAATGGGATATGGATTGCCCGCTTCGATCGGTGTCCAAATTGCACATCCCGAGGCCTTGGTAATCAACATCGCCGGTGAAGCCAGTTGGCTCATGAACATGCAGGAAATGTGCACCGCAATTCAGGAAAATCTTCCGGTCAAGCAATTCATTCTCAACAATGAATATCTTGGAATGGTGCGCCAATGGCAAGAACTCCTGCACGAAAAACGATACAGCAATTCATGGTGCGCAGCGCTGCCGGATTTCGTTAAGCTTGCCGAATCTTTCGGCTGCCTCGGCGTCCGGGTTTCCGATCCGGCCGATCTGGATGGAGCAATTCTCGAAATGCTCGAATATGACGGCCCAGTCATCATGGACTGCCGTGTTGACAAGTTCGAGAGTTGCTTTCCCATGATTCCCTCCGGTGAGCCCCATAACAAGATGTTGCTTGGCCCATCGCGGGATCAGGCAGGTATTGGCGCAGACGGAGCCGTTCTTGTTTGAACCGGGTATCACATGACAGCATTGAACATTAAGAAGGGCACTTCCCGCAAGTCGGCATACGATCTCAGGCGGTCGCGGGAATCTGACACGGAGACCCACACTCTTTCAATCCTGGTCGACAATGAGGCCGGGGTTCTCGCAAGGGTTGTCGGCCTGTTTTCCGGGCGCGGCTATAACATTGAGAGCCTTGCCGTAACCGAGGTGGATCACACCGGCCATCTGTCCCGCATCACCGTCGTAACAACCGGCCGTGCACATGTCATTGAACAGATCAAGGCCCAGCTTGATCGACTTATTCCGGTGCATCAGGTTGTGGACCTGACCGTTGAAGGCCAATCCATTGAGCGCGAACTTGCGTTATTGAAGGTCGGCAGCGGTGAATCTGGCGCCGCCGAGGCGCTTCTGGTCGCAGAGGAGTTCGGCGCAACGCAAATCGAATCCAACCCAGATGTGATCGTTCTTGAACTTACCGGAACCGTCCGCCAGATTGATCGATTTGCCGACCGTTTGCTAGATTGCGGATTAATTGAAATTGCCCGAACCGGTGTGGTGGGCATAAGGGTCAAGGAATAGATTCCGAAAAATCCAGCGGGCGGGTTTACCCCGCCACCGGATTGAAACCTCAACTGCAGCCACTTGTGGAACCGCAGGTGGCACAATGCATGCATGTGCCGCTGCGCACCAGAGTGTAATTGCCGCAGTCGCCGCATGGATCGCCTTCATAGCCCTTGATTCGTGCCGAACTCTGAGGAGCCGCCAGTTCGGCGGTTGCCAACCCAGATTGATGGAAATCCACGCCGTCTGTGATCTCGTCCTGGTCTGCCGCATCAATCGGCATTCTGTTGCGCAAATACCCAACAGATGCAGCGGTTCTGAACAGGTCACTGACCGCATTTGAAGCTGCACCCTCATCCCCTTCTCCAATTCCCAAATCATCAAAACGCTGACTCTCAACCTTCACATGGGCCAAATCGGTGCGGTCAAGGTAGCTGATTCCCAGTTCCCTGAAGATGTAGTCAAGAATGGAAGTCGCGTTCCTGATCGAGTCGTTGCCCTGAACCACTCCCGAAGGTTCAAATCGGGTGAAGGTAAAGGCATTCACGAATGTCTCCAACGGAACGCCGTACTGCAGGCCGAGCGACACCGCGATGGCAAAATTGTTCATCATTGCCCGGAACCCTGCCCCCTCCTTATGCATGTCGATGAAGATCTCACCCAGTGAACCGTCGGTGTATTCACCCGTGCGCAGATACACCTTGTGCCCGCCAATGACCGCCTTCTGGGTGTACCCTTTTCTTCTCTCCGGCAGTCTCGCCCGTCCACGTTGCCGAATTAGGTTCTTGGTGCTTTCTTCAGCAAATTCAGCAATTCTCTCATGCCGTGACTTTGGCTTTTCGGTGTCCTCGGCCCAACTGTCAATCAGTGAGGCAGCCAGTGGTTGACTGAGTTTTGAGCCATCACGATAAACCGCAATTGCCTTGACCCCAAGATGCCATGCCGACTTGTACGCCTGCTTGCAATCTTCGACAGTTGCAGTTGGCAGCATGTTCACGGTCTTGGAAATGGCTCCGGAAATGAAACTCTGGGCCGCAGCCATCATTGAAATGTGGCTTTCAACACTGAGACTGCGAACGCCGCGCCTGCCACAAGTATTGGCGCAATCGAACACCGGAAGATGCTTCGAATGGATGTGCGGTGCATTCTCAAGCGTCATTGAACCGCACATGTATTCGTTCGCTTCCTCAATCTGCTTGCTGGAAAAACCCAAATGCCTCAGCAAATTGAAGGACGGATCCTCAATCTCTTTCTCGGATACGCCAAGCCGTTCTCTGCAGAATTCCACGCCCAAGATGCCAGGGTTGATCAGGAACGTGATATCAAAGGCCGCTTTGGCGTCCGATTCAATCCTGCCGATCTCCTGGTCCCGAAATCCAAGGTCCGTGAGAGATCGATGATTGATGTGCGGGGCGCCTTTCAACGAGCCATGTCCTGAAGCATAAGCGACGATGTCATCAATCTGCTGCTCTGAATAACCCAACACGCGCAGAGCATTCGGGACTGAGCGATTGATGATCTTGAAATAACCGCCGCCGGCCAGTTTCTTGAATTTGACCAACGAGAAATCCGGTTCAATCCCGGTTGTATCGCAGTCCATGACAAGCCCAATCGTGCCGGTGGGAGCGATGACCGTTGTCTGTGCGTTGCGAAATCCGTGATCTTCGCCAAGCACGACGACCCGGTCCCAGGACTTTCTTGCTGCCTCGGTTAGTTCCGCGATCGGACAGGAACCGCTGACCAACGGCACCGGCAACGTCGCCAGTCCCTCATATCCATCCGCATCACCTCGGGCGGCCCGTCTGTGGTTGCGCATTACACGAAGCATGTGGGCGGCATTTTTTTCATAACCGGGAAACGGGCCCAGTTCGCCGGCCATTTCGGCTGATACCGCATAGGCCTCTCCGCACAATATGGCGGTCAACGCGGCACAGGTTGCCCTGCCCTCATCGGAATCGTAACTGATTCCCATGTTCATGAGCAGACCTCCGAGATTGGCGTAACCCAAACCCAGCGTCCGAAACCGGTGCGAAAGTTCAGCAATGCGCTTTGACGGAAACTGTGCCATGAGTACGGACACTTCAAGCGCCACCGTCAGCAGCCTGACGGCGTGCAGATACTCATCCACCTTGAACTCGCCATCATTGTAGAAGTTCAAAAGATTTATCGAAGCGAGGTTGCAGGCCGTGTCATCAAGGAACATGTACTCCGAGCATGGGTTGGATGCCCGAATTTGTCCGTCCTCCGGGCAGGTGTGCCAAGCGTTGATGGTGTCATGAAATTGGACCCCAGGGTCGGCGCAGGCCCAAGCGGCATGACCGATGTCCTCCCAAAGATCAGACGCCCTTACGGTTCTTGCCACCGCACCGTCGGTCCTGCGGCGAAGTTCCCACTCGCAGTCCATTTCCGCGGCCTTCATGAAGGTATCGGTTACCCGCACAGAATTGTTTGAATTCTGACCCGAGACGGTCGCATAGGCTTCCGATTCCCAGTCGGTGTCGTAGACCGAAAAGTTGATCTCGGTGTAGCCCTGCTTGGCATACTGCAACACGCGATTGATGTACGTCTCCGGCACCATCGCCCTTCTGGCAGATACGATTGATTCCTTGAGTTGTATGTTTTCCTTGGGGTCGCAGGCACTCTCGGTCCTGCCGTCCCAACCTCTGATCGCCCTGAACAGATCCTCAAGCGCTCTTTTTGTCGCCTGTGATCCGGCAACAAGGGACGCAACCTTCTGCTCTTCGCGAACCTTCCAGTTGATGAACTCCTCTATGTCGGGATGGTCCATTTCACAGATAACCATCTTGGCGGCGCGGCGTGTCGTGCCGCCGGACTTGATTGCTCCGGCCGCCCTGTCGCCAATCTTCAGAAAGCTCATCAACCCACTGGATTTTCCGCCACTTGCCAGTGGTTCATTCATTCCGCGCAGGTTGGAGAAATTAGTGCCTGTGCCTGAGCCGAACTTGAACAGCCTCGCCTCCCGAAGCCAGAGATCCATGATGCCTCCATCGTTGACCAAATCGTCGTCGATCGATTGGATGAAGCATGCGTGCGGCTGCGGTCTTTCGTAAGAATTCTTCGATTTTCTGGTTTGACCTGTTTTGAAATCGACATAGTGATGGCCCTGTTCAGATCCCTTGATCCCGTAGGCCCAGTAAAGCCCCGTATTGAACCACTGCGGTGAATTCGGAGCCGCCCTCTGTGTTGCCAGCATGTACTGAATTTCTTCGTAGAACGCGCGGGCATCATCCTCACCGGTGAAATATCCCCCTTTCCATCCCCAATAGGCCCAAGTGCCCGCCAAGCGGTTGAAAACCTGTTTGGCGGAAATTTCGCTTCCGTAACGCTCGCCTTCCGGCAGTTCCATCAGTGCCTTTTCGTCGGCTTCGGATCTCCAAAGAAATTCGGGAAGACCCTTTTCGGGAACCCGCTTGAGTCGGCGGGGAACACCTGCCTTTCTAAAGTACTTTTGAGCCAGCACGTCGGCGGCAACTTGGCTCCACGTCTCAGGAACTTCCATGTTTTCAAGGCAAAAAACGATGGATCCATCTGTGTTTCTTATTTCAGATCGTGTTGTGGTGAACGAAATCCCTTCATGTGCACTCTGCAACCCGGCGGTAAAGACTCGCGAAAACTTCATTTGAATTCTGCCTCTCCTTGGTGACACCCCATTGCGTCAGGTGTCCGTTCGCGTCGTTGGCCATTCCCGGAATTCACCACATGTTGCGCAATCGGGCAATGGCGGGTGCATATCCTGCTATCAAGCAGCAGCGAATGTCAAACGCTTTTGTATGATCGGGCGGAATTTCTTTTGTGAAGAAGAGTTTCGGAACCGCAAAGTTCACATCAAAGGAATCAAGGCAAGCTCAAGAAAACACTGACTTCCCGCGCCAGAACTGTGGCATGGTAGGATTCCTGCCGCCGTAGCAAATTCACAAGCCTAGGTTCATACTGACGGAATGAATATTCGGAATTGGTCGGGGCGATTGGATTCGAACCAACGACCTGCGGTTCCCAAAACCGCCGCGCTGCCAGGCTGCGCTACGCCCCGACCGGCGACCATTAACCCGTGGGAACGAAGATTTGAAGCCTCAACCTCCGTCACTGCAGGGCCATGCTGCGAGGTCTTGATTGAATGCGGGATGACGGATTTCGGTTCCCTCCGCAACGCCGAACCGATCGCTGATGCCGCCGTTCAACTCAAGGACAGCAATGGTGTCGTTGCCACCGCGAATCAGCGTCGGATCAAAGGGAACCGCTTCCCTGTGGATGCCCGTAACGGTGCCGGTCTCCGATACGAACAGAATATCGAGGCTAATTGGTGTGTTTTTCATCCAGAACGCCACCGGCCCCGGGGACTCAAACAGGAACAGCATTCCAGCCATCAATGGAAGGTATTCGCGCTCCTGCAGACCGCGTGCACGTTCCTGCGGGGTCTTTGCGATTTCCACAGAAAATGTAGCCTTGCCCCAATCGCCCCGCAACCACACAACTTCCGTCGGGCAGTTTGCCGCAGCGCCAACAGCGCCCAGAAATGCCATTGCCATTCCGGCAACAACTGAACGGAAGACGAAGCCTGCCGATTCCAATGTGCACGTGATGGAGCCGAAACACCCGGCAAACCCGTTAATCCTCGTAAATTTCTGCTCCCACATCGGCATTCCAAGGTTGAATCTCAGCAACAAGCCTGCCTCTGGGGCCGGTGGCGACCTGGACAGATATCGCTTCACCCGCCTGCAGGTCAGAAAGGCCGTTGTTCCGGAGAACTTCCATGTGAATGAACACATCCTCGACATCCCCGAACACATTCACAAATCCGAATCCCCTCTGCTTGTCGAACCATTTCACACGGGCTGGGACAAAGGCGGATTGCTCGCCATCCAGATCTACCCCGTTTCCGACATGCTCGACATCGCTGAACTCTAATTCGGGTGGCGGGATGATCTCCAGAATTTCCGTAGCCTGCAACCCGCGTTGTGATTCATTGGCAAGCAATTCAACGGTGCTGCCTTCCGATACGGAGCTGCGGCCGAAGTTTCGCAGAACATTGACATGAATCAAGATATCGGGACCGGGCTCCTCCGTAACCACAAAGCCAAACCCCTTGGTTGCGTTAAACCATTTCACGCGCCCACGAAACTTATTCTGAATGTTGCCTCCTCGGGCTGGTTCGCCTTGTCAAAATGACATGATCCACAAGCTGCCATCGTGCACGGCGCAGCCACCAATTGCAAGCGAAATTGCTGTTGGGGCACCGGAGTTGACCCTAAGGCGACAACCTGGTCACAGACCATTTCGAATCAGTGCTTTCCCTCTTCCACTGAAATCGGTCGTGCAACCTGGATTCACCGTCACTCCAGAATTCGATCTCAATCGGTCGAAGCCGGAATCCTCCCCAGAACGGCGGACGCTTGGGATTTGACCCGAGTTCCGCGGTCACTTCGGCAACCCGCGACATCAACTGTCTTCGAGACTCCAAAGGTTGGGATTGTCGTGAAGCCCACGCGCCATGTCGGCTCTCCAAAGAACGGGAGGCAAAATAGGAATCTGCCGCATCCCCTTCCGCCCGCTCGACATGCCCCCTGGCCCTCACCTGCCGCCTAAGCGATTTCCAGTGCATGACAAAGGCGGCTTTCCCGCAGTGATTCAATTCACGGGCCTTTGCACTTGCATAATTTGTGTAGAATACGAAACTGTCGTCTTCGATGCCTCGGAGCAGCACCATTCGGACATTTGGCATTCCGGAGCAATCGACCGTTGCCAAGGCAATTGCGTCCGGATCATTGGGTTCAACCTGACGCGCTTCGTCCAACCACCGGAGCAGGATCGCAAATGGTTCACTGCCCGCAAATTTTCCAACCCGACGTTCCAAAGAATCTTCTCCCAACCCTCGGCCTGCCGGCCGGAACAACCCGCTATTGAAGAGCGTGCCCGATTCACCTAAACGACCGGAGAGCCTCATGGCAAGGAGTGTCTGCATGTCAACGCTTTTGATGGAAGGCAAACGTGGCCTCATCATGGGGGTCGCCAACGACAAATCAATTGCATGGGGAATTGCAAAGGCATGCGCCGCCCATGGTGCAGAACTGGCATTCTCCTATCAGAACGAGGTGCTGCGAAAGCGCATCGAACCCTTGGCGACATCAATCGGTTCGTCAGTGATCTGTGAATGCGATGTCGGTGATCCCGCGTCGATGGACTCTCTCTTCGAAATGCTGAGGCAACGCTGGGGTGGGATCGACTTTGCCGTCCACGCAATAGGGTTTTCGGACAAGAACGAACTGCGCGGTCGCTATGTCGACACCAGCCCCGACAATTTCCGAAATTCACTCGACGTTTCGGTCTATTCCTTCACCGCCTTGGCGCAACGTGCCGAAAAACTCATGCCTGATGGCGGTTCATTACTGACCTTAACCTACTATGGCTCGGAAAAGGTAATGCCCCACTACAATGTCATGGGTGTTGCAAAGGCTGCACTGGAAGCCTCAGTCAGATATCTTGCCGCTGATCTGGGACCAAAGAACATCCGGGTAAACGCAATTTCAGCGGGCACCGTAAAGACACTTGCGGCATCTGGCATCGGGGATTTTCGCTACATCCTAAAATGGAACGAACTCAACTCGCCACTGGGTCGCAACGTGAGTCAGGATGAAATCGGAGCGTCTGCCCTGAGCTTGCTGTCCGATTTGGGATCGGCAGTTACGGGCGAGGTCCTGCATGTTGATGCCGGCTACCATGTGGTTGGCATGAAACGTCCCGATGCGCCCGACATAGATGTCGTTACCGGACGGAAATAACTCTTATGCATCAACTTCCGCATGAAAAGGGATTCGTGGTCAGCTGGGATCAGTTGCATCGCGACTGCAGGGCCTTGGCTTGGCGATTGGAGGGGGCCCAACCTGAACCGGGATACTGGAAACGGGTCATTGCTGTGACCAGGGGTGGGTTGGCGCCCGCCATGATAGTGGCCCGGGAACTGGAAATTCGAACCGTCGACACCATTTCGGTCGAGTCCTACAACCACCAAAACCAATCGGAACCGAAAGTCGTTAAGGACGCCATTCTGGCCGACGGTCCGGGAACCCTCGTCATCGACGACCTCGTCGACACGGGAAAAACCTTGGAACTCGTCAAGGTTATTTTCCCAACTGCCCATTTTGCAACAACCTATGCGAAACCCATGGGCCGTTCTGTGGTCGACACTTTCATCACTGAGGTTAGTCAGGATACGTGGATCTATTTTCCATGGGATACCGCACTGCAGTATGTTGGCCCTTACAAAAAATCCTCCTGATACGTTGCCCAATTGTGAGTTCGAGCACCTGCAATACGGTGTGCCTTCTTTTGCAGTGGCGGTGATTTACGCAAAGTTTTCAGCATGATACCTCGGTATGTTCGACCAGAAATGGAAGCCGTTTGGTCGGAGGAGTCCCGCTTCTCAATTCTGCTTGAAATCGAGGCTCTTGCGATGGAGGCCCGGGCCGAACTGGGCCAAATTCCCAAAGCATCCGCCAATGCGGTGTTGCGGCTCCGAGGCCAACCGATCGACCTCGCCCGAATCAGGGAGATAGAGGAAGAGACACGCCACGAAACCCTTGCATTCCTGATCTACGTTGCTGAGCGTGCCGGAAAGGAGCATTCCCCACACATACATTTGGGAATGACGTCAAGCGATGCGCTGGATACCTGCTTCAACGTTCAACTTTTGAGATCGACCGACATCCTTCTCACCGACCTGCGTGAACTGCTCAGCCAGCTTCGGCGGCGGGCATTCGAGTTCAAGCATCTTCCCTGCATGGGCCGAAGCCATGGGATTCATGCCGAACCGACGACATTCGGTCTTAAGCTGGCTCAGGCTCATTGTGAATTCGAACGGGCGTTCAAACGCATTGAACAGGCCAAGAGTGAGATTTCCACAGGCGCAGTGTCAGGACCGGTTGGCACATTTGCCACCGTCCCACCGGAAGTTGAAGCGCATGTCTGCAAGAAATTGGGATTGGCGGCAGAACCGATGTCGACCCAAGTCATACCCAGGGATCGCCATGCGCACTTCTTTGCTGTGTTGGGGGTTGTTGCCTCATCAGTCGAGAGGTTGGCCACCGAGTTTCGACATCTTCAACGCAGCGAAGTTCTGGAGATTGAGGAACCGTTCCGAGAACATCAGAAGGGTTCATCTGCAATGCCCCACAAGCGCAACCCGATTCTTGCGGAAAACCTGACCGGATTGGCGCGACTTGTTAGGGCGGCCGTAATGCCCTCCTTTGAAAATGTTGTCCTCTGGCACGAGCGGGACATGTCCCATTCCTCCGTCGAAAGGGTAATTGGTCCTGACGCCACCTCGGCACTCGATTTCGCCCTGTGGCGCCTTGCCGGCATCGTCGGTGAAATGAAAGTCCGCCCCGACAACATGAAGCGTAACCTCAACCTCATGCGAGGTGTCCACAACTCTCATCGTGCTCTTGACGCCCTCGTGCGAAAAGGGCTTGAGCGAAACCGTGCATATTCGATCATCCAAAGGAGTGCTGCGCGCTCACTGGATGAAGGCAAGGATTTTCACTGGGTTCTGACTCAGGATCCAGATGTTGGGGATTGGTTGACCGGAGAAGAATTGATGGAACTTTTTGACGACCGATTCTTTGTCCGGCATGTGGGCACTGTGTTCGAAAGGGTCTTCGGTTCAGGTTGAGGCCTGACAGGCGTTGGGGCAAGTCACAAGTTGAAAGTAGCGTCGCCAACGCTAGGATTCGTTCATGATCTGCTCTACGGCCTTTTGAGCAAATTGTTCCATTTTTGAACGAATCTCCTGTTCCGTAACTTGATCACCCAGATCGCCTGCCAGCTTGCGGAAAACGTCCTCGCTTCCGGGTTCCTCAAAATCGGCCTTGATGACCGAACGAACGTATTCGTCGACCTGATCCTCGGAGAGACCAAGCACACCAGCCGCCCACTGACCAAGCAATTTGTTGGCACGGGCTTCCGCCTTGAACTTAAGCGATGCGTCATGCGCAAATTTAGATTCGAATGTATCCCTGCGCTCGTCAAAGGAAGTCATGTTGATGCTCTGCTAACCCAATTCACCCCATATGGACAATCGCACCGCATGGTTCAAGCCCGTATCGCAGGCCGTGTCCGCCGAAATCGCCCGTTCGCCTCGATTCCAAGGAGAACCTGGTTGCGGTCGATCGCTCATCTTGTCCGGTTGAATTCTGCGTTCTGTCCAGCCCCGGCTTGATGTCACGCGAATTGGAGTCGGGATTGCATTTCTTGCTAGAGGGTATCCCTTTCGCTATTGCCTCATTCAAGTTGAGACTTCTTCCGCGGATTGGAAAATGCGAATGGCTCGAAGAAAGATCGTTTTCAGGGGAAAGACCAAATCACTCTATGAAGGCGATACGCTGGGGACATATGTGCTCCATTTCAGGGATGACATGTTTCCTGCCCATTCCCAAGGCCCATCCGTGATTGAGGGCAAGGGCGTTCTCAACAACCGCTTTTCCGAATTCGTGATGTCAGGATTGAAGAGAGTCGGGATTCCCACACATTTCGTCCGTCGCCTGAACATGCGCGAACAGTCTGTCAGGGCGGCTGAAATCCTGCCGGTAACGGTAATGGTTCGAAACCATGCGGCCGGAACGCTTGCAAAGCGTTTTAACCTGAAGGAAGGGGATCCCCTGCCCCGCCCACTCGTAGAGTTTTACCTCAAACACCAGGATCTGAACCATCCCCTTGTTACCGAAGAGCATCTCAACGCGTTTGGGTGGGTCTCACCAATGGAAATCGACGAAATTCTGCCGATTGCTCTCAGAACAAATGATTACGTCTCGGGAATGATGGCGGGTGCCGGCATCAAACTCGTTGATTTTGTTCTGGAAATCGGACGAGTTTGGGAAGAGGATACCTGTCGCCTTGTAATTGTCGACGAGATCAGTCCGGATGTGTGCAGATTGTGGGACATGCAGACGGGGCGCGTCCTCAGCAGTTACGACACTATTCCGGATTCTGCCGGAATTCCCGATGGATTTCAGGAAATCGCATCCAGGCTTGGAATACTTCCCGAAGGCGGCCTGAGACTGCTCAAGCCGGTTCGGTAAGGGCACAAGTCGCCAAGGACCGTGCGGAACCTTCCTTAAGCGAAGGAACGCGGCGGCGTTACGGGAACGCGGTCACCCCGGTTTGTTGCTACCTTGACCCCCTGTCATGCCCATCCCCTTCCGGATGACAGTCCCGATCCAGTTTGCGGCTCTGCGACACTCCCCAATGCAACAGCCAAATCGCCATATCCGGTATACCGGCGCTTGTACTCCAGGCCTAGCCTTGCTGCACATTCCTCCGCCAGCCGGTCCAACTGTGGATCCTCAGTCTGTGCAAGATATACAAGCCGCTCGTAGTTTCCGAAATACATGTCCCTAAGTTCCGGATGCTTGCCAAGACCAAGTGGCCTCCAGACAAATGAATCAAATTGCCTGACTAGGAAATCGGTCAAGTAGAAGGTGGTCATCTCCTCCACTGCATGTTCGGCAAACTTCTGGTTGCCTTCAAAGAACGAATAACAATGGGGACCGTCAATCATTCCAACTCCCAGCTCTTCGCATTTTCTGCGCAGCAGTCCACCGGTCCCACAATCGGCATACACCACGAAAATGGATGAATGGCTTTGTCGATGCTCCTTTACCGCCAACTCAACCCTCTCCGGAATCTTCTCCGGATACAGATGCAATTCGGCAGGAAGGCAAGTTAAATCAAGATGGTTCCAACCGTTAAGGCGCTTCAGTTCAAGGATTTCCTTTGCAAGTGCTCCGCAGGCAATCAGGAGCACCCTTTCCATGGGTTCCTGGCGACCGGAGGTTTCATTCTTGCTTTTGAGGCAATTCGACATTTCGTCAAAGACCCAATTTAGACTATCGCAGCAACTCACAGCACCTGAGAATCATGGGATCCGGTTACCGCCGACCAGAGCAATCCGGGCAGCCCGGGTCGCCAATTTTGGGCGGTCACCTAACCTGCTGAAAGCACATTGTGTTTCCTTGCCATGAATTCCTTTGCCGTTTCAACTGCCACAGCAGCATCCCTGCAATATGCGTCAGCTCCAATTGCCTTGCTGAAATCCTCATTTAGCGGTGCCCCTCCAACCAAAACAACGAAATCGTCGCGCAGCCCCAACTCCACAAGCCGGTCAATGACCACCTTCATGTACGGCATCGTTGTGGTTAGCAGCGCCGACATGCCAAGGATGTCAGGTTTTTCGTTCTCAATTGCCTCAAGGTAATTCTCAACCGGATTATTGATGCCAAGATCAACCACCTCGAAGCCGGCACCTTCCATCATCATTGAAACGAGGTTCTTGCCAATATCGTGGATGTCACCCTTCACCGTCCCAATAACCATTTTTCCCATGCGCGGTGCACCGGTTTCGGCAAGCAGCGGTTTGAGAATTGCCATTCCCGTCTTCATCGCATTTGCCGCAAGCAACACTTCAGGGACAAACAGGATACCGTCACGGAAGTCGATGCCGACTATCCGCATGCCCTCAACCAGTGCATTTGTCAGGACCGCATACGGTTCCCAACCCCGCTCAAGCAAAATGTAGACACCCTCTTCAACCTCCTCCTTGAGGCCGTCGTAGAGGTCATCATGCATTTGTGGAACCAGTTCTTCATCACTCAGTTCCGAAAGGATTAGTTCTTCTTCATCCTCATCAGACATAGGAAATCCCCGTGTCGCCTGAAATGACGCACAATCCGCCGCATATGACAACGGATTCAAGCGTGTCGCGTCGCAATTGCGACACTGAATTAGTCTAATGCGACATTCGGGAAAAGAAAATGGTCAGGGACGTCGCCGCCTTTGCCGCCGGTTCCGATCTTTCGGGTCGGGTCCGATATCAGCCGAAAATTGTCCTAACTTTCCAACAATTTCCTCCAGCATCGGTGTTGCGCCACCCTTAAAGGTTTCAAGACGTGCCCTCATCCTTTGAATATGACGAAATGTCGTGCCGCAGCATCCACCAATGATTTTGGCACCTGACCGCAGTGCCAATTCAGCGTAGTCTGCCATAAGATCAGGCGAGCCATCATAATGAATCGCCCCTTTCTCCCACTTCGGAATACCTGCATTTGCCTTGGCAATGAGATGCATGCCAATTTTGAGTTTTGGAAACTCCAGGATCGTGCGGATAAGATCCGCGGCGCCAGCACCACAGTTCGCGCCAATTGCAAGCGGCGGCCACGTTGCATCCGCCGCCCAATTCGCCAGATCGCCTGGCGCCACCCCCATCATTGTCCGCCCTGCCGTGTCAAAACTCAAGGTTGCGCAGTAGGGCAATCCTGCCCGGAAACACGCCTGTGCGGCGCAATCAAGCTCACGGATGTCCGAGATCGTTTCGATCCAAGCGACATCAGCTCCGCCCGCCTTCAATCCCTCGGCTTGTTCAAGGAAGATATCGACCGCCACATCAGGAGTGAGAACACCCATGGGCTCCATCAATTCACCGGTTGGCCCCATGGATCCGGCAACGATTGTGCCGTTGCCAAACTCAGAGGCTGTTTCATGCGCCAGCTGCGCTGAAATTTGGCAGAGCTCACGAGTGCGTCCAGCCACGGCGTGTAATTTCAGCCTGGCACGGTTGCCGCCAAAGCTGTTGGTCAGGATTAGATCAGCACCGCCTGCAATGGCATTTCGATAAACGGCTCGAACCATTTCAGGTTGCTGCACATTCAGAAGCTCCGGTGAATCCCCGGCACCCATTCCGAGCGCAAAAAGGTTGGTCCCCGTCGCTCCGTCGGCCAGAATCCAGCCGCGGCTGCCGAGCAACGCGTCGAACTTGGCGCGAACGTCCTGGCCATCGGCGCCAGACAGTTCGCCATCATCCTCCAGCATTCTCTAACGTTCCTGCAGGCGTCAGTTCCCGACGTTCCGCCAAGGCGCCCTTGGCCAGTTCCCTGATGCGTCCAATCATGGAAACCAGTCCATTTGACCGCTGCGAGGAAAGATGAGAATCCAACCCAAGGCGGCCAATTTCCAAACGCGCATCGACCTCAAGAACCTCGGAAACGCTCAAACCGTTGTAGAGGGAACGCAATATTGCAATCAATCCCCGCACTATCAATGCGTCGCTGTCGCCACGAAAATTGAACGCCGGAATTCCGGTGTCCCAGCCAATTTCAGGCACGATCCATACTTGGCTTGCGCAACCCTCAACCCTTGACCAGTCCGTTCGCAACCCTTCTTCAATCGGATCCATGCCGCGGCCGAGGTCGATCACATAGCGGTATCTGTCTTCCCATTCGTCAAGGAAATCAAAATCCTCTGCGATGGCTTCGAATGCATCAGTCGCCATTCTTCAATACCCAAGCTTTAGCAAAAAGATCAAGCTGCGTTCCTTTGCCGCAATCTTGAAAATGCGATTTTCCAAACCATTCCTGCATTTGCTGCTGTGTATCATTCGGCTTTGCAGTTGTCCTTCAAAACCGCTCCAGAACGCCGTTCAAGATGTCTGATCCGGTCATTGTGCATCAAGCGGCATCCATATCCGCGATTGCCCAAACTGCCAACAGCGATCAAATGAGGCCGAAACTCCAAGCGTACGGGCTTAACGGGAAATTGAAAATATTGACAATTACCGCAATTTGAGCAAGATGTCCGCAACCGCGTCGACAACTGCGCGGACGAGCGAGGTAACATGACAGGATTTATGACATGAGAGCAACCGTTATTGCAATGGCCGCAGCTGCTGTATTTTTGTCCGGATGCTCAGGCTCAACCGTTGATTCAGGTCGACTGAATCCGTTGAACTGGTTTCAAACCAACACGGAGCCGGAAACGGAGTTGGCGGTAACTGCCGTGCAAGATGAACGGGAACTCATTCCGGTGATCTCAGGCGTTCAGGCACAACCGTTCGGCGGCGGCGGCAGCATCATTTTGATTGCAACAGGAATTCCGTCAACATTTGGCTATTACGACGCTGCCCTTGTTCCGGTGAATGAAGGAAAGCCTGTTGACGGCGAATTGGTATTGGAACTGAGGGCCAACGCACCAGATGGCGAGGTCGAAACGGGTTCTGAGCAAAGTAGGGAAATTTCAGTTGCGACGACCTTGACGGAAAGGCAACTTGAAGGTGTTCAGTCAGTGCGTGTGATTGGCGCTGTTAATGAACAGGTGATCATACTTTAGGCTCGACAAGATTAAGCCTTTGGCCATTGACCGCTATTGCCAGGCGGCCCTCATAGATCTTCAAGGCGTCATTTCCGAACACGTCCCTCCTCCATCCCAACATTTGCTTGGCATCGGAATCTCCCGACGCAAGCCGCCTGAGGTCATCTGAGGTTGCAATTACCTGCTCGGCAACACCGAGTTCTTTGGACCGCACCTTCAGCAGAACACGCATCAATTCGAATGCGGCACCATTCATTGGTTTATCGGGTTTCCGCTGCAATCTTGGCCAGTTTTCCCGCGGCACCTCCACCCCCACGCGAATTGCCCTGATAATTCCTTCGGCCAATTCGCCGCGCTTGGCGCGGCTCATCAACAACCTCGAACCTGACAATTGCGCCGCATTGAGCGGTCTTGCATCCGCAAGGTGCATCAAGGCATCGTCAGTCAGGATTCGGTTTTTTGGCCGATTCAATGAGCGGGCATACTCCTCGCGAAAGGCGGCAAGTTCACGCAGAACTGCCAGATATTTTCCGTTGTTCTTGAGTTTTTTTACTTTTTTCCAGGCGTTTCGAGGATCGGATCGATAGGTTTCGGGATCGGCAAGTACATTCAATTCGTCCCTGATCCATTGCGTTCGACCCAATTTTCTCATGCGTTCCGTCAGTTTGAGATGCACCGCCCGCAGATGGATCACGTCATCCAACGCATATCGGAGCAGCTTTTGCGGCAGCGGCCTTCTTTCCCAATCCAACAGCCTCGCCGACTTGTCGATTTGTTTCCCCACAATGTCGTTTACCAATGCTTCGTAGCCAATGCTTTGCCCGTATCCACAGACCATCGCCGCCAGCTGCGTGTCAAATACCGGTTCCGGGAGCGATCCAAATTCATGAAAAAATATTGCAAGATCCTGCCGAGCCGCATGGAATACCTTGATGACCGAAGCGTCGGAAAACAATCTGTGCAGCGGTTCCAAACTGAGTTCAGGTGAAAGTGGATCAACCGCAACGGCGCACTCCGGACCATCACCAGCCACAGCAAGCTGCACAAGGCACAGTCGCGGATAGTAGCAACCCTCCCCAACGAATTCGGTGTCAACGGTCAAGTAAGGAAAACTGGCGGCCCTGCGGCAGAATTCCTCAAGCGCCCGCGTTGCCGTGATTGGACTGATTTCTTCCTTGCCACCGTGATTCATGAGGTTCCTTCTACAGCACCCGATCTTCCGGTGTCCTCGGTCCTTGGAATGTCATGGAAACCGGCACTCCGTGACGGTGCCAACCAATGGCTCCTTGAAGGCAAAAACGCAACCCCCTTTGGCCCACGTCCGTCCGGAAGGTACGGTTGTGGACCAATATCCCTCCAAATTGGTGTTTCCCTGGATCAATTCTTGTGATTGAAGTTGAACTTCCCGGACCCAGGGATTTCAACAACAACTTGCTGCCACATGTTGAGTTGGCGGCGGAGATCAATGATAACAATCTGAAATGCTCTGCTTGATACAAAGGGTTACGTCAGCCAGTGTAGTCGTAGATTCGCAGACAATCAGCGAAATTGGTCCCGGCCTCCTTGTCTTTGTTTGTGCCATGGAGACCGACACGGAAGAAACTGCCGTCAAGGCGGCGGGAAGAACAATTCGCCTCAGGATTTTCAGGGACGCAAACGGTAGGATGAATCGATCGCTGATTGATGCGGGTGGCTCAATGCTAATCGTCAGCCAATTCACCCTTGGGGCGGATACAAAGAAGGGAAACCGGCCGGGATTTTCACAAGTCGCGGGCCCCGAACTGGGAAGTCGCCTCTACGACAGGTTTGTTGCGGAGGCACGCTTGCATTGTCGGGATGTCAGAACTGGTGAATTCGGAGCCGAAATGTCAGTCAACCTTACCAATGACGGACCTGTTACGATTTGGCTCGACATCAATTGACACCAGCCACACCGATTTGTGCCCCAGATCATGGTTTCAGCGAATAGGATAAACCACTTGCACAATCATTTACGATCGATTTCTGACATCTGTCTATGACACAATAGATCAACATAACTTTTGGTGCCAAAACCGTTCGCTCCATTGCCGTGAATGCCGACCCAGCTTGATATCTGACTCAACCAATTGCGGTTTGTGCCGGGAGATTGAAGCAATCTTGAGGAGGCAGAGCTCTATCTTTCGGTGGAAATCGAAGAAGTTCCATCAAGTGTTGAGACTGTGTTCGAGACGATGCCGCAATGGTGGCACCGAATTCCACTCACCGGCAGTCGCGACGGTGCCAAGCGCGACCTTCCGGAAATTCTCAGGAGCATTTGGGAAGTTTCGGAGGGTTCAAAAAAACACATGCAGGCATTGTTTCAATTCGGCAAGTAGCAAGATTGTCCGCAATTCCATCCCTTGGCAAATACGCAACGAATATCGGCTCCGTGCCAGATTGTGACCAGAGTGCGAGTGCTTTTGCATACGATAGAATTTTTTCCTGCTTGTCGAACCGGCGGTTTTGGCAGTCAAGATACGCCGAAAATTGCCAAACCGAACTGCATTCACGATTGCAAACGTGGATCCTGCTTCCCGGAATGATGTGTTTTTCCGCCTTGCCGCCTCCCATGTGTGAAAGCGTGCAAGCTATGTGACATACCCGCTTCATGCAATCGTGTCACAAGTAGAACTGCTTATGTATTTGATTTTGTGGCTCCGGCGGCAGGATTCGAACCTGCGACCAATTGATTAACAGTCAACTGCTCTACCGCTGAGCTACGCCGGATCAACGTGCCTGCTAGCAGAGACAAAACTTGGCGTCCACCGAAATTCAACCAGAGTTAAGCTGATCCGATTCAAGACAATTGGCGACTGCCAATGAGCAGCAAAACCGCCTTTCGGGAGGTTCCATGCCCCCTTGTTCATGTAATTCAGTGAACACCAACTGTTTTGGACCGAAATGCGGCATCAATCCACCAGCCGGAAACAGGGTCTCCCAAGTCCATCGCAGCAAAATGCCTCAGCCCGTTCCCGGGCCCACAAATCAAGAAGGTGCGCCAATACCGTTCTCTCGGCAGCTGCTGCAAGTCGAACGGGAAGTCCAGAATAGATTCTCCCAGCAATTTCACCGACACTGTTCAATCCACAACTCAACACATGCAGAATCTGGGCTTCGCGCTCCCTTCGGTGCAACTGCTGAGCTTTGATTTCAGCAACAGGAGCCAATACCCGCCCGCCGTGACCCGGGAGCAACATTTCATCCTGCCGCTGCATGAGCCTATCAAGTGACGCCATAAAGTCCCCCATATCGCCGTGAGGCGGTGAAACAACGGTTGTCGACCATCCCATCACATGATCTCCGGAGAAAAGGATTCCTGCTTCCCTCCATGCATAGCACATGTGGTTGGCGGTATGACCCGGTGTCCAAACTGCTTCGAAACTCCAGTCATCGCACCAGGTCAATTCGCCGTCGATCAATCTCCTGTCCGGCTCGAATTCCCGATCGATGCCTTCGCCACCACCCAGAGCGAATTCTTCGGCCAACTTCCGCATGCGCTTCGAACAAGCACCTGATGCACCCGAATGAGCCAACACATCAGCCCCGGTCTCATGAGCCAACCTGACTGCGAGCCCGGTGTGATCAACATGCGGATGCGTAACAAAGATCTTTGAAATGCGGCAAGAAGGGCTCGCATGGGACAGGATCCTCTCTAGGTGGCGGTCGTCATCGGGGCCCGGATCTATGACTGCAATTTGCGTTTTTCCAATAACCAGATAGGTGTTGGTGCCAAAATTTGTCATGGCTGACGCATTCGGCGCGACGATGCAACGAAGTGCTTCACTGGAAACCGTCGTCGCCGGCGCGTCTTTCCGGGGTTTGCAATCGCCCTTCAACGTTCCGGCACCATGGCGCAATTCATCTTGGATTCCCCACCTGTTGCATGAGACAATTGGACGCGGCGAGCGAGAGGTCGTGAAGCACCTTCGGGCAGATCAATGTTTGCAATGCTGAAATCCATTGTTCCAAAAGGACTTAGGGGCCGGGCGATTTTAATATTGCTGTTTCCGGTCATCATGATCCAGCTTGTCTTCGCCGCCATAATCATCCAGCGCCATTTTGATCGGGTAACACGGCAGATGGTGGCCAATGTGGAGCCGCACGTGCGTCTGGTTCTGTCCCGGATCAGTTCGGCACAGAACATTGCCGAGGCAATGGACAGAATCACTCCGATAACCGTGCCTGTCAACATGCTGGTTTCGATTGTTGATGAACATGCAACCGAATTGCCGGACCAACGGTTGTTCGTAGATTTTTCGGGCAGGATTGTCATCGACAGCCTTCGGGCCGCCATTCCGAGCATAGTATCGATCAACCTGCTCAAGGAAGACGGATCGCGGGTTGAAATTAGAGCTTCCACGCCTCATGGCGACGCATTGATCTTGCTGAACAGGAGGAACCTGTCCCCTTCAAATCCACACCAGTTGCTCGTGCTAATGCTTTTCGCTGGAATTGTGATGACATTGATCGCCTACTTGTTTCTGAAAAATCAACTGCGACCAATAATCCGGCTTGCCCGGGCTTCGAAGGCATTTGGTCAGGGCAGACATTTGGAACTTAGCGTTTCAGGTGCAACCGAGGTCCGTGAAGCAACGGCGGCTTTCCTTGACATGAGGAAGAGTATTGAGACGCACATGGAGCAACGAACGCAGATGTTGTCGAACATAGGACATGATCTGCGCACTCCCTTGACAAGACTCCGGATCGGACTGGAAACATTCGCAGCAACACCTCAAACCAAGATGTTGATTTCCGATGTCAGGAACATGACCTTCATGGTCAACGAGTTGCTTGAATTCACCAGAGATGCGTCAACTGAGGAGTTCGAGTTGATTTCTGCAGTTGAATTGGCGGAGACGTTGACAACGAGGGCGTCCACTGCGGGACAGGATATCAGCTTGGCAAAAAGTGACGGAATTGCCCGCAATGTTCTGCTGAATGCTCGGCCGGTTGCGGTTACGCGCGCCCTTGAGAATCTAATCGGAAACGCTGGCAGCTATGCCGCAAGTTGCCGCCTGACGGTTGAGTTTAAGGGATCAAATGTTCGGTTCATCGTTGAGGACAATGGATCGGGTATTCCGGCCGACAGACGCGCTGAGGCCATGAGACCGTTCACACGGTTGGATCCCGCACGCAATCTGGACAAAGGAAGCGGTGTGGGACTCGGGCTGACAATTGCTAGGGATGTTGCCGTTGGCCACGGCGGTTCATTGGAATTGTCGTCGAGCAAATCACTTGGAGGCCTGAAGGCTGTGTTGACGTTGCCGGCAAAGGACCCGCGTCAAGACGAAACCCCTGAAGGCTTGGAAGAAAACGGTGGATGGTAGGCCCGGAGGGACTCGAACCCCCAACCAAAGCGTTATGAGCGCTCTGCTCTAACCATTGAGCTACGGGCCCATCATTGCGCATAGTGACGTCTGCCTCCCCGGTCAAGTGCGCGATGCCGCCGCTCGGCGGTTGGAATCCTTAACCAGGAATGTCCACCTCAGCGAAAAAGAACGAAATCTCGATTGCCGCAGTTTCTGGCCCGTCAGATCCGTGAACCGAATTCTCTGTCAGGGAAATGGCCAGTTCCCTTCTGATTGTTCCCGGCTCGGCATCGGCCGGGTTTGTCGCGCCCATAACCCTTCGGTTCAGTGCAATCGCTCCGTTCCCTTCCAGCACCTGAACGACGACCGGACCGGAGGTCATGAACTCACACAGTTCACCGAAGAAGGGTCGATCCCGGTGCACCTCGTAGAATTTTTCGGCCTGAACACCGGTTAGGCTCAACCGCCTCTGCGCCACTATCCGAAGACCTGCCCCCTCAAGCATGGAATTGATTTTGCCGGTGAGGTTGCGGCGTGTGGCATCAGGCTTGATTATCGACAGGGTGCGTTCGGTCACTGTTGATCTCCGAATTTCAATTTGTTGCAGCAAACATATGTTGCCGTCGGCGCAACGCCACTACAGCCGCCAACACGCCATTGCAACCGTAGCGGCAACAGTTGCGCCGGTTTGCCTGCCACCGCCGTTCGGCAAGCGTCACTGAAATTCACGGTTTAGGGCTAATAAAACGGCGTGTCCTGCTGCATTCCGCCGACAAAACAGGACATTCCGAACGCCATCGGCTCCGAACATGTGCTCTTTTCTGGTCTGCGCCAACCAATTTTGCCGGTTGTTTGAACGGATGCAATTCGATCAATCGACCATCGTTACCGATTGGATTCAAGAAAACCAAACCTTCGAAGCCTATGCAATGCGTCGTTGTGCTGTTGCTCGGCACTGTGTTTCGTCAAAGCAATTTTGACGCATCGCTATCGTAGAATATCAAACATATTATATGTTATCAATGTTTTAATGCCATATTTTCAAGTAACTTTTGTCAGAAGTCCTGCCTGTTCCGCCATCTGCCATGCTCGTTTACCCAGCATTCCACCGGCGTTCCGGAGTTTCTGAACGTTTTTGAGAGCAGTTGAGCCGAGGCCAACTCTTCAGTGTTTTCACCATTGAACAGCACACACACCCGCTGCAACTTCGACAGTTCCCCGATCCCCAATTCCAAGGCTCCGAGCATCACCAAAGCGTCGGGTCGGTTATCGGCACCATTGTCGGTTACGATGAGTATTGGTTGATCGGCATCAAATCCACTACCGGATCGGGCATGTGGCAGAAATCCGTCATCTGGCGCTCTCCATAGCGCGTCATCAATCGCTTTGGCCTCCGATTCGGTGGAGCATCTGATTGCAACACGCCAACCGCGCTCCCGCGACTTTCCAACAATCGAACGAAGCGTCGGCACCTTGTCATTGTCGGCAAGCTGGTAGAAAACAAATTTGGTCACGTGACCTCGAATCTCTCCTTGATCAACCTGTCGATCGACTGGACACCCCAGCCGGTGGCACCCTTTGGAACAGCGCCACTCTTCCCTTCCGAATATGCAACTCCGGCTATGTCCATGTGGATCCAAGGCAGATCCGCCTTCACGAAGCGTTTCAGGAATTGGGCCGCCGTAACTGCGCCTGCACTCCGGTCTCCCACATTCTTGATGTCGGCTACCCTTGATTTCAGTAATTTGTCGTAGGGGTCGTGGAGCGGCATTCGCCAAGCACCTTCACCCTCACGTTCGGCAGCACACAGGAAGGCGTCAACCAGTTCGTCGTCATTTGAAAACACACCGGCAAGTTCGTTGCCGATTCCAACAATTATGGCCCCGGTCAGGGTGGCCAAGTCGATCATGGCTGAAGGCTTATGGGTATCCTGAACGTACCAAAGCAAATCCGCGAGCACGAGCCGACCCTCGGCATCAGTGTTGATCACCTCCACGGTATCACCCTTCAGCGACTTTACAACATCACCGGGACGCAGCGCCCTTCCGCCAGGCATGTTCTCGACAAGGCCCAGCGCTCCGACGACGTGAGATGGTGATTTTCGCATGGCCAGGGTTTTCATGACACCGGCCACAACAGCTGCGCCGGCCATGTCCATCGTCATTTCCTCCATGCGAAGCGCCGGCTTTATTGAAATGCCACCGGTGTCAAAAACAACCCCCTTTCCCACCAGTGCAAGCGGCGGGCCGGATGCACCCTTCCATTCGATCATGGCCACCTTGGAGGGAGTGGCTGATCCCGCACCCACCGACAGCAGGGTTCGCATCCCAATCCGTTCCAGTTCGGCTTCTTCCAAGACGGATACCGAAAGACCCAATTCGCGAAACTCGCTGACCCGCTTGGCAAATTCGCATGTTGTCAGAATATTTGCCGGTTCGTTCACTAGGTCTCGGGTAAAATTGACACCCTTCGCAACCGCTGCAGCGCTGTGATAGCCATCCGATGCGATCTTCGGATCGCCCGTCACCACCAACAGTGAATTTTCCCTGTTCTTTTGGTCCGGTTTTGCTGTCCGGTATCGGTCGAACGAGTAGCTTCCCAGAGAGACCCCGAGTGCAATGTCCGAAATTGTGTCAAGGTCGCCTGCGAGCACGCAAACTCCAGATTTGGCTGCCTTCATTGCAATGCCGGTTCCCAGCCGCTTCATCTGCTCCGGAGTTGCATCGACTGGAACTTTGGCCACAAGCAGGGACCTCGCCGTGCAGCCGCCCGGATAGCCTATCACCTCTATGCCTGGAGCCTTTAAATCCACAAATTCCGGGCTGGCCAAATATTTGGAAATTTGTCCGCCGCAGATGTTGTCCAATTTTCTTGCCAGTTCATTGACCGATCCATTCTCGGGCACAAAAACGGCGAGGCTTCCCGCAAAGGAGCTGATTGATTCCCAATTGGCGGGGATGAATTGAATTTCGGGCGGTTTGGTCACGTTGGCATCCATTTCGTTGGTTTTCCGTTGCGGATATCGATTTGCTCTGCCGAAATCCAGCGGCCGTCACTACAATGTCTGATGTTTCAATGCTAAGCACTCAGGAATTGTTGGCACAATGTGCAAATCGGGCGGTTTCGTGAAGCACTACGACAAATATGTGTGTATCAGGAGCTTTCAACAACTGCTGTTGTTGACCGCGATTCTCGCAGGCGTAAATTGGATCAACTTGGCGGTCCGGGGCTTGGATCAGTTGGTTTCAGCCGGACAGGCTCCCAGTGTGATCGCAGAGTATTTCTTGCTGTTGTTGCCGCGGGCACTCGAGAACACGATTCCGTTTTCCGTTTTTGTTGCTTTGACCTACCTCTATTTTCGCATGCATGCCGACCGGGAGGTAACTGCCCTGTTGAACATTGGCGTGGGACCGGCTCGACTCATGGGGCCTTTTGTCATGTTCGGATTTTTTGGCGCACTGCTGTCGGCTTTGCTGGTGCATGTCCTGGAGCCGGCCAGCAGAATGAAGGCCGATGAACTCGGTGCGTCCAACCTGAGCAACCTGGCCAGCCGGCAGATCAAGCATAGGCAATTTCAGTTTCCGGTCGACGGCCTTGCTCTCTATGTGGCCGAAGCATCTGCTGAAACGGGTCTTGAGAATGTCTTCATCCACGATGCACGCGACACGGACAGGGAAAGAACCTACTTCGCCCAATCCGCAAAACTGATTCAAGTTGATCAAGACCCGGTTCTTGAACTGAATTCAGGTCACGTTGAAGAATGGAACTCCAAAGCCAGGAGGTTGGAAACGCTGAATTTTGATTCCCTGCGTTTCAACCTGTCAAAACTGATCCCCAAACGCGAAACATTTGCCAACCGCCTGAGGAACATGTCCAGCTTTGAGCTTCTGACCAGAATCTCAACGGTCAATCTGGCCGGGGGAACCGATCACAGAGACTATCTGCACGAATTTCATGACCGTATTGCAAAGTCCCTAAGATCTCTTGTGTATCCCCTAATGGGGGTTTCGGCCCTGCTACTGGCGGATGCACTCGGGATTCGCCATCGATACATGTTGGTTCCAGCCATACTGGCCGTTGTGATCATTCATGTGGTCGGCAACTACATGGAGGAGATCGTCGCGGAGGGGTCCCTTCCCTTTGCCCTGATCCACGCACACCATGCAATCGCTGTTTCCGTGGTGTTGGCGATGCTGCTTCGTTCCGTTTCTGCAAAGACGGGAGTTGGAGGTTTGTCCTTGATGTTGCGGAACACAAAATGACACTGACCGCATATTTGATTCAACGGTTCCTGCTGGCGCTCGCCGGTGTTTTGGGCGGGATGTTCGTCCTTCAATTCCTTATCGGTATCGAACTGCATTTGAGCTCCTACGGGGACCTCAAATTCAGCCCGTTGGAGATCATCGGTTTGACGCTGCTGAAGGCACCCGAGTCCATCTATGTGTTTCTTCCCTCGATTGTGGCGTTTGCGGCACTTTGGACTTCGCTGCGCCTGGCTTCAACAAGCGAAATGCCGGTTATTCGCACATTTGGAAAATCCGGATTTTCAACATTGGCGGTTCCGGCATTGGTTGCGACGGTGATCGGCATCGTTGCCGTTACCGCGGTCAATCCCGTGATCTCGGCAATGTCAAAGAAACATCGGGATCTGGTGTTCCGGGATTCCGGCGACGGCACCCAGATATTCATACAGGAGGATGGGCTGATTTGGCTCAGGCAGGTGATCGACAACCAACAAACCGTGATCAGGTCGTCAAACACCACGGGCGGGAGACTCTTTGAGGATGTCCATGTCTTCATGTTCGATTCTGTAGGACAACCCACCAAAAGGATTCACTCGCTGACCGGCGAATTGGTTGAAGACACACGTAACCGTGAAGACGTGTCCCGTTCCGCCTCTGCCAGATTTGGGCAAGATCCCGTGCCTGGTCTTTGTCTTAAAGATCTGAGGGTTTGGAATCATTTGGCAGAGAAAGGGATGGTTGGAGCTCCACCAATCAGGGTTGCCGCAGAGTGCCTTGCCACCCGGCTGACGCCCGAGCAGATCAGGGAGAGCCTGGACCAACCAAACACCGTATCGTTTTGGAAACTCCTCTCAATGATTGATCGGCTGGAGGAGGCTGGATTTTCATCGGCCAAACACCGTTTTCACCTGCAGTCGGAATTGGCCAAGCCTCTCCTCCTGGCATCCATGGTGCTGCTGGGCGGAACTCTTGCATTGCGTCAAAACCGATTTGTCAATTTGCCCTTGAATGTTACGCTGACATTTGTCGTAATTCTGGCCGCTGTCATTCTCGGGAACCTGGCTCAATTTCTTGGTGAACGGGAAGATATCCCGGTTGCCCTGGCGGCGTGGCTGCCACCACTGATTGTGTCCTTGGTTTCCCTGGGCGGCCTGCTTTACCTGGAGGACGGGTAGCATGCGCATATGGATTGCGGTGCAGGTTCTGATCCTGGTCATGTTGGCGACCGGTTCGCTTGGGCGAGAGAACGCGCTGATCCTGGCTGACGAAATTCACTATCTTCGACCAGAACGGTCGTTTTCCGCCTTCGGCAACGTCAAGGTATATTTTGCCGGCAATGTTCTGCACGCCCAAGGCATTGACTATGCCGACGGGGTAATCACAACCACCGGGCCGCTTTCTTTCACGTACAAGCACGGAACAGTCGGGGTAGCCGAATTTGCCGAATTGGACGAAGAATTCCAGCGCGGCGTTCTCAAGGGTGTCCAGATGCTCTTGGCGGACAGGATTCGCATCATCGGCTCGCGTGTTGAAATGGCCGAGGACAATTTCACTCAAATCAGCAACGCAATGGTCGTAACCTGCCGGGTTTGTCGGCCGGATCAACCTCCGATCTGGCATTTTCGCTCACGGCGCGTTGTTCACGACAAAGAAAACCGGCAACTCCATCTGCAGCACGTAAATTTTTATGTTGGCAACACCAAGCTGCTGTACCTTCCCTATCTCAGGCTGCCCGATCCATCCATCAATAGGAAAAGCGGCTTTCTTTTGCCGGAGATGACCTATTCAAACCTACGTGGATTTTGGGCAAAGGTTCCTTATTTTCAAACGCTTGGCAATCATGCCGACATTACCTTTACACCGGGGGTCACGACAAAAGGCAATCTCTCGCTGGGGGTTCAACACAGGCAGCTCTTTCGCAGGGGACGGATCACGACCGAGATCAATGCACTTTGGGACAGGAGGCACGCCGAAGAGTTCAGGGGACACATTAAGTTCTTTGGCGACTTGGATTTGGGAAATGAATTTATGCTCGCTTTTTCGGGTGAAGATGTCACCGATTCGGAATTTCTCAAAGATTTCGGCATCTCAACCGAAGCCTCCGTTACAAGTTCGGCACGCGTTACCCGCCGCTCGCGATTCACTTGGTTTGACTTGGGTTCGCGGCACATCAACCGACTTGAAGATCAAACGGGAACAATTCCGCATCTGATACACGACGCGCGATACGGGACCCGGTTCACCCTTGCTCCCGGCGCCGGTTCCGTTGGATTGAAAATTGAAGCGCAATCATATGAAAGGAAGGCAAAACTCAGCGGACCCAATGGTCAATCCGGAGGTGTTTCAAGTGCGTCGGTTACCCTCGATTGGCGGAACAATTGGATACTCGACGATTTGTTCGTTTTGTCCGCGGTCGGTTTGGCGCGGTTTGACACCAACCGGATCAAGAACAATCCAGCCACCACCGGATCTCATTCACGTTTTTTACAAACTGCGGCACTTGAATTGAGATTGCCGCTTCGGCAGGTTGAAGGCCCCGGCCAACACGTCATTGAGCCGTTTGCTCAGCTTGTTTGGACGCCGGACAGACTCGAGAGGGATGACGGCATCCCAAACGAAGACAGCATCCTGGTTGAATTTGATGAAACCAACCTGCTGTCGGTGGACCGGTTTCCCGGAAATGACCGCAGTGAACAGGGCACGCACTTCAACCTGGGAATCAGGCACACGGGTAGACTGGCCAGCGGCACGGAGTTGGAGTTTGTATTTGGAAGGGTATTCCGCAAGCGGGATCTCGGACAATTCGACCAAAATTCAGGACTTTCCGGAAAGCGGTCGCATTACGTTGCCGCTGGACGGATCGGCCTTGTCAATTCAATCGTCATTGACCAGCGGGCAGTGTTTGACGCTGATTTCGGGATTGCAAAGTCAGAGTCCTTCATCCGCCATGGCAGCAATGACTTTGAGATTGCCGCCGGTTATTCGCGGCTGCGACGGAATGATGGAGCGAACATGACCAATGATGTCGAATCGGCCGTGTTTTTTGCAAGACGGAACTTCGACAATGAATGGGCCGCAAACACCACGCTTGAGTATGATTTCAACAAGGAAGGAGAGAACTCAGTCGGCATAGGTCTGGAATACAGGAATCAATGCCTACTTGTGGAATTTAATGCAGAACGGCAAATGTCGACCGTGTCCAGACCCAATGCAGACAACAAGTTAAATTTGAAATTGTCGCTGGGTGGATTTAGTGATTTGAGCAACCGGGCGCCTTCCGATTGCGGTGCCTGATCCAAAACGGGAACAATTCAATGATTCGCTGCGCATCTGCGGTGTTTGCCGCCATCCTACCCTTGCTCGTTCCCGCCACCGGCAGTTCGCTCCAAATAACCTCCGCCATCAGCGTCAATGGCGCCAGCATCAGCGACTTTGATATCGAACAGCGCGTCAGAATGCTTGCTGCCCTTGGCATCACAGGAAACCTGCAGCAGATAGCTGAGGATGCACTAATCAATGACCGGCTGTATCTTCAGGAGTCCGAGCGTTTGGGCATCTCGGTTTCCGAATCCATGATTGCAACCGGACTTCGGGAGTATGCCGGTCGCAGGAACCAGACGTCGGAGGCGTTCCTGAACTTCATGTCCTCCCAAGGGGTTTTGGAACAATCCTTAACGGAGTTCATTCGCGCCGGAGTGGCCTGGCGTTCAGTCGTCAACCGCCGATTCGCTGGCGAGGCACGTGAGATAAGCGAGGACGAGATTGATCGGGCACTTGCACTGCGGGGCAGCGAGCGCAGGCAACAAATACTTCTGTCCGAAGTCGCAATGGCGTATCGCCCGGCAACGAGGGAACGGGTGATCGGTATCGCCAATTCAATCGTGAATTCCGTCAAATCAGCAGGCGAATTCGCTGACGCCGCTCGTTCACTTTCAGATTCGGAAACCGCCGGTCAAGGCGGTGCCATCGGTTGGGTGTCAGTGGACAGCCTGCCTGCCGATGCGAGGGAGAAGTTGCTGGGAGCACCAATCGGGGTTGCGGTTGGACCAGTTGTTTCCGACAATGCCATCTTTGTGTTCTTCAAGCGCGATACCAAAGAAATCGAGGTTGACGGGCGTTCCTTTGAGACTGACCATGCGACGCTGAGGGTTTACGGTGATGGGCAGAACGATGCCAAGCGCAGAGCTCAAGCAATCATAAGGCGTGTGGACACCTGCAACGACCTGCTTGCCGAGTCTCGCATCTATCCAAAAGGCAGCTATTTCAGGCGGACCACCGGACCGGACAATTCCATTGAAGAAATCAAGGCTCCACTTGAGTTGCTTGATGCGGGCGAGGCAATGCTGCTTCCATCCGCTGGATCCTCAACGGGTTCAATCGTTCTTCTGATGCTGTGTGAACGCAAGCCGGTCCTTGAACCTGAAGATCGACAGGCGGTCCTTCAGGCCTTGCGTTCAGAGAAGATTGAGGAACTGGCTCAAGATCTGATCACAGACCTGCGCGCCTCGGCCATAATTGACAGGTGATGGCTAAAGCAATCGCGCTGAGCGCTGGGGAACCCGCGGGAGTGGGGTTGGAATTAACCCTCGCAGCCTGGAAGCAATTGCGCTTCGATCAACCGTTCTATCTCATCGCTGACCGGGATCATGTGAAATCGATTGCCGGTTCTGTTCCGATTGAGGAAATTGAAGATCCTGAACAAGCGGCCCGAGCAATGAAAAACGCCCTGCCCCTGTTGCACCTGACGTTCCCGGAAGTGGTCGAACCCGCAATCCCGTCCATTTGCAATGCTGCCGCAGTCATCAATTCAATCAAGCTTGCAGTGCAACATGTCCAAAATGGAGCGGCCGCCGCCCTCTGCACCAATCCGATAAGCAAGGACATTGTCCGCCGGGGTGCCGAGTTTCCCTTCCCGGGTCAAACCGAGTTTCTTGCCCATCTTGCCGGAACCAAGTTCGCGGTGATGATGCTGGTTTCACGAATTTTGCGCGTTGTGCCGGCCACAACCCACATCGCGTTGTCCGAGGTTTCCGGGTCGCTGAGCCGGTCGTTGCTCAAAAGGACAATTGAAACGACCCGGTCTGCGCTCATAGACCGTTTCAAAATTCCAAATCCACGAATTGCCGTATCGGGATTGAATCCTCATGCTGGTGAGTCTGGCTTGTTTGGCAATGAGGAGAATGGGATTATCCGCCCTGTCATTGCGGAACTCGTTGCCCGGGAATTCTTGATCGAAGGACCACTTTCCGCCGATACCATGTTTCATCCGGAGGCGCGCGCCCGATTCGATGCTGCGGTTTGCATGTTTCATGACCAAGCATTGATACCTTTCAAGACCCTCAGTTTTTACGAAGGGGTCAACGTGACCCTGGGATTGCCGTTCATCAGAACTTCTCCGGATCACGGACCGGCTCTTGACATTGCCGGCAGGCAGCTTGCCAAGCCTGACAGTTTGGTGGCGGCGATCCGTCTGGCCGCCCGACTTTCGAACCGCGGGATGACAGTTGAATGAAAGGTATGGAAGACCTTCCACCGCTGCGGGAAGTCATTGCAAAACACGGCCTGTCCGCACGCCGTCGACTTGGTCAGAATTTTCTATTTGATGTGAACCTAACCGACAAGATTGTTCGAAAGTCGGGAACAATTGTTGGCCACGACATTCTTGAGATCGGGCCAGGGCCCGGCGGTTTAACCCGCAGTCTAATCTCCGCCGGCGCAAGGCGTGTCGTTGCTATTGAAAAGGATAGGCGATTTCTTCCGGCCCTGCATGAGATTGAGGATGCTGCATCCGGAATCTTGTCGGTTATTCATGCCGATGCAATGGACATTGATCCCTCAAGCATTGTTTCGCCTCCGGCCAAAATTATTTCCAATCTGCCATACAACGCAGCCACCACACTATTGGCCGGATGGCTTTCGGTTGCAAACTGGCCGCCCCCTTGGATCAGCCTGGTCTTGGCATTTCAGCGAGAAGTGGCGGAACGTTTGATTGCCGGTCCAGGCACCAAATCTTACGGGCGCATGTCCATCCTTTCCCAATGGCGCACTTCGGCAAGCATCGTCATGACGATACCGCCTTCTGCATTTGTTCCGGTTCCCAAGGTAACAACTGCAATTGTTCGCTTTGATGCCCTACCCGCACCAATTCACGATGCCGAGCCGCATCTAATGCTTCTGGTGGCAAAAACTGCGTTTTCACAGCGCCGCAAGATGCTGAGAACGAGTTTGAAACCTCTTGGTGGAAATATCGAATCGATGCTCGCCGCGGCCGGAATTTCTCCGGAGGCACGGGCAGATGCATTGTCGATATCCGACTATTGTGCGATCGCAAGGGAACTCGGAAAGGTCGACTTGCCCGACTGATTGACAAAGCCCTCCGGACCGAAGCCGGAGGACGAACCGCAGGTCAGTTGCCAGCCTCAGCCTGGACATCCTTTGGTCCGGTTCCCGGCTGCTCCCTTTTTTCCGCTATCATCTGATTGGATGTATCATCCTGAGATCCGGATGAGCCGGCCTGGTTGTTGGCGAAAGGCGGATGGGAATTGCTCGCAGCGGCCCTGCTTTCGATGTTTGCTCGAACTTCACCCAGAATCCGAACATAGTGCTCACAATGTTGTTTGAAGTTCTCACCGGTGATCCGGTCACCAGCCAGAAAGGCATCCCTTGCCAAAGCTTCATACTTATCGATGATCTGTTGGGCGTTGCCCCGGACCTTTCCCTCGGGTCCAGAACTTTCAAATACCTTGTTGATGGAATTGCCGTTCGATCTTCTGTGTCCCTTGTTGCGCGGGCGCGACTTGTTGATTGGTCTCATATCCATTCCAATTGTAGGGGTAGCCAATTCACGACCTTTGATTTCAGTCCGCCTGAACTCATCAATAATTCTGCTTTTTTTATAACTCCGGTCATGAAACTCGGCATGACCCGGCAGTCCAGATTCTCAAGAGGCGCATCAACCCTGAAGGCCGGAGCCGCGCCGTTCAATCGGTCGTATAGGCTCCATTGGCACCCATGAATGACAGCAAACAGGCACCTTGTCCATCCCTTTAGAGCGCAAATCTTCCTCCAAATAGTTGAATGTGCGAATACGTCGTCAACTTGTGGTGACAAACACCAATTCGTTGCCGATGCGCAACACCGAACCGGTTCATTTGGCCTTCAACCCAACCCACATGGATTCTACAAACCCCGAACCATGCAGCTCACGGCGCGAGGTCGGCGGTCAAGATCAAAATGTACCTCTTCAACGCAAAGCGCAAACTGAGTGACAATTCTTGAAACCTGGTCAAGGCGCCCGACGCCTATCTCCAATAGCAGGCAGCCACCCGAAGCAAGATGTCGGTTTGCACCGGCAGCGATGGTGCGATACGGCGACAATCCATCACCGCCGACCGTTAGAGCCTGTTGTGGTTCCCAGCGCAGTTCCTCCGGCGAACGGTTGAACTCAGATTCAGTCAGATATGGAGGATTCGAGACGATAAGGTCGAACTGACCCGATATCGCCGAATACCAGTCCGACCGATGGAACCGAGCTCGACCACACAAACCGATCCTTTTCGAATTTTCCTGGGCGACTTGCAGTGCCGCCTCGCTGGAATCGATGCCGACACCTTCAGCACCGGGAAGTTCCGCAAGAAGTGATAGAAGCAGGCATCCGCTGCCTGTTCCAAGATCCAGAATGCGTTCAGGACAGCGGTTGACGCCCGCCTCAACCAGTACCTCGGATTCTGGACGCGGATCAAGCACGTCGGAAGTTACGAAAAATTCCAAGTTGCGGAAAAGACGTCGACCGACGATCTGAGAAACGGGCCTACGACGCTCCCTCTGATCAAACCAGTCGCCAAGCAGCCGGGCGGTATCCGGATCAATCCTTTCATGCGGAACCAATTGCTGCAGGCCGTGAATTCGACCGTAGGCTTCTCCGGCCAACCTCCAGGCATCGGTCGCCGGATTTTCCACTCCCGCGGCATGAAATCTCTTCGCAGCCGCCGTTACCGCTTCAGAAATGCTGCACGTCAACTTTCGAAATCCGCCAATTGTTCCGCCTGATCGTTGGCGATCAAGGCATCAACAAGCTCATCCAGATTGCCCGCAAGAACATGCTCAAGTTTGTAGAGAGTGAGATTGATTCTGTGGTCAGTGATTCTGCCTTGCGGAAAATTGTAGGTTCGAATTCTCTCCGACCTGTCCCCGCTTCCGACCAATTGCCTCCGTTCGGCAGAGCGAGCATCCTGCGCCCGTTGCCGTTCCTGTTCGTATAGTCTCGATTTCAACACCTTCATGGCAAAGGCGCGGTTCTGGTGTTGGGATTTTTCGGAGGCATTGACCACAATTCCCGTGGGAAGATGCGTAAGCCGAACTGCGGAGTCGGTCTTGTTCACATGTTGGCCACCTGCCCCGCTTGCCCTCATGGTTTCAATTTTCAAATCCGACTGCAAAATTTCAATCTCGACATCGCCAACTTCCGGCAAAACTGCCACTGTTGCCGCGGAGGTGTGGATGCGCCCTCCCGATTCAGTTGATGGAACCCGTTGCACGCGGTGTACACCCGATTCGTATCTGAGACGAGCAAATGCACCTTTCCCGTGCACCTCGACAGTTGCCTCGCGGATTCCACCAAGCTCAGTGGGCGTTGCTTCCAACTTGTTGAAGCTCCAGCCCTTCGACAGGGCATAGCGTTCATAAAGACGGAAGAGGTCGCCTGCAAAGAGCGCAGCCTCGTCACCGCCGGTTCCGGCGCGAACTTCCAGAATGGCCGACCTTTGCGCATCCGCATCCTTCGGAAGCAATGACCGCATCAGCCCCGCCTCCGCATCCTGCAGAGCTTGCCGAAGCAAAGCCAACTCGTCATCTGCGAGTGATTTCAACTCGGGGTCGGACTGCATGGACTGAGTTGCGGCAATGTCGCGCCTGATCCCCCAATACTCCTTGATCTTTGCAGCTATGGGTTTGAGATCATTGTATTCACGAGATAATTCAACGAAATTTGGACAGTCGATTCCATCCATGAGGCTATGTTCAAGCTGCTCATATCTCGCATTGATGTGTTCAAGTTTTTCGTTGTTCAGCATCTTTGTTCCAAACTGCACGGTTAAACTGAAGCACAACAAAAATGGGAATTGGTGTCTTCAGGTTTCCGCATGATCCAACAGCAGAGCTCCCGGTTGATGCTCCTTCCGGAAATACAGCCCTGCTCCGGTCCAATTTGCAAACACATTCCTTTGTGCTAGAATTCAGGAATGAGGACCTTTGCAACAATGGTTGCCCTGCTTCTTCTGTCCAACCCGGCCATGACGGACGTGGGGACCGGAGACACAGCCATAGAGTGTTTCTGCACCGACACATACGGGCAAAGGGTTGAACTGGGCAAATCGATATGCCTGTTCGTTGACGGGCGGGCGTTCGTTGCAAAATGTGAAATGTCGCTCAATAATCCAATCTGGCGAGACACTGGCGTGAACTGTACCATGTCGCGCCTGCCCAGTGCCGCAGACGAGGTCAATCTCGGCTAACCCGGGACAGAAGCTTCAACTCTTTCAATCTCTTCGGCCCGTTCCTCAACCATCTCGACAATCTGGTCGATCATTGAAGCATTTGACATCTTATGCAAGGCCGACCCGGCCACATAAACCATTCCTGAATCTTTGCCGCCGCCAGTAAATCCAATGTCGGTCATCAACGCTTCCCCTGGGCCATTGACGACACAGCCAATTATGGAAAGACTTAGCGGTGTCCGGATGTGTGCAAGCCGCCCTTCAAGCTCGGCAACCGTTCGTATGACATCAAATCCTTGGCGTGCACAGCTGGGACAAGCGATGATGTTCACCCCGCGATGGCGCAGATTCAACGCTTTCAGCACCTCAAATCCGATCCTGACCTCTTCCACCGGATCCGCTGAGAGACTAACCCGCAACGTATCGCCGATACCGGCCCACAGCAGGCTTCCGATTCCGAGCGACGACTTCACCGTCCCGGGAATTGCGCTTCCGGCTTCGGTTATACCGAGATGGATCGGTGCATCGGTTTGTTCGGCAAGATCCTGGTAGGCAGCCACGGAAAGAAAGATGTCCGATGCCTTGCAACTGATCTTGTAATTCCGAAAATCGTTCTCTTCCAAGATCGCAATGTGCGACAAACCTGATTCGACCATGGCCTCGGGACAAGGTTCCCGGTATTTCTCAAGGAGGTGCCTTTCCAGGCTTCCTGCATTGACGCCAATTCGAATCGCACAGCCGTAATCCTTTGCCGCTCGAATGACCTCGCGAATGCGCTGCTGTGAACCGATGTTTCCTGGGTTTATCCTAAGGCACGCCGCACCGGCCTTGGCGGATTCGATCGCTCTCATATAGTGAAAATGGATATCCGCTATGATTGGTACCGGGCTGTCGGCGACGATCTGCTTCAATGCCTTCGATGAGTCTTGATCAGGCACCGATACCCGGACAAGGTCCGCACCCGCATCCGCACACTGTCTGATCTGCTCAAGGGTTCCTGCCACATCCGTCGTCGCCGTGTTGGTCATCGTTTGCACCGAAATCGGCGAATCACCGCCAACCGGAACCGTTCCCACCATGATCTGGCGGGAGCGTCGCCGAACAATTGACCGCCAAGGCCTTATCGAATTGTGATCCTTCATGTGGCGCAATCCCTGCCGGTGAGCCGCACAAGACACAATTCCGAACGCTGCGATCGCCTCATGACCAATTTCCCTATTGCAACTGCAGTCAAATCGACCGAATCAAGAACCCGGCAGGTTCATCACCTCATTCGGAACCGCCAGATGCTTCCGAATACCTGATCAAGTCATGGATTGCCTCCGGGACCGCATCCATGAAAACTCTGCCATAACTCTGCTGTATCGCACCGGCTGAAAGGTCCACATTCTTCACGACCTTCTGTCCCGTGCCGGCCGGTCCGAACAACTTGCCATCAATCAGGAAGTAGAGCGATCCAGAATTTCCGGCCCTAAGCGTGGTCATGTCGTCAACATCGGGCACAGTATACTGCTCGCCACTTGCCAGAACTTTCTCGAAGAGTGTCGTGCCTGAAGCGTCGGTTACTCGTATCCAAGATGGCCGCGAAGGAACGATAATGACATCTTTTGTCGCGGTCTCTTCATTCTCAAAAGCTTGCCGAATTGGTTCGGCCGAAATGGCCTTGGTTGAGCCGGACGGCTCCCCAGCCGAGTCAATCGCAAGCTGGTTCGAAGCAAAAAATCCGGTTGCGTCCGGATCAATGTTTCCGATCGAACTGGAACCTCGAGTGGCTATCCGTGGAAACTGGGGTCCGAGTTCAAGAATTTCATCTCCTTGCAAAGAGTCCGGAGAATCTGCAGTCAACTCCGCATTTGCGATCACAATCATCTGCTCACTGTCAGGTGACACCACGCCCTGAATTTCATCATAGACTGCCCAACCGACATAAAGGATGCCAACTGCGAGCGCCATTAGCACCATTGAGGAGCCGAGCGCATCAACTGCCAGACGATTCTGCCTCAAATTGGATCGACGATCCTCAAAAATCTGGTTCCAGTTCCTTCTGTTGCGACGTCTCCTGAAAAATGACAGCAACCCGGACCTTCTTCCCCGCGCCTTCGATCGAAGATTGTCATCTTCGAAGGAATTGTATCCGCACTCAGCGCAAAACCGGCGGTATGCGTCATCCGGATCCATCTCCAAATAGCGCGCATACGATCGCACATGCCCCGGGATCAACCAACTGGCTTCAAATGATTCCGGGTCGGCTTTCTCGATTGCGTCGACCAACACCGCCCGAATGCGAAGTGCGCGCTCAACATCAAGCAGAGATTTGCCCATGCTTGCGCGCCGTCCGCGCATTTCGTCGCCGAGCCGAAACGCATAGTCATCGAAGCCCCGCATTTGCGCGACATCGTTGCTTGGACGCAATTCGTCACTCTTCATCTGGAATGCAACTCTCAAGACCGAATCCTCGGCCGACCGTATCTGCAACACAATATCTCAATCAAGGAAGGGTCGAAACAACAATGACTTGATTCAACCGCAATTTTGTCAATTTTTTTCTGCAATTGATCAATTCTGATGACTCAAGCCCGGGAAATTCGGTCGGAACTGCCAGTATCGGAACCGAAACCAGCGGGAAATGGCGGTGAATTTCGAATCACGCTGGGAAATGGTGGTTGATCACGCCACCCTCATCAGCGGTTTTGTTTTTCCGGCGATTCCGGAAATGCGGCACTTCGGATCCGATTCAGCAAGCGTTTGAAGCGTTGCGGGCATTCCGCTGTCCCACATATCCAAGACAGCAATTCGTCGTCGGATTCGTGCAGCAATTCCTCAAGATCAGTCATCAATCCCTGGTCAAGCTCATCATCAACCGAGTTAATGAACCGTTCAAGCAGAACGCAGAGTTCCAGCGTGCCCCGGGCACGACACCTCACTTTCAAACGCTTCCTCCGAACGGACGGGCAGAGGCGCGCAGGGTTCCGACCGGTGTCCGTTCCCTGTCTGCTCATTCCAAATCAAGGGGAAGAGCGGTTGTCGACTTGATTTCCTCCATCGAGAGCAGTGCCGTTACGTTGAAGATTTTCACATGGGAAATCAGCGCCTGGTAAAAATCGTCGTATGCGCGGGCATTGGCAACGCGGACTTTGAGGATGTAGTCGATGTCGCCGGCAAGTCGGTGAGCTTCCATAACCTCCGGTCTGTCGAGCAGCGCTTCAAGGAACTTGCGTTGCCATTTCGCATCATGCTCCGAGGTGCGAACAAGCACGAAGAAACATGCTTCAAAGCCGAGGCGTTCCGGATCGGCAATCACTGTCTGTTTCAGGATAACGCCTGCAGCGCGCATTTTTCGGATGCGTGCCCAAACCGGTGTCTTCGACGAACCGACCCGCCTTGCGATCTCCTCCAGCGATTGACTGGCGTCGCACTGAAGTTCGCTCAGAATCCGTTTGTCAAGTTTGTCCAATTTCATGAAAAATCCGTTTGAGTTCCATCCTGAATTGGGGATCGCACGCTGCGTTTCATGGTTTCATGTCCCGTCCGGACAGTCACGCACTTTCACGGCACAGCTAAATCTTGAACCACACAAGCCACCATCACAATTCGGTTACAGTGCATTAATTCCGGTTTCACCTTCTTGCCTTGCGCCTTTGACCAATGCAATCTCTTACCTGTTCGGCAACCGGCCGACCACACAACAGGAGTATCAATCATGTCATTGAACAGGAATGCAATTGCGATTGCCGGAGCTGTCGCCGCCGCCTTTGCGGTCGGCTCCCTGCCGGCAGGCGCAGCCGAAAACGAAAAATGCTACGGCGTGTCGCTGGCAGGAGAGAATGACTGTGCCGCCGGTCCAGGCACCACTTGCGCCGGATCGTCCACGGTTGATTATCAGGGCAACGCCTGGACGCTGGTTCCTGCAGGCACCTGCGCCGAAATCGAACTGCCGGACGAGAGGATGGGATCACTTGAGCCCCTGGAGCGTGATCTCCCCGCCTGACAACGGGCAACCACCGCAGACCGAAATCTTGCGCCCATAACAAGTGCAAAGCCATCCGGAATCGGACGCTTGCGAGCTGCCCGCCTCGGCGGGAGTGGGCTACAAGGAACAACATTTCCGGGAGATTCTGGAATCTCCCGGGGATGTTGCTTGGCTTGAAATCCATGCCGAGAACTACATGGGCAAAGGTGGCCGTCCCATCGCTCAGCTTCGACGATTGCGAGAGAATTTTCCAATTTCCTGTCACGGCGTTGGACTGTCAATCGGCGGCGAGGAGGATCCGGACGAACATCATCTCGACCGGTTGCGGAATTTGCTGGAATGGCTTGAGCCCGCTTCGTTTTCTGAGCATCTGGCTTGGTCGACCCATGACGGCAAATACTTCAATGACCTGCTGCCGCTTCCCTACACCGAAGACTCTTTGGCAAGGGTCTGCCGTCATGTCGATCAGGTGCAGGAAGCGCTTGGAAGGCCGATGTTGCTTGAAAACCCATCAACCTATTTCGGGTTTGAGGAAAGTACACTGGATGAATTGGAATTCATTTCCGGAATCTCCGAACGCACCGGTTGTGGATTATTGCTGGACATCAACAACGTCCATGTGTCGTCAACAAACATGCTGTTTGATCCTGCTGATTACATTGACAGTTTTCCCTTCGATCGCGTCGGCGAGATTCATCTTGGAGGCCATGAAGAAGACCAAGATCCCGAGGGGGCCACGCTGTTGATCGACAATCACGCGGCTGCGGTGGCGGATCCGGTGTGGGAACTTTACGCTCGGGCGATCGATATCGCGGGCCCCTTGCCCACGCTGATAGAGTGGGACAACGATGTTCCGGACTGGTCGGTGCTTTCTGCCGAAGCCGCCAGGGCAAGTCGTGTCATGACCGGACAGGTCCGCACCTCATGACGGCCCGACAGGCCGGATTCATTTCTGCGGTTCTGGATCCGGAACGCCCCGTTCCACCTGGTTTGGTGAACAAATCAAGACAGGCGACCGGGCGGTTTTCGGTTTATCGAAACAATGTTGTGGTTGGGCTGATCGAGGCGCTGGAATCATCTTTTCCGGTCATCAGGAAATTGCTCGGAGATGAGTTTTTTATGGCCATGGCTGGCGTCTTCGTTAGACGCTTTCCCCCGACATCGCCGGTATTGTCACACTTCGGCAAGGACATGCCGGAATTCCTGCTGAGTTTTCCACCGGTGGCCCACCTTCCCTATCTTCCTGATGTGGCTCGCCTTGAACAACTTGTCCGAGAATCCTACCATGAGGCCGATGCAAAGCCGGTTTCGGCGGAATTCATCGCAAGCCTGCCCCCGGAGAAACTTTCTCAAACACAGCTTCTTATGGCGCCTTCCATAAGGTTGCTGCGATCGGATCATCCCATCTGCAGCATCTGGCGGGCAAACGCCGTTGGCGGCCCCAAACCGTCATACGGTGCGGAGGATGTCCTGATAGCCAGACGGGAATTCGACCCGGAACCTGTCGTTTTGCCCTCGGGCGGCTACGAAATCCTACAGATGCTTTTGTCGGGTGCATCGCTGTTGGATGCTTTTGGCCATGCAAATGCCGAGTGCGGTGAGGTGCGGCTTGACGAAACGCTGTCACTTCTGGTTCGTTACGGTGCGATAACTGAGATTAGGAACGGTGCACATGCACCGGTAGAGGGACGACAATGAACCGCTGGCTGAATTCCCAGGTTTGCGGCGAAGAATTGGAGAATTAAGATGTTTCTCATCAGAATGTTCAATCAATTTCTTGAAGCAGTTGATGTGCGAAGTTCGGCATGGTTGGTGCCAACGCTTGCCCGTCTTGTATTTGCCGGAGTTCTGCTTGTTTACTTTTGGCGGTCTGCCGCAGTAAAGCTCGGCGACGGCTTGTTCGGGTTCATCAACCCGACTCCGGGCGCCTATGTTCAAATCTTCCCGAAAGCAATGGAAGCAGTTGGCTACGATCAATCCCAATTGAGCATTCTGCACACCCTGGTGGTCATTGCCGGAACTTGGGGGGAATTGCTGTTGCCGCTGCTGATAATAGTCGGGTTTCTGACCCGGCTGGCCGCCCTTGGAATGATTGCCTTTGTTGTCGTGCAGAGCATTGTCGACATCTACGGCCACGGGGTTGGAGGCAAGGATCTTGGCGCTTGGTTTGATTCGGCATCAGGCTCCCTGATCCTGGATCAGCGAAGCTTCTGGATGTTCCTGTTCCTGATCATCCTTTTGAAGGGAGCAGGTCCAATATCGCTTGATCGCTTCCTTCCCGCAATCGGTGGCGTCGGCAGGTCAAATTGATGGCAAGAGGTGCCGAATGGGGCTATGCGCCGGAAATCATGGACTGAAGCTCCTGCCATTCCCGGCGCGACATCCCTGCGGATTCAAGGGATACGTTCTCACCTTGAAGCATCCTGCGAACGCACTGGAGCTGGGACTTCGACAAATGCGCTCCGCCAAGGTCATATTCCTCAAATGCACGCCATGCCATCGGCACCCAATCCTTGACGATTTGACCAATCGCTTCGGCATAGGCCCGAATTTCGTATTGGGCATGTGAATCTGCCCTCAGCGAAATAAACCGAAGCAGATTGTGCAGATCCGTTTTCCAGTACCACTGGGTGTAAATGTTTGAAGGCAGGTTCATGCGGGCGAGTTCCCGCGCCAAACCGCGCTGTCCATCCTGAGACAGCATTTGTTCGTAGTGATCATAGGCAACCGCACTGTCCGTTTGCAGTATGCCAAGAACCCGGTTTGCCTCATCCGTTGGCAATGGCTCCTCCCTTCCCTGCGCGTTGAGCGCGGATTGTGCCGCAAGGTGTTCGCGCTCCGGAATGTAGAATTCCCGATCGAGGATGGAATATCTTGCCGAATATTCGTTGACGTTTGCGGTTCGGTGCCGAATCCATTGCCTGGCAACAAACATCGGAAGTTTGACATGGAACTTTGCCTCGCACATTTCAAATGGGGTCGTGTGCCGGTGCCGCATTAGGTAGCGGATCAGCCCTTCATCTTCACGTGCCTTCTTGGTCCCGGCGCCATAGGAGACCCTTGCCGCCTGAACGATCGCGGAATCATTGCCAAGGTAGTCGACAACCCGGACGAATCCGTGATCCAATATCTTGATTGGAACGTTCAGGATTGCCTCCATTCCGCTGCTCACGGCACGTCCGGTCCGGCTTTCGGCGGCATTCAGAGTTTCGCCCGTTTCTTCAATCTCATGTGCGATCGACATGTTTCCCAATCCAAAGTGCAATTTAAACTCTACAGGCACATGAGTGCCCTGCACCATTAAATTGAGTTCCTCCACCAAATTCAAATCGGTTCCTGCAAATTGGCATCATGCTCCGGCTGGAGGCTGAAGTCCCTGACACCCCTTCAGGCATTGTCGTGGCACACTCATCGCCGAGCCGAGATCTCCGGCAATCAGTTTTGCCAGTGCCTGCCCGATTTGCTATGCTTGTGCCATGGTTCGGATATTGCAGAATTGGCTCCTGCTCCCCGTGCCATGCAGATTCATTGAACATTTCAGGTGATATGACATGGGATTGAAGTATCTGCACACGATGGTTCGTGTGCGCGACCTTGAGAGGTCAATTGCGTTCTTTGAGCTTCTTGGACTCCAGGAAATTCGCCGTACAGACAACGAGGGGGGTCGGTTCACCCTAGTTTTCCTGGCACCTCCCAACCAACCGGAGTGCCCTCTTGAGCTCACATACAATTGGGATGGTGACGAGGGTTTGCCGTCCGACAGCCGACATTTCGGTCATTTGGCCTATGAGGTCGACAACATCTACGAAACTTGCGCCATGCTCAGTGACAATGGGATCGTGATCAATCGTCCTCCCCGGGACGGTCACATGGCATTTGTCCGATCGCCGGACAATGTGTCGATTGAACTGCTTCAACGGGGTGCGGCGTTACCGCAGCAGGAACCGTGGGCCAGCATGGGCAACACCGGGCACTGGTAGGTGCGATCGCTGGATTTCGGCAACAGCGCAACAGTTGGTGAAATACCGCTCCGAATTCGGCGGTTGGGGTTGACAGCTGGTCTGTTCGGAGCCAGATTGTCCATGTTCCATCAGGAACTATGGCGATAAAGGCGCACGCAATAAACGGATCGGACCCGGGGGCGGTACCCGGCGGCTCCACCATATTGAACGAATTTGTTTCGTTGGAACAATACGGGGCCGAAACAGGATCGACGAACGCGTAAAGGTGGCAGCTTTCGCTCGGTGGGGTACCGCCGTTATCGGTCCAAAGGGCACAATTGCCAACGACAATCGTGCTTCGGTGGCTCTCGCTGCGTAGCAGTGCCGAGCGAACCGAACTTTAGTCCGGCGCCCTAGCAAGCGTCGGCGGGGTTTGCAGGCACCTGGCAACAGAAGCCTGCGGTTTGCCTTCCCCATCCCGACATCATAATTTACTGTCTTGCGTCAATCTGGACAGTGCTGGTGATTCGCATGAATTTGATCGATTACGGACGAATAATGATCAATTCGATGCAACAGGTTGTCATAAGCGTGCTGTCGCAGGTCGAGCAGCACGGCTTGCCGCGTGAAAACCACTTCGTCATTGAGTTCTCCACCGACCATCAGGATGTTCGGCTTCCTCCAAGATTGATGAAACGATATCCATCTTCCATGACAATCGTCCTTCAACATCAGTTCGAAGATCTGAAAACCGAAAAGGACGGCTTTGCGGTTACCTTGAGCTTCAACGACAGGCCCGAAAACATCTATGTGCCCGTCAGCGCAATCAGGTCATTTTCGGATCCCTCAGCGAAATTCAACCTGACCTTTCCCGATCTCAGGAATCCGGAGGTTGAAGCCGGTTCCGCAGATAAATCCGGCGACGAGTCCAAATTCGAAGAGACACCGCAGGAAGAATCCGGGGGCGAGTTGGCAACTGTCGTCAGCCTCGACAAATTCCGAAACAAACCCAAATAGGTGAACCGCAGCCCGATTTGATCGGGATGCCAGGCGGAGATCGGCAAGGCGGGTCTTCTAGGTGCATTGCTCCGTCAAACAATCGAAATTGAAGAGAATTGAGGACAGACATGACCGAATTCAGGATTGAGTCCGACAGCTTTGGCCAATTGGAAGTTCCTGCCGACAAGTATTGGGGCGCACAAACCCAGCGTTCTTTGCAGAACTTCGCGATCGGTTGGGAAACACAGCCCGTGGCGATCATTCGGGCATTGGGTACCATCAAACGTGCCTGCGCACTCACGAATGTCGAATTTGGGCTTTTGGATGACAATGTCGGAAGAGCTGTCGCCGATAGCGCCGGCGAGGTGATGAGGGGCGAATTGGACGATCACTTCCCTCTGTCGGTTTGGCAAACCGGTTCGGGGACCCAATCAAACATGAATGCAAACGAGGTAATTGCCAATCGGGCAATCGAAAGGCTTGGTGGGGAGCTTGGTTCAAAGAGCCCCGTGCACCCCAACGATCATGTCAACCTTTGCCAATCATCCAACGACACATTTCCGACTGCAATGCACATCGCGGTCGCAACGAGCGCCACCGACCTGCTGATCCCAGCCTTGGATTCACTGCAGCGCGAACTAATGTTGAGGGTCGAGGAGTTCGCCGACATCATCAAAATCGGGCGCACCCATACACAGGACGCCACTCCCCTTACGCTTGGCCAAGAATTCTCCGGATATGCGAGGCAGGTCGAATTGGCGGGATTGAGGATCAGGGCAGCTCTTGGCAACATCTACCCACTTGCCCAAGGCGGGACGGCGGTGGGAACGGGCCTGAACTCTCGGGTGGGTTGGGCCGAAGCGGTTTCAGCAAGAATCGCCGAACTCACAGGGCTTCCTTTCACCAGTGCCGAAAACAAGTTCGAGGCGATCGCTGCACATGATGCGATGGTCGAAATGTCCGGTGCCCTCAAAACCGTTGCCGCGTCACTCCACAAGATTGCCAACGACATCCGGTTCCTTGCCTCAGGCCCGCGCTGCGGACTTGGCGAACTTTCCCTGCCTGAAAATGAACCGGGATCGTCAATTATGCCCGGAAAAGTCAATCCGACCCAGACCGAGGCCCTGACCCAGGTCTGTGCCCATGTCATGGGCAATGACGCGGCTGTCGGCTTTGCCGGAAGCCAGGGCCATTTCGAATTGAACGTCTACAAGCCAATGATTGTCTACAATGTCCTTCAGTCCGTGCAGCTGTTGAGCGATTCCGTGTCCGCATTCAATTTAAACTGTGTCGCGGGAATTAGGGCAAACAAGCAACGCATTGATCGCCTGCTGCATGAATCGCTTATGCTGGTTACGGCGTTGGCTCCAAAGATTGGTTACGACGATGCGGCTCGGGTGGCCAAGGCCGCTCACCTCAACGGCACGAACCTGCGGCAGGAGGCATCCAGGCTTGGACTGGTCGATGAAGAGACATTCGACCGGATAGTCCGCCCTGAAACCATGATCGGCCCCAAGCAGGTTTAGGGATCAACATTCATGAGCTTCGTTTTCAGGACGAATTGAGGCCTCTTGGACTATGTTTGCAAGATATAAATTTGGACTTTGCCGTGCAGCAGTGGTGTCTTCTGATTTGATCGCACAACCAACCGGCAGATTTTTTTGCGCGCGGGAGAGCCACGTCTGCCAAGCCGGCGGCGGTAAAGGCAGTCAACTGGATTTCGCATCAAAACATAATTTTGGGAGTCGCGCCGGTTCGGGCTTGCGAAGTAAGCAAACAAGCTTTTTGAATGCGATTCGCATGAAATCCGAATCATGCTGTGAGCGATGCCCAAGGGTGAAACATGGAACAGTCATTCAGAACAGCTCGAGTTGTGATCATTGGTGGCGGCGCTGTGGGAGTTTCGGTTCTTTACCATCTGGCCAAGTCCGGCTGGAGCGACTGCATTCTTCTTGAGAAAAACGAACTCACTGCAGGCTCAACTTGGCATGCCGCCGGAAATGTTCCGACGTTTTCATCAAGTTGGTCGATCATGAACCTGCAGAGGTATTCAACCGAGCTCTACCGTTCTCTCGGCACAGAAGTGGATTATCCGATCAACTACCACGTAACCGGGTCCATTCGTTTGGCTCATTCGATGAAAAGGATGCAGGAATTTGAACGTGCCGCCGGAATGGGGCGCCACCAGGGCATGGATATCGGCATCCTGCAAGCGAACGAAATTCGCGACAAACACCCGTTCACTGAAGTCCGGGATCTCAAGGGTGCGCTCTATGATCCCTGCGATGGTGACATTGATCCGGCTCAGTTGACGCAAGCATTGGCCAAGGGCGCCCGCGACCTCGGTGCAACCATCCTGCGGTTTTGCCCGGCAACAGGTGTCTCAAGAAAGAACGGCGAATGGACCATTCAAACGCCAAAAGGAGACATACGCTGCGAGTACGTGGTCAATGCAGCAGGATACTATGCCAAGCAGGTCGGCGAGTTCTTCAGACCGTTCGGCGGCAGGCCGGTCCCCATGGTTGCGATGAGCCACCAATACATCATAACCGAGGAAATTCCCGCGCTGGCAGAATGGTCGAGGACCCAAGGCGGCAAACTTCCGCTACTGCGGGATGTGGACACTTCGTACTACCTTAGGCAGGAGAAATTCGGCCTCAACCTCGGACCCTATGAACGCAACTGCAGGGCACACTGGGTTGATCCGGATGATCCGATGCCCGAGGATTTCTCGTTTCAACTATATCCTGACGATCTTGAGCGGCTTGATTGGTACGTCGAGGACGCGATGGCAAGGGTGCCGATTCTTGGTGAAGCTGGAGTCTCCAAAGTTATCAACGGACCGATTCCCTACGCCCCCGACGGGATGCCGCTCTTGGGTCCAATGCCCGGTGTTTCCAACGCATTTGAAGCGTGCGTTTTTACATTCGGCATCGCGCAGGCCGGCGGGGCGGGCAAGGTTCTTGCGGAGTGGCTGTGTGAAGGCCAGACGGAATGGGACATGTGGTCCTGCGACCCGCGCCGATTTACCGATCACACCGACCGCGACTACTGCCTGGCGAAGGCGATGGAGACCTATGGACACGAATATGCCATGCACTTTCCGTGGCACGAATGGCCAGCCGGCAGAAACAAAAAACAATCGCCAATCCATGACAGAATTACGGCATTGGGTGGACAAATGGGCGCATACAACGGCTGGGAACGGGCCAATTGGTTTGCCAAGGACGGTGACGACACCTCCGAGGAACCGACAATGACATGGGCGCGCAGCGGACCGTGGGAACCGCGGATTCGAGAAGAATGCCTTGCGGTCAGGGACAGTGTCGGTGTGCTTGAGCTTCCGGGCTTTTCCAGATTTTCGGTCTTTGGACCGGGGGCAGCCAATTGGCTCCGCTCACTGATTGCCGGAAACCTCCCTCAAATCGAACGCATGAATTTGGGCTATTTTCCCACCAAAAAGGGCCGCGTCCTGAGCGAGATGTCGATATTGCGGCACGAGGAGGACTCCTTCACCCTCATCACCGCCTCCGCCGCGCAGTGGCACGATTATGAACTCCTGCAGCAACAATTGCCAAAGGAAGGACGAATCCAAATTGCCGATCTAACCAATGGCAGCTCAACCCTTCTGGTAACCGGCCCCGCATCGCGGGAACTTCTGTCGGGCATCACCGAAGCGGACCTTGAATTGTCTTGGCTCAGCCATCAGCAAACCAAAGTCTGCGGTCGGCAATCGTTGCTTGCACGCGTCAGCTATGCCGGCGAACTCGGTTGGGAAATACACGCGCCAAATGAGGCCATCCCACAAATCCATGATGCCGTCATTGCAGCGGGGGCAACCCCGTTCGGGATGTGGGCACTCAACTCCCTCCGTCTCGAAAAGGGCTATTTGGCATGGAAGGGCGATTTGTCGACCGACTACTCGCTTCTTGAAAGCTGCCTCGACAGGTTTGTCAGATTCGACAAGGCCGAGGGATTTCCAGGAAAGCAGGCACTGCTTTCCGAACGACAAATTGGCCCGAAAAGGCGGTTGTCGACACTGGTCGTGGACGTCGGCGAATATGATGCCCACTACATGGCAACCATCTGGCAGGATGGCAGACCGGTCGGAGAAGTCACGTCCGGAGGTTGGGGGTATCGGGTGAATAAATCCATTGCGCTTGGCATGCTGCGGGCAGATCTTGCCATTGCCGGCACCAAAGTCGAAATTGAAATCTATGGCAAACGGTACAGTGCAGAGGTTCAGCCTGAGGGACCTCTTTGGGACCCCGACAATCGGCGGTTGAAATCATGACCGGCGATATCCAGGCCGTCGACCCGAATCATCGAACAGAAATGATGTCCATCGTTCCCGAACGCGCGCGCGTGGTGATCATCGGCGGTGGAATCGTCGGTTGCTCGGTTGCCTATCACCTGGCCAAGGAGGGTTGGAGCGATATTGTCCTGCTTGAGCGAAAGCAACTGACCTGCGGAACAACCTGGCATGCTGCGGGCCTCATTGCTCAACTGCGTGCCACCGCCAACATGACGCGGCTCGCCAAATACTCACAGGAACTCTACGGGAAGCTGGAGTCAGAAACTGGTATCGCAACCGGATTTGTGCGGACAGGATCAATGACGGTTGCACTGACGCATAACCGCAGTCAGGAACTCTCCCGATCTGCGGCGATGGCACGTGCCTTCGGGGTTCAAATTGAAGAGATATCCCCGTCCGAAGCGGTTGATCTCCATCCATTTCTCAACCGGGATGGCGTCGTTTCCGCGGTTTACCTCGAAAAGGACGGTCAAGGCGATCCGTCCAACATTGCACATGCTCTCGCCAAGGGCGCCCGCCGGCAGGGCGCCAAGATATTCGAAGGCGTCAGTGTTTCAGGGTTTTCGGTAAGTGGCAGAAGGGTGACTTCGGTTGAATGGAGGGGCAAGGATGCCGCAGGCAGCATTCAAGCCGAACATGTCGTCAATTGTGCCGGCATGTGGGCTCATTCACTCGGGCAAAAGGCCGGCGTGAACATTCCTTTGCACGCTTGCGAGCATTTCTACATGGTTACTCAACCAATAGAAGGGCTTACCCGACTTCCGTCCCTCCGAGTTCCCGATGAATGTGCCTACTACAAGGAGGATGCAGGGAAATTTCTTGTCGGTGCCTTCGAGCGCCAAGCCAAACCATGGGGTATGGACGGCATTCCGGAGTCCTTCGAGTTTGATCAGTTGCCCGAGGATCTTGATCAATTTGAACCAATTCTGGAAATGGCGGTGGAACGAATTCCGGTTCTGGAAACGGCAGGCGTCCAGACATTCTTCAACGGGCCGGAGAGCTTCACGCCGGATACCGCCTATCTGCTTGGACTTGCACCGGAGCGCGACAATTACTTCGTTGCGGCCGGATTCAATTCGATTGGCATCCAATCGGCGGGCGGTGCCGGCTTGGCACTTGCTCGTTGGATAATCGACGGAGACAAACCATTCGACCTCGGCGATGTCGACATAGGTCGAATGCAGCCCTTCCAGGGAAACAAGACATATCTCTTTGAAAGGGTAAGCGAGTCGCTCGGGCTGCTCTATGACGATCATTTCCCGTTTCGCCAACGGGTTACCGCAAGGGGAATTCGACGCAGCCCATTGCACCAGCACCTGCTGGAGCGGGGCGGCGTCATGGGAGAAGTCGCTGGATGGGAACGCGCAAACTGGTTTGCCGATGACATGCAGAAACCGGAGTATGAGTATGGCTGGGACCGAACCAATTGGTTTGTAAATTGGGAAAGGGAGCATTTGGCGGTCCGGGAAAATGTCGGCGTTTACGACATGTCTTCCTTCGGCAAGATTCAAGTTGCCGGCCCCGATGCAGAGAACTTCCTCAACCAAATATGCGGTGCAAACCTCTCGGTTCCCGTCGGGCGGATCGTTTATACACAATTCCTGAATGAAGCCGGGGGAATCGAAGGTGATGTAACGGTAGCGCGGATCTCCGAAACGGTGTTCCTGGTGGTAACGCCCGCGGCCACGAGGATCGCCGACCAAGCATGGATGCGCCGGCATTCAGATGGCTTCACCGTGGTGATCACTGATCTGACCTGCGGTGAGGCTGTTATGGCGGTTATGGGGCCGAATTCGCGGAAGTTGATGAATGCGGTATCACCGAATCAATTCGACAACGACACCAATCCGTTTGGAACTTTCCAACACATCGAAATCGGCATGGGCGTCGCCAGGGTCCATCGGATTTCCTATGTCGGAGAACTTGGGTGGGAAATATATGTTGGGGCCGACATGGCGGCCCATGTCTTTGAAACCATTTTGGAGGCTGGATCCGAATTCGGCCTTAAGCTTTGCGGAATGCACATGATGGACAGTTGCCGCAGCGAAAAGGGCTTCAGGCATTTCGGCCATGACATTACGACTGAGGATCATGTCCTGGAGGCGGGGCTTGGCTTTGCGACAGATGCAAAGAAGCCATCTTTCATTGGCAGGGACGCAATTCTGAGAAAGCGCGAGATTGGACTTGAGCGGCGTTTGGTTCAGTTCCGGCTGCGCAACCCGCAACCCCTGCTCTATCACAATGAACCCATCATCCGGGACGGACAGGTCGTCGGATATCTGACCTCGGGCAGTTACGGCCATTTTCTCAAGGGTGCGATCGGGCTTGGCTACGTGCCCTGCACCGGCGAATCAGCCGCCGAACTCCTGGCCTCAAGCTATCAAATTGATGTTGCCGGACAGAAGATTGACGCCGACGCCTCATTGAAGCCGATCTATGATCCGACCGGCCGGCGTACACGGGCGTAGCGTATTCGGAATGGCACATGGCCGGATCCGAAAACGATCTCTCACCATTCGCGGCCACAGGACCAGCGTTTCGCTTGAGGATGAATTCTGGAGCGCCTTCAGGGAAATTGCCTCGACCGAAGGTCTGTCGACTAACGAGCTTGCCGCGCGGGTTGACGCTCAGAGGGACATTTCGGCCAATCTTGCCTCATCCATCAGGGTGTTTGTCCTTGAGCGGGTTCGGCAAGCACGCGAAATCTGACGGATTTACCCGACGGCAGCCATCCAAGGGGCCAACTCAAGTATCCAGTACGCAATGTCCGAAAATCTGCCGGACAGAAGAAGAACGCCCATCGCGACCAGAAAGAGTCCGATCACCTTTTCCAATATCGGGAAGTGTGGCTTGATCCGACCCATCCATTTCATGGACCAGCCTATGAAGGCGCCACAGATAAGGAACGGAATCCCAAGACCTGCTGCATAGGCAAACAGCAGCAGCGCCCCCCAAGCCATCGAATCCTCTTGGGCGGCAAGTGCCAGGATCGCACCCAAAACCGGGCCGATGCAGGGAACCCAACCGAAGGCGAATGCAAGTCCGAGCAAGTATGCTCCGAACGCGCCATTGCCCCGCAAATTGCTCCCTGGTCGATATTCCCGTTCAAGGAACGGAAGTCGAAGAACTCCGAGGAAATGCAGTCCAAACACCAAGATGACGCAACCGGCAATTTGGCCGATAAGCTTCTGATACGAAAGAAAGAGAATCCCGACGGCGGATGCTGCAATACCGAGGAGCACAAACACGGTCGACAATCCCAGCACAAAAAAAGATGATGCGACGATCGCATCCCGGCGGCGGTGCTCATCCTTCAGTTCTGCAAAGGTCATTCCGCTCACATAGGCCAAATAGGCCGGCACAATCGGCAGCACGCATGGCGAGATGAAACTGATGAAACCCGCCATCAGGGCAATTCCGAGCCCAACCAGAAGTCCCGCGTCAATGATGTAAGCACCCAGCATCACAGCCTCATAACGATCGATTGCCACACAACCAACACCAATTGGCACAGGCGTTATTCACAACTTTGTGGACATCGCATGCACAACTGCCTAGTCGATCCCCATGCCGAAAGAACTGGAGATTGATGCGCTGGGGTTGTTGTGCCCGTTGCCGGTTCTTCGCATCCAGAAGAAAATGCGAATTCTTGAAACTGGCGATATCGTGAAAGTCATTGCGGACGATCCCGCGGCACTTGTCGACATTCCACATTACTGCAGCGAGCGAGGCCATACGCTCCTTTTTCACAAACAAACAGACAGGGGGCCTCTCTTCGTCATCAGGAAGGCTTAGAATACGGTCATTCGGCTGCAATCTGGCAACTCAACACCGAAGTAGTGCGAATCTCCTTCAAGAGTTCGTTGCGCCGTTTCATCGCGGCTTCGTAATTGCTTTCCCAAACGGGCCCGAAACCCTTTACCGAGAGCGGCAGACGGGCGAGTTCGGTGGCCGCCGCGATGTTGCCTTCATCCAGTCGTTCAAGAACCTCCTCCATGTCATTTTCGTAGATTCGCAGGAACTCGGACTGAAGTTTCCTGTCCCGGCTGAACCTGAAAGGGTCAAACGCGGTGTTGCGCAACCATTTCATCCGCGCAAGCAAACGAAACACATGGAGCACCCACGGCCCAAATTCGCGCTTTTCCGGTCGCCCATCGGTGCCGATGCGGCTGAGAATCGGAGGTGCAAGGTGAAATGTGAGTCGGAATTCCCCGGCGAATTCGGCCTTGGAGCGAAGTTCGGTCGACAGGTGAAGACGGGCAACCTCATACTCATCCTTAACCGCCAACAATTTGTGATATCCTTCGGCAACCGCAACCCGCAATTCCGGAACCGGGCAGCGATCAAGCAACCTTCGCCATCGCAGCGCAAGCTCCTCTCCGGTATGTTGAATGAGATGCTTCTCCCTTGAGGCTTCGGGATCGGGACCCACACCATTCTCGCCCAATCCGGCTTCCTTCATGAGCAGTTCGGCCTCCCCGGCATGGAAAGCTGCCCACCGGCCAAGGTCAAATGCCGCCTTGTTGTTTCCGACGGCAGTTCCGTTGAGCTCAATTGCCTTCATCAATGATCCGAAGGAAAGGGGCAGAAACCCATTTTGCCATGCATGTCCAAGGACAACCATGTTGGAGTAGATTGAATCGCCGAGAACCCTTTGTGCAAGGGTGAACGCATTGAAGAATGCCGAACGGCTTCCTCCGCATGCCGTTGCGATGCGTTGCTCAAGTTCCGTCCCGGAATTGCGGAGATTCGGATTCCTCGTGAATTCGCCGGTAATTGTCTCATGATTGTTCACGCTTGCTCCAGTTCGTCCCGGTTTCGCCGTCGCAAGAATGTCCGAACCGGCCGCCACGACAAGGTCGCCGCCGATCAGGCAGTCCAATTCTCCAACCGACACCCTGATCGCAGAAATGTCGTCCGGCCTTTCTGCGATCCTGCAGTGAATGGAAACAGCGCCGCCCTTTTGAGCCAGCCCCGCCATCTCAATCATCGCGGTTCCCTTGCCTTCAATGAATGCGGCCATCGTCAGCACGGCACCGAGCGTAACAACTCCCGTCCCCCCCACCCCGGTGATCACGACATTATGGGTGCCGTCAATCTCAGGCAACGTCGGCTCAGGAATATCTGCAACCTGCAGTGCGACCTTGCCTTTTTGCAATGGTCTTGCGCCTTTCAGTGAAACGAATGATGGACAAAATCCTTTGAGGCATGAAAAATCCTTATTGCAACTTGACTGATCTACAGCCCTTTTTGTGCCGAATTCGGTGTCCACCGGAACGAGGGAGATGCAATTGGACTGGATGCCGCAATCCCCGCACCCCTCGCATATGTCGGTGTTGATGAATATCCGCTTGTCGATGTCGGGGTAAGTTCCCCTCTTGCGCCTGCGCCTCTTTTCGGCGGCACAGGTTTGCACATAAATTATTGCGGTTACGCCTTTGATTTTACGTAATTGTCTTTGAACAATATCAAGTTTGGAGCGTTCATGCCGTTCGATTCCGGCTGGAAACGAAGCGAAATCCACATCCTCCTTGTCGTCATAGATCAATACGATCTTCTTGAGTCCCATCGCAACAAGTTCATGGGCCACCCTGTCGGCGGTCAAGCCGCCGTCATTGCCCTGCCCGCCGGTCATTGCCACGGCATCATTGAACAAGATCTTGTATGTCATGTTTACGTCAGATGCGACGGCAGCCCTGATCGCCATGACGCCGGAATGGTTGTAGGTTCCGTCCCCGATGTTCTGAAACACATGCCCCCGGGAAGAAAACGGTGCTTCCCCAATCCAATTGGCGCCCTCACCGCCCATGTGGGTGAATCCGACGGTATCCCGATCCATCCACTGCACCATGTAGTGGCAACCAATTCCTGCATAGGCGCGGGAACCTTCCGGAATTCGCGTTGAGGTATTGTGCGGGCAGCCTGAACAAAAGTAAGGCATTCGAACCGCCAAATCCTCTTCATTTCCTCCGGCTGGCAACTGTCGCAGTGATTCGAATTTTGCGGCAACCTGTTCGGAAACACGTTCCTCGCTTTCGAGAATCTCACCAATTTTTCGAGCAATCCACAACGGTTCAAGCGCATATTTGGTTGGAAACAGCTCGACTCCGCTTCCGTCATATCGTCCCAGAACACGTGGCTTGTCGCAGAGGGTTGAAACCAGGTTCCTGACTTGGATCTCGATAAGCTTCCGTTTCTCCTCAACAACCACGATCAGATCAAGGCCTTTGGCCCATTCCCGAACCCCCACCTGTTCCAAGGGCCAGGTCATGCCGACCTTGTAGGTGGTCAGACCGAGCATTTCGGCCTCCAATTGCCCAATTCCCAAAAGATCGAGCGCGTGGGTTAGGTCAAGCCAGCTCTTCCCGGCGGACATGAAACCAATTCTGGCACCGGGCTTGCCAAGAACCCGCCGATCAACGCGGTTAACCTGCCAAAACGTCTCGGCGGCGCGGCCCCGGTGGTCAATGGCCCTCGCCTCCTGCTCCCTTGGCGTGTCGATCAGCCTGATGTTGAGCCCCCCTTCCGGCATGTCAAATTCCGGAATGTTGATCGTCAACCTTTCCGGTCGGCAATCGACAACGGCGGTCGACTCAACGGTTTCCTTCATGCACTTGAGGCCAACCCAGTTCCCTGAAAATCTTGAAAGACCAAACCCCAGGAGTCCGAAATCCAACAATTCCTGCACACCTGCGGGCGCAAGTACCGGAATGCGGGCATCCATCAGCGCAAATTCGGACTGATGCAGCGTAGTTGAACTTTCCCCGGTGTGATCGTCACCAAGCGCCATCACAACGCCGCCAAAACGGGAGGTTCCTGCCATGTTTGCATGCCTGAGCGCATCGCCAGACCTGTCAACGCCGGGTCCCTTCCCATACCACAACCCGAACACACCGTCCTGGAGGCCCTCGTTGCGCAATTCGGCTTGCTGTGTTCCCCACAGCGCTGCCGCGGCCAAATCCTCGTTGATGGCAGGCGCAAACAGAATGTTTGACTCTTCAAGCAGCGGCTTGGCGCGAGCCATTTGCATGTCGACCGCACCGAGCGGCGACCCGCGATAGCCAGTTACATAGCCGGCGGTTCTCAGGCCGGTTGAATCATCCCGCGAGGCCTGCTCAAGCACAAGTCTGACCAATGCTTGCGTCCCGTTGAGCAGCACATTTGTGCAGGAAAGATCAAATCTGTCTGAAAGCCGGGGTTGTCTTTCACTCAATGCAGTCCCCAACCGTTCACATCCGAATGACTTTTGGGTATAGCAATTCAAGAGCAAAAAGAAAGCGCTATTGACGCTTGCGAACGAGCAGAGGGGGCGTCGAGGATGAAGGCGTCGCCGGACAGATGGGCCGCATATCATGGACTGGGACAAACTGCGCATTTTCAGGGCGGTGGCAACGGAAGGCAGCTTAACCCGTGCCGGGGAGTCCCTGCATTTGCACCAATCGGCGGTAAGCCGACAGATCAAGGCACTTGAAGACAGCCTGTCAACAACGCTGTTTCATCGCCACGCAAGGGGCCTGATTCTGACGGAACAGGGAGAATTGCTTTACGATGCAACCGAAGCCATGTCGAAACGTCTCGAATTTGCTGTTGCGCGCATTCAGGACTCCAAAGAGGAAGTATTCGGCGTATTGCGTGTAACAACAACTGTCGGTTTCGGGACACTATGGCTGGCTCCAAGGTTGGAATCCCTTTACAGGCGCCATCCCGAAATCACGATTGACCTCATGCTTGAGGAGCGCATCCTTGACCTTCCGATGCGCGAGGCTGATTTTGCGATTCGGATGAAAGAGCCATCGCAGGCCGACCTGATCAGACGCAAACTCTTGAATGTGAGGATGGGCCTCTATGCAACCCGCGAATATCTGGAACGTTGCGGCAACCCCTCGGACATGCACGATCTCCGAAGACACAGGTTAATCTGCCAGAACTTTCGGAACGAGCCCGGGGCGGGCGCGAGTTTCATTGAGGAACTGTTTAGGGACGGCATTTCCTCAAACCTCACCGTCAACAACTACTATGGTGTTCTGCAGGGCGTGATTCACCATTTGGGGGTCGGCATCCTGCCGGACTATCTTGTCGAGCATCACGCTGAATTGGTACCGGTGTTGCCCGACACCAAGTCAACCGAGATACCCGTTTACCTCGCCTACCCGATCGAGCTTCGCAGTTCCAAACGCATCCAGGCATTTCGCGATTTTGTCCTCGAAGAAGCCAAGGAATATCGCAAGCACGGCACCGCCGGTTAGAAGGCAACCCAATTTGCCGCTTGATTGTTGAACCCTTCTTCCCGACGCGATAAACTGGATCACTAGAATGGGAGAGTCAGCGGCATGCCAATTGAAGCATTGGAACTCAAGCAACTGATTCAGGATGCATTCCCTGAAGCCAGCGTTACGATCACCGATCTGGCTGGCGACGGAAACCACTACGCGGCAGAAGTCATTGATTCGAGCTTTCAGGGAATGAACAGAGTGCAACAACAGAGAGCCGTTTATGCCGCACTGAAAGGCAAGATGAATGGCCCGAACGGCGAGTTGCATGCATTGGCGCTGACAACCAAGGCAAAGGAGTAGGACATGCCCGATCCTGTTCAGGATTTGATCCGGAACACCGTTTCCAACAACAATGTCGTTCTGTTCATGAAGGGGACTAAAATGACTCCGCAATGCGGATTCTCATCTCGCGTGGCGGGTGTCCTCAGCTACCTTGATGTCGATTTCAAGGATGTGAATGTACTTGAAGATGACGGTGTCAGGGAGGGAATAAAGGTCTTTTCCGACTGGCCCACCATTCCCCAACTTTACGTCAAGGGTGAGTTCGTCGGCGGCTGTGACATCATTACGGAAATGACCCTCTCGGGTGAACTGGACACGCTGTTTGAGGGTAAAGAGATTGATTTCAGCAGGGATGCCGCCAAGAAAATTCGTGAGCACAACGTCTGATTGGCGGCCTATCCGTCCTGAATTTCCGCTTCTTTCGCCAAAAGGACCTCAACTTCCTCGGCTAGTTCGGCGAGTTTGGTTAAACGTTCCAACAATTCCGGATCCGAAACCGACGCCGCACTGCTGTCGGCGGCTTCATCAGACTGATTAAATTTTCCCGAGGCCTCAGCGAAATTTCCCGAAATTCGCAATCCGGCAAGCATGAACAGTTTTGAAGGCGCCAACTCCCGCCCCTCCGCAGCCTCGTTGTTGATGTTCGCAAGTTCTGCGTTCAGAATTGCAACTGCGATTTTTGCCTGTTCCAGCTCATGCTCCTCGCATTCGACCGGATAGGTATGCGACCCGGCAATGATATTGATTTCAGCCATTCGATTTTCCCAACAACTTGTCCATTTCCGTCAGAACGGAATCGAGTTCGACCAAATCCTGCTCCCGCTCCTTCAACATCTTCTCGATTTCGACCGAATGATCTTCGCCGCCCTGCGCAGAATGCTCAATCAGCTTTGCCTTCAGCAGTTCAACTTCCGAGGCAAGCTTTCCGTTCCTGAGTGACAATTCCGACAGTGTTCGGCTTGATGCCTCGGCACTGCGGCGCAGGAGCTTCAATTCCGAGTTTGCCCTTTCCAGTTCGGAGCCGGCTTCATTCCTTGCCGCCACAACTCCACCACGCGCGCGCTCCAGAGCCGCGACTGCGCGATCGACAAGCTCACTGACATCCTCTTTCATGTTAGGCCTCAAATCGGTTTCACGAACCCAGTGTATCCACCTAATTCCTTACAACATGTGAACGGTTCATAACAGCCTCCAGCGCAGCGAATTTGCGGTGGTTACTTTCCGCTCAAATTGATTCACTCGGCTGTCCTTGCCGACATCGGCCGTCAGCCACAATTGGGGCTGTGAAAACTCCTGTTGGCCGGAGCGCTCCGAACCGGATTGCGGCAGGCTGACTGCCGGGAAAGGAGTTTGCGGTTTGCAACGGAACGCTCCCATTCTTCGCTTCCAATCAAGAACTCCGCCATTTGCACAGATCTGGAATTTTCGGCCATGGCTTCAGATGGGAGGAATGCCTGCCCCATCAGGCGTCAAAGCTACACAGGCTCTTACACCACACTTGCGTTTTCATGGACTTTCATTAAGAGCGACCTGCCTCTTGAATACTCATTCCGCTGAAACGCAATTGATTGTCATGCCCATGCAACTGCAAGAACTGAAATCCAAACATCCCAATCATTGGAGGCTGGCGTGCGCTGTGCGAGCCCTGTCGATGGACGCGGTCCAAGCGGCGAATTCTGGACACCCGGGCATGCCCATGGGCATGGCCGATGTTGCGACTGTACTGTTCGGAAGGCACCTGAAATTTGACCCCATGCAACCGCATTGGCCCGATCGCGACCGGTTTGTTCTTTCTGCCGGGCACGGATCAATGCTCCTCTACTCCCTTCTTCACCTGACCGGATACGAAGATTTCGATATCGACGAGATCAAGAACTTTCGTCAACTCGGATCAAGGACTGCAGGACACCCGGAATTCAGGAATGGGGCCGGTGTGGAGACAACGACCGGACCCTTGGGCCAAGGATTTGCCAATGCAGTTGGATTTGCAATTGCAGAGGAGAGGCTGCGAAACCGATTCGGCGATGCGATTGTGGATCACAGGACATATGTACTTGTGGGTGACGGATGCCTGATGGAGGGAATAAGTCATGAGGCGGCCGGCTTGGCGGGGCATTTGGGCCTGTCGAGGTTGATTGCAATTTGGGATGACAATGGAATTACCATTGACGGAAAGGTTTCCCTGAGCGACGCAACGGATCAACTGAAACGGTTTGAGGCTGCCGGTTGGTCGGTACTGAGCTGTGATGGACATGATCCGGACGCCATAGACAATGCGATTTCTGAAGCCCGCGCCGCTCATGCCCCGTCACTTATTGCCTGCCGAACCAATATCGGTTTTGGTTCACCCAACAAGGAAGGGACGGCCGGTGCTCACGGCAGCCCGCTTGGCGACGACGAGGTGCGCTTGGCCAGGGACGCATATGGATGGCAGCACGGCCCGTTCGATATCCCTTCCGATATCAGGGATGAATGGCGCGAAATTGGTTTAAGGGGAACAGAGGCCCGAACTTCCTGGCAACTGCGGCTGGAAGCCTTGCCTGCACACAAACAGGCTGAATTCAAACGTGTGATTGAAGGCAAGCCGCCCAAACGACTCAAATCCGCGGTATCGCTTGTCAAGTCCGAGGCTGCGGCGGCGAATGCAAAGGTAGCGACGCGAAAATCGTCGCAGACCGTGCTTTCGGCCGTCAATCCGATCATGCCGGAGACAGTTGGCGGTTCTGCCGACCTGACAGGATCCAACAACACCCTGACACCTGATTTGTCGACGTTCGGAAGCATGTCCAGAAGTGGCCGTTACATATATTTCGGCATTCGTGAACATGCGATGGCGGCGGCCATGAACGGAATGGCACTGCATGGAGGCGTACGCCCATACGGAGGGACCTTTCTCTGCTTCACGGACTATGCACGAGCTTCAATCAGATTGTCGGCATTGATGGAAATCCCGGTTGTCTACGTCATGACACATGACTCGATCGGCCTTGGCGAGGATGGCCCCACCCATCAGCCGGTTGAGCATCTGGCAATGCTGCGCGCAACACCCAACCTGAATGTATTTCGGCCCTGTGATGGCGTGGAAACAGCCGAGGCGTGGGAGGTTGCCCTGACAGAAAAGTGTCGTCCCACCGTCATCGCGCTATCACGTCAGAGCGTTCCGACGCTTCGCAGCAATCACACAACGAGAAACCTCTCCCTCAAGGGCGCCTATATGCTCCAAGAGGCGGAAGCGCCGAGAAAGGCCATTCTGATGGCGACAGGAACCGAGTTGCAGGTTGCCGCCGCCGCTCGAGCGACACTTGAGGCAGAGGGAATAGGTACGCGCTTGATTTCAATGCCTTGCTGGGAACTCTTCGAACAACAGGATGAGAAATACAGAAGAAGAATTCTGCCGAGAGGGCCCGCAAGAGTCGCAGTCGAAGCTGGCGTGAGGCAAGGATGGGACAGATGGTTGTGCGGCGAGCGCGGAGTTGAACGCAAGGCTGGTTTTGTTGGAATGGAAGGTTTCGGGGCATCCGCACCCGGCGACGACCTGTACAAGCATTTCGGCATTACTGCCGCGGCTGTCGCTGAGAAGGTCAAGTCCCTGCTTTGACAGTTGATCGTGCGCACAATTCGCCGGACGCTTGACTGCCGGGAAACTCACTCCGGTTGATATTGAACCGCCTGCCCGACCGAACTCGGCCGGATATCAACAACCGGTGTCAATGCAGGCTCGAACATGAAGAAAGTTGCATAAAAGGAGGTCGATTTGTCGATTACAGTTGCGATTAACGGATTTGGACGCATCGGACGCAATGTACTGCGAGCATTGGTGGAATCGGGTCGAACCGACATTAACGTTGCCGCCATAAATGACTTGGCGCCGGTTGCGACATTGGAGCACTTGCTTGCGTTCGACAGCGTCCACGGGCGATTTCCCGGCAAGATAAAATCAGGCAGTGACTTCATTGATTTGGGCAGTGGCCCCATCAAGGTAACAGCGCTCTGCGATCCTGAGGCACTGCCTTGGACAGGCGTTGATGTCAGTCTCGAATGCTCCGGGGTCTTCACCTCCAGGGACAAGGCAGCGCGTCACCTTCAGAACGGATCCCGCAAGGTCCTGATTTCTGCTCCCGCAAGCGGTGCCGACAGGACGGTGGTATATGGCGTCAACCATGAAGAGATTGCGTCCGGCGACATCGTGGTTTCGAACGCCTCCTGTACCACCAATTGCCTTGCACCCGTCGCAATGGTTCTTGCCAACTCAGTTGGCATCAAGCGCGGATTCATGACCACGGTTCACAGTTATACCGGCGACCAACCGACATTGGATGCGGTTCACCTAGATCCATACCGCGCCAGAGCGGCGGCCATGTCCATGATTCCCACCTCCACCGGCGCTGCACGTGCGGTTGGTTTGGTTCTTCCCGAACTCGCAGGCAAGCTTGATGGAGTTGCCATTCGCGTTCCGACACCGAACGTATCCGTGGTTGACCTCTCTTTTGAAGCCGAGAAATCCAGCACATCTGAAGAATTGAACGATGCCGTACGTTCTGTTGCAGATGGAAGCCTCCATGGAATACTCGGATATACCGACCATCCGAACGTCTCAGTGGATTTCAACCATGATTCACGATCTTCGGTCCTTCACACCGAACAAACAAGGGTCCTTGATGGCACCTTCTGCCGGATTCTGAGTTGGTATGACAACGAGTGGGGATTTTCCAATAGGATGCTGGATGTGGCTGCCGTGATGGCCAAGTGCTGAACATTAACCATTCTGTATGCCGGACGGCGATCTGATGAACTCGTGGAAGACCATTGAAGACGTGCATGTGGCCGGCCGGCGCGTTCTGACGCGCCTGGACATCAACGTTCCAATTGAAAACGGAAAAGTATCGGATGACACCCGGATCCGCATGTCCGGCGACACGGTTTCGGACATTACCCGGCGCGGCGGAATTCCGGTCATCATGTCTCACATGGGCCGACCGAATGGGCGACCGGAGACAAACACCTCTCTGGGTCAGCTTGTTCCGGTGCTTGAACACGTCTTTGGCATGCCCGTGAATTTCTGTCCCGAAACCGTCGGTCCAATCGCCGAAGCCAAAACAAAAGAATGCCGCAATGGTGAACTCTGCCTGATTGAGAACCTTCGTTTCAATCCCGGCGAGACCAACAACGATGCCGGTTTTGCCGCCAAACTCGCAAGATTGGGCGAAGTCTACTGCAACGACGCATTTTCCGCGTCGCACCGAGCCCATGCTTCGATTGTTGGTGTTGCTGAACTTCTGCCCGCTTTCGCCGGCCGTCAATTGGAGCGGGAACTTCATGCTTTGGAGGCGGCATTGGGCTCTCCGCATCGGCCTGTAATTGCAATTGTTGGAGGATCAAAAATCTCCACCAAACTCGCTGTGCTCGAAAATCTGGTCACGAAGGTGGATAAACTCGTGGTTGGCGGTGCCATGGCCAATACATTTCTTCTCGCCAAGGGCTTCAAAATTGGCCGTTCACTTGTCGAGCGGAAAATGATCCCGGCCGCCACCAGTGTCATGAAGGCCGCCGACAAGCGAGGATGCCACCTCATCCTCCCGGAGGACATAGTGGTAAGCCGTGAACTCAAGGTCGATGCCGACGCAACAACCGTTGCCGCAGATGCTTGCCCGGATGACATGATAATTCTGGATGCCGGGGCAAATTCAACGAGAAGGATTGTTGATGCAATTGCCGGTTGCCGAACGTTGATTTGGAACGGCCCGGTCGGTGCCTTCGAGATGCGTCCATTTGACATGGCCACGAACGCCATCGCCGGGGCAGCGGCAACTCTTACCGAAGCAGGGTCCCTGACGTCGGTTGCAGGTGGCGGTGACACCGCGTTTGCCTTGGGCCGTTCGGGCACAACGGATGCATTCACCTTCGTCTCCACAGCAGGTGGCGCATTTCTTGAATGGATGGAAGGCCGCAATCTACCCGGACTCGAAGCACTCGCAGGTTGAGACGGGACCACCTAGGGACTATACTGCCCGCAACAAACAAATAAATCGGCGTGTTTAAGCCGGTAAGCGTCAGACGGGCAGTAAAGTAACATGAAACTGGACTTTGTGGTTCTTGCAATCACAGCCTACTATACCTTGGCCCTTTTAATAGGAGGCCATTTTGCTGTGGCGGCGGTTCAAGGCGATCATGGGCGATTCGCAAGAATTTCGATTCTTGATGAAGAAGAGGCCCTAAAGGTGGAATTGGCAGATTTGGAAGCAAACGTCAAAAGAATGGAAAACAAGGTTCGCAGATTGTCGGACAATTATCTGGATCTTGAACTGCTTGATGAACGGGCGCGGGTGATTCTCGGCTTTGCAAGCGATCACGAGATCATTCTGAACTGAACTGAAATGGCAATGTCGCCATCATTCCGGGCAATCCCACCAAATCATCATGCGCCCGGATTTCAATGAAACCCATGAAACACGGTTCGGTCGACCTCACTCCAATTGAATTCGCGTGCGTGATTTAGGTTTGTTTGCCCACCGGCAACCCACAAGATCAGAAAAGTGGTGGCAATCTATGTTGTTTCGAAGTATTGAGCCGCCGAACCCACATTTCCGATGGTTATTTCCGGGAGTTCAGACACATGGCTGCACGAAAAAGCGCTTCCAAGCCGCGTGCGACTGTTAACGAACTACTTGGCTATTACCGGGATATGTTGCTGATAAGAAGGTTTGAGGAAAAAGCCGGACAACTCTACGGGATGGGCAAGATCGGCGGGTTCTGCCACCTTTACATCGGTCAAGAAGCCGTTGTGACCGGACTGGAGGCGATAACGGAGGACGGAGACAAGAGAGTCACCGCGTATCGAGATCACGGCCACATGCTGGCATGCGGGATGGACCCCAAGGGAGTGATGGCCGAACTCACCGGACGCGCCACCGGATATTCCCGGGGTAAGGGCGGTTCGATGCACATGTTCAGCAAGGACAGCCACTTTTATGGCGGCCATGGGATCGTGGGCGCACAAGTCCCGATTGGAGCCGGCCTTGCCTTTTCGGATAAATTGCTTCGCACGGGCAAGGTAACGTTCACGTATTTTGGCGACGGAGCGGCCAATCAGGGGCAGGTATACGAAACCTTTAACATGGCCAGCCTCTGGAAACTTCCGGTTGTGTTCGTCATCGAAAACAACCGCTATGCAATGGGCACTTCCATTCAGCGGGCATCATCAACGCCTGAACTGCACACCAGAGGCAGCGCATTCGGAATTCCGGGGGAAAGTGTCGATGGAATGGATGTTCTGGAAGTCAGGAACGCGGGCAAAAGGGCCGCAAAACACTGTCGGTCTGAGAAGGGCCCCTACATTCTTGAAATGATGACATACCGATACCGGGGACATTCCATGTCGGACCCTGCCAAATACCGGACGCGCGAAGAGGTGCAGGATGTCAGAAAGCACAGCGACCCGATAGATCATGCCAGGGAACTGCTTGTCGGCAAAAAGCCCGGCATTGAGGCGACACTCAAAGAAGTGGATTCGGAGATCAAAGCAACCGTCAATGAAGCTGCTGAATTTTCACTCAACAGCCCAGAGCCTGATGTGGCCGAACTCTGGACCGATGTCTTTGCGTGATTGTCGGAATCTTATCGATAATTGCGGCATTCAGGAGATCTGTTGATGGAATCCAACATACTCATGCCTGCACTGTCGCCCACGATGGAAACCGGGACCGTTGCCAAGTGGATGGTCAAGGAGGGTGATAGCGTTGCGAGTGGAGATTTGATTGCCGAAATCGAAACTGACAAGGCAGTCATGGAATTCGAAGCCGTCGATGACGGCACCATTGGGCGCATTTTGATTCCGGAAGGAACCCAGGATGTAGCGGTGAATACCCCGATTGCCACTCTGATAACCGAGGGCGAATCAACGGCGGCTGCGATTCCAGAATCTTTGGCTTCCGATGCCCCTGCCCCCGTGCCGGAGCCAGTAAGCCAACCTGCAACCGCCCCGGCTATTGCAGCCGCACCAATTTCTCCGCCGCCGGAAATTGAAATTCCGGAAGGTGTGTCCACCAAGAAGATTACCGTACGTCAAGCACTCAACGAGGCAATGGCCGAAGAAATGCGGCGCGATGCCTCCGTTTTTCTGATGGGAGAAGAGGTTGCGGAGTATCAGGGCGCCTACAAGGTTTCAGAAGGATTGCTCCAGGAATTCGGATCCGAACGCGTCGTGGACACACCCATCACGGAACATGGATTCGCCGGGCTTGGAGTCGGTGCTGCGTTCGGAGGGTTGCGGCCGATAGTCGAGTTCATGACATTCAACTTTGCAATGCAAGGTATTGATCACATAGTGAATTCTGCTGCAAAAACTCTCTATATGACCGGTGGCCAGATACCCTGCCCGATCGTGTTTCGGGGCCCGAATGGTGCTGCCGCGAGGGTGGCAGCGCAACACAGTCAGGATTATGCCGCTTGGTATTCGCATGTACCCAGCCTGAAGGTTGTGCAGCCCTATTGCGCCGCCGACGCCAAGGGACTCCTCAAATCGGCAATCCGCGACAACAACCCCGTCATCGTATTGGAGAATGAGATTCTCTACGGCCAAAGTTCCGAAGTGCCCGAACTTGACGACTTCACGGTTCCGCTTGGCCGGGCAAGAATTTGGCAAGAGGGTTCGGACGTTACTTTGGTGTCGTTTGGCATCGGCATGTCCCATACACTCGAAGCATCCAAAATCCTTGAAAGCGCCGGAATTCGTGCAGAGATCATCGATTTGAGGACATTGCGTCCACTGGATACGGAAACGGTCATCGCTTCAGTAAAGAAAACCAATCGTTGCGTTACGGTTGAGGAGGGATGGCCTGTATGCTCGATTGGCAACCATATTGGATCCGTTCTGATGAACGAAGCTTTCGACTGGCTTGATGCCCCGGTCATCAATTGCACCGGCAAAGATGTTCCGATGCCGTATGCCGCCAACCTTGAGAAATTGGCCCTCGTAACCCCGTCTGAGATCGTCGAGGCGGTGAAGGCCGTAACCTACAGTTAGTTTGCGCTGATGCCGACAACCATCCTGATGCCCGCGCTGTCGCCAACCATGGCGGACGGAAACTTGGCCAAATGGCATGTGGCCGTCGGCGACGCGGTTTCATCCGGTGACCTGCTGGCCGAAATCGAGACCGACAAGGCAATCATGGAGTTCGAGGCCGTCGAGGACGGCACTGTCGGCAAACTGCTGGTGGCTGAGGGGGAGACAAACATCCCAGTCAACCAACCGATCGCCATCCTTTTGGCCGAAGGTGAGGAAGAATCCGACCTGCCGACCTCGGGCGCAGCGCCTTCACCGGTTGAACCACCTGCAGATCCCCTCCTTGCAGACGCACCGGCATCGCCACCACCCGAAGTCGCACCAACAATACCCCGTTTGGAGCAATCGGCTGCCACTCAACAGCGAACACCCAACTCGGACGGCCGAATATTCTCGTCTCCCCTAGCCCGGCGTCTCGCTCGCGAAAGAAATCTTGAGCTTTCAGCTATCAGGGGATCCGGTCCGGGTGGCAGAATCATAAAGAGAGACATTGATGGCGCCGTGGCCGGGTTGGCCAAACAACCGACCGAGCCGAAGGTTCCTCCTGTAAGTGAGCAATGGGAGGGAATTGCCAAAATGTTGTCCGGGCGGAAGTTCGAACAGGTTCCGCTGGATGGAATGCGCAGAACGATTGCCGCCAGGCTGGTCGAGGCCAAACAGACAATTCCACATTTTTATTTGCGCCGCGAAATCAACCTCGACGAAGTGATGCGGTTGAGGGCTGACATCAATGATGCGCTGAAGCCCAAAGGGATCAAGGTTTCAATCAATGATTTCATTATCAAGGCTTCGGCCTTGGCCCTGCAGCTTGTTCCGGACGCAAATTCCGTATGGGCACACGACAGAATTCTGCGGCTGAGTTCATCCGATGTCGCCGTTGCCGTTGCCGTTGATGGTGGCCTCTACACTCCGATCATCTTTGATGCCCATCAGAAATCACTGCCGAGTCTGTCCGAGGAGATGAAATCGCTGGTCGACAAGGCCCGCAACCGCCGATTGAAACCAGGGGAATACACCGGCGGAAGTTTCTCAATATCCAATCTTGGAATGTTCGGTATCGAGAATTTTGACGCGGTGATCAATCCGCCCCACGGCTCCATCCTCGCCGTCGGTGCCGGACGAAAAGTTCCAACCGAGGCCAAGGATGGGTCTGTGGAGTTCAAGACCTCAATCTCCGTTACCCTGTCTTGCGATCACAGGGTGATTGACGGTGCGCTGGGTGCCGGTTTTCTGGCAGAAGTCGCCAGACACATCGAAAGCCCAACCCTGCTTCTGCTGTAGCTGCATCTTGTTATGAACGGACCCGGCAACACCCGGGTCAATGGCCGCAGTTTCAATCGAAATTGAGCGGCAGAGATTCAACTTTTTTGCTCAGTTGCCGCTGTGTTTGGCTGCTTCGACCTGCCTCCATTTCCTGACATTGCGCCGGTGTTCCGAGTAGGTTTCGGCGAAGGCATGACCGCCACTTCCGTCGGCAACAAAATAAAGGAAACTCGAATCTGCTGGATTCAACGCCGCCCTGATTGCATCCCTTCCCGGATTGGCAATCGGCGTTGGCGGCAGCCCATCCACGATATAGGTGTTGTACGGTGTTTCGCGCTTGAGTTCACTCTGCCTCAATCCACGCCCCAGTGGCCGCCGCCCTTCCGTTATGCCGTAAATGACACTCGGATCGGTCTGCAGACGCATGGGCAACTTCAACCTGTTGGCGAATACCGAGGCGACCAACTCTCTCTCGCCTGCGATCCCGGTTTCCTTTTCCACGATTGAGGCCAGAATCAAGGCTTCCCTGGGTGTACTGACCGGAATGTCCGGCGATCGATCAGCCCATTCCTCTTCGAGTATTTTCTGTTGCGATTCCAGCATGCGGGAAACCAAATCTGTAACTTCCGCCCCTCTCCTAACCGAGTATGTATCGGGTGCCAGCAGCCCCTCGCCCGGAACATCTTCCACGTAACCTTCGAGGAACTCGGCGGAATTCAGGGCTTCAATTACCTGCCAACTGGTCAGCCCTTCTGGAACCGCTACACGGTAGGTAATGGATTCACCTGAATCGACCAGCATCGCATACATCTCGGGAATGCCGTCCTCGGCCGTGAAACGAGATTTTTCGGAGGTTTCAGCGGAACCCGCAAGTCGTTCAAGCAGGATTGTTGTTCCCGTTTCAGCAGATACCCTGAAGATTACGAGATATCGATCGCGTCCGGCGGCGGCGTTGGTCACCAGTGCCAATATGTCGGCCATTGAAGCCTGTGCCGGGATCTCATAGCTGCCGTATTTGAGGTTGGCGCCTTCGCCTGTAAGGCGAGCTCCGTAACGGAACACCAAGGCATTGGAAACGAGTCCCTGTTCTGCGAGAGCACTGGCTACCCTTGCGACCGAATCACCGCGTTCAATCCGAAAATAGGCTGCGTTCTCTGCAGGTCCAGGTCCGTGAAACTTGCGCTTTGCCTCGCTCCAAGCAACCAACCCTGCCCCACCGACAGCAATAGCCAAGGCAACTGCGCCGTAAACAAAAGTCCGGAGTCTCACACTTCCGTTCCGGCAAAAATCAAACAGGCATTGGAGCCGCCAAATCCGAATGAATTGGACAAAGCCGCACCGACCCTTCGATTTGTTGGCCGGTGTGGCGACAAGTCAAACCGGGAATCGACCTCTGGATTGTCAAGATTAATGGTCGGCGGCACAATTTGGTCCCTAATTGCCATGATGCAAAAGATCGCCTCAACGGCCCCGGCTGCCCCAAGGAGGTGGCCGATTGAGGATTTCGTAGACGAAATGGTGGTGTTTTCCAGGGAATCGCCCAAGAGTCTCCCAACCGCTTTCAATTCTATCGTATCGGCTGCAGTCGATGTTCCATGTGCATTCACATAATCTATCCCGGACGGCGACAATCCGGAATCAGTCAATGCCATCGCCATGGCGCGAAACCCTCCATCGCCATCCTCAGAAGGCATGGTAATATGCGAGGCGTCCCCTGAGAGACCGTAACCGACTATCTCGGCATGGATCGTGGCGCCGCGCAATTTTGCATGCTCCATTTCCTCCAAAACCAGAACCCCGGCACCTTCGCCCATGACAAAACCATCTCGATCGGCATCGAACGGCCGACTGGCGCGTTCGGGTTGTGCCTTCCATTTTGTGGACAGCGCCCGGCAAGCGTTGAAACCGGCAAGTCCAATCTCCGAGATCGGATTCTCCGCTCCGCCGGCAATCATGACATCCGCGTCACCTCTGCCTATCATCCGGCTCGCATCACCGATTGCGTGGGCTCCTGTGGCACACGCGGTGGCGACTGCATGGTTCGGTCCCCTGAAACCGTGGCGAATCGAAATTTGTCCCGATGCGAGATTGACGAGTGCCCCGGGTATAAAGAAGGGTGACACCCGTCTTGCACCCTTTTCCTTGATCAGGAGTGCGGTCGAAGCGATGGAACCGAGGCCACCAATTCCCGATCCAACAATGACACCGGTCCTTTGCCGTTCAGATTCCTGTCTGGCTTCCCAACCGGAGTCCCGGATGGCCATGTCCGCTGCCGCAATCGCGTAGAGAATGAAATCATCAATTTTCCGTCGTTCCCTCGGCTCCATCCAATCGTCTGGATTGAACTCACCCTCAACGCTGCCAAACGGGATCTCGCAGGCATAGTCGGTTGCAAGATGTGAGGCATCAAAGCGTGTAACGGTCCCCGCTGCAGACTCTCCGGCAAGCAATCTCCTCCAAGATGCATCAATTCCGCAACCGAGTGGCGTTACTGCTCCAATTCCGGTTACCGCAACGCGGCGCATTCTTTGTCTCCGACGAGCGTCCGCAAGCCAAGGCTCGGCAGCCATGACGCTTGCACCCAGTTAAAAGGGATTGCAGGTGCGCTGTTGACGGTCATTGGGCATCCGTCGTCCGGACAGGCCTCTTGGCCAATGGAAGAGCCGCAACCAGTGCATCCTCAAGATTGATGGTTTTGTTGTAGAGCGCTGTTCCAACCAACGCACCCTCAACGTTTCGTATGCGCTTGAGGCGTCTTATATCTTTGATTTTTCTTATAACACCGCTTGCAATCAATGGTGTGCGCGTCAGTTGTGAGAGTGACTTGAGCAAATCCAGGGAACTCTTTCTGTTGTCGATGTTTGAATCGATGTCAGTAACCGAAATGGCAGCCAAAGGTGACTTTCTGAACTCAGTCAACAGCCCTTCAGGCTTAATGGCACTTGGTTCATTCCAGCCATGGGTCATCACGTTGCCCTTCCAGACATCCACTGCAATCACGATCTGATCCGGAAACAACTTTGCGGCAGAACGAACGACATGCGGGGTAAGAACCGCAATCGTGCCGACAACAATTCTGCCGGCTCCAATCTCAAGGCCTTCCCGGATCATTTCAAGTGACCTGAATCCACCTGCCAATTGTACCGGTATGCCTGCGCTCCGGATGATTTCAGTTACCAATTCCCTGTTTTCCGATGAACCGCGAACGGCGTCGATGTCGGTCAGTTGCATCCATGAAGCCCCGCATGCGGCGAATTCCCGCGCCTTCTCCACCGGATCAACATGCCAAACCATTGGCTCATCCATGCGTCCTCGATGCAGGCTGACACACTTGCCGTTTGCAATCTCCATGCATGGAATTACGATCACGTTTGACCTCCCTGAGTTCCCTCAATCCCCACTGACGCACAGTACCGCTGTTCTTGATCCGGCAACTCAACGGATACTGAAGTTGCTTCACCTGGAACACAAATGCACACAGTTATCCAGTGCGCCCCCACCTGAGACAATGTATCAAACGTCAGTGGGCACCGTGGCGAATGGAATCGTGATATTCGATTTCTGGAAGTCGGTGAACGACCGATGGTTGTCCATCGTCCATTTCATTTCCGTCCCATCAATCACCTGGCAACGCGGGGAAATGCCGGAAATGTCGTATTGATCTCCTCAAGCAACTTCCTTCGAAATAAAACTGACAGCATCCCCGAACGTATTGATCGACTCAGCGTCCTCGTCCTTGATTTCGATACTGAACTCTTCCTCGAACGCCATGACCAATTCCACCGTGTCGAGGCTGTCGGCCCCCAAATCACCAATGAACGAGGCCGTCTCAACGACCTTGTCATCCTCAACGCCCAGATGCTCGACAACAATGGCCTTCACCCGATCAGCAATATCGCTCATACTTATTCCCTATTCTAGTACAGGATAACCTGCGCTTCGTTGTGCATTCCCAATTGAATGCAATCAATATTTTGTCTGCTTCGACCGGGGGTCACCTATAGCTTTCCCAAGAAAACTCAAGGTCGCGGCCTCGCTGAAGCCCGCCAATGGCGCACTTCAGTCCGATGAACCGCATTTATATCACACTGAGGAAATGGCTTGCAAGGAAACAGCGATATCTTCGTGGAAACGGCTCACTGCATTGCCAATCCGCCGTTAACATGCAGCGTCTGACCGGTAACGTAAGAGGCTTCCTTTGACACAAGAAAACGAACGGCGGCGGCAATCTCATCCGGGCCACCCATCCTTCCGATGGGAATCCTCGACAACAGTGCGGACTTCTGTTCTTCCTTCAATCCTGACGTCATTTCGGTATCCACAAATCCCGGAGCAACGAGGTTTACCGTGATCCCCCGGTTGGCAACCTCACTGGCCAGCGATTTTGCCATTCCAGTCAATCCGGCCTTGGCGGCCGCGTAGTTTACCTGACCGGGGTTGCCGGTGTGGCCAACAACCGATGAGACATAGACGATTCGTCCCCATCTGGCCTTCATCATGCCCCGCAGGACGCCGCGACTTAGAATCATTGCCGCCGAGAGGTTCACCTCCAGCACCCGCTGCCAATCACTGTCGGGCATGCGCAGCAGCAGGCCGTCTCTTGTAATGCCGGCATTGTTCACAAGAATTTCGATCGACCCCAAAGCTTCAACCGCCCGCTTTGGCAGTTCGGCAACCGATTCACGGTCAAGGAGGTTACAGACAATCGGCACGGCGGCAGCGCCAATTTCATCGGCCAATTGTTCCAATTTTTCGGCTCGCGTCCCCGATACCGCCACCTTGGCACCGCCTGCCGCAAGGGATCTTGCGATTGCTCCGCCAATTCCACCGGATGCTCCCGTAACGAGAGCATTCACTCCATCAAGTTCAAGCATTCATTCCACATCCGTCCAGAGCAGTGCGGCATTGCGTACCTGATCGGGATTGCCGACCGGACTGCAGTTGATTTCACGTTCGGTGCGCCTGATTAGTCCAGTCAGGACATTGCCGGGCCCGATCTCCAAGGCATGCACCATACCTGATTTTGCCAATAGATTGACCGATTCCCTCCACCTCACCATTCCGGTGATTTGCCTGACCAGCGCATCAACAATTTCCGACGGGAACGTCATCGGTTCAGCGCGCACATTTGAGATCACCGGAAACCTGGCCTCAAGAATTTCCGACTCGTCAAGCGCAGAGCGCATCCTTTGAGCGGCCGGCTCCATAAGAGTGCAGTGAAATGGGGCAGATACGGGAAGAATTATCGCGCGCCGTGCCCCTCTGCTCTTCGCAATCTCAGTTGCCGCCTCCACCGCCGCCTTTTGACCGGAAACGACAACCTGTTTTGGATCATTGTCATTTGCCGCTTCGCAGATGCCTATCTTTGACGCTTCCTTGGCAATGTCGGAAACTTCCTCAATCCCCAAGCCAATTATCGCCGCCATCGCACCTCTACCCGGCGAAACAGCATCCTGCATCGCCTCTCCCCTGATTCGCAGAAGGCGGGCTGCAGTGTCCAATGACATGGATCCCGCAGCGCAAAGGGCACTGTATTCGCCGAGACTGTGCCCGGCTGCCAATGAGATCTTGTCGAGTGCGACACCCTCCGCTTCAAGGGCGTTCAACGCGGCCATCGAAGTCGCCATCAATGCCGGTTGAGCATTTCTGGTCAATGTGAGCGTGTCCATGTCGCCTTCCCAGATCACTTCCGAGAGTTTCTCACCAAGCGCCTCGTCCACCTCTTCAAACACTTGCCGCGAATTCGGATAAGCCAAGGCCAACGCTTTGCCCATGCCGACAAATTGCGACCCTTGTCCCGGAAACACCAGTGCTTTGGCCAATACTTTCCTCCCTGCACAGCAAATCCCGCTGCTTCTGCGCAATGCTCGCAGAATCCCGGGAAAATCGGGTGAGCAAAAATTGCGGCTTTAGCTTGCATTTGTCCAGACGGAAAGTATAACGCCTCGTCTTCCGCGTAAGTACAGAGTTTGCGGACCCCTCGCGCGTGGCTGCGGATGTCAAACAACCACGCAATGAAGTCAGCAGGACAGGACAGCAAATAATGCCTCTTTATGAGCATGTGTTCATTGGTCGCCAGGATCTCTCCCATTCGCAGGCCCATGGACTGGTGGAGCATTTCAGTTCAATTCTGACCGAAAACGGCGGAACCGTGATCGGAACGGAAAGCTGGGGCCTCCTCAAAATGGCCTACAAGATCAACCGGAACCGCAAGGGACACTACATGTTCCTCCGGACAGACGCGCCGAAAGCGGCCGTTACGGAAATGGAGCGGCTCATGCGTCTGCATGAAGATATCCTGCGGGTCATGACCATCAAGGTGGACAGACACTCGGACGATCCAACCCCAATGATGCAAAGATCCTGACCGAAAACGGCTTCGCCGCCGGTCGGATGAAACTGTCAATTCGAGGACAATCATGAACAAGAGGACTTTCTTTCGGCGCAAAAAGGTTTGCCCATTTTCCGGCACTGATGCGCCGAACATTGACTACAAGGATGTCAAGCTGCTCCAGAAATTTGTATCCGAGCGCGGAAAGATGATTCCAAGCCGAATGTCGGCAGTGTCGGCAAGGAAACAAAGAGAGTTGGCCAGGGCAATCAAAAGGGCCAGATTTCTTGCCCTGCTTCCCTATGCGGTCAAGTAGGAGCCAGAAATGGAAGTCATACTACTCGAACGCGTGGCAAAGCTTGGACAGATGGGTGATGTCGTTCGCGTTAAGGCCGGGTATGCCCGCAATTTTCTACTGCCCGAAGGAAAGGCCCTGCGGGCCACAGCAGACAACCAGAAGGTATTTGAGAATCGAAGGTCCGAACTTGAGGCCCGCAATCTGGAATTGCGCAAGGAAGCGGAGAGCGTCGCCGAAAAGTTGTCAGGAAGGAATTTCATAATCATCCGTTCTGCTTCGGGAACAGGTTCGTTGTATGGTTCGGTTTCCGCACGGGACATCTGGCAGGCAGCGGAAGAGGACGGGGTGAGTTTGCTGAGACAGCAAATCCAACTGGTTCGACCAATCAAGGAACTCGGCATGCACGATGTCGCAATCGAGTTGCACCCTGAAGTTGAGGTATCCGTTAACGTCAACGTCGCCCGATCCACAGAGGAGGCTTCACTGCAGGCTCAAGGCCTGTCTGTTTCATCTTCAGTAGACGCTGATGACGAAGAGGAAACCGAAATGGATGCAGCCGATGACACTGCGGATGAGAGTGCAGCCGAAGATGGCGAATCTGAAGACAAGGTTGAAACTTCCGATTCAACAGAACCGGCCGAACATGACGAGGAAGTTCAACCGAAAGCGTAAATCCCAAACAGGCGATTTGAATTTGAGCGGCGACGTGCCGATCCAAAGATCTTAGAATCTCTCAACCAAAATTCCGGCGCCATCCAACCTTTCGCGAACAGCCGCGGCGATGGCGACGGCGCCCTTGGTGTCGCCATGGACACAGACAGTTTCCGGCGTGATGGATATCCTTCTTCCATTGACTGAGGTAATTGCCCCGGTTTCGACCATTTTCAGCACATGATCGGCGCATTCTTGGGGATCCCTGATCATCGCCTGAGGATTGCTGCGTGGAACCAGTGTGCCGTCATCCTCATACGCCCTATCCGCAAACACCTCAGATACGAACTTCGCACCATGATTTTCCGCCGCCGTTTGCAGGCAGGTGGCCGCAATCGTCATGATCGTCAATTCCGGATCCGTCTCCAATACGGCAGCCACCAAAATGTCGGCCAGAACCTGATCGCGACTCGCCATGTTCGCCAAGGCGCCATGCATCTTGACGTGGCGAAGCTCACCATGCTCGACCTTGGCAATCGCCCTGAGTGCCCCAATTTGATAGTTGATCATTGACTTGAGTTCTTCCTCGCTCAAGCCAAAAATCTCATTTCGCCCGAATCCGGCCAAATCCCGAAAACCTGGATGTGCCCCGATACCTACGCCGTTTGCGACGCAGGTCCGGCAAGTTCGTCGCATTTCGAGCGGGTCGCCGGCATGAAATCCGCAGGCAATGTTTGCCGACGTCACTATTCCAAGAATCTCGTTGTCATGGCCTTTCCGCCATGCGCCAAAACTTTCGCCAAGATCCGAATTGAGGTCAATCTTCATGTTCTTCGTCGCCTTTCACCACTCCACTGATCATCGAATAGCTTAATAGATTCGTCATGCTTGCAGTATCCCTGGCAACCGGTTCGACCTCACCCGCAAGGCTTGACAGCTGATCTTCCAGTTGCGCCAGCGCTTCCACGGCTTCTTTGGGTTCAATTCTCTCCATGCGGAATACTGTGCCAGGCGGAAACTGGGCAAGAACATGTTGGTCCGCAGTGATGACGCTTGCAATTCTTGGATAGCCGCCCATCGGCTGACTGTCGGCCATCAAGACCGTAACAAGCCCGTCGCCCGAAACCTGAATGTCCCCAGGCACAATCGCATCAGATGCAATTGCAAGTCCTGCATGTGCAGCAATTGGCCCACCTTCAAAATCCAACCCGATTCCCATCCGATTCCGCTTACCGGAAACTGTAAACTCAGTTGAAACGATCGCCCTTCGGTCTTGCTCACGAAACAAGTGGGATTGCGGACCATCCATGATCCGTATGGTTCGCCCCGAAAAATATTTTGGCGTTGGCAGTTGCTGCTGTTGATGCGGGCGCCGAGCGGAATTTGGGCGCAGCCTGTCCCCGGGTTCAAGTATCCACCCCAACCCCGACGGCTCATGCGTCGACCGCGATCCCAGAACGACAGGCCCATCAATGCCTCCCGGCAAATGAAGGTAACCGAAAACGCCGACGGTCGCTCTGCCAATCTCCAGCAAATCCTCCCTTGCAAGTTCAATTGTGGATCTCCAACGCACCGGTCGCCCGTTCACAGAAATTTCCATCTCAGCACCGGAGGTGGCAATGGTCATTCGATCCTCTGAGCGGAACACGCCACCAACGGCAAACATCTCCAAGGCGGCGTCATCGGCATCATTGTGCAGCAGCAATTGCCCTTCGGCGAGGCCGAACTTGTCCATGGCGCCACCTCCGGTAACACCAAAACGCCGAAACCCGGATCTGCCGCGATCCTGAATTGTAACACCGGGAGACAACTCCAGGATTTCAAGTCCGTTCAATCCCATGTTCCTCGAGAAATTTCCGTTGATCGAACCGTTGGGCCTCCGCTTCGGTTATTTGGACAAAACGAACCTTGTCGCCCGGCGACAGCACAAACGGATTGGACGTGTTGGGCAAGAAAGTTCTGGCTGGTGTCCGCCCGATGCATCTCCAGCCGGTAGGGATGGGAGTTGCCGGCAAAACCGTTTGCCGGTTTGCAACAAGAATCGATCCGGCACTGACCGGACTTCCGAATGAGCTGCGTCTGGGAACCTTGAAAGGGTCAGGCAATTCAGCCAAATAGGCCAGCCCCGGTGAAAAACCAAGGCAGAGGACGGTAAGTTCGATTTCGGTGTGCAACCTGACGACCTGCTCCGGCGTCGTACCTGCAAGAACCGCGAGTTCCTTGAGATCGGGCCCGGCAGCACCTCCGTATACCGCCGGCATGATCCAGCGTTTCCCATCAATTTTATTGTCGGCACCATACCAATCCCGCGAACTCAGAAGTGCCTCGCACCAATCAATCAACAAGCCGGGCTTAAGTTGCAGAGGATCGAACGCAATCAATACCGATCGCATGGTGGGTGCTGTTTCGACAACCCCAATTGGGGCAGATCGCAAAGCAGCGTCAAATGCCAGGACCGCTCGGCTCGTGCTCTCAGAATGGCGATTTCCAAATTTAACAAGCAATGCCCGGTCGCCGGCATGGTAAATCGCAGGGTAGTCCGACTTTCCCGGATTGGCGAAAGCGCTCCTTCCATGACGCTCCGTCATTCCTGCCCCACCCTTGGAAACTGATTGGTCAATCTGGTTGCTGCTTTTTTCATTGTTCGCTATAACATGTTAAAATAAAACTGTTTTGTGAAATTATCAAAAGATCCTGTTTCACCGCATTCTTCTCGGATGTTCAAGATAATTCGAGATCACAATTGGCAGTGCCGGCAGAATTCGGAACTGAATTTAGCTGCATGCAAGCCTGATTTTGGCTCCAATTCATGACTCCTTTACTGACGGGTTGTCGACACGACAATCGGTGTATGTGCCAAGATAATGCGTTCCAAAAAATGAAGCGGACATCGTAACCTCCTCAACTTCCACCTTCACGTCGATCATTCAAGTGCATGTCGGCTTGCGGCCTGCAACCGTTGCCACAACCAACGGAACGGCAGAACAGGATTAAGGCTCCAAACGCATTTTTGGAGAGCGCCACAAAGAGTTGCATCCACAGCGAAAGAGGATCTGCGAAACCTCGCACAAGGTGCCGTGCCCATTGCAGAAACTGCCGTTAAGGAACTAAAATCCGGACTCTATCCGGCAACATTTGCGACCTAACGGCCAGGAAGGCGCATATGGGATGCAGATTGATGCCACAAGTCAGACTGCCGGAAATCCCTTCAATTCCATCAGATCTCGGACGTTTCGTTGTTCCGCAAACCAATGAAAAAGCTCAAATGTGAATTCACTGAACATCGACGGTCGCACTTTAATTTCGTCAGCGAATTGGTTTAGTATCGTTACCCGAACAGTGTGCCAAGGCGCATTGCCTTGCGAATGGTCACCGACGTGGCTTCGTTTCAGATGATTGGCGAAAATGATGAACGAATTCTACCAACCCAGCCCGGAATTCATGGCAAAGGCTCATGTGGATCCAAAGAAATATGAAGAGTGGAACACCCAGTTCCACAAGGATCCGGAAGGTTTCTGGGCTCGCGCCGCCGACAGGATCACTTGGAGAAAATCATTCACAAAGGTTCGAAATGTCAATTTCGAATTCCCGGATGTTTCGATCAAATGGTACGAAGATGGTCAATTGAACGTTTCGGAAAACTGTGTTGACAGACACTTGTCCGACCGTGGCGATCGGACCGCCATCATTTGGGAGCCGGACGATCCAACCGGCCAAGCAAGACACGTAACCTACCGCGAACTTCACGAATCAGTTTGCCGGATGGCAAATGTCCTGAAGAAGCTTGGCATCGGCAAGGGCGATCGGGTTGTGATCTACCTTCCGATGATTCCCGAAGCAGCGTACGCAATGCTGGCCTGCACACGAATTGGTGCAGTGCATTCGATCGTCTTTGCCGGTTTCAGTCCCGAGGCGTTGGCAAGCCGAATCAATGACTGCGACGCCAAAATTGTGATTACCGCGGACGAAGCGCCTCGTGGCGGCCGAAACACAGCTTTGAAGCACAACACCGATCTTGCGCTCTCGCAATGTCCGGAAACCGTCAAATGCCTCATGGTTCAGCGCACCGGCGCCGAAATCAATTGCCAAGATGGGCGAGATTTCAATTACACAGAAATCTCCAAGGAGGTGTCGTCGGATTGCGCATGTGAATCCATGAATGCAGAGGATCCGCTGTTCATCCTCTACACCTCGGGATCAACCGGGAAACCCAAGGGAGTTGTTCACACCTCCGGCGGCTACCTTGTTTATGCCTCGCTGACGCATGAGGTCGTTTTCGACTATCATGAAGGCGACGTGTTCTGGTGTACCGCCGATGTCGGTTGGGTTACTGGGCACAGCTACATAGTCTACGGACCATTGGCGAACGGTGCCACGACTCTGATGTTTGAAGGTGTGCCCACCTATCCCGATGCGTCAAGATTTTGGCAGGTCTGCGAGAAGCATCGGGTAAACCAGTTTTATACCGCACCTACCGCCATTCGTGCCCTTATGGGACTTGGCGATCAATGGGTTGAGGGTTGCGACCTCTCGGCCATCCGCACACTTGGCACCGTGGGCGAACCCATCAACCCCGAAGCATGGAAGTGGTACAACATGGTTGTCGGTCAGGGCCGCTGCCCGATCGTTGACACTTGGTGGCAAACGGAGACAGGCGGCCATCTGATCACGCCGGTGCCCGGAGCGGTGCCGACCAAACCGGGTTCTGCGACGCGACCTTTCTTTGGAATTGTTCCGGCAATCCTTGAGCCGGAAACGGGAAAGGAGATTGAATCACAGGAGGCCGAAGGCGTGCTCTGCATCAAAGAGAGCTGGCCGGGACAGATGCGAACCGTATATGGCGACCACCAACGCTTCATGGAAACATATTTCCAGCAATATCAGGGCACCTACTTCACCGGCGACGGATGTCGACGCGACAGTGATGGATATTACTGGATCACCGGTCGCGTCGATGATGTCCTGAATGTTTCCGGACACAGGATGGGAACGGCAGAAGTTGAAAGCGCACTTGTGGCACATCCAAAGATTGCCGAAGCTGCGGTCGTTGGCTACCCGCACGACATCAAGGGTCAAGGCATCTACGCCTATGTAACGCTGATGGGAGGCAATTCACCCTCGGATGAACTGCGTCGGGAGCTTGAACTTTGGGTCAGGAAGGAGATCGGTCCAATTGCCAAGCCGGACATGATCCAATGGGCACCGGGTTTGCCCAAAACCCGCTCCGGCAAGATCATGCGACGTATCCTTCGCAAGATTGCCGAGAACGATTACGGATCCCTTGGCGACACCTCAACCTTGGCCGACCCTGCCGTCGTTGACGACCTCATCGAAAACCGGGTGAACAAATGAACCCAAAAGGCACACCTCTGGTGACAACCCCTTACCCGGTTGCATTCCTTCCCACGCCCCGCAATTTGCCGGGGGTCCGTTCCGGATGACCAAACGAAAAGTTGTCATTGCACCGTCGATCCTGAGCGCGAACTACTCCAAATTTGGGATCGAATGCGAAGCGTTGGAAAACGCAGGCGCAGATTGGATACATGTCGATGTCATGGACGGTCATTTCGTGCCCAACATGACATTCGGTGCCGGGCTATGCGCCGCCATCCGTCCGCACATCAAGACTGTTATGGATGTTCACCTCATGATCAGCCCGGTCGATCCCTTCATCAAGTCATTTGCTCAGGCCGGAGCAGACCGAATAACTGTCCACGTGGAGGCGGGCGATCATGCGCACCGGACACTCCAGGAAGTGCAAAACCAAGGAGTTGCGGCCGGAATTGCACTCAATCCGTCAACACCGGCAAATTCGCTGAGGCATCTCCTTGATTTGGTCGATCTCGTTTGCGTCATGACCGTAAACCCAGGATTTGGTGGGCAGGACTTCATCACTGGCCAATTGGAGAAGATCAGGGAAGTTGCCGAAATGATCGGCGACAGGCCCATCCACCTGCAGGTGGATGGCGGGATTTCGCACAAAACCGCACCGGCAGCGTTCGAAGCGGGAGCCAACGTCCTTGTTGCCGGTTCAGCTGTTTACGCAGCAGGCGAAGCTGGTCGGAAGCCGGATCTCCGGAAAAACATGGAAACGATCAGGAATGCATTGAAATTGCCACCAGGGCGTCATTGACGGCTTGTGCCGACACATGGAAGCGCCCCTGCTAACAAACAGTATCTTGAAAGGAGCTGGATATGGCTGTGAACACCACCGTATGTGATTTTGGCCGGGAGGCACCCAACTTCAGCTTGCCTTCCACGGACGGATCAAAGGTAACGCTCGATTCTGCAAAGGGACCAAACGGTGTCCTGATAATGTTCATCTGCAACCATTGCCCGTATGTTGTTTCAGCAATCGAAAGAATCGTGGCCGATGCCAAGGTGCTTCAGGATTCGGGGATCGGAGTTGCTGCAATTTGTGCCAATGACGCGCGCAGTCATCCAGAGGATTCCTTTGAGAACATGAAAAACTTCTCTCGTGAGCACAATTTCTGCTTTCCCTATATGCACGATGAGACTCAGTCTGTTGCTCGCGACTACGGCGCAGAATGCACTCCAGATTTTTTTGGGTTCAATTCGGCGCTTGAACTTCAGTATCGGGGCCGTCTCGACAGCGCCGGATCCGGCCGACCGGATGGAGCAACCATTCGGGAATTGCGCAACGCCATGTTGGCGATTGCAGAGTCCGGAAAGGGTCCAGAGAATCAAGTTCCTTCAATGGGTTGTTCAATTAAATGGAAGTAAAGCCCGACAAGTGACCCGTCCCCAAAGGAGTCAATGGAGTTAATCCGAATCCGTTGCCACTTCCTGGAGAGATTTGCCAGCGCACATCAGATTTCGCCCCAGACCTTGTCCGCAACCCGGACCACCAATTCCAGTTTGCGCCATTGCTCATCTTCTGAGAGTTCGTTTCCCTCCTCGGTCGAAGCAAAACCGCATTGTGGCGCTATTCCAAGTTGATCAATGTCCGCAATTCTTGAAGCTTTGTCGATTTTCCGCCTGATTTCGTCGATTGATTCAAGGTGACCCGATTTTGTGGTGATAAAGCCCGGCATAACGCGCTGGTTACCCTTTGAGAGGAGTCGCAATGGCTCAATGCCGCCAGCCCTCTGCGTGTCGTATTCCATGAAAAACACGTCAACTCCGGTCTGGTTGAACACGGCGTCAGCGGCCGGATCGTAACCGCCCTCCGCAGCATGGGTTGAACGGAAGTTCCCGCGGCACATGTGCATTGCGATCGTCATATCCGTTGGACGGTCGCGAATTGCCTCATGCATCATCCATGAGTACTTCCCGATCAACCAATCCGGGTCCTGACCAAGTTCGGCCTTGCTCTTCCGGTGCTTCGGGTCGCACAGATAGGCAAAGAAGATGTCGTCCATCTGGAGATAGCGGCAACCTGCATCATAGAACGCCCGAACCGCCTTGCGGTAGGTCCGTGCGATATCCGCCATCAGAACTTCAGCATCGCGGTAGCGGCGGGGATGAATATCCTCCAGTCCAACCCTGAAATGACAACAACTTGGTCCCGGAATTGATATCTTCGGCGTCACCGAGGAAATTTTGGCAACGTGCTTGAAATGCTCAAGCATGGGATGATCGTCTGGAAAGTCCAGGATGCCCCGGATCACCGGAAAGACCGGCCGAAGCTTCACTCCGGCGAACTGTATGCCTTCCTCACGCTCCTCCAACTCAAATCCCGTCAACATTCCCATGAAATCGTAGTGCCAGAATGATCTCCGAAATTCGCCGTCGGTTACCGCCTTGAGGCCGATTTCCTCCTGAATCCCGACCACCGCCGAGATCTCCTCGTCCTCAATCGCCCTGAGGTCGGCCTCGTTTCCATCCCCATTGGCCACAGCCATGCGCATTTGCGCCAGTTTCCGCGGCCGCAGCAGGCTGCCGACATGGTCGGCACGAAATCTCGGTCCTCCGGACATCCCTTGATCCTTTGATCTGCAGTATCGGATTGGTCTTCAATCCGAATAGCAACCAGTTTACTCTCCAATTCTTGGAGTTTCCATCCGCAGTTGAGTTGAGCGAACATGTTGTCGAACCAAGTCGTGCCAAAGCGCGTGAGAGTGGTCATTGTTGGTGGCGGGCCAGCAGGATTGCTGCTGGCGCGAAAATTGACACGGGACGGCATGGATTGCGTGATCCTTGAACGAAGGTCGAGGCCATACGTGCTCTCCAGGATTCGCGCCGGCGTGCTCGAACAGGGAAGCGTCGACCAGTTGCGCGAGGCTGGTGTATCGCAGCGGTTGCACGAGGAGGGGCTGGTTCATGGCGGTTGTCTTCTTTCGGACGAAAACGGCCACTTCCGGATCGACTTTGCGGAGTTGGTCGGCAAATCGGTAACCGTTTACGGTCAGACCGAGGTTACGCGCGACCTCTACGAGGCGCTCGATTCGGACGGGGTGCCGATTGTTCATGAGGCCGGGAATGTCCGACTGCACGGCATTGACACTGCAAACCCTTCGGTGACATTCGACCGGGGTCGACTCAACTACAGCATTGCATGCAATTTCATTGCCGGGTGTGACGGGTTTCACGGCGTGAGCCGTGAAAGCATTCCCGCAGGTGCCAGGAAACAATTTGAAAAATCCTATCCGTTCGGGTGGCTGGGCGTTTTGTCTGAATCGCCTCCCGTCAATGACGAATTGATCTATTCTAGATCCGGCAGGGGATTTGCATTGGCGTCTATGCGCAATCCATTACTTTCCAGATACTACATTCAAGTTCCAAATTCCGAAAACGCAGATGATTGGAGTGCGGATCGATTCTGGACGGAACTCAGGCGCCGTCTCCCGGATAGCATTGCGGAATGTCTCGAAACAGGAAAGGTCGTTGAAAAATCCATTGCGCCAATCAGAACCTTCGTTAGCGAACCAATGAGTTTTGGAAGGTTGTTCCTTTGCGGGGACGCTTCGCACATTGTGCCACCCACCGGTGCAAAGGGGTTGAACCTGGCTTTTTCCGATGTCCACTATCTGCACGATGCCCTGATTGAAGAATATAGGTCCGGAGATGGCAGAAAGTTGAAATGCTATTCCGAATCCGCGCTGGCCCGAGTCTGGAAGTCGATGCGCTTCAGCCTGTGGATGACAAACCTTTTGCACAGAATTCCGGATGCCAGCGAATTCGAGCGGCGCATTCAGGATACGGAATTTACCCACATCCGCGATACGGTCAACGGGCGGGCATTGCTGGCCGAAAACTATACCGGACTGCCTTACTGAACAGCTTCCCCTTCGTTCAGTCGGGAACTGTAAGCACCTCTACCATTGCCGGTCTCCGCTCGTCGGTTACCACCTGGAGTGCTGCGTGCAGGGCGGGCTCCAACTGTTCTGCAACTTCCACCCGTCTGGCCCAGGTGCGACTGGCCTTTGCGACCATGACGTAGTCGGGGCTTGGCCGCAGGGATGTAAGCGGAACAGAGTTGGCCTTGGAGGCCCTTCCGCCCGGATAGAGCCCCACCACCGACTCCCTGACCGCACCCCATTCGCCGTTGTTCAGAACTACAGTCAGAACCGGCAAACGCAGAGACTCGGCAATCTGGTGGCAAACAACGGGATTCGAAAACATGTAGGAACCATCCCCCATTGTCGCCACGCAAACGCGCGCCGGATCCGCAAGTTGTGCGCCCAATGCAGCAGGAAACGACCAACCCAATCCGCCGGAATGAGGCTCTTGGAACCAAGAATTCCTACTTCTGCGCAACAGGAGGCCCAACCTGACTCCCAACTCGGAGAATACCGACGATTCCATATGCTCCAACGCTTTCCCAAGGCAGAGCGAAACCCAATCACGGCTAATTCCACCGTCCGGCATCAAAATTGCTCGTTCAACATCTGCGCTGCGGCAAGAGACAGCTCTTGCCGATACCGCTGCAAGCCGACGACGCAATTCCGGACGTTTGCCGTCCGGAGAACCGAGTTCATCCGCCAGTGCAGGAATGACCTGGGACAGTTCACCGATGATTGACAGGTTCGATCTGAAGTTCCTGACCGGGAACCTGCTGAAGATCGGATCCGGCCCAATGTTGACGATCCTGGCTTCAGGATTGGGTCGGTGCATGTCCGGGCACCACGGCGCGAGCGAATTCAGGATGATCACGAGGTCGGCATTCTCCAGCCACGGCCCCGGATCCGCCCCGACATGGCATGGGTGATCGCTCGCGATCGCGAGCGAGGTTGCCCACCAGGTTGAAACAGGGATCGACCAGTCCTCGACCAAATCGGCAAACTTGCGGAAGCTTGCGTCGTCCCCTGCCCCCCTTTGGGCAATGATCAGTGGGTTTCTTGCACCTGCGATCCATTCCGCCAGCTTGGCAACATCTTCCGGATTTGCTGCGCCACGCGATGGCATGATCGAAATGTTCGCTGCCGGATCGGGGAATTCGATTTTTGTTCTTTCGCACAAAACCTCTCTTGGAAGCGCCAAATAAACAGGGCCTTTTGGGGTTGAGCATGCAATTGCCGTCGCTCGGTCAACAAGTCCCGCGACCTGTTCGGGATAGCGCAACTCGTAGTCCCATTTGCAGGCCTCCCGGACCAGGGCCGCTTGATCGCGCATTTCCTGGCCCCAACCAATCGGTACGGTCCTTGCGCCGAAGCGGCCCCCCTCGCTAATCGGGGTCCGGCCGGACATGATCAGTATCGGAATGTGTTCGCAGGCGGCGTTGATCGCACCCGCCGATCCGTTGGCCAAGCCGACATTTGTGTGGAGCATGACCGCTTGTGGCTTACCCGAAATCAGATAATGCCCATGCGCCATTCCGAGTGCTGCGTGTTCGTGTGGAATTGTCAGCAGTTTCGGAAGGTTGAGATTCTGTTCCCTTGCCTCCAAAAGACCCTCGATCACCGGCGGGAAATCCGTACCGGAATTCACGAAGACATGCTCAATCCCCAATCGGTGCAGACAGCAGAGCAACGCTCCTCCCGCCGTCAGTGAAATTCCGGTGTCTTCATTGGTCATTGCAGTGGCCATTCTCAGCAAGCCATCCGATTTCAGCCACTTAGCAAATGTGGCAACCAAAGTGTCAAGGCGGGAAACAGGAGAAGAATGCCGACCCTTAGGAGTTCAGCCAGGAAGAATGGGGCCACACCCCGGAATGTTTCGATCATTGGAACGTCCTTGGCCAGTGCAGAGATGACAAATACGTTCAATCCAACCGGCGGCGTGATCAGCCCCAATTCGACAACAATCAACGCCAGAATCCCAAACCAAATCTTGAGATCCTCCGTGCTCATGCCAAAACCGGAACCTTCTCCGCCCTGATAGAGTCCTCCATTGGCTTCAACCAGAACCGGCCAAAAAAACGGAACGATGAGCAGAATCATTGAGAGGCTGTCCAATAGGCAGCCAAGGGCAATCAGGGCCACCAACAACACAACCATAACCAGCATCGGCTGCATGCCTGATTCGACTACGAATGCCGCTGTGGCCTGTGGCAATCCTGCCCTGGACAGGAATATCTTCATCAACTCCGCGCCAAACAGGATGAGGTATATCATCCCGGTTGACCCAGCCGTCTCCCTGATTGTTGCCGCAAGTACCGATAAATTTATCTGGCGGCGCACCAGTCCATAGAGCAATACGAGGAAAACCCCGACCGATGCTGCCGGAGTCGGATTGTAGTAGCCGGCATAGATGCCGCCGAGAACCAGTCCGAAGATGACAACCACAGGAAGAATGCCGATTGTGGCTGCAACAAATTCCTTACGTTCCGTCGAGCCGCCTCGGGGCCCTGCCGAAGGAACCACAAGAACATACGCGGCAATCGTAAGTATGAAGAGAACAACCGCCAGCAATCCCGGGACCATGGCCGCCAGGAACATTGAAACGATGTTGGCTTCAACTATGACAGCATAGATTATGAGTACAACCGAAGGTGGGATGAGGATGCCCAAAACACCGCCAGCTGCCAGTGATCCGGTTGCCAAGGCACCTGAATAATTGAATCTTTTGAGTTCCGGCAGGGCAATCCGTCCCATCGTGCTTGCGGTCGCCAAGGACGAACCGCACACTGAACCAAATCCGGCGCAAGCCGCGATTGCAGCCATGGCGGTCCCGCCCCGCAGCCACCCAAGCCAGGCATTGGCAGCTCTGAAGAGCGCAGTTGACAGGCCGGTCCTTGCCGAGAGTGCCCCCATCAAGATGAACATCGGGACCACAGACAGGCCATGAAACGAAAACTGTCCGTATGCGAGCGTCTTCAATTGGCTCAGCACAAGCGCAGGACCGTTGAGGACCATCACCCCGCCGCCGCCGACGACTATCATTGCATGCGCGATGGGCATGCGGATGGCAATCAGCGCAAGTAACGCTGCCAATCCCCCCAAGCCAATGAGAATTGGGTCCATCAGAGCGCTCTTGGGGTGTTTTGGCCTTTTGTGCCCTCAAACAGCGTCAGAACTGCCGCCCCCAGCAGCAGAACGAGTGAAACGAGTATTGGAACATAAGCAATCCAGATCGGAAATTGCAGGATCGCAGTTGTATAGCCGTATTCTCTTTGGCTGAGCATACCTTCATACATGCGCCAAAGCAGCAGGCCGGCGATGAGAAGTGCGGCAAATGAGGCCAACGAGCCGAATGCCGAGAGCCAGCGCGGTGATGCACGCGATGTAAAAATGTCAGCCGTTACATTGGTACCGTGAAGTTGACAGTACGGAAGAAAGGAAAATGCGCCGATGGCAACGCCAATCTCGGTCAGTTCAAAATCTCCGGGAAACGGTTTCCAGAAAATGTTGCCGATGACCGAGACAACATTCACGCCAACAACAAGAAGCAACACACAGCCGCCAGCCAATGCCCAGCCATCAACAGCAAAACCGACCGCGCCGGATATTCCGGCGCGGTCGCACTTCATGCCTTGTTCAGCCATTACTGGCTGTTTTGTGCAATCAGGCTGCGTGCCTTCTCAACAAGGGCTGCACCGTCGATCCCGCTTGCCGTAACCTCATCAATCCAACGTTGGACAACCGGCTCAAGAGCTTCGGCAAACGCAGCAGTTTCCTCCTCGGTCAAAGTGACATGCGTGTTTCCCGAGTTAACCGCGATCTTGATTCCAACTTCGTCAGCGGCACGCCAACGTCTTCCGACCTCGGCCCACCATTCACGTCCGGAAGCATCCTTAAAGGCCTTCTGGATGTCGTCAGGCAAACTGTTCCATCGATCCTTGTTCATCGATACCTGAAATGTGGTTGTGCCGAACCTGGACTTATCGTGGCCCTCAATCTGGTATTCCGTTTGTTCCTGAATCTTGAGCGGCGGGATGATTTCCCAAGGAATGAAGGCACCATCAACGGTTCCCTTCTGGAGCGCCGGCGGCAAATCTGGAACCGGCATTGCCACTGGGCTGGCACCGAGCGCCTCAATTATCCAAGCACCGGTGCGGGTTGGGATCCGCATTGTCAACCCTTCCAAATCGGCCGGCTTGCGCACGTCCTTGTTGCGCATGTGGATCGCCTGCCCGGCATGCACATGAAGGAACATCACCTCTACTCCGGCATATTCGTCGCGAAGTTCACTCTCGAACATGTCATAAAGGGCAAGATTGGTTGCCACGGGATCATTCACATAAACGAATGGCAGTTCCATGACCTCTGACTTTGGAAACAGTCCAGGCGTATAGCCATTAACGGTCCAAACAATGTCAACGACTCCGTCCCGCGCTTGACTGATGAGTTCAGGTGGACGTCCGCCCAACGACATCGCCGGAAATATCTCGATCTTGACTTGTCCCCCCGAATTCTCCTCGACCTGCTTGGCCCACGGAGCGAGCATGTTCTGGTGTGCCGGAGAGAGTTCCCCGAGCAAATGGTGCAGCTTGAATGTGAATTCCTGTGCGTGCACTGAGGCGGTGGCCAGCAAGGAGGCCGCGCCTGCGAGCAACAGCTTGCTTCCTGTTCTTGACATTCGGACAGTCCTTTCGATTAATAATATCAATAGGCAGTGAGGCCGGACACTACACGAACCGACCAAACTGGAAAACCTCTTTGCCAAACTCGGCCGGTTCGTCTTGCAACGTCAACGATTTTCGGCTCGGTTCACCACTTCATGCCCCTCAGTTTCAGGTTCATTGTCAACGATCTCTGCCGGAAATCCTGCCGCCTCCACCTTAATTCCGGTCGCTTCCTCCAACCGCTTGATAACATTGGGCGACCACTCCCGGCTGCCATATCTCGCTTCAGCATCGCTGAAGATGTCCAGCAGCAGCGGCGACAGTTCCAATGGCGCGCCCACACGCTGGGCCACCGCCTGAAACAGGCTCAAATCCTTGACAACCAGATCCATGGTGAAGTTGATGTCCCTGCTGCCGTTTAGAATGACTTGGCCCTCTGTCTCGTGAACGAAGGAGTTCCCGGACGAAATCCGAATGGCTTCGTAGGTCTTGCGCATGTCAAGGCCGGCAAGACTTGCTGTTGCAAGGGCTTCGCAGATGCTGACCAAATTTGCAGTGGCAAGGTAGTTTGTAAGAACCTTGAGAACCGATGCGGATCCAAGCGGTCCGGTGTGGAGGATTCTGCGCCCCAGTTTTGTCAGCACCGGCAGCACCTTTTCGAATGTGGGCCTGTCACAACCTGCAAAAATGGAGATATTGCCTGTTGCCGCACGATGGCAGCCTCCGGAGACAGGGCAATCCACCGGAATGGCACCGGTGCGGGCAACCGCTTCGCCGAGCCGGAGCACTTCCATTTCGTCCGTCGTGCTCATCTCGCACCAAATTTTTTTTTCGGAGAGACCTTCAAGCAGCCCGTTGTTGCCCTCAACGACCTCGGAGCTGGCCGCCGGGTTGGGCAGGCAGGTGATTACAATATCGCAATCCATTGCCATGTCCTTGGCGGTGGAGCCTGAACGCGCTCCCCTGTTGCAGAACTCTTTGACCCGCTCCGGGTTCAGATCAGAAACCAGAAGCTCAAATCCGTTCCGAAGGAGGCTGCCCGCAAGCTTGCCACCCACATTTCCGAGACCGATAAATCCAATTCTTGGCTTCATATTGCTACCTCCCATTCATGGGCTCTTGATGCCCGGCTGCAGTTGTTGCGGCATATCGCCACAGGTCACCTCAATCCAATAGTCGCTTGCTTTTGATTTGTTGCCAACTGCCAGCCGAGCCCGATTACAGATGGCGGTGCACTTTCTGGCCAAAAAAAGTTCTAAATCAAATTTTCGACTTGGTAGCGCTTCAATTCACCGACTTGGGCAACTAGAAGGCACGCATCCGGAGGAGTGACAGAGTGGTCGAATGTACCGGTCTTGAAAACCGGCGTGGGGGTAACTCCACCGTGGGTTCGAATCCCACCTCCTCCGCCACTCTCCATTCGCCAACCCGAGACGTGGCTCCAGTGTGGGCCTTTTTTCTTTTTGGTTCAAAGGGGTTTAGCGGAGCCATCCGACTTTCGGAGACTGGCCTCTGATACGAAATTGGTCTCTGAACGGCCCGCGTCTCTTTTCACCCGCCCTTCACCCAAATCGAGACGGGCTCGAAAATTGACTGGATTACATTGGGTAAGCGAAGCCGGGTTACACCGCAGTTGAGGCGGGTTCGTTTGCTATCGAAGCAAACAGAGACACCCGAAGGCGGCGTGGCTCTTCGAAACGGTGCGAATGAGCGCGAGAAATCTCTGATGACAAACAAACTTTCTGCTCATAGCCTGGCAGCATGTCAAACGGGTCCTGGACAGATTCAGAAAACGACCTGATCGTCGCGGATTACTTCGCGATGCTGGCCGAGGACATGGCGGGCCGTCCGTACAAAAAGGCTCAGCACCGGCGCAGTTTGATGCCCCTTTTACAGAGTCGAACGGAAGGCTCGATCGAGTTCAAGCATCAGAATATCAGTGCGGTGCTGAAGGGGCTCGGCGAAGATTGGATCCCAGGCTACAAGCCAGCGTTCAATTTCCAGATGACCTTGGTCGATGCTGTGGCGCGCTGGTTGGCATGGAACCCGACCTGGCTTAGGCGGATGCCGGGCTCGCGATCAGCAAATGGATTGCGCGAGGCTGCGCAGATCTGGATTGGACCGCCACCGACGCTGTCTAACCAGCCGCCGCCGCGGGAACTGGAGCAGATGTTGCATGTCGCTAAAAAGTTTGACGTGGCGGGCCGGGATGAACGCAACCGGGCCCTCGGACGTGCGGGAGAAGAGCGCGTCGTTGTACACGAACGGTCCGCGTTGAAAGTGGCCGGACGAGATGATCTGGCGCGCAAGGTGCGGTGGGTTTCCGAAGAGGATGGCGACGGCGCCGGGTACGACATTGCCAGCTTCACGCCGGACGGACAGGAGCGTTTGATCGAGGTGAAAACGACAAACGGCTGGGAACGCACGCCCTTTTTCATTTCCCGCAATGAACTGACGGTCGCCGAAGAGCGCCGGTCGGAATGGTGCTTGTTCCGCTTCTGGAACTTCTCGCGTGAGCCGAAAGCGTTTGAGTTGCGCCCGCCGCTTGATGCCCATGTCTCGTTGACTGCTACAGCACTTCAAGCGAGTTTTCATTAAGATCAAGGATGTCACAGGCCTCGCTTTCAAGCTAAGCCTTCAGGGAAGAAAAGACCGCACATTTTCCCGCATGTAGCGTTTCGATCCTCTACCTGTTCCAATATATTGCATCGATACGCAGTGGCTCCCGAGGACCGTTTAAACAGCAAATACGTCTTTTACATGGACGACTTTGGAACGCGAACGACTTGCAGGGGCGCGACCAACGCGTCGTCACCGGCTCATGAGCTGAGCTTTGCACTTGGAGGAGTCATTGTTGCGTCTGAAGACGTTGATGCTCTCTCCAAGAAAGTGAAGGCGTTTTATGAAAAGTGGGAAGTCCCTGCGTTTCATGGGAATAAGATCCGATCCGGAATAGGGAAATTTGGATCCCTAAAAAGGATGAGGGCAAGAAAGCAACGTATTTTTCAGAGCTGGAACAGCTGGTTCTGGATGACCGGCTCATCGCCCACGCCTGCGTGATCTGCCGCCCAGGCTATCGGGATCGTTACCTTGAGAAGTACCCTTCTGACATCCATTGGGCCATGAGCAAGACAGCTTTCGACATTTCTGTTGAGCGGGCGATGAAGTTTGCGATGCAGGGCGGGGGCACGTCCGTCAACGTGTTGTAAATAGGATGGCCTGAGGTCATGATCAGGCGGCTTGAGTTGAGATGCTGAGAATGGGGTCTGTTTCCTCCTGGTCGATCTGAGCGAAAGCCTTGCGCGTGGACACGCCGCTGATCCAGGCCGCCGACCCAACTTCCTCCCTAAGATTGCACTGGTTGAGCGACGGTGCATTCCTCTCCGCGGGCTTGGTAATGATCTTGTCGATCAACGAAATCCATTGTGACAGAACCAGCTTAGGGTGTAAGGCGGCGAAATCTGCGACATCCTGCGCCTCTTGGCGAAACGAATTCGGGTGAATGTTACGCGTAAGCGCCCCATCCTCACCCGGTGCCGTCTTCGTGGAGCCTTATGGCTTTATGACGCGCAAACTGGCCTTTCCTTTCCGGCCGGCCATTCGCCTCAGGGGTTGACCGGCACTGCTTGAAGCACCATATCGGCATAGTGGACAAATGTCTACCATTATGCTATGTTAGGACAAAAAGAGTGACTATGCTTCAGCCCATCTCTTCCGGCGCCAATCTGCAAGACCGCCCCGTTCCCGGTGACTACGGCAAGGACGAACGGGAGGCGATGCAGCGCGCCATCATCAATCTTTTTGCGAAGTGGCAGGTCAAAGACGCTGATGCCGCTGTCATTCTGGGCGGGATCTCGACAAAAACGCTTCAGCGCTGGCGCGATGGCAACTACGGTCGTGTCTCGCGGGACATGGCTGACCGGATGTCGAACATTCTTGGAATTCACAAGGCGCTGCGCATCATCTTCTCTGATCCGCAGCGCGGATATGACTGGATGTCGACCGAGACATCTGCACTTGGTGGCCAGTCAGCACTTGATATCGCCTTGCGCGGTGGCATGGAGGAACTGATCCGAATTCGCCGGTATCTCGATTCCGTGCGTGGCGGATGGTAGGGCCCAAGACGACACGTGTGGCATGGCCAAAGACCCATCGCCTGGTCATGTCACATTTTCCACCCATCGACCTCTATGACGACATTGCAGACCCCCGCGATTGGGAGGCGCTGGCGATCGCACAATCAAGAACCAATCCGCGCATCTACGAAGAGATCGGCGATCTGTCTCTGGTGCCCGTCGAACGGCGTCTCACTGGCGAGGGCGCGTCCTGGGTGATGGCTGCATTCACTCACATCTCACCCGACAGGCAGTCCCGCTTTAGCGATGGGACCTATGGCGTCTATTATGCGGCCAAGGCTCTCGAAACCGCGTTTCGCGAGCACACGTTTCATATGGGCCGATTTTATGCGGACTCGAAGCTGACGCCCGGTTGGATCTCGGAAGTCCGACAGCTTATCGGCTTGATCGATGCAGATCTCATTGACCTAAGACCGCCGGGTTATGACGACCTTTTGAACCCCGACCCTGGAAGTTATCCAGCGCCCCAGTCATTTGCCCGCGAGCAAAAATCCAACGACAAAAACGGTATTGTTTACCCTAGCCAGCGGCACACCGGCGGCGAATGCATCGCCGCTTTCTTCCCCGATGTTGTGACACCGCCAAAGCAGGGCGATCATTTCAGGTATCACTGGAATGGTGATAACATCGACTTTCTTCAGCAACTCACCGGCGACCGTCCCATTCTGCAGATAGGCTAGGCCCGATGTAGAAGAATCGGACAGGTTTCACTGCTGGCCCTATGGCGCTTGATTGACCATCAGCTATGAGTAACCCCCGCCAACCCAGATCTTTGCCGTTACACTGACCAGGAGGTCCGCGACGACGTCTTGGTGCATTGGGCTGGGCTCTTTTCTGAGAAGGGGGCGGTTGTAGTTCTCAACCGTTCTGAACGCGGTACCGACGGCAAATCAAAACCCGCGCCAGAGCGCCTATTTGATGCTCAGAAGGGTATGTGGATCGACATCTCAAACTATTAATTCTCCGCTCGCTTTCGAGACGGTAAAACAGACCATAGAGGCTCCCGCCGACAGATCCCACACGGCTTTCTTCATTGAAACCTCAATCGTCTCAAATCCAAAGCGCGTCGGATCAACTGCTTCATGGAACCGCATGTTTTCCGTCACCAGCACACCCGCCGACCGGAGCCACCGGTTCTAGACCTTGTGACCGGGTGCAGGTTTCGACGTGATCGGCACTATGAACACCGCGGACCGCTTGATCGCCCTGCTCGACAGTGCCTTACGGCGCCCTTTACGGGGAGCTTGGCCTTCATGACGTTGCTGTGTGTGCGCCATCTTTCCTGGCGCACCCGCATTCAGCAGCGTCAGGCATCTCCCGAGGCGATCCGGCGGGCGCTGGTTCGTGTTCAATGCAGCATTCTTGGCGACCGGAGCACCGGGCGTCGGTATGTGCTGCCCTCGGCAA
>JAGWAS010000020.1 GCA_021296235.1 Paracoccaceae bacterium | reverse complement strand
TGATCGTTGTGAACACGATAGACAAGACGATGCTCCCGGTTCAATCGCCGTGACCACCAACCGGAAAGCGATCCTTTCAAAGGTTAAGGCTTGCCTGCACCGATAGACGGTGTGCGCATACCCTCTCTAATGTCGACATTGAGTCCCAACGCCCGCTCTCGGTTCAACGCAAATCCAACCGTTGGGTAGAGGCACTGCCGCTGAATGCCCGGCCCATGCTGATCAATGCTCACCAACAGCAAAATCCTCCGTCAACCAGCAGGTCGATGCCAGTGCAGTAGGATGAGGCATCACTTGCCAAAAAAATGGCAGGCCCCACCATTTCATCCACCGTTGCCATGCGCTGCATCGGAGTCTGACTTTCGAAATTCCGCGTTTGGTGAACCATTTCAGGACGGGTGTTCATTGGTGTCGCGGTATAGCCGGGGCTGATCGAGTTAACTCGGACGCCTCGGTCGACCCATTCCATTGCCATCGACTTTGACATGTGAATCACACCGGCCTTGGAGGCATTGTAGTGCACCTGCATCAATCCTCGATTGACGATAACGCCGGACATGGAAGCTATGTTGATGATTGATCCCTTCCCGTGCCGCAGCATCGCCCTCGCCTCAACCTGGCAGGAAAAGAAGATTCCCTTCATGTTGATGTCCATGAGGTTCTGATATTGTTCCTCACTCATCTCTTCGGCCGGGTTGGCATTGGCAATTCCTGCGGCGTTCACCGCGATTCCCAGTGCGCCGAGTTCACATTCGATCCGGGACACGGCCTCACTCAGGGAGTCTCGGTCCGTAACGTCGGAATTGATTGCAATCGCCCTGCGGCCCGTTGCCTGGATCATTTGCACGGTGTCGGCAAGCCCGGTGTCAGTGCGCCTGTCCAAGCAGGCAACATCGGCGCCGGATTGCGCAAGACCCAAGGCGATGCGCTGTCCGATTCCACTGCCTGCACCAGTCACAAGGGCCATGCGGCCAGACAGGTCAAACAATTTGGGGGCGTTCAAGGAGAATTCGGTCATTGCTTCCTCCGATTTGCGCTTGAAGTTATGAGATCGCGGACTGAAACGCGGTCAAGACATGATGAGCCCGCCATCGACGTTGATGGTTTGGCCCGTGATGTAGTCAGCGTCATCGCTGGCAAGAAAAGCAACCAATCCGGCAACATCCCTGCCCTCGCCCGCGCGTTTCATCGGGATGTTCTGGACCCATTCCTCCATCAGTTCGCCCGGGCTGTAGTCCCCAAGCAATTCTCCCCATACGCGGTCGTTGTAGGCCCACATGTCGGTCTTGATTATGCCTGGACAAATGGCGTTGACGGTGATGCCGTCCAGTGCCACTTCCTTTGCAAGACTCTGTGTCATCCCCATGACACCGTATTTGGACGCGGCGTAGTGCGGAGTATAGATGAACCCGTCGCGCGCCTGTCCGGAAGCAGTGTTGATGAGCTTGCCGCCTGTTCCCGACTTGCGCATTCGTTTGATCGCTTCCTGGCAGCACAGAAAGACACCCTTGGTGTTCACGTCCATGGTGTCGTCCCACTGATTTTCCGTGAGATCTTCAATCTTCGCGATGGTGATGATTCCAGCGTTCTGAACAGATACATCCACACTTCCAAACGCTTCCTCGGCTCGGTCGTACAACGCCTCAACGGCCGCCTTGTTCGTTACATCACACAGGACGCCGATTGCTCCGGCACCAGAATTGCGCAGCCGGTTCGCAGCACTCTCAACCTGCTCTTCGACCGAGGCGACAACCAGATTGGCACCTTCCGCTGCAAATCTCTCGGCAATCGCAAGACCAATGCCCTTGTTGCCTCCTGTTACAACGACTGTCTTGCCGGAAAATCGGTCCATTTGGCTCACCTCTTTATTTTCGGGACTCTAAAGACCAGATTGAGGATGCGACATTCACCCGCCGTGGTTCAAATCCGCCCGAACCAGTTTTATCAACTGCCGCAGCCGTTTTCCCACCCAAAGGCAAGGTTTTCGATATTGAAAGGCTGAAATCCGGTATTGTGTTCATGCGGGATCCGGTGACCAGCGAACAGGAAATCGTCGAAGCGAACAGTGCCGAAGTCAATGATAATGGTGTCGGCATCAACAACATTTTGGACCATAGGCGACTTCAAGGATAGATTGAGGCAGGAAACAACAACCCGTCAGATCGTCGATCCCAATACGCCTCAATCGGGCTTGTTTGGCGGGCGATGTTGGCATTCGACCGAGAATCCCGCAAGGCATTGATACGGATGTCCTTAAACTGAGTTCCCTGACTGGCCCTTGCGCGTCCTCGGACACAATTTCGATTCAGGGATGGTCCAAATTGGGAATGAAAGGGACATGGAAGATCTCTTTGCTCTGGGTGATTGCAGCTCACGATTCAAATGCAGTTGAGTGCCCGGCAGTAGCCAACTCCATAACAAGAACATCATTTGCCTCCTCCCGATCCAGAATACCGGTTCGGCGCCCTTCCGACATCACCATTATTCGGTTCGAAACGCCCATAACCTCTTCAAGGTCCGAACTGACGACGATCACCGCGATGCCCTTCTGAGCAAGCTCGACAATGAGATCATAAATTGAGGAACGCGCTCCTACATCAATGCCCCGTGTGGGTTCGTCAAGCAGGACAACACGCGGGTCCCGGGCAAGCCATTTTGCCAACACGAGCTTTTGCTGGTTACCGCCGGACAATTCGTCGGCGTTCTGACTGCCACGCCCCTTGACGCCAAATCTGTCGATATTCCTGTCAGTGAACTTTCTGACAAGTCGGCCGCTGATCCAGCCGGATTTACCCACGGAGTCAAAATTTGAGTAGGCTATGTTGTCCTGAATGCTGTGAATAAGAACCAAGCCCTGCAATTTCCGATCTTCAGGCACCAGAATGATGCCCTTACTGATCGCATCGTTTGGATTGCGCGGCGTTATGTCCTTCCCACCAAGACTAACCTTGCCGGCGGAGATCGGGTCGGCGCCAGCAATTGCGCGGACGAGATCCGTTCTGCCGGCGCCAACTAGGCCGGCGATGCCAAAGATCTCTCCCTTTTTGACCTCGAAGTTCACGCCGGAAAAGGCTCCCCCTGCCGACGACAGGTCCGTGACCGCCAATACTGTCTCATCGCCTGGGGTGGGAATGGCGGGGAACATGCGGTCCATGCTTCGACCGACCATTGCTTCGACGATTATCCTGACCGGCAGGTCGGCACTATCGAATTCCTGAACTTTGTCACCGTCCCGAAGCACGACAATCCGATCGGCGATCTGCTTGATTTCCTCTAGTCGGTGAGAGATGTAGATTATTCCCACCCCTTCCGACTTGAGCGATTCAATCTGCTTGAACAGAAGTTTGGTCTCTTCTCCGCCAAGAGCTGCCGTTGGTTCGTCCAGGATGAGAAGTTTCGCGTTCAAGGTCAGCGCCTTTGCGATCTCAATCAACTGTTGGTTGGCAGTCGAGAGCCCTTCAACCACGCGATTTGCGGAAACATCCAATCCCAGCCGCCCAATACCCTGCTGGGCGCGCTTTTCCATCTCAGCGCGATCAACCATGCCGCGCTTGGTAAGGTAGCGGCCGACGAAGACATTCTCCGCTATCGACACATGCGGCAGAAGCGACAATTCCTGATGAATCATGCCGACGCCTGAATCAATGGCCTCACGCGGATTGGCGGGCGCATAGGGTGCGCCCTGCCAAGTCATTTCACCGGAACTTGGAAACACCGCTCCGGAAATGATATTTGATACCGTGGATTTGCCAGCGCCGTTTTCGCCGAGCAGCGCCACGACCTCCCCTGCGCATACGTCCATGTCGATCCCGTGCAGCACTTCGGTGGGTCCAAAGGACTTTCGAATTCCGCGAAGGGACAGGATCGGAGACCTGCCGTTGGAAGCCATGGCGGCGTTGTTCATTGGAAAACGGCGCTGTCTGCAATTGCCCTACGGGTGCTTTTCAACGAACTCCTGAGCGTTGTCGCAGGTCGTCAGCACCGCATTTGGTATCTGACGTGCCGGAACCGATGCACCGTGGTAAACCGCAATGGCTGAATTGACGGCCAGAACGCCCATTGCCTGTGTGCTCTGCGTTGCGGTTACGATGAAAGGCGTGTCACATTCGGCCAGCGACTCCAGTGCTGCAACGTCACCGTCGTAACCACCGACAACTATCTGGTCGGTAAACCCGGCGACTTCAACTGCCTTGGCTGCACCCATTGCAAGGGCATCTGCCTGACCAAAGATGACTTTCACATCGGGATGTGCCTGCAACATGTTCTGGGCAATTGAAAAGCCCTCATCCGGCGACCACATCTGACTCCACTGTTGAGCAACCAGCTCAATTCCCGGGTTTTCGTCAATGGCCCGCTTGCATCCCTGAAAGCGCTGAACTTCGGGAGTTGTGCCCTTCTGTCCGTGGACGATGACCATTTTGCCTTCGCCACCGGCAAGACCGATTATGTGAGAGCAAACCTGGTAGGCGGACAAAACGTTCTCACCATAGATTACCGTGTCGCCCGGTTCGCCATCAGGTTCACGGTCAACGTTGATGACCGGAATTCCCTCAGCACGTGCGAGGCGGGTCGGAACTGCGGCAGCCGCGGCACCGGCCGGGATGTAGATGAAGGCATCTATGCCCTGGGTGATCAGGTCTTGCACCTGACTTACCTGGGTGGCGGTGTCATTCTTGGCATCAACCACAATGACTTCGATGCCGAGCTTCCCGGCATAGCCTTCGACGCCCAGTTTGATCTGATTGAAGAAGTCCGCCTGCAGGTTCGGCACGGCCAGGCCGATTTTCTCGATGCCGACACCTTGTGCAGATGCGGTCCCCGCCGCCGCAACCACTGCGGTTGCGGCCAGCATGGATTTCAGGTCAAGTTTCATGGATAAATCCTCCTTGTTTGATTGGTCCGCTTTCCCAAGTTGGGACCATTTAAAGCCCGGCTGTCCGGACTATCTGGAATGAAGGCGCACATTCCCGGCGCACCTCCGCAACTTACTTACCTTTGAACTTGAACGTCTCGGCGGCAACGGCGAGAACAATGACAAGACCAATGATCACGGCTTGCAGGAATGGTGACACGCTGAGCAGGTTGAGTCCGTTTCGAAGCACACCAATGATCAGGACACCAACTATTGTTCCACCCACGCCACCGGTGCCTCCTGCGAGACTGGTTCCGCCGATGACCACAGCGGCGATGGCATCAAGCTCGTAGGCAAACCCGATGCTCGGTTGCACGGCGTCCAAACGGGCCGCCAGCAGGATTCCTGCGAGCCCCGAGAGGACAGCACACATTGTGTAGACCAAAACGGTGGCGCGTTTCACGTTGATCCCGGCCAAGCGCGCAACCTCGGGGTTGCCACCGATCGCGTAGAGAGCGCGACCTCCCTCACGAAACCGCTGGAACAGAACTGCAACAACGAAAACCACCAACATCACCGCGACAGTCATCGTGAGGAACCCGCCATGGCGAATTATTGCGCCCATGTTGAACCAAGGCGGAAATCCAATGATCTGCGAGCCGTTCGTGATCATGTTGGCAAGTCCGCGGGCAATGGACATCATGGCAAGGGTTGCGATGAATGGCGGGACCCTGAATTCGGTAATGATCAACCCCGATACGAATCCGGCAAGAGCCGCTGCAGCGAGACCGCCAGGGATGGCAATTCCCATCGGCAATCCGGCTTCGACATTGAGGTATCCAAGCACCATCATCGATAGTGCCAGGACCGAGCCCACCGAAAGGTCAATGCCTGCGATAAGAATGACGAATGTCATGCCTACGGCAATGATTCCGATAACGGTGACCTGATCCAGGATGTTCAGAAAGTTGCGGACGGACAGGAATGAATCCGTTGCGATGCTGAGAAACGCACAAAGCAGCAACAGTCCGATCAAGGGTCCGGTGGCACGGCCCAGCGAGAATGGCAATTTGAACCGAAATTTCTTCCCGCTATCGGCTGTAGCAGAGCTCATGCCATTCTTCTCCCTACTAGAATAAATATCCGATATTGACCTAAAATACATACATTGGCAACCCCAACTTGTCAATACATGGCAAGACATTGGAAATCATTTGTTGATCATGTGCTTGACATGGGCAGCAAAATGCAGAAATATTGGTTGATGCATAAATATTCTAAACCTTAACATGAGCCTCAGCGAACTCAAGATCATCGCCAACCGGATACGGCGTCGCGATCTCCGGGCGGTGTTCGAAGCAGGCGCCGGCCACATTGGCGGAGAGATGTCGGTCACTGATATCCTGACTGCACTGTACTTCGCCGTCTTGAATGTGGACCCGGATGCGCCACTGGATCCTAACCGGGACCGCTTGATTCTCAGCAAGGGGCACACCGCCCTGGCGCTATACATTACTTTGTCCGAAAGGGGCTTCATTCCCAAGGATGAGATTTCGACCTACTTCAGGCCACATTCACGATTGAACGGTCATCCGGATCGCACAAAAGTTCCGGGGGTCGAAACCAATACCGGACCGCTTGGACATGGCTTGCCCGTGGGCGTGGGCATGGCGAAGGCGGCAAAGCTCAGCAATGCTGCTTGGCGCACATTCGTCATCACCGGAGACGGTGAAATGCAGGAAGGATCGAATTGGGAAGCCATAATGGCGGCGGCTCAGTTCAAGTTGGACAACCTGACTCTCATCATCGACCACAACCGGCTTCAGCAGGGTGCTTGGCTGGCTGAGACCAACAACATTGCTCCGTTGGCTCCAAAGCTTGAGGCATTCGGTTGGGCTGTTGAGGAGATTGACGGGCACGACATGGCAGCAATATGCAATGCGATGTCCCCTCAATCCATGGTTGTCGGAAAGCCAAAATGCGTTGTTGCCCACACCAAGAAGGGACAGGGCATTTCCTTCATGACCGACAACGTTGCCTGGCATCACAAGGTGCCCAATGCGGAGCAGGTTGAGCTGGGCATGGCCGAACTTGAGGCTGCGGCCAAGTCCAAGGAGCTTGTTCAGTGAAATTTCAGAATGGCGCCGGTGAACTCCATGATTGTCGTGACGCCTTTACGTCAATGCTTGAGGCAATGGCCGAAAGAGATCCGGACATTGTTGCCGTTTGCAATGATTCAGTCGGATCAAGCAAACTTGTAGGTTTCAGGGAAAGGTGGCCCGAGCGATTGATCAATGTCGGCATCGCGGAACAAAATCTGGTGGGTGTCGGGGCTGGGCTTGCGAATGGCGGCAAATTGCCCTTTGTTTGTGCGGCAGCCTGTTTCCTGACTGGTCGTGCATTGGAACAGATCAAGGCTGACGTCGCCTATTCCAACACAAACGTGAAACTCTGCGGGATCAGTTCGGGCATGGCGTATGGAGAGTTGGGGCCGACTCACCATTCGACGGAAGATTTTGCATGGGTCCGCGCAATTCCGAACATTGCGGTAGTTGCTCCCGCCGACCGAATTGAAACCGCAGCGGCAACGGCGTGGGCAGCCGCATACAATGGGCCCGTATTCCTTCGGATCAGCAGGGTTGGTGTTCCGGACCTGTTCACTGAAAGCCACAAATTTGAACTGGGTCGGGCAGACATGCTTCGCGACGGCAAGGATCTTACCATTATCGCCAACGGAACCCTTACCCACCGCGCCGTTTGTGCCGCCGAGATTCTGAACGCAGGAGGTATCGGGGCACGCGTAGTGAATATGGCTTCGGTCCGCCCGATTGACGAAGATGCGATCGTCAGTGCCGCCAGCGACACAGGTGCGATTTTGACGTGCGAAGAGCATACAATTTTTGGCGGCTTGGGCAGTGCGGTTGCAGAGGTTGTTGTCGAAAACGTTCCTGTGCCACTGAAACGCCTTGGCGTGCCGGGGATTTTCGTTCCAACTGGCTCAGCCAATTTCCTTCTGGATGAATTTGGCATGTCGCCGGACGGAATCGCGGAAAGCGCAATTGAACTGTTGAGGAAAAAGGCCTGACATGGCTTGCCGAGCCATTCTTTCCATTGATGAGGGCACGACCAATTCCAAAGCTGTTCTGGTTTCCGACAATGGCAGTGTCCTCTCCAGAGGTTCCTGCCCGGTTGAGATACATCACCCGAAACCAGGTTGGGTTGAACAGGATGCCAACAAGATTTGGTCAAGCACCATTGCAGCCATTGCGACCTGCCTGGAGAACAGTCCCACAACTGAAATCTCTGCAATCGGAATTTCGAACCAGCGTGAATCGGTGCTCGCGTGGGACCGGACGACCGGCGAGCCAATTGGACCGGTAATCACTTGGCAATGCCGCCGGACCATGCAAGCCTGCGACACTTTGCGGGCAGCAGGCAACGAGGCCATGGTCATCGCAAAAACTGGGTTGCCGCTTGACCCGTTGTTCCCGGCAGCCAAGATCAGGTGGTTGCTGGAAAACCATTGCCAATTCAAAGCGGATGATGACGTTTGCTTCGGCACCGTCGATTCTTGGTTGATCTGGAAATTCACCGGTGCTGCGATTCACGCAACTGACGCATCCAACGCAGCCCGAACTCAACTCTACAACATAAGGTCAGGCGAGTGGGACACTGAACTCTGTGATTTGTTCGGCACTGATCCTGCATTGCTTCCGGTGGTCCAAGACAGCTCAGGCGTATTTGGCACTACCAAAAAAGTTGATGGGCTTCCTGATGGGATTCCCATCGCTTCAGCCATCGGCGATTCCCATGGCGCATTATTCGGTCACTGTGCGTTCAATTCCGGTGACAGCAAGGTAACTTTGGGCACCGGCTCGTCGATAATGGCCAACATCCAAGAATTCATCGAACCACCCAAAGGCATAACGACAACGATTGCTTGGCAACTCAAGGGGGACCCCACTTATGCATTCGAAGGAAACATCCTTGTAAGTGCCTCCGTTCTTCCCTGGACGGCCGAACTGCTCGGTCTTGCCAATGTCGATGCCCTGCTCGAACTCGCTCAGTCAGTTGACGACACCCTTGGCGTGAATCTTGTTCCGGCTCATGTTGGTTTGGGGTCACCCCACTGGAATGCAGACGCGCGAGGGTTGATTGACGGTCTGACTTTCGGCACTGGTCCGGCTCATGTCGCACATGCAGCCGCACTGAGCATGGCTCTTCAGATTTGTGATGTATTTGACATCATGAAGGCCAATATTCCGACTGATGCCGGCTTTCTTTCCGTGGACGGCGGACCAAGTCGTAACACCTTCATAATGCAGAAGGTGGCAGATTATCTAAATCACCCCGTCACCATCCGGGAGAATTCGGAAGCGTCGGCAATTGGTGCGGCCTTCCTTGCCGGTCTCGAAGTGGGATTTTGGTCGGGGCCAGATGAAATTGCCGGCTTGGATCGTCGAGATAGAACATTGGAACCGAATCTTGATGAAACTACCCGTAGTTCTGTTCGTGCAAACTGGTTCAAATCTATTGCCCGCTCGACGCATGGCACTTGATAAACTAGAGAAATCAAACGTCCACCATTGTTTCGGAGTCAACCTTGACGCGGGTTAACGAACTGAGATTCATCACGCGGATTGCCCAGATGTACCATGTCGAGGGCAGGCGTCAGGCTGAAATCGCCAAGCATCTGAGCATATCTCAAGCCACCGTTTCCCGGATGTTGAAAAGAGCCCAGGCGGAAGGGATCGTGCGCACCACGATTATGGCACCGTCCGGAATTTACACTGAGCTCGAGGCCGGACTGAGAGAAAAATACAATCTTCCCGAAGCCATTGTTGTCGAATGCACTGAAGATCGCGAGAGAGCCATCATGGCTCGGATAGGTGAGGCGGCGGCACATTTTTTCGAAGCCACATTGCAGACTGAAGAAGTCATCGGTGTGTCGAGTTGGAGCGAAACCATTCTCAAAATGGTGGACAATGTCCATCCCATGAGATCGGGCAAGGCAAAACATGTCGTTCAAACTCTTGGCGGAATGGGCAACCCCGCCGTTCAGGCTCATGCCAACCAATTGACAACGCGATTGGCGCGATTGACCGGCGCCGAGCCACGATTGTTGAACGCTCCCGGCGTTACTCAGTCGCGGGAGGCCAAGCTCGTATTGGTTAGTGATCCATATGTACGGGAAACAACTGACCTGTTCCGGAAAGTCACCTTGTCGATTGTCGGCATTGGCGCCGTTGAGCCTTCCAGCATGCTGGCGCGCAGCGGCAACGTATTTTCAGAAAGTGAACTTGCCGAGGTCGCCGAGGCTGGAGGTGTCGGGGACATCAGTTTGAGATTTTTCGACAATGACGGACAACCTGTGAAAACACCCTTGGATGAACGCGTCATAGGAATGTCACTTGAGGACTTGGCCAAAATCGATCGTGTTATAGCCCTTGCCGGCGGAAGGGCCAAAACGGAAGCGATCTGCGGAGCATTGAAAACCGGCGCCATTGATGTCCTGATCACGGACAAGTTCACTGCCGAGCGTCTGCAGGAACCGGAAACGGACCACAGAGCCGAGGGCATTTGAGAAATAGTCACTGCAGTTTTGTCAGGCACACGCCGGTCGACCTGCAGTTGTGCAAGCGGCATGTCAGAACTTGCCGGATTCTCAACCAACCTGTCATTCCTGCGCCACCACCAGTCGTAACTTTCGCGAAGTCGGCATAATCTCCGATCCGTCTGAGGGATATCGTTCGAGGTCGTTACCCAGAACGTCTGTGGTCCACACAACTCCAGTGACCTCGCCCATGATCTTGTCATCAAGGAACTGCAATTATTCTGCATGCTGGTCGAGTAAATCACCGTTCTTGATCATGATCCCTTACCTCAATATGATCGTTGTGAACACGATAGACAAGACGATGCTCCCGGTTCAATCGCCGTGACCACCAACCGGAAAGCGATCCTTTCAGGGGTTCAGGCTTGCCTGCACCGCTAAACGGTGTGCGCATACACTCCCTAATGAGGGTATTGAGTCGGCCATGCAGCTTGCGATCATGTTTCTGCCAATAAAGATAATCGTCCCAAGCCTGCTCGTGAAAGACCAACTTCAATCGATCAGCGCCATTTCAATGCCTTTATCCGCATCAAGCTCTTTCACTGCGTCCAGAAGCCGTTTCGAGTTCTCCCGACTGCTGAGCAGATGGCGAGTTTCTTCAAAAGAGGCGAAATCCTCCAAAGACATAAGAACAGCCGCAGCCTTGCCACCGTTGCGCGTAATCAGGACGGGTTCGTGGTCATCAGCAACCCCGTCAATCATTGCAGACAGGTTACGCCGGAAATCAGAATAGGTTGTCGCTTTCATGGCGATATATGTACTTAAATGCGTACTTGTTTTCAACCCCTCTTTCGATGCAGTCATCAATCATTCCATTCCGGCGCGCCGTCAAATTCGGCATCCTCCGCCAATTTTGCGGGATGCGTCAGCTTATGCACATGCTTGAGCTATCGAATGCTGACTGGCCTGCGAACCCAGTTGGTATCAAGCTTGGCATGAGCACGAAACTGTTGGATGTGGCGGATATCGGCACCGTTCCCGGCATCAAACTGGCGCAGGAATGTCACACTGCAGATGGCAGGAACCGGATTTTACCTGCTCGGCTCCGTTGATGCTTTTGTGCACGTACAATGTCATACAGTTCGGCGTAAGGGCTTCGCCGAAGCTGGGAAAAAGGAAGGCCGGGACCACCGATCTGATTGGTGGGAACTTTTGCTCCCATGTTGGAAAGAGGACCCGGGCATTATGAATACGAAGCAAGAATGACTGTTGCTGACGTCGTCGCCAATGGGCAAAAAATGATATTCTCAAACAATTGACTTATCGGCAAATTCCATCGAACCGCATGTCCGACGAACCTTCAAGCATATGGATGCAGCGGAACTGTTTTGGCCAGATCAATCTTCGCAGATCGGAATTTGGCTCCGAAAAACTCTCGTCGACGCTCTCAATGACTGTATTGTCGCCGCCACGGCATCCTTGGCCAATATGATTATGGCGGAACCCTGCAGTCCATGGAACCGCCGCCAACGACATTGTTGATAAGTGACAGAGAGCCCGTCAATTCGTTGATTCAGCCCATCGATGTCTCCGGTGCGGAAACCCAGCAGGAGTAGCTGTTCGGCGACAGAATGACAGGCATGTGATAGCGGGCATCCGGAACAGGCATCAAAAAACGAAGCACTAATTCTCTGAGAAACGGCCTCTCCGTGAATCCTTGATCGAGCCAGTAGGAATCGGTTGCAAAGGTGAGTTCATAGCGGTCATCAGAATTGCAATCGGACAAATCCACGATCTTGGAAAGCCGACCGCCTTCATCAGTCGCTGCCGCAAACATTTCCCTGCCGGTGGTCAGATTCACCAGCCGCACGGATACGCCAACTGCATGGGTTCCGTCGACACCATTCAACGCATGTGAAGTAACGGTTGCCATTATTCTATCGACGCCTTGTCCCGTTTGTCCGATGTGGCCGCCACAATGGGCGAAATCACACCGCGACATTTGACATTGACACAGGCCGTCGTGCCGGAAGCCATCGCACGGCGCAGTGCCGGTCCGAGTTCAGACCGTCTCTCCACCAATTCGCCGTGGCCTCCCAACCCCTCGAACATGGAATGAAAAGGAATATCTCGGAAATCAGTGGCAAAGTGCCTGCCGCTTTCGAACAGCCGCTCCTGCTGCTGGCTTATGCAATCAAGGCCGCCATTGTTGTCGATCACCACAGTTATTGGCAAACCCTCCTGAAACGCAGCCTCAACGGACAATCCGCCGGACAGAAACGCCCCGTCCCCGGAAATCACGACCACTTGGCGGTCCGGGTGCGTCGCCTTTGCCGCAATTCCAAAACTGACGCCAACACCAAGAAGCGAATAATTCCCGGGGTGCAGGATGCCACCCAGTTTCTGGCCGCGCCAGCCGGCCATGTTAACCGCGATCTCATTCCAGAAATGCGTGTTGCCGCCGTCGAATACCAGCCAGTCCTCGCAGCCCATCTCCGCTTGGACATCAAGGCCGAGTTGCAGCGGATGCATCGGGCGGTCTTCGGCCATGTCGCGCGCTGTCTCGGAAGCAACATGATCCTCCCAGCCCCTGACCCAAGCGTCGCGACGGGATTTCTGAAGATCAAACCATTCCGGCCAATTGCGGTCAATGCCTGCAAGAGCATCGAGAAACGCGCCGGGATCGGACAGCAGGATTTCGTCGGCAGCATGGTTGTATTCCAACTCCTCGGAACTTCCGTTCACGCAGATTAGTGTTGTGTCTTCCGGGAAGAATGGCGGGTTGCCGAAGTTCATCTGATTGTCGAGACGCCCGCCAACAAGCACCACGGCATCAGCATTCTGGATCGCCTGTTTCGACGGATGATACTGATGGAAATCGGCAAGGCCCATATAGGCCTCACATTCCTCGCCAAGCAACTTGGTGTGATATGGAACGTTGAAGACTGGGATCCTGAGCGTCCGGCCCATCGCTTCAAGCTTTGATTCCGAGTGCGACCACCAAACTCCATGACCGCCGATCACAACCGGTCGTTCGGAGCGTTCGATTATTCGCAGGATGCGATCAAGGGCGGCAGGTTCCGGCCACGGCCGCGGCACCGGGCGCGCCGACCTGTTCCACGGCCGCTCGGTTTGGCCAACATCCTCATCGAATGATGAGAACATGATGTCCACCGGAAGACTGATATGCACGGGACCTGGATATCCGGTGGTGGCTGCCTGCCATGCACGCTCGACGAATTCACCGATCCGTCCACCGTCCACCACCTCAACCGAATATTTCACCAGTGGCGCAGCGATTGCCACATCATCGATTTCCTTGAAGCCACCGGCGCCCTTTCTCTTGAGCGTCGACGAACCGGTAATAAAGATCACCGGGCAACGTTCCCCCGCCGCCTCAAGCATGGCGGGCACTGCATTGGCGAAACCTTCGGGACCGACGAGGCAAACTGAAGGTCTGCGTGTGATGCGGGTGTGCCCGTCGGCCAGGTGTCCGGCAACCTGTTCGTGAGGGCAGTTGATGACCGGCATCTGGCACTCCATGAATCCCTCAAGAGCCGGATTGCAGAATCCTCCGGAAAGAGTGAAGACCCGCTCCACCCCCTTGTCTCTCAAAGCCCTTGCCAGCAACGCGCCGCCTCGAATTCGGTTCGAACTCGTCATTTGCCTTCCCATGTCCTTATTCGTCCAGACATCAAGAGCGGCCATCCGCGCCGCTGGTTGGGTCTGGAAACTGGCCTCATCCCGAACCATCCGTTGCGGAACCGAACAGCACATGTTCTCCCATGCCGGATATCTCGGTTATGCCAAGCTGAGCCATCGTCAGGCTGGTGTCCTCGGAAATGCATTCCAGCATTGCGTTCAAGCCCATTTTTCCTTCTGCGCCCAAGGCAAAGAGCAGTGGTCGTCCCAGCATGACGAAATCAGCCCCCATTGCGAGCGCCTTCACCACATCCTCACCATTGCGCACCCCGCTGTCGAACAGCAGGGGATACTCAGGCCCGACAGCCTTACGGATCAGGGGCAGCAGGTCAATCGCCGGCGGGTCGCCGTCAAGCTGACGTGCCCCGTGATTGGAAACGTAGATTGCGTCGGCACCAATTTCCTGAACAGGAACAGCATCCTCGGGCGATTTAACTCCCTTGACGATCAGCACGCCTTGCCATCTTTCCCGCAATTTCCGCAGGAAACTCCAATCGGTGGATCGGGAGGCACAGCGGTCGAAACCGCTTTCGCTGCGCGATGCCCCGAAGTTTCTGGGTGCCGGGACTCCTGCACCGAGCATCCTGAGAGACCAGCCCGGATGGGTGGCAAAATCCCAGAATGAACGTGCCGTCATCCGGAAAGGCAAACCGAATCCGTTCCTGATATCCCTGATCCGACGGGATATCTGAGGAACATCCACCGTAAGGATCAGCGTCTTGTAGCCCGCAGCGGCTGCCCGGTCCACGCGGGCAAGCGATGCCTCCGCAGATTGCCCGAAATAGAGTTGAAACCATGCCCTGCCACCCGCCCAGCGCTGCATGTCCTCCAAGGCACTGGAACCGGCGGAGGACAGGCAGACCGGCATGTCAAATTCCCGGGCCGCTTCAGCAAGAAACCGGTCCGCGCCTGGACAGGCCAGGTTGCACATTCCCATCGGCGCAATGCCGAACGGAACGGCAAATTCGTTGCCAAGAATACTTGTTGTTAGGCTGCGCCGGTTGACATCGACCAAAACTCGCGACTTCAGCAGGATTTCGTCAAAACGAGCCTCGTTCCTCGCAGCGCCAATCTCCCGCCCCGCCGCGCCCTCAACGAAGTCAAAAACCAGGCGCGGCAGGCGCCGGCGGGCAAGGCGCCTTGCGTCTTCAAACGAATGAATGCGGCTTCTGGTCGGCATCTCTCTCAGAACCCTCCGCTGCAAACCGGACACGAACGGGGCAACAATAGCCATCCGCCCGCTTCGTCAACCAATCAAAAAATAGAAGTCATTCATGCATTGATGCTATGCTGGCACACGCCTGCAGCGCTCATTCCGCCAATCCATAGGGTGTTGGCATGGATGCAACAAAATATTGTATTGGTTGGACAGCAAATCCCGGCTCTATCATTTGCATCAGCGCAGCAGGTCTGCGGACCCGTCGCCGATGCGGCTGACGGATGGACCACACCCCGATGGCGGGCGTGCGGGCAAACAGGAAGGGAGAAGATCATGAACTCAATCGCGGCGACAACAGCCGGCACGGCAGGGCGCTCACTATTTGCGGCTCTTGCCATCGCCATTTCGACGGCAGGCATCTCGAATGCACAGGAACATGTCGCGCGTCTTTCAGTGCATTGGAGCCCAACACATCACAGTGCCATTCATGCGCAGATGTTCGCCGACGAGGTAAACAGGCGCGCCGAAGGGCGCATGCGAATCGATGTCTTCCCATCCGGCCAGCTCTTCGGCATTCGAGAGCAGTTGGGAGCGATTACTTCCGGCGCAGTTGAGATGGGCGGCATAGTGGGTGTTGTTTCGTTTCCGCCAATCAACAAGAACTACAACGTCGTCTCGTTCACGGGACTGTTCGACAGCTATGGGGAGCAGCGGGCCTTCTTCACCGATACCGAAGCAGGGCAAGCAATTTGGAATGACGTAACGGGGAAATCCGATTCCTTGCTCCTGATGTATGATCCGGTCGGCCCGGTCATGACGTTCAGCGCCGCACGCGAACTGACCGGAATTGACGCAATGGCAGGCCTTAAGGCACGGGCGCTGATCGGTGCGGAACGCCCGATGTGGGAAGCGCTCGGCGCCAACACCGTGTCCCTGCCGACGGGCGAGGTCTACGCATCTCTCCAGTCCGGAATGATCGACACCATCAACAGCCCGCCGGGATCAATCCGCGCCTACAGCTGGTGGGAATATCTGAAATACGGACAGAAGCCCTATCAGTATTTCGCCGATGCGTACATCATGGCCAACGCAACCTGGTTCAACGGCCTGCCGGACGATTTGCAGCAACTCCTGTTGGAGGTGGGCGAAGAGATCGGAGCGATTTCGACCAGCACCATCATGCAGACCGGAGAGGAAACTCTCACCGAGTTCCAGGAGCAGGGCGGAGTGGTTACCGTGCTTTCAGGTGAGGAGAAGGCCCGCTTCGACGCCCTGATGAACGATAAGGTGCTTCCTGCAATCGCCGACAAGATTGACGCGGAAGTGCTTGCGGCCGCCCAGGCCTTCGCGGCCAACTGACCGGCCCGGATACCGACGCCCTTCGCCGTTTCGGCGAAGGGCGCATCGCCGCAATGCAATCTGACCGCAACTGACCATGCGGCAAGTTCTGAGTATCCTTCGTTCCGTCAATCGCGCCTTGGAACTGTTGGCCGGTGCCCTGTCTACGACCATAGTCGCCGCCATGGTTCTCGCCCTGACATTAAGCGCCCTGACGCGCTATGTCAGCGGCACCGGCTATGACTGGTTCATTGAACTGCCACCGGCATTGGTTCCATGGATGGTATTCCCGTTGCTGGGGCCGCTGTTGCGGGCGGGAGCGCACATTCAGGTGGATTTCGTGCCGAACCTTCTTGACGAACGAAAGGCGCTTCTTCTGCAACTTCTGGTGTTTGCGGTCATGCTTGTTGGGGCAATGATATTTTTCTTTGCCGGCAACGATGCGGTGGCACTCTACCGGCGGCTGGGACAACTGATGGAACTGGAGATCGAGATCCCGATCTGGTGGATGTATCTCGCTTTCCCGACCGGTTTTGCCATTCTTGCGCTCTTTGCCTTCGAATTGCTGCTTGAAACCCTCCAAAAAATCGCTGCCGCGGACCGAAGCCAGTCATGAGCATTCTTCCCATTCTGTTTTCGGCTGTGCTTCTGGTGCTCTCGGTTCCGATATTCATGGTGTTCGGCCTGGGCAGCGCCGCAAGTGCGATCTGGATCATGGACCTGCCTTGGTCGACCCTCATTCAGGTTTCGTTCGGATCCATGACAAAGCATGTGCTCATTGCGGTGCCGCTGTTCATCTTCACCGGCATGGTCATGCTGCGCGGCGGAGCCGCCGGCCGTCTGGTTCATTTTGCCACAACCCTTGTTGGGCACTGGCCGGGTGGGCTGGGACTGGCAATGATCCTTGCCATGGGTTTTTTCGCTGCGTTTTGCGGTTCAATCCTTGCCGCAATTACCGCTGTCGGCACCATAATGATCCCGAAAATGGTTGAGCAGGGCTATGACAGGCCGTTCGTAATTGTGCTTGCCGCATCTGCGGCATTCCTTGAGGCGCTAATTCCGCCGTCCAATGCCGCCATTCTGTTCAGTGCACTGACCGACGTTCCGGTGTCACGGACATTTGCCGCAGGGTTCATCCCAGGGCTGGTGCTGATAGTGTTGTTGGGCGCAGTCGTGTTCCGGCGATGCCGCCACCTGCGCAACCCGGTGCGCTCATCCCGGGCCGAGCGTTTCGCTGCATTCCGTGCCGCCTTGCCCGGCCTGTTCACGCCTGTAATCATACTGGGCGGAATTTATGCCGGGCTGTTGACACCATCCGAGTCTGCGGCCGTTGCGGGTGTCTGGGCAATCCTGATCGGCATGCTCGTCTACCGGGAACTGACGTTTCTCGGCATCATCAGGGCCCTGAATGATACAGCGCGCATTACGGCTGTCATTTTCGCCATTATCGCAATGGCCACCTTCCTGAGCGTCGTTCTGACATATTCCCGTGCACCTCAGGGGATCATCAGCTTCTTTACTGAGATGGGCGGCACACCTTTGATGCTTTGGATCTCAATTGCGGTCATCTGCCTTATACTCGGCACGTTCATCGAGATTGTGCCGGTGTTCTATCTGACGGTTCCCATATTTGCAGCGTTGGCACTGTCCCTCAATCAGAACATCCTGCACCTTTATGTCATATTTGTCGCCTTTGCCGGAATCGGAATGATAACCCCACCGGTCTGTGTCGGAATCTATACCGCCGCCGGCGTTGCCGGCGAGAGTCCGGAAAAGGCGTTTCGTGAGGTCCCGCTGTTCGTGGGGGTCGGAATTCTGTTCGGAATTTTGATGATTGCGATGCCCGGCGCCGCCACATGGCTGCCGTCCATCCTGAATTAGGGCCTTCCGGACCGATTCAGCGACACCACATGCTTCACGCGGTCGGTTAGTTGTGCGGAAAACAATTCCACGAATTCCAGTGCCTGGCGCGACAGCCGATCCTGACCGGCGGCAATCACCGACACGAAGTAGGTAAGGTTCTGGACAATTGGACGGAAGATGACACCTCCCATGCGCACCGCCTGATCGGCCGAAAACGGATCGGCTATGGCAAGCACACCCGTTTCGCGCACCAGGGCGGCAGCCACGGGCATGTTTGTTGCCGAAAGGCACGACCGTTCCTGCAGCTTCTGCGAAAGGTCGCTGTCCATGGACATCATGGTGTCCGGATACGTTCCCCCAAACGTTACGAACATCTCCGTTTCGGCCAATTGCTCCAAGTCCACCGGGCCGCTGTCACCCGCAAGGCGATGATCTTCGGGCAGCAGGCAAACATAAGGAGCGGAAGTTTGGAACAGGATGTCAACCCCGTCATGGTTGGGCTCGCGCCCCACAATTCCAAGATCAAACTGCCTCAACTGCACCGCATCCACAATCGCCGGGGTGTTGCGGGAATGAATGATGAACCGGGTGCCGGGCTGACTGCGATGGAGCCGGCCGATTACGGTCGGCAATTCTATTGTGGCGATCGATTGGATTGTTCCGATGGATATTGCCCCACCTTGCGACGCCCGGATTGAACTGGCGATCTCCTGCAGCCGATCGATCCCCGTGAACATCCCTTCGACTGCCTGATAGAAGGTTTGACCCTCAACCGTCGGCGTCAATCCGCGCCCGACCCGCACAAACAGGGGAAACCCGACCGAGCGTTTAAGATCGGCGACCAACCTGCTCACGCTGGGCTGCGATATGTGCATCATCTTGGCCGCTCCGGTAATTGATCCGCAACGAACAGTTGCCCTGAAAGCCTCCAATTGGCGAAGATTCATGGGCTGCACCCGTATGGAAATGCACGCATCGGGAACAACGCTGTTCCGTGCTGCATCGGAAGCCGATCGCGACTCTGCAGAGGGCGCCCAAATTGCCGCCGGTTCACAGTGTTTCGCTTGAGACAAACTCCAGAAAAGACGCCTGCAACGCCGCGGAACTCAGGAACCGGGAATCCCATTGATCCATTTTTCACCAAGGTGCCTCCCTGCAAGTTGACCGCAAGCTTGCCGAACACAGGAGCCACCATACCAACGCAAAGGCGCCCAAACCAAGCGAAAGTCCGCAGCCACCGGAAGCACCGGATGCAAAACCAGGAATCCCCGCCGAAATGGGGATTGCCGGCATCCGGCACGGCCAACCTCAAATCGAATTCTGCCTCCATGGTTCTTTCCAGAACCTCAGATCATTCAGGCACTGTGGGAAACGCCGAATTTGTGCCCGATTTCCAATCTCGGCTCTGGAGTGTTTGAGCATTCCGTCCAGGCAGGCGCCGTTTGTTGTGCTTGCTACCCAAACTCAATTGATCCTTTCAGCGCGGGCATTGGGCCCATGGACTCGGATGTTGCCGAACCTGCCGAGGTCGGGGCCAATTTTCTGTTTCTGGTCACTGCGGCCCTCCAACTTTCCGAACAACGTGGTTGTTCATTGGATATCGCCAGATTCACTCGTAAGCTTGGCTGGAAACTTCGGGCATCTCAATATATTCAGGCAGTCGTGCCCATTGCGTCGAGTTTCATCTTGATCCAGCCATTGTTCGAATTGGTTGTTCCTGCCGTTGAAAACCAGAATATGGTTGAGCGCACAGTTCTCATCCTGCTGTTCATGGCCTGCCTGCCGAAGACGGTGATTGATGGACTTTCCTGTCCTTCCGTCCTGTTCAACTGTCCAGCCAAGCATGTCACCGATCCCAACGAAATTGTAGGCGGCAAATCCGATGTTTGTGCCCGGGGGCCTGAATGACTGCATCAACCGGGCATTCGCCCGTACGCCGCAGAGTTGTCTTGGCCGTTTGCTGTTGTCTTGCAGCTGCGATTCTGGGCATCGCCTTCATTGTTGTCCCGAATTTCCGGACGGGTGAAGCGCCACTTCGCCATGTCGTCGCAACGGTCCCGGACAGCGGGCAGGTTTCATTGCACCTCATCCTGGGAATGCCACCTGCTGACGCCGGTTTGGCGCACTATGTCGAACATCTCGCTTGGCTGAATTCTGTTGCAAACCCGGGGAAGGGCAATGCAAGGCACTCCAATGCTTGGACAGGCGAAATTTCTGTCGGCTACTGGCTGGACGGAGAGCCGCAGGATTTGGATGAGATGCTCGAGACTCTCTCGAATATCTTTGCTCCCATTGATCTGCCGCGAAAATTCGCTGAGGAGGAACGGAACATCATCCAAAGGGAGTATGAGCGCAGCATCGCCGGCAACATCGACGCCCGGGCTGACGAGGCAATGAACGAGTTCCTGTACAGGAACAACCAAATTGCCACATCATTGATCGGGACACCGAACGCAATTATGGCATTTGAATACGACGACGCCCGCGCCCTTCATGCCGCGACACACCGGCCAGGAAACACCACGCTGGTGGCCATCGGCGATGTAACCGAACGACAGGTGCTCCGGGCGTTGCGAAAGCTCAAACTGCCTGAACCGCGAGACGATGTTGCCAAAATCGGATTGCCACAGTTCGAACTGGCGGCACCGACAGAAACCGTATTGCATTTCCCGTCGCCGGACGCCACCCGGCGCATGATATGGCGCCGGGTGATTGAACTTGAAACGCCGGTGCAATTTGATCTCTTGGAAGCACAAACTGCACTGCTGCGCGATATCCTTGACACCAGTCTGCCGGGCGGGTTGGCGGGACCGCTGCGCTTTGATGCCTTTGTTGCACGAAACCTGGACATCGGCGTCTGGCCGATCGACGAGAACAATGTGGAGATGCGGCTCACCGCCATACCGGATAGCGATGTTACGTTTTCGGAGTTGCGATCGGAGTTCGAGGACACGCTTAACGAAATCGCTGTGAAGGGACTCCCGCACACAACTTTCTCTCGTATTCTTGACCGATTCGACGGATTTTGGCCCGATTGGGATGACAAGGATGAGACGGCCAATTGGATGGCAGACTATGCGTTTGACCGGATCTCACTCCTGCGTGAGCCACTGCCCAAGAGCGAGTTGAAATTGCTCGCAGGCGAGCTTTCACTTGAAACCACCAACGATCTGCTGCGGCGCCTTTCCGGAGAGGGCCGCACCGCCGTTGCCCTGATTGGCCTTGAGGACCTTGTCGAATGATCCGCTTCATCATTGCGCTTTTTGCCGTTCTGGCCCTTTCCGCCTGCAAGGAGGACGGTCCCACCGTCAGCAATGAGGCCAGCCCGGGTGGCCTCGAATACACACTGGTTCATATGTCTGGACATCAGGATGTGACAATCCGAGTCGCTTGGCCGACCGACTGGACATATCGCGAAGGCGTCAATGAAACCGCGCCCATTGTCGGCACCCAGTTGATCCTGGCCGGTGGTGCCGAGGGTTATCCGGCGGGAGTGGCGGGAGAACGATTCGCCGACCTGAACTCCGAAGGTCACCTCGTTTCAACCACCGATCATGCAATGGGTGTGTTGATTTTCGAGAAGATCCATATGGATGAAACAATCGAAATCGCGAATGCCCACATTCGTGCTCCAGTGTTCGATGAAGTTTGGTTCAACCGCATTCGTGACGGCATTTCCCGGAATATGGCTGAAGCGCGAAGCCATCCTGCCCATCGCGGATATGACGCCGTTCGTTGGGCCGTTCTTGGCAACCACCCCCTCCGAAGGTCGCTGTCGCTGGATGAGCCCCGCGCCTTCGAGAACCTGGTTAGGGATGATGTGGTTCATTGGCATGCGGAAACGATCACCCGCTCGCCGGATTCCATAGTGATTGCCGGAGAGGTCAGTGCAGAGCAGGCTGGTGCGGCAATCGATGCGCTGTTTGAGGACCTTCCCGGTAAATCGCGCGAGATCAACCGTCATGTGGTTCCTGATTTCGCTCCGCGCCGCATTCTTCTGCACATTCCAGACTCCGAGACCGCCAACTTGGCATTCATCGCACCCCTGCCACCCACGCGGCTCGGACACGAAGAAGAGGATATCCTCGTGGTGTCAGCCCTGGGCGGCGATGAGGAAAGCGTGCTGTTTGAAGCTGTCCGCACGGGTTTGCGGGCAAGCTATAGTTTCAGTGCAGGCATCGACAGTTTCTCGCGGGAACACCGGCTATTGTTTATGGCAGGTGCGGTCGAAACTTCCAAATTGACAGCGGCCGAGAAAACCGTGAGCGAAGCCTACACGGCGTTTCTGGAAGAGGGATTGCCAGGTGATTTGGATGCCCTCAAGGCTCCAATCCTGTCAATCATTGAAGAAAACCAGTCCTTTGTCGACACGCTTTCCGCCGCTGTGATTCAAAGCAATCTTGATGGTCATGATCCAAGAGAGGCTTTGGAACTTGATGAAAGGATGGGCTCAGTAACTTCGGAAACAGTTCGTGAGCGTCTTGATGCAAGCTACCCGTCAGCGGATGACTTCATTGTAATCGCCGTTTCATCCGACGCCGACGCCTTGCCCGGTGCCTGCGTCATAAGCCATCCGATCGATGCCGCCGATTGTTTGTGAAGGACGGGGACGATGGCAGCGGCAGCAAAAAGCCAGTTTCCCGGCTCTGCAGAGAGAATTTAACCATTGCGCCACTCATGTTGGACCAACTTTGTTGTCAATCAGGTCGAACCATTCAGTCTTTGGACTACATCCACCGCGGTCCACGGTTGCAGAGCAAAGGTCAATTCCGTCAATCACAGCGGCCTTCATCACAGCAGATCTTTCAACGCTGCTTCGAATTGCTGACGGAACTTCTCTACCAAAGCTCGGCAAATTGGATGATGCAGGACTGAGAATGCATGCCTTCACGCCACCCATTTGCAAAATCGGAAATGGCCAAGTGGCGAAACCGTCGTCAATGCGTCCGAATATGTGAAACTAATACCAAATCGGAGTTTCCCGCTGACATTGCAGCAGGCAACTTCACCGATTTTGTCTTCTTCGTTGCCGGAATTGCTTTTCTGTCCACACTCCCTGCCCCGCTGACTTCAATGCCACCCTTGAACACTTGATGAATTGTTCCTCAGCGTAGGTTGTTCGTATCCCGCAACCGGGCCATGGGCCATGCGGGCGATGAGCATCAGGCGGTTGCCCAATTGCCGCCGGACTGTTTCGACCGAACGCCGACGAATTGGTCAAAGTCCGTTGACGGGAACTTTCAGGAATGTCTTTCCGGAATCGTCAACCTCCGGCATTCGGCCGGCACGCATGTTGATCTGCAGTGAAGGAACAATCAGTTTGGGCATCCCCAGTTCCCGATCCCGCTCCTCCCGTATCCGCACGAATTCCTCTCGCGACGTGCCGGCACCGAAATGAACATTGTTTTCAATCTGCTCTGCGACCGTGGTTTCCCAAGCGAATTCACTCCGCCCCGATGGCTTGTAGTCGTGGCCAACAAAGATTCTCGTGTCTTTCGGAAGCGCAAGGATTTTCTGAATTGAATCGTAAAGCGTGCCGGCTGAGCCACCGGGAAAATCCGCCCGCGCTGAACCGAAATCCGGCATGAACATTGTATCGCCAACAAATGCCCCATCTCCGACAACATAGGTAAGGCAGGCGGGTGTGTGTCCCGGAGTGTCCAGCACACTGCATCCGAGGTCTCCGATGCTGAACCGGTCGCCCTCCGTGAACAACCGGTCAAACTGGCTGCCGTCGCGCTGGAATCGCGTGCCTTCGTTGAATATTTTTCCGAACGTCTCCTGAACGGCCACGATTTGCTGGCCGATCCCTATCTTCCCGCCGAGACATTCCTGCACGTAGGGAGCAGCGGAAAGATGATCGGCATGCACGTGGGTCTCAAGGACCCATTCAACCTTAAGGCCAGCATCCCGCACCTTGCCGATAAGAAGATCTGCCGATCTTGTGGAGGTCCTGCCCGACGCATAGTCAAAATCGAGTACGCTATCTATGACGGCACACCGGCCGGTGCCCGTATCAGCGACAATGTAGGAGACGGTATTGGTTGCGGAATCGAACTGCGCCTTAACCTCTGGATGCATTTTGACTCCTGTTCCCAAGGCTCGAACCGGACGTTCTGGCTGAATCACTCTCTGCAACCGGATCCTTGGGAACACCTGAGCCAAGCATCTCGCCAATCCACGCTTCCGAGAGAACCAACTTCTGCCTTCTTTTACAAAATTAGGAAAATATTCGGTCATTGCAACCAATTTGCGACCGGTTTCCGGCAACGCACACCATGGTCCCGATTTTCTTCTTCTGACTTGGTTTGATTCTCATGAGACCCATCGTCAATCCTGCCCTTCGCCTCGCGGAGATGGACTCGATCAAGAAGAGTTGGACGAATACAGCGATATCCAGATTTGCCATTCTGCTGTCGACGGCCCTGCCCGATACATGAACAGGTGCAGTCCGCGGAAACGGCATTAATTCAGCGTTGCTGCCTGCAGAATTCGCAAATTACCCTCAAAACTGTTGTGCAGATTAAACCTGTTGCAAATCAAGTCTGCCCGCAATCGGGATTGCGACGCAGCCGGCAGCATTTTTCGTTATTCGTGAAAACCGGCATGGCCTTGCGGTGTCAAAGCCATGCAACTGCGCCAAGCCCAAAAAGCCTTTCGGAAGACATGCAGCACACCGCTTCATCTTGCAATGCTGTGCTGCGGACCAAACATGATACCGACGAGGTCCGCGTCCATCCTGCCGCGCTGCGGAGCCGCAACTCCGGAATTCCCTGAAGCCTGCTTCTCCGAATAGCGTATGGCGCAGAACAGCGCGTCCTGTGAATCAAATGGATAGGAACGCAAATTCCGTTCCAATGATGAAAGGTCAAGGATGGCCTTGCCTGCAGCGTCAATCGCCGAAAGAAACTCCGTGTCCTTCGACTGGTCAAGCCCCGGTGCCCTGTCGGTCGGTCCCCGGATCAGCAGAAACTTGTTCATGGAAATCCATGGCGTCCAATTCGCTCCGGCATGAAACGCCCTTGCCTTCACCAGCCTGGATTCCATCATGAAGTAGAATTCGCCCTCCCGCAGACGCTGCAAATCACCGATCCGCACACGATCCTCCATCACGAAACTCACATCCGGTCGCTCGACCCAACGAGTTCCCAACAATCCGTTTCGGGCCGAACGGCCTGCAGCGACCGGAACCCTGTGGGTTGAGAATTTGTTCTTCAGGAAAACCCAAGTGCGTTGGGCATCCTCGGTTGCGCCAGCAGCCGTCAACCTTGCGTTCGCAGCGACCGTTTCGGCGATTTGCGGAGATACCGACTGCATCGCGGCCATGTCCTGTCCGGCAATGACAATCATGAAGCCGAGCGATCTGGCCTGTGCCATCATCGTGTCGATCCCCTTGACCATGTAGTATCCGGCTTCATCCAGTATGGCGATGAATGGAGAGGGTGATCTCGTGGGCCGGGCGTCAACAAGGGAATGTTTGCTGCCCTCAAGAATTGAACCGGCAGCCCGACCCATCATCATCTTGAGCATCGAAACCACGATCTTTCCGCAGTTGCGCATTTCTTCGGGAGCCTTCTGCAGAGCCGGAAGCAAAACCACCAGAATCCGGCGGTTCAAAACCACATCCTCAATGTCCACCTCGCCAAACGGAGTCCGGAAGATGTGGCCGAAATCATCTGCGAGTGACCCGAGCGGCCTTGTCAGCTGCATGGAAAGGAACCCGTGCTGCTCGACGGCCTTTCCTTCCTGTGGTTCGCCATTGAGGGCTGCCTCCAACCTGAATCCCGGAAGCGAATCGAAAAATCCCTTGAGGGCCAGACGTGAACGCTCCGAAAATTCGCCGTGCAGCGCCCGGAGATACAGTTCAATCATTCCGCCGCGCGATTTCATGTCCTCCCAGGCGGCATCGGGTATCTCCTCAATGCCAGTGATTTTCTGCCCTTCCAGAAACTCCTTCCTGACACCCGTTCCAAGGGGCAGGAAGTCCCTGATCGACTGGACATCCAACAAGACGTCACCGGCATCCCTCATTTCGCACAGCGCCTTCATGGTTGAGGTAACGAGCGACATTGCCCGGCCTTTCCACATGTCGCCGGCTGTTCCCGTTTCGCTCATGAGCGAAACAATCAGGTTCATCAGCTGATCGGCCGAGCCGTGGGAAAACGGATTGAGGGTATTGGAGTGCACCGCCGGCCCGCCGGCAGGGTCGTCGGGATGGCCGCCGCTGTCGGTGAAATTCAGCATCCTGTAGTCATCCTGCCGCCCGAATAGCGACACCAAAGACCACACCTTGGCATGGAACTCGGTTGTTCCCTTGCCGTCGATGAACATGAAGCCCGATGACCACATCATTGATTGCGAGGCAATGCCCAGCAACAATTCGGTGTTGTGGGTTGCAATGTGATTTTCGATGACAAACATTCCGTCCGGCGCATCCGTTCTCAGGCAGGACATCCGGACTTTGCGGATCAAGTCCGGATCAACCGTTCCGTTTTCGATCGGTATTCCGCCGGAGAAAACTTCGACGCCTGTGATCTCAAGACCATACTCGACGAGCAGCGGATCACAGGGGGGAATCTCCGCAAGGACGTTTTCCTGTCCGGGGAACGCCACTGTTGCAAACAATCGATCCCCGGCGGCGATTTGGGTTGCCATACCGCCAAGCGACCAGACGAGGTTCCGCAACACATGGCCGTCACTTTCACCAAGCAACGGTATCTCCAACGATCGCCCGACCGCCCGAAGCCCTGCAAGGTGATGGCGTTGTCGCAATGCACGGCAGGCCCAATTGAGCCGTTCCTTCGCTGATCCGGTCAGCGACGGCACAAATGGCAACCTGTCAAACCCTTCACTTCCGGCGATTGCAGCTGATCGGGTATCCATGGAATTGCCCGTACAGGAACCAACAGCGGGGCAAACCAGCGGCACAAATGCCCGCAGCCTTTGGCCGCGTTGCGGCATTGTTGCGCCGACCTCCGTCATCAGCGCAATGTCGGCCGCGGTCATCAACCTGGTTCGATTGCAACCCGCCAACAGGGTCGCATCGGCAGCGCCAAGAACCCTGATCCTCCACAGGTGGTCATGGGAACAATCGGCAAACCGTCCATCTGCAAACAGGAGTCTTGCCACCGGCTGAAGGCCCTGCGGGTGGATCGAAATCACAGTCGATGCTTTGCCGGAAGGATGGACAACCTTGTTGCCGGGCTTGATGTTCCCGTTTTGGCGCCACCCCTCAGTGGTCAAAACAAGTGTGTCGAGCGGCAATGCCTTGCCGGCGCCGGTGGTCCCGAGAACCAGTGCGTGTCTGCGCGCGTCGCTGTTGGTGATCCACAGCTCCTCATTGGTGGAAATTTCGTTGCCAAGATGAAGCAACCCCTGCCCCGGCCGAAACCGCCGGGAATGACCAGGCTCCGAATTCGAATAATCGGCAGCGCTCCATGCCATCGGCATTCGGAAAGGAAGTCGGAACCTGCGGGTTCGTCTCCACAACTCCAACACAATGCAGCAGGGAATCGCCAACCAACCCGCCGAAAAAACGAGCGTCAGGAAAAGTGCAAGAACAACAGCGGCGACACATACATCGGGATGTTCCAACAGTCGGGTGAATTCACCTGGACCGGCAAAATTCGGCCTTTTGACATCCGAACCACCGTCCGGTGGCCTAAATTCATGATCAGGGGAATGCCTGGTCATTCAGCTGCGGGGGCTCCTAACCACGGCGATTGCACTCGCCGGGAAGCGGAAGGCGTCGGATTGAATGCCTTCGCCTTTGCCGAGAGGCCGGCAACCATCCCTGAAAGCAACGTGTACGGCAATTCCGACCTCTACTGAGGAATCAGATTTGCAGTGGCGCCATCGGTCAGGATTCCAAGAATCGCTGCAAGAACAACTGTGTTTCCCGCCTCTTGGATCAACCGAAGGTGGGAAATTCTTGCGTTGAGCGACTGGATGTCGATGAGATCCTGCAGCAGTGCCTTTTCGGTCTTTGAATGGCGGCGATTCAATGTTGCGGCACTCGGCTCGCTATACGCCGCTATTCGGATGTCGAGTGCCTGCAATTCGCCAAGCACATCGGGAATCTCCTGCGGCGAACGGCTCTGCGCGACGATCTTGCGATAGGGGGATGCAGGATATGCCGGTTCGGAAAGTTTGAGCATTGTTCCAACCGCAGCGATCGCCGCCCGGTTTCTTGCCTCAGCGGCGCCGCGCCGAACTGCCTCGGCCAGACCGGCCGGAGTTTTGAGATCGCTTTCCGTGAGAGGTCGGGACGGAAACGGGTCAACCGTGTTTGCCACCAGCCTGCTCAACGCCTCGCGAAAGGCCGGATCATCCAAAGGCAAGGTTTTCCGATTGAGTGCGAATTCCCAATCCGTGGTTGCGTCCCTTGCCCCGCCGACATCCTTTAGCCGCTCGCGTTCCTCCGCCAGCCAAGCAGCCATTCGTACTCCGTTTTCGCGAACCACTGGCGCCCTGCCGACAGACCAGTCGGTTGCTGCCCCGGTAATGCCATCAATGCCGGAAACATGGTGCCGTTCAGGAAGGACGGGCTCGAGAGCGGAGTCCATCAGCAGGCAAAAATCCGGGTTTGGGTCGTGACGTCCACTCTCCGCTTCCGCCCGGATCAGCGAACGAGCCAATCTTGCCGCGTTCTGTGCTTCGCCATCGGCTATCCGCCGGTCTGCCTCAACCTGCCGGTCGAGATAGCCGCTGTTCTGCTGCGATTGGCTTTTCAGTGCCCTGACAATTTCGTCTGCTGCCTCTGTCGTTTCCTCGGATACATGTCTTCGGGTCTCGGAGTGGAACCCGCTGATCGCTCCGCAGCGGCAACCGCCGGCGAGTTGGGAATGCGCCGCTTCCGGAAGGAAAATTGTGGCCAGCAACGCCGGAAGCACCCACAGCGACAGGACCCGGTTCAACCCTGTGGTTTGCTTCTTCACCGGCTTTCCTTCCCGTAAAGCATGTTCCAGATGTCCCCGACCGGATCGAAGCTGTCGGTTGGACTCCGCCCGGGCTCAACACTTCCGTCCGCACGGCCAACGGCCGGTTCGGCATTGGATGAAGCGGCTCTCGGGGCCGCTGCGACATTGCCGTCGCCCACGATGGTGGCTTGAGCAAGGGAATCGAATGACCCCACAAAATCGGGCGGCAGGCCGAGTTTCAGCAGATCCAACGGTTTTAAGAGCGGCCTTGAAAGCTCATTCCATTTTTGGTGCGCAAATCTGCAGATGCGCTGCGATCTGCCGGGCGCTGTCAGCAATCCGTCAAGGGAATTCGAGAACAGCGATGAAAGCGGACCGACGGGGGCAAACACATCGATATTGACGTCCATCAGGCCATCAAGACATCCCAAATCACCAATTGCGGCGGGCGGCTCCATTGATGCCTCTGCACGCCGGACCGACAATTCTATGTCTTGCCGGACCGAACCGGCCAGAATGTTGCGGGATTCCTCGCTGCAGTCCTTGATCATCATGTCACGAATCCAATCGGCATTCGCAGGCGCCGCACATGCGATGATGACTCCAACCATTCCTGCAATCTTTCCGCCCATTTTCCGCTCCACCTTGAATTGCTTCGAAACCAGGCAACAAGACGGCCGGTTGCTGAAATCCAAAAGCGAAATTCCCGGAATGCGCACGCCAACAATCAATTTGGCCGTATCTGTGTGGATAACTCGGGTTCGACCACTTCCCACCTGCGGCACCATGGTGCGGTTCAGGACATGTCGTGGATTTGTCGAAACGTGTGACTCTTCAAGGCGGTCGGACGGCAATCCCGAATCAGGGCTGACTAAGATAGACACCCAAGCCGACAACAGCGGAATTGTCTTCAGGAAAGACCGTTCAACAATCTTGCATAGCTTCCGATTGTCTTTCCTTGAATCCGTAAAAACACGAGGAACTTCATGAAATACAACAATACATGCACTGATGGCATCACAGTTGTGAAGATCGGTTTTGGCGTCTTCTGGTCGAGGCAGCGACCGTTGCGCGTAACGTTCCTAAATTGCGGCCAAAATCTGAAAAGAGTGCATGCGGAGAGTTTCATGGCGACGGGGAATGCCTACCCTCTCTCCCCTTTGCGAAACGCTCAATGCGTGCATAGCCACTTCCGGCACTTACCTTTCGATCCGGCGGACATCAAATGCCTGACTCTGCCCGAGATTATCGCCGGGAAGATCTGAACCTGTTATCAGCAAAGCAAAGCGCCGCTGCTTTGCACACGAAAGAGATCCCGGGATCGAGAATTCGTTGGTGCTTTGCTCAAATCGGTGACATGAGAGGAAGATCTGCAATTCCCGGGATCAAGGAATCTTGAAATTCCACCAAGAGTGACAAGCGGAATGCCCCTGATATCACTGCCAACGCCTGAACCGCCGGATTGCTCCGGTTGCTGTTGTAGCTTATGGCTGCAGTAGACTTGAAGGACTGCCAGAACCCAGCCATGCCAAGCGTCAATCCCGACATTCTGAAGTGGGCCCGACAATCTGCAGGGATGACTCCAGAGTTTGCCGTGCAGAAACTTGGCATCAGGGCTTCGAAGGGCATTGGACAGGTCGACCGGCTAGCAGCCTTGGAAACCGGGGGAGAATTTCCCACACGTTCAATGCTGAAGAAAATGTCCAAAGTATACAGGCGCCCCCTTTTGACCTTCTACCTGCCCACACAACCAAAAAAGGGTCAACGGGGCGAAGATTTCCGGACACTTCCAGCTTCTGCCACAGCAAGCGACAGAGCTCTTGCCGATGCCGTCATGCGTGACATCAGCGCACGCCAGTCACTCGTGCGCATGGTCCTTGAGGAAGAGAACGAGGTCGAAGAACTTAGATTCATTGGATCTGCAACAATTTCCTCAGAACCAAGTGATGTTGCAGATCACATCCAAACCACTCTCAAGTTCGACATCGCCAAGTACCGGAAGTCAAAAAGCACTCGTGCAGCTGTCTCGTATCTTCGAAATCTTGCGGAAGTAGCAGGCATCTTCGTCATCTTCGTTGATAACCTTGGCAATCACCACTCCAAAATCAGTGTTGACATATTTCGCGGATTTGCACTTTCCGATGATGTTGCGCCATTCATCGCGGTGAATGCAAACGACTCCGTGGGTGCGCAGGCATTTACCATTGTGCACGAGTTAGCTCACCTTTGGCTTGGTATTACAGGTGTGAGCGGAAGTGATAACTTGCACCGAACCGAAAAATTTTGCCATGACGTTGCCAGCGAGTTTCTCTTGCCGAGATCACAACTTGCACAGTTATCCGTCTCCGAAAACAATGGATCGAGTAATGCAATGCAACTGATTGCTGAATTTGCAGACGTTCACAAGGTCAGCAGAACAATGGTTTCTTATAGGCTATATCGTTCAAGGGTGATCAGTTTCAAATTCTATGAAAAAATCAAACAAGAATTTCAAGAACTCCATCATGATGGAAAGAACCACGATCAGAACCTAACCACAACAACCGGTTCAGGTAGACCCAATTATCACACCATTCGTCGTCACCGCGCGGCTGCTACTCTCGTTGAACTCGTAGATCGCATGCTCGGGATAGGAGCACTGACAACAGAAAAGGCCGGCAAGGTTCTCGGAGTCAGCGCCAAGAATGTTCATGGTGTGCTCATAACTGGCAACCCGCATCCTACCAGGTGGGACTGACTCCCTTGCTCCACCTCCTTGATGCCAATACGCTGATTGACGCAAACCGCGATCATTATGAAATTGATTGAGTGCCAGAGTATTGGACTTGGTTGATTCACTCACGAGAGCAGGATCGAGTGAAGATCCCTCAAGAAATATATGAGGAGCTGATAGCTGGTTCGGATGAACTCAAAAAAATGCAACAATTAACAGCAGACGGGCACCACTCGGTAGATTGGAGCACAAAGTCAGCTTACCGTAAATTGCTGTCATAAAGGCAAGATCGTTCCGAAAGTTTCGCCTTGCAACCGGGCCGCAATCAGACTCCGAATTGACACATGTCCCATATGAAACTATAGTCCCGATGGGAGAAATTGATATTGCAAGTCGTTGTTTGTGGTTCATTCAGTTTAAGCAAGCAGAACAGGGAGGTGGTTGTGGGAGATAACAATCACGACGATAGTTTCAACTTCAACGATATTCCAAACTCATTTACCGTCAAAAATGATGGAGTTAAATGACATATTAAGAGGAGAACATATTCATTGAAAGCAAGAGATGCGATTGAACGGATTCAAATACATGCATAAACTCTCAAGAAGTTTGGAGGTATTTTTTCTGATAATTCTGTTAACCTTGTCAGCGGAAGCTGAGATAGTTAATGAGATAGATCGTTTTGATAATATTGACGTTTGCGAAGATTATAGGAACTTCTTGAAGGGTTCATCCGATAGGAATCGGCTTAAGTGCCATCCTCTGGCGGAGTATCTTATGGCAAGCGACGGTAATGGAATTCGACCTCATTTGCGAAGTATCGTAGATGGGTGGGGTGAGGACTCGCTATTGGGGGCATCGGCGGCGACTGTGTGGGCTGTAGTACTCGGGGATGCAATTCTGACATACGAATGGTCAGAGTTGGCGGGGTGGAGATATGCAGTCAGGATGACGGAGGTCAGTGATATCGAGAGGGCTGTGCTCTATTCTCACCTGCTGTCGGAAATTCAACGATTGTCGGTTGGCAGATTGTGCTCCGAAGAATTTAGGTGCGATGAAATGAGATCGCTGTCCAGTATTGGTAACATCGTCGGTGAGGAGTTTGCGAACTTGGATCTAGTTCGTGCAGATGTGGTTTTGTTTTGCTTGTTGACGATTGATGCTTTTTTGATCCCAATACGAGATGTATTGGATAGTTGGAAGTTTGCCAACTGCGTTTCTGGTGGTAGGGTGAACCAGCAATGAAACTTGGAAAAAGAATAGATTTTGGCTTTGGTTGAGACGGCAGAGAAACGATCGAAGTTCCGATACCGAATTTCGGCGACGTTTTACCGTCCGGAAATTTCGTAAATTTGGAAGCGCAAGCTTTAGGTCGCAGTCTCGGCTTGGTGCCAACTATCGGGTTGGCGGACAAATATCTTGCAGAACCACTGCATTCGCGCCCCAATCGATATCATGATGAACCGCTGAATGAAACCGGACAGCCCCGTGACCGTGGACATGAGCAGAAGGGCACCGAATTCCAAATCACTGGAGCCACCACGGAACCAAGAGCGCAATACTGGGAACTCCGAAAAACTGCCGGAAAGTGAATTGGTTGCGGTATGACCGAATACCGATGGCATGCTTGGTCTTTCTGCCGCCGTCCAGCCTTGGCAGCGCCTTGGCCTTGATACCCATGCGGCGCTTGCGCGATCAAATGCCCCGGATCCACGATGTTTACGCACTTTATAGCCTCACCTGTCAGGCCGTAAGAGTGGTGCAGCTTCGGTAGGCAACGGAAGCTTAAACTCGATGATTTCACGGCAAGTGCCGCCGAGGATAACTTGGCAGCCTGGATCACTGCCGATGGCAACAACGCCGAACCGCTATTCGCCACTGCAATCCTGATAGGTCAGTTCCAGTTGGGCATGCCAGTCTTTTCGCAACTGCGAGGCCTGCTCAGCGAAGCTGTCGCCGGTCTCATGGCAGTCAACGATGCGGTCGGCGCGAAAGTGGCGGAAATCTCGCCGCAGCTCGCACCACGCTGCCAGCACCGTTGCTTCAGTGTAGTAGATGATTGCAAGGGGTAAACAAGTTCGCTTGGTCAGCTGCCCGTGCCCGTCGCGGTAGCCCAGTGCGAGGCGGCGGTTGTCGCGGACCGCAGACCGCAGCATTCCAACGTTGGCCGACGCAGGTGTGCCGAATTCCGAAACCACAAACCGGCCATCATCTACCTCGTCCCCGCGCGAGTCAGGCAGAATGCCGGAGATTTTGGCGGCGACGCGGCGGGCAGCCGTTTGCAGACCCCGATCGCCGGTCCGGTTAAGGAGTTGCAACCCGACCGCGACTGCTTCGACCTCCTCATGATCAAGCATCAACGGCGGCAGATCGTAACCCGGTCGCATGATGTAGCCGACGCCTGCCGCACCCTCAATCGGCACCCGCATGGCCATCAGCGCCGCGACATCGCGATAGATGGTGCGAGGGGTAACTTCCAGCGCTTCGGCCAGTTGCACCGCCGTAACCGCCTTGCGTGCACGGCGCAGCAACAGGATCAGTTCGAAGAGGCGGTCGGTGCGACTCATGAATGAATGCCTCCGTCTTCATGCACCGAAATCCGGGGATCGCGGTTTCCGCATGGGTTTGTCCCAGGACCATACCCGGTACAACCGGCGGTGGATACCGGCCAACGGAGACTGGAACAGCTGCATGTCCCCGCCGTCTCCCGACGCAAATTTTCCAGATTTGATGCCTTTGCAACTCGGCCCCCCGGGCTTCTGTTCATCACCGTTCCTTGGGCAATTTCATGTCTGTCCCGAACCTCCCGCAGCCCATGAAACCATCTTGCTGCGAGGCTTATCGCCGGCAGAACTCCATCGCTGCTGACACAACGCTGTCAGGAGCCCTCCGCTATGCGTTCTTCCGACTCGATGAATATGGAGAATGTCTTGACACCTGATATCCGGAATCGGATCGCTCTCGGCCGCACCCTCGTCTTGCTGTCAGCAGTCGCGTGGAGCACGGCAGGGATCTTCACCAAAGGAATTCAGGCGGATGTATGGACGGTACTGCTCTGGCGGGGGATTCTGGCCGGAGTAACGATGTCGGTTTATCTGATGTGGCGTCAAGGCCGGGCCGGGCTCAAGGATTGGAAGCGCCTTGGTTGGGCGGGATGGTCTGCTGCAACCGTCAGCAGCGCAGCAACAGTCTGCTTCATCGCCGCATTCAAGAACACTGCCGTAGCCAACGTGGTCATCATCTATGCCACTGCGCCGTTCGTCGCTGCCGCAATTGCGTGGGTGTGGATGCGCGAGACGCCCAGTCTTGCCACCTTGATTGCCGCCGGGCTTTGCCTAGCCGGTGTCACCGTCATGGTGGGAGGCTCTGTCGGCAGTCCCAATCTGATCGGCGACCTGCTTGCCCTCGGCATGACTGCGCTGATGGCATTGATGATGGTCATCATGCGGCGTCATCCCGACCGCCCCATGACGTTGGCGGTGGGTCCGGTTTCCTGTTTGCAACTCGTTGCGACCGTTTGGGTGATGGGCGTGCAGTTCGACGTCTCAATGCGCGAAATGGTTCTGTTGGCTGGATTCGGTTTGGTTCATGCTGCCGCCACGGTTCTGTTGGCTGAGGGGTTGCTTCGGATCAGAGCCGCCGAGGCCGCCCTGCTCGGTGCCCTGGAGGTGCCGCTCGCGCCACTGTGGAGTTGGCTGATCCTCTCCGAGATTCTGCGAATGCCGGCAATCGTCGGCGGCTCTGTCGTGCTTGTAACGCTTGCCTGGTATCTGGTTCGCGAGACTGCAGCGGGACAACCAAAGTGAGACCCACCACCCATCCAAACCGAGCTTCTGCACCGGCGGCAGGTTCGACAGCACCATCAGACGGCACAATGCCGAACCTCGCACGTTTGCTGCTCCTGAATGATGTATTCGCTGCTGTCGGATACCTTGGCTCGGGTACGGAAATGCGGCAAATGGCTGATCTGCCCCAATTCGGACGCTCCCGATTCGGCAGTAACCGCGAGTTCGACAGACGAACAACCGCCGCTCGCCGGCACCAAACCGAAACCCCGGCTCGGAGCGGCCCACACACCATACGAACGGAGGACCCATGGCGATTGGCAAGAAGTTAAACCCGACACTGCGCGCGTTCATTGAGCGTCAGCACGTTTTCTTTGTGGCCACCGCGGCACCCGGCGGGCGTGTGAACGTTTCGCCCAAGGGCATGAGCACACTTAGCATCCTCGGAGATACGCAAATCCGGTGGCTCAACCTGAGCGGCAGCGGCAACGAGACAGCAGCCCATCTGCGCGAATTGAACCGGATGACACTGATGTTCTGTTCCTTCGATGACAATCCCATGATTCTGCGCGTCTACGGGCAGGCGACAACCAGCCACCCCCGAGACGCGGGCTGGGAAGAAAAGGCCGCTGGTTTTCCAACTCTTGCGGGTTCGCGGCAAATCTTCGACTTGAGAATCGATCTTGTCCAAACCTCCTGCGGAAGCGGCGTGCCAATTATGCGTTTGGAGAAGAGCCGTGGCGAAGAGGATCTTGTTCCGTTTTACGAACAGATGGGCCAAGAGGGAGTCATTGAGTATTGGAAACGCAGGAACACGGTCAGCATCGACGGTTTGGCAACCGGAATTTTCGATGGCGATTGATACCCGGCCCGCCTGCCGGGATGGCTTTCCTGCCATCCACCACCCAATATTGAACGGCAAGCCGAATATCGCTGCCGCGTCCCTCAACGGATCAAACCTCAACCGCGGCCAACGGCGCCTGCAGGACGGCGGAGGCACAGAGATGCCCTGCGGCGGCGCAACGAACCCAACCAGTGCTCAAGTTCGGCGATCTTGTCCAATGCGCGTTCAGGAGCGGCGAGCACTTCGTGCAAGGTTTCCGGGAACTGACCGGAAACTCTATCCGCATCAAGATCGAAGTGGGCTCCGGCAACATGCCTGAGGGGATACGGGCTACAGAGCAGGAACCAATCCGGACGATCCAGGCATGCTGAATTTCAATGGAATCGCCTGACCAACAAACTCAAAACAACCGGTGTGGTTACGGACGTGCGGGCCTTGAACAAATTCCGAAAACACTTCAACCGACCGAAAAGCTTGCGGGCTGCATTCGTCGGTCAATCCCCTTTTTTGCCAGAAAGGACAATCAGGCAAAGTCGGTTACTCCGCGGTGAATTGGGTGGTGTAGAGAAGACGGTATAGGCCGCCGCGGCCCATGAGTTCTTCGTGCGTGCCATGATCGACGACCCTTCCCTCTTCCATCACCAGTATCCTGTCGGCCTCGCGCACTGTGGCAAGCCGGTGGGCTATGACAAGAATTGTCCGCTTGTGGCTCAACATAGCGACCGCTTCCTGAATCAGATTCTCCGATCGCGAGTCGAGGGACGATGTTGGTTCGTCGAGCAATAGGATCGGCGAATCCTTCAGCAGAGCGCGAGCAATGGCAATCCTCTGGCGCTGGCCACCGGAAATGCTCGCCCCCCTGGGGCCGCACGGTGTGTCATACCCTTTGGGAAGAGCTTCTGCGAATTCGTGCACATAAGCAGCCTCGGCCGCCGCCAGGAATTCCTCCTCGCTTGCATCCCTCCGGCCCAACATAATGTTTTCCCGTATCGATTCATCGAAGATCCCTGCGTCCTGCGACACAACCGAAATCATCCCCCGGAGATCGCGGATTCCGGTCTCCCTGACATCCACGCCGCCAATTTCGATGCAACCGCCGTCCGGATCAATCATGCGCGTCAGAAGGTTGAAGATCGTGGTCTTGCCGGCGCCTGACCGTCCAACAAGTGCTGTGGTTGCTCCCGCCTCAACTGAAAAACTGAGGCCTGAAACGACACTGTTGTTGCCAAAGGAAAAGTTTACGTCCCGGAATTCAATCCCGTGGTTCCCGCCGTCAAGGGTTTTGGTCACCGACGGGGCGGCAACGGCAATCATTGGGTGCGCCTCCAGCAGGGTTTTCACCCTGCCGATGGAAACGTTCATGACCTGCCATGAGGCGGCCAACCCACCCAGCCTCTTCACCGGATCGAACAGGAGGACCGCCGCCGTAAAGAAGCTCATGAACTCGCCGAGTGTCCGTTTCCCTTCAATGACATCGGATCCGGCAACAATCATGACCACCAGGAATCCAAACCCGGCTATGATGTCGACCATCGCCGGGACCGCAGCGATGCTGGCCTCTATCTTGACCGCAAGGCTTAACGCCTTCCTTGCCGTCCGGCGGAACCGTTGAAATTGCTCCTGGTCGATTGAGAAGAGCTTTATTGTTCGAATGCCGTGGAAAATCTCATCAAGCCGAACCACGATCTGAGCCTGTATGGCTGCGGAATTCATCGAAATTTTCTTCAGGAACTTCTGAAAGAGAACAACTGGAAGGCCAATGAGCGGAACTCCCGCCAGCGCCAGCAGGGTCCATTGCCAGTCAATGAGAATTGCGGCGACAAAGAGCGAGACAATTGCAACCGAGTCCCTAATGCATGGAGCCAGCATTCCCGACCATGAGGCAAGGATGGCCCTCGTGTCACCGCTGACCCTTGCGATTAGCTGCCCGGGAGGGTTGGCCTCAAAAAAAGCCGGGTCCAGCGAGAGCACATGACGCATTGCATCCGCTTGCAGGTCATACTGCATCCGCGCACCAATCGACATCATGATGACCCGTTGGATGAAACCGCACAGGCCCCTGACCGTAAATATGAGCAGGACGGCACCGCCCACAGCCAGAAGCCGCCCTCCATCGCCGGGACCTAGTACATCGTCGAAAACGAATTGAATCATGTAGCTGAGCAACCCAAGCATTCCACCTTGAATCGCCATGAACAGAAAGGCGGCTGCGATCTTCAGCGAGTGCCGTTTCATGTAGGTGTGCCAAAGCCATCCGATCAGTTCGGTTGACTCTCTCGTTTTGTCGATAAGCTTGAGGTTCAAGTCGCGGCTCCGGCGACTCTATTGCCGGCCATCGCCGATCTGGTTGCTGTCACGTTGCCAATTCCTGAATTCAACTGGACCTGAGACCGTCCCAAGACGGTCGAACCGAACTTGCCATGCGTTGGAACTAGCACAACTCTCCCCATCACCCAATGTCGCATTGAGCCTGGGCGAAAGCAAAGCCGGTTCGCCGGATCAGGCAGCCGATCCGGAAAGCGTCCTTGCGACCGCGTCCATCCAGGCGGCATATCGCGAATTTCTTTCCTCTTCGGAAAGTTTTGGTTCAAATCGTTTGGCAAGCAGCCAGTTTGCGGCGAATTCCTCCGGAGCCGGTACAATCCCTGCCTGCAGCCCGGCAAGGTAGGCGGCTCCCAACGCGGTTGTTTCCGTTACGGCGGGCACATCCACGGGCGCACCGAGTTGATCGGAAATGGCCTGCATCGTCCATTCGCTCGCGGTCATGCCTCCGTCCACGCGCAGGACGGTATTGCCTGTATCGGGCATGTCGGACTTCATTGCCTCGGCCAAATCTCGCGTTTGAAAGGCAACGCTCTCAAGTGCGGCACGAGCAAATTCGGCCGGGCCCGTATTTCTCGTAAGACCAAAGACAGCGCCCCTGCATTCGGCGTCCCAATAGGGAGCGCCCAGCCCGGTGAACGCCGGCACCAGCAGAACATTCTGCTCCGGATCCGCAGTTTCGGCCAATGTGCCGGACTCGGCGGCATTTGCAATCAGCCCGATACCGTCGCGCAACCACTGAACAACCGCCCCCGCAATGAAGATCGATCCCTCCAGCGCAAATGTGGTTCTGCCTCCAATACGGTAGGCGATCGTCGTCAGAAGTCGGTTTGCGGAGGCAACGCGATCGACACCCGTGTTCATCAATGCAAAACACCCCGTACCATAGGTCGATTTGAGCATCCCGGGTTTGAAGCAGGCTTGACCAACAGTCGCAGCCTGCTGATCACCGGCAATTCCGAGGATCGGAATGGGGCTGCCGAGAATTGTGGGATCGGAAGTGCCAAATTCCGCGGCGCAGTCCAGAACTTCCGGCATCATGGCAGCCGGCACACGAAAGAGTTCCAGCAGTTCGGGGTCCCATTCACCTGAATCAATGTTGAACAGCATTGTGCGGGAGGCATTGGTTGCATCGGTTACATGGCGTCTTCCTCCAGTTAGTCGCCAAACCAGAAAACTGTCCACGGTTCCGAACAGAAGTTCACCCGCCTCGGCCCTGTCCCTTGCACCCGGAACGTGGTCCAGGATCCACGTCAGTTTCGATGCCGAGAAATAGGGATCAAGAAGAAGTCCCGTCCGACGGGAGATGTCCGCCTCTTGCCCGTCCTCCTTCAGTTGCCTGCAGAATTCGGCGGTGCGCCGGTCCTGCCAGACAATGGCATTGCAAACCGGCTTTCCGGTATTTCGATCCCATACAATCACCGTCTCACGCTGATTGGTGATGCCGATGCAGGCAACCCTTCCCTTTCCGGACATCGCCTCCCTGCAGGACTCGATCGTGGACGTCCAGATTTCCTCGGGGTCGTGCTCCACCCAACCACTCTTGGGGAAATGCTGGGTGAATTCCCTTTGAGCCTGCGTCTGGGGAGTGAGATTCTCATTGAACAGGATGGCGCGGCTGGAAGTCGTCCCCTGATCCAATGCCAGTATGTTTCCGGTTTTTGTCATGCTGCCCACCTTTGCCCCAACTCATCCGATCCTGCACCGCACTCAGTGACCCGCACTTGTCTGCGACCCTTTGTCACTGCGATCAGGGGAGGACCCATTCGAACCTCCCGCCAAGATGGAAACCAAGCAAATCCCATCCGGAAACTCAAGTGCCGGCCGAATTGCAGCCAATCCCAAGAGGCAGAGTGATCCCGGGCGCCGCAGATCACCTGCGCATTTTCCGGGAAAATCGGCTGCCGAGTATTGGGGGCCGTGCCATTGCAGATCTTTGCCCACAACCGCCCTTTGCGAATGGAATTGGGCAAGTTTGCCGCAAATGTCGACAACCTAACCGCCGACCGTTCCTCAAACCCGGAATTGCAATGAAGTGTTGCTCCATCGCCAGGGCCGGGCCGTCAGCAAACGAAGACAGCGGCCACGACGGCGGGTCCATGGATTTCCATTATTTTCCAATGACCTGACGTTACTTCGGTACATCTGAATGGCAGATCTTTCAGGACGCCTCCCTGTTGCGTTCCAGCCAGGAATCCACTCGCTTGACCGTATTGTCGATCGCGGCAAGCCGAAGCCCGCGTCCGGCGGCAATTGTTTGGACAAGGCGGTCGACCCGTTCGATGTTGGGGACACCTGCCGCCAAGGCCCTGGCCGCCGAAGATGGGGTGATGAGGGATTTTGCGGCGTTTGCATATTTTTCGAACGGAACAAGGTCGTCCGCATCGGCACCAAGCAAACCGCAAAGCTCCGATACCCATTCATACACTTCACGAGACTCATTCAAATCCGCATGAACGGCATCCCTGATCGAACGCATGTCGTCAGGTCCGATACAACGATAGTTGCCCGCAAGCAGCATGCTCCACTTGGCCATTGGAACAAAAATGGACTCATGCACCCTGAGTTTCACCGGAATCTCAATCAACTCGTTGCCGTGTTGATATCTGGCATTCGTGATGTCGGCCTCCAGTCGACGCAGCAATTCGGTGTGTTCGTCGGACTTGAACCGTGCCGCCTTGAAATTTGTGGGAAGGCGAACCTGCAAGATGTTAATCGCTTCGTCCGGCGGCCGAAATGCCTGTGGGTCGGGGCTGCAGAGTGTCATCAAGTCCGGATCAAAGCCTTCCCAGACAGACACATCGGAATAGCAATCATGACAGGCATCGACGTCAAGGCCGGGGATGCGCTGCAGGTAAGGCAATGGAGGCATGTTCATTATCGACATGCATGGACGGCCCGACTCATGCACGGCCCCAAGGAGCTTCCGAATGCCGGCGTGCCGGTATTGAGGTTCCTGCATTGCCAGGACAACAAGATCGTGGTCGCGAGGATTTATCTCCTCCGGTCCGCAAGCGGACACCGGTCCGGGAAGGTCATGCGTGCAAATTTCGATCTGCCCGTTTTGGCCCTCTGAATTGATCAGTTGCGCTTCATTCGGCAGGCAAACCAGCTTCACGGCATGGCCAGCCATGGAAAGTTTTACCGCAAATAGTGATCCATAGGACGCACCCAATATTACCACATTTAACTTGTTGCTCATTTAACTTAACCCTTTTGGCGTTGGTTCCCGCTCACATCAACCGACCACGTTCTCCTGCAATTCCGTCCATAGTTCAAGACCGGGGACAGAAAACACCAACTGCAATCGGCATTGTCATGCATCTCAAGACAGGCAAGGAGCACATTGGCGCTGCCCGCTTGCCTGCCGTTGTGGCGACGAACCGCCCCTATCGGAATTCATGATTGACCTGGGATGAAACCGTGAATCGGTTGGTCCCTGCACTTCCGGAGCCTCGACCCGGAGCAAGGATTTGTTCTGCGGTTGGACCCGCCTTGCCAATCATCCGTTTCAGCCCCGTGCTCCTGCGGAAACTTCATTCGGGCCCTCACCGCGGCAATGTCAGCGATCAGTTTCTATTCCGTAACGTTCACTTCCACTGTGCCGAGTGTGCCGAAATCCGCCTGCACACATTCTCCCGGACGGGAAACATGGACATCGGTGCACACGCCGGTGGTGACCAGATCCCCTTCCAGAAGTTCGAGACCATGTGCCGGCAGCGCATTTGCAAGCCAAGCCAGCGCATGCAACGGATGTCCCATTACGTTTGCCCCGGTTCCGGTCAGAATGTTCTCTCCATTGACCCGCAATGCGACAGGATGGTCGGCAAGCTCAACTTCCCGCCAGTCATTCGTTGCCTCACCGTGGATCCAGCCATGATTCACCGCGTTGTCAGCCGCAAGTGAAGTGCTGGAATAAGCCGACCAGCCTGAAAACCGGTTTGCGACCAATTCAAGCGCCGGCAGCATTTCGCCGATGAAGGGGAAAATTGTCTCTCGGGCCCATGGAATTGAACTTTCGGGAACATCCCTTGCCATCCGGAAGGCGAATTCCGATTCCAGGGCGATCATCGGAAACTCAGCTGCTGAGAGCGTTTTGCCGGTCGGCCAGGAGCTGCAGGAAAGAAGCCTGCCAAACACCGGGCCGTCCGCCCCGAACAGTTGGCGGGCAATCTTGCTGGTGCAGGCAATCTTGTAGCCAATCTTCTCAGCCGGTCCACCGCTGGCCGCCGCGAGAATGCGCTCGACCAGGATCGATTGGGCCCGGTATGCATCGGTGAAAGTCTGCGGCACCAATTGCTCAGGAATTGCATTCGGAACCGGCCCTCCCGACCGGATTCCCCAATGGAAGTCCGCCACCTTATCCATCAAAAACCTCCTCCTCACTGCTTGCCAAAACTCCATCTGCAGATGATGCAGCCGCAAGCCCAAATCCAGGCGCGGCACATGGAATCTGAACGGTTTGGCCCGGTCGCGTGTCCCTGCAACCCAAAACCGCGCCTGTTTTCCGTATTTTGACGTTCCAAAGAGGGCAATCGGAAAATTGAACTTGCGGATGCCCCTGTTTGGACAATTTCAAGGGCCCGGCCACTGGAATTTGTTCTCTTCCGTTGCCGGCAATCAGGGCCAACCCGTTTTCCGATTCCAAGTCTCCGACCTGCTGCACCGGCTCCCACAACCGCCGAGGCGCTTCCGGGTCCGCCGAAGAATCCCGCTCCGGCAACTGGCGGCGATCCTGCGTCCAACTTGGGGCGGCCAGAGAAACAACTGCGCGCAACCGTCTGAACACAGAACCGTCAGCGGCAATCTGAATTTCGGAACTGATTGCCCCGGACAGGATCAGAATTTGGCCGGAACGTGAATTCAATTTTCAAGGGCTACCAGCAATTGGCTTTTCATGTTGGGAGGAAACTTGTTAGCCTTGAGTTCCCACGTCACCAGAAAAAAGTGCCGATGAAGAACATCCGCATCAGGCAACTCAAGGCCTATCAGGCAACCGTCAGCACGGGGTCGGTAACCGCAGCCGCAGATTTGCTTTCCGTTACGCAGCCTGCCGTTAGCCGGGCGCTTGCGACTTTGGAGGCCAATTTGGGGTTTCAACTGTTTGATCGTCGCGGACGGCACTTGGTGCATTCCGAGCGGGGCCGGCGCTTCTACAGATTGATCGAAACAACACTTACCGGCCTTGATGAATTGTCCGACATCGTTGAGGACATCCGCCTGGAACGCAGCAGCCCGTTGCGTGTCTCGGCCATTGGTCCATTGCTGTTCAGCGAACTTGTGCCGACGGCCCTTGCGAGATTCCAGGCCGGGCACCCCACCCTGCGCCTCGACGTGAGTTGGGTTGACCGCCTGGACATTGAGGATTGGATCGTGAACCGGAAATCAGATGTCGGATTGACGCTGATGCCGGTGGAACATCCATTGCTGGAGGCTCGCGAGTTCGTTTCGGTCAATGCGGTCGCAGTTTTGCCCAAGAATCATGCATTGGCCGCCAAGTCGGAGATCGGGCCGTCGGACCTGCGCGATGAGAGCATAATTATCCCCAATCGAAGAATCCGGCTGCGCCAACTGGCCGACAAATGCATGCTGGAAGCCAAATATCCGCTGCCCATTGCCATTGAAACGTCCACTGCGGTTACCAGTTGCCATCTGGTGGCGGCCGGATTGGGCATCGGGATCAGCGACCCCTTCAGCGCTTCCGGAATTTGCCAAGACCGAATTGTTGTTCGTCCTTGGCATCCTTCAATTACAATGTCGTATGCCGCAATTTGGCTGAAGTCGCGCTCCTTGTCGGAACACTCGGCTGAACTGATCGACATTCTCCTCGACATTGTTGGAGGTGATGCCGGGGCATGAGCGGTGCTTATGCATTTTGGTTATGTGTTATGCCTTTGATTTCATTTTCCATTTCCGGGATGCGGGTCCATAAATGCAACTGACCGTACCATACGGTGCAATTGTGTAGTTGGAAATTCATGCTGAGGAGGAACCAATGATCAGATTAACCATCACCGCGATGCTTGCGAGTCTTGTCGGTTTTGCGGTCGGTCCGGCTCACGCCCAATGGCCGGAAAAACCGATCAAGATCACCGTCCCCTGGAAGGCCGGGGCCGGGGCCGTCGATCAGATGACCCGCCAATTGCAGAAAACGGTTGCAGACAATGACACCGTTGGCCAGCCGATCACGATTTTCAACATTGGCGGCCCCATTCCGATCGGATTGCGACAGGCGAAGGATCAGGATCCGGACGGATACAACTTCGTCGTGATGCACACGGCCATGATGACGCTGCAGGCGGCAGGGAAAATCGATTTTGGCTACAGGGACTTTGAGCCGGTCGTAAGGCTTGGTCAATTCTGCCAGACAACGTCTGCGCACAAGGACACCGGCATTGAAACGCTTGACGAATTGCTGGACCGTGCCGCAGCGGAACCGAACACTCTGGTGCACGGCGCCAATCTTGGGGCAATCAACCATGTCTACGGCATCATGGTCGAGGATCTGCGCGACGGCGCTAAATTCCGCTTCGTGCAAACAGGAGGCGACGCCGGCACATACCCTGAGTTCAAGGGTGGTCGGGTGCAGGTCGCCGGATTTTCGGCCGCAGGCGCGTCGAACTTCGCGCTGGGTGCGGACGGAATGGCTGACCCCGAAAGCCCCGTGCGGCTGCTCGCGTATGCCGGTTCAGAAAGGCACAAGAATTTTCCTGATGTGCCGACTTTCGTGGAATTGGGCTACGATTTCCAATTCTGTGTAGACGGATGGTATTTCGCGCCCAAAGGCACACCGCAGGAGGCCATTGACGGGTTTGCCGGGATGGTTGAAGCTGCCTTGGCGGACGAAGGCATGCAGTCGTTCCTTGACAGCAAGGCAATGGTCGGTGCGTTTCAGGCCGGCAGTGAACTGCACGCGGAAATGGATCGGCAGTGGGAGGCCATTGCTCCGGTGGCAGCCCGGGCAGCGACCAAATAGCATCTCGCAGGTGCCGGCGGGCGGATCTCAATTCGCCCGCCGCAGCGTTTCAGGATCACAGTTGCAGTCGGGGGAGTCTTGGAACCGCGAATGAAGAAAGTCCTTCAATCGGCGGAGATTTGGGTGACGTCGGCGTTGCTGCTGGTCAGCCTGGTGTTTCTTGTTGGTGCGTTGGGTCTGCCCGGCGGTGTGTTTGACCCGCTCGGCCCCGGCGCCGCACCGGAGATGATTGCCGGCGCACTGATCGTCCTCTGTCTTGCCGTTCTGGTTCGTTCGATCCTGCGGGGCCAACACAGCCACGCTCCCCAACAGGACGACTCCATCGACATCGGAAAATCCGGCGACGATTCAACGCCCCGGTCACTGATCCTATTTTTTGGCCTGCTGGTTGCGTACATACTGGCATTCCAATTTGAGGCTGGTCATTTCATTCCCATCACGATCGCATTTGTCTTTGCTTCAACGGTTGTGTTTCGTGGATTTGATCGTCTCTCGCTTCTCACTGCCGCAGTGGTTTCACCCATCCTGTCCGTGGGCCTCTTCTATGTATTGACCCGATTTTTTGTGATCCGCTTGCCGGGCGCCTTCTAGGAACACATTCAAGTGATAGACGGAATCCTCGGAACGTTCACACTGTTCCAACTGACGTTCATCCTTGTCGGCGTGTTTTCCGGCATCGTTGTGGGCGCAATTCCCGGCCTCACCGGGTCCATGCTGATTGCCCTGACACTGCCATTGACTTTCCACATGTCAGCGCTGCATGCGACGACGTTGTTGATCGCCATGTACGTTGGATCAATCACCGGCGGGTTGATTACGGCAACGCTGCTGCGAATGCCGGGCTCACCCGCAGCCGTCATGACCACCCTTGACGGCTATCCCTTGGCGAAATCCGGGCAACCGGGACGTGCGCTTGGCCTTGGGATTACCGCGTCGTTCATCGGTTCGCTTTTCGCTTGGATTGCACTTGCTACAATCTCGGAACCACTTTCCGAGCTGGCCGTAAAACTCACCCCGTTCAACTACTTCGCGCTTGTGATGATGGCCATTGTCCTTATCGCATCTGTTGCCGGAGGCGATGTTATCAAAGGCTTGGTTACGGGATTCCTGGGAATGCTCGTTACATTTCCGGGAATCGACCCTTCGGGCGGCGTGGTTCGGCTGACCTTCGGAACCGCGGATCTCATCGGCGGATTCAAGCTGCTTCCGGTCCTGATCGGCATCTTTGCCGTGAGCCAGATCTTTGCCGATGCCCTGAACATGCGGTCCAAGCCCGAACCGTTGGAGTTCTCCGGTCGTGGCATGTTCATGTCACTTCGGGACATGAAGGTTCAAGCGGTCAACCTGGTGCGCTCGTCCCTGGTGGGAACGTTCATTGGGATTCTTCCGGGCGTCGGCGCCTCGGTTGGTTCGGCACTATCCTATCTTTTTGCAAGGCTCGGTTCGAAGACCCCGGAGAAGTTCGGGAAGGGCTCGGAAGAAGGCATCGTGGCGTCGGAGGCAGCCAACAACGCCACAGTTGGCGGAGCGCTGATCCCACTCATTGCCTTGGGCATTCCAGGTTCGGTAACCGATGCAATTCTCATCGGTGCGCTCACGATTCACTCGCTCCAGCCCGGCCCCCTTCTCTTTTCCACCAACCCTGAGATCGTATGGAACGTTATCGGCGTTTATTTTGTGGCGACATTCGTGATGTTCACCCTGATGCTGGGTCTGATCCGCTTCTATGTTCGAATTTCTGTCATTCCCAAATCCTACCTTCTTCCGGTGATTACCGTATGCTGCGTGGTTGGCGTATATTCTCTCAACAACACCATGTTCGATGTCTGGACCATGTTGGGGTTTGGGGTGATCGGATTTCTGCTGGAACGGGCAGGCTTCAATCTTGGTCCATTCGTTATTGGTTACGTGCTGGCCAAGGTCGCGGAAGCCAAGTTGCGGCAAGGCCTGATGTTCACCGATGGCGACATCACTCCACTCTTCACTGATCCACTCTCAGTCGCAATGCTCCTGATTGCATTGCTTCTGCTGGTTTGGTCCCTGTCGGTTGAGCGGCGCCGCACCCGCAGCGCAACCGTCAAGGTTAACGAAAGCACCGGGCCATGAAGACGATATTCCTGATGTTTGACAGCCTTAACCGGCGTGTTCTGCAAAGCTATGGAGGTGCGGCCGCAACTCCGAACTTCTCGCGCCTTTCTGAAATGGGCGTAACTTTCGACAACCACTATGTCGGGTCACTTCCGTGCATGCCGGCGCGGCGCGACATTCAGACCGGGCGGTTGAACTTCATGCATCGCTCGTGGGGACCGCTGGAACCCTTCGATGTCTGCTTTCCGGAAATCCTGGCCCGCAACGGAGTGCACTCGCACCTGATCACGGACCACTATCACTATTTTGAGGATGGGGGCCTGAACTATCAGAATCGGTATTCCACTTGGGAACTCGAACGGGGTCAGGAATGGGATCCGTGGAAGGCGCTGATTGACGTTCCGGATGCCAAGTTTCGCTCAACCTATCACCCGCTTCAGTATGCGCCGCCGAATGCGCCAGGCGGCAGGGCAAGGGGCATGATCAACCGCGAGTTCATTGTTGCGGAACAGGATTATTCCCTCCCCAGATGCTTCGACAGGACCTTTGAGTTTCTGGATGCGAACCGGGATTCAGAGGACTGGTTCCTGCAACTTGAGTGTTTCGATCCACATGAGCCCTTTGCCGCACCTGATCGGTACCGGGAACATTATCCGACCGGCTACAACGGACCGCGAATTGATTGGCCGAATTACAGGCGTGTGGAGGAAAGCGGTTTGGAGATCGATGAGATCCGGGCAAACTACATGGCTCTCATTACGATGTGCGACACATATCTCGGCAAGCTGCTCGACTACATGGACACAAATGGCATGTGGGAGGACACGGCACTGGTGGTGACCACCGATCACGGTTTCATGCTGGGCGAACACGACTGGTGGGCCAAAAGCAGAATGCCATTCTACAACGAAATTGCACACATTCCGCTTATCGTCTGTCATCCTTCTCATGCAGACAAGGCAGGTCAAAGGCGTCGGGCCCTGACGCAGAACATTGATCTTGCCCCAACCTTTCTTGAGTGGCACGGACAAAAAATCCCGGCCACGATGTGCGGGAAACGGCTGGATTCAGTGCTTGAACAAGACGAAAGTATCCGACGCATCGCACTTTATGGGCAGTTCGGCGCCGCGTTGAATGCAACAGACGGACGCTTTACGTACTTCCTTTACCCGGAAGGATCCTGCTCGTTGGCGGATCAGGACATTTTCGAATATACGCTCATGCCCACCCATCAGCATGCATTTTTTGAACTGGCAGAATTCGAGGGAACCGAACTGGTGCGCGGTTTTGATTTCATGCAAAACTGTCCGGTCATGAAAATACCGGCCCGCAAGGTAAAGGCCCGAGGCCAGGGGGCAAACATTGAAGACACCAGGACAGCGCTTTACGACCTGCACAGCGATCCCGGGCAGGAGCACCCGATTGTCGACCGCGGCGTTCAGAAGGAACTCGAAACTCAGATGTGCAGGATCATGGCTCTCCATGAGGCTCCCGACGAGGCTTATCGACGGCTTGGGCTTGCACCCCCAGCCTGAAGCGTTGCTGGTTTGAGGACAAGCAACCCTCAATCACCTGCTCCCGACCGGGACATTCGGATGTCCAAATTGCGCCCGCGAAGAGACAGCCAATCCCGCCGATCAAACCACTGGACAGCCGATGTTGTTTGGCTGGAGGGTTGTAAGTCACATGTGGGCACGAACCGCCCTGAAATCCGAATGGATGGGGAACACCCGCTTCGTTCAACAAGATTGCGGCCGTTCGGCATTTCGAGGTTTGCCGTCTCGGTCGGGGAATTCGCCCGGTTCGTCGAGGAAACGGACTTCCGCACCGATGCTGACCGCTTTGGATGGTCATATGTTTTCCGGGGTTTGCTTCCTCACCCGTCGGGCGCACATCCGGTGGACATGCCATGGTGGATATCCGTGGACGGCGCGAACTGGAAACATCCACTGGGCCGCGACTTGCCCGCGGCTCATCAGGATCACCCGGTTACCCATGTATCCCATGTCGATGCCACTGCTTTTGCAGAGTGGTCCGGAGGACGGTTGCCTTCCGAAGCTGAATGGGAGCATGCCGCTCGCGGCGGTCAATTCGACGAACCGGACGATGAACGCAACATCCATTGCAACATATGGCAGGGCAACTTTCCGGATACGAACACGCTGCGCGACGGCTTTTATGGAACCGCGCCGGTTCGCTCGTTCGAGCCAAATTCCATCGGGCTCTTCAACATGAGCGGCAACGTCTGGGAGTGGTGTTCGTGCAAGTTTCGCGTACGGTCTGTTGGCAAAGTCGCCAAGGCGCGGAACGCTCAAGCTAAGGCGGAAAGGGAACATGTTCTCAAGGGCGGGTCGTTTCTCTGCCACCGCTCCTATTGCTGGCGGTATCGCATTGCTGCGCGTTCGGGCCGGTCTCACGACACTTCAACCTGCAATGCCGGGTTTCGAGTTGCGTTTGACGCGTAGTCAATTGGTTGCCCGAAGAATTGCAATTTGTGACATCAACTCACCGTTTTTGACTGCTGTGCTCCTGTTCCCGGAGTGGCCATGGGAAGAGGATCATCTGGAGCAGATCGTGGCCGCATCTGACCAAGCCCGCCACGGGGAACATCCGCACCTTGTGCTTTCCGCGAATGCTGTGTCCAAAATTCTCTGCAGGTCGGGTCTTGCCATGCGGCTCTTTTCAATCACGTCGTCCCGCGTGCAGGGCTGATTGATTCAAATTGACTGATCCATTCCGTCTGTTCTCCAGGGATCAGAGTCACTGTGAAATTCACCCGCACCCGGCACCTGCGCTCTTGTCTGCGCCCAGAGCTTGCCTCACTTCAACCTCCTGCACTCCCAGGATGAATCGCCGCTGTGCCTCTTGAATGAAGTCCTTGGATCCTTCAGCAGCGCCTTGAATTGAACAGCACTTTCTTAAGATCGCGTTTGGTCAAGGTGTGCTGATTTCCGTGCACAGAGTGATCGTTCAATCACCGTATCGCAGAATATTCTCTGCAGATCCTTCCTGACCGTCTGCCAAGCCAAGGAACTTGAACATCCGAATGGGGCATACCCAATAACGCCTTTCGCGGACACGGCTTCTTCGTGGAGGTCCATGCATCCGCCCATTGCTCAATGCTCGCTCGACATGCGAAGAGAACAATCGCTACCCGCAAAGCCGGGAACAGGCCTGCAAACTCAGTAACAGCCCTCCCAACTCGCAGAAGCACACTGCTGCGAAGCAGCTTCGTTCATTACTGACCACCGAAAGAACATGTTGACATCCGATTCTCGACAAGATTCATATTTCAAAGAAATTGTTCTGAAACGAAAGAAAATTTCGATGTTGCGTCGACATTATATCCACTTTGACAACCTTTTCGCTCCGATCAGCTTTGGCTGCGGTGGAGGTGGCGGTGGCTACAGCCCGAAAAGCTACAAAAATAGATACACAAAAGAGGCAGCTGCTACCGGACTCCCGGGACAACACAACGGCGAGCAGGATGCATACCGACACTGCATTACGTCAGGGAATCTAGCAAGGCGGACCACCGAAACCACCCCCGTCTGGGTTGGCGATTTATACGAATGGTCTGGGGACGGACCCAGCAGAAGAGAAGAGAATGGATAAGCACAACAACAGGATTGGCGCATCGATAGGCAGTAATGCCAATTCGCGAGATGATGTAAGCAGCGGGTGTCGAGAAAAGCTCAACGACGGGCGCCCTGTAACTCTGCAATCCCAACGATGAGACTTTTTTTCGTAAGGAACGGAGCCTTGGCTTTGGCGTTGAGCGTACTGCTATATGGCAGTTCCAGCGGCCAGACATTTTATCATGGATCTTGCGTTTCTGCGATGATTGACGACAAACTGTTTGGGAATTACGATGATCTGAACTGGTTTGAGTATCGCAGGCTCTGGAATCTGCATACTTCGATTTACGAAAGTATCCATCGGGCCGAATTGTTGACTGGCAGGCATGTCAACGAGGCAAAAATGGTTCTCGATGTCAGCGAACCCTGCGACAAGAGCCACGAGCGAGATGGTCTTGTCTGTGACATTTACTCTGTGTTTGACGCAGGCGCGCGTTCATTGCAAATCTACACCGACGAGAATGGAATTGTCATCAAAACCAAGATAGTCCCTACGTGACGGTACATCTGCGGTACGTCTTCCGCGACAGGTCGACTCTACATTTGTAGGGCGGAATAGGACCGAACCGCCATTTGTACATGTTCCGATGATTAGAGGAACGCCTGACAAGCTAAAGGAGCGCGCTCTTTCAGGTTGACTTTTGCCTTGAGTCGATTCTTCGGGAGCACACTTGTCGATTGGTCTCAGGTCGAGAGTCATCGACGGGCATATCGCAACAGGCATCAACCGGAACGAACTTGAGGGTCTGCCCGAAATCCGACAAACTCCTAGGCAATGTCGCTGCGATAGACTTGAGAAGAGACGGTCGAAGTGCTTCCAGTTCGCGCCGGATCCTTGAGGTCGAAGAAGTGCCTCTGGATGAACAGAATGCATAGCCAAGCTCCTGAAGCGGATCGCTTATGCCATCCCCGCACAGCGGATTCCCTGTATTTTCAGCTATCCGGAGACCTCAGCCGGTCGGTTTCCGGCACATCGCCCAGAACCACGTTTCCTGCCCGTAGAGCGGAGGGAACGGTTTTGCGACCCCAAAAAAAAGGTTATCCAGGCGGCGTTTCGCTCACCAGGCGGGCGCTGTGTAGGTGAGTTTTCCTAGAGTCGGCAAACTAAAATGATTTCTCCGGAATCCGGGCGCGGGGACGATAATCCATCCATTTCCGGAACAGAGATATTCTTCTTCGGGTTTCCGGGCGCCCGTTAATCAAACATCAATTAAAAGACAGCGGCGCAAAACTCATCACAGCCGGATTGACGCCCGGACAGGCTGCTAAACAGCTCAATATTGGCAGGGTTGAAGCCTGCAGGATTGTCCGACCATTCCGTTGAACCCGAATGCGCCCGGATTGTTCCTCCCTGGAGTAATCCAGCGTACAAACTATGCGATGATAACATGACCGGCCTGATCGACAGGCTATTGATCGAATCCCACGACCGCCCGCCGCCTCCATTTCCCGACAGGAACGAGTTTTCCGGCGCGCACAATCGAGATCCCGGAAAACCTCAAACGCAGGGGGATTGACTCATTGGCAATCTGGATGAGTTGCGGGTGCTTCCTGTATGGCTGGTCTCCGTAAGCGAGACTGACATGCGGCTCGAATTCGTCGCCGCGGGCTTTCGAGGGTAGTTGCCATGATGCCAGATCGTAAATCCTGTTGAGCAGGGGCGAGCGTTCGGTCAACAGGTACAGGGATTTGAAGTATTCAGTTCCGGTCCCGATTTCACCAACGGTCAGTTCGAGTCTCGGCAGTGCCCGGAAATGCGAAGCGGAGCGGTTGGCGAACTCTGACGGAGCCAGCGGAATATCGGCAAGAATGGTGATATGCGGCTCGAAGACCGGACCACCCGTAATATCTGCAATGCGCTTGATCAAAAGCCGCAGCTTGCCGAGTTCAGGATCCTGCGGGATGAGCCAGATTGAAAGCATCCCTTCAGTGGGTGCCTCGCAACACAGGCGTTGGCACGATCCGAATTGTCTGTCCCTGCCTCGCCGGATCGGCGAACCGACTTTCGAGGAGTGACACGATCTCGCCCACTGCTGGCTCGACCGGATTGCGGATCGTGGACAGGTTGAAACAGGGCCAGCCTGACATCTCGATGTCATCAAAGCCGATGACCGAGAGATCTTCCGGAACCCGCATGCCCAGGGTCTCTCTTGCGGCATTCAGCAACCCGAGAGCCATTGCGTCGTTTCCGCAAAACACGGCATCCGGCCGACGGGACCCTTGCAGTATTTTCAGACCGGTTGCGTAGCCGCCGCCAAAACTGAAGTCTGACTGTGCCATCACGACAGGCTCAAGGCGGCGCCTGCGCATCGCGGCAATGAACCCGGCACACCGTTCCTGTTCCGAGAACAGGCCGGGGTCTCCGCCCAAATAACCGATGTTCTTCCGTCCCGATTCAAAAAGGGCGGCAACCGCCATTTCCGAGCCGGCATTGTTGTCGCAACAGAGGCTGTCCACGTTTCCCACGTCGAATATTCGCCCGGAGACGATGACAGGCACCTGCAGTTTCAGGCAGCTCCTGACCGTTTCAACCGTCACGCTGCCGGCGCGGATGACAATCGCATCCAGTGGATAGTCCAGTGCCTCCAGCACGTCGTTGTCCTGGATACTGTCCGAAGTCCCGCCGATGACGATGGGCAGCTTTCCGAGATCGTTGAGTTGTCTCACCAGTTTTCCGACAAACTCGCTGTCGTAATGGTTCTTCAGGTTGCCCGTGACGACCGCAACGAGGTTTGATCGTTTCGAACTCAGTCCGGCCGCCAGGGCATTGGGCCGATACCCAAGGACCTCGGCAGCCTCCAGGATCTTCCGTTTCTTTTCGCGTGAAACATAGGCGCCCCTTGTATGGGCCCGGGAGACGGCCGAGCGCGAAACACCTGCCAGTCTTGCAACTTCCTCGGCAGTGACGCGCCTTCTGCCTGCATCGATCCGCTGCACTCCGCCGCCCGGGACCCGGTTAGGTTCGTCCTTGGTCGTCATCATGGAATCTTCGCCAGTCCTTTGTCGCCAATTCATGCAGTCAATGCAGAGAAACTATCTGATTGACTCGATATGCACACGTGTGCATATTTGACTTATCTTACTTACAAGGAGTCCTAATAGTCAATGCCGGGTCTGCCTGTCGAACTGGTGTCGGTCGACACCTCCTACGGCAACATCAAAGTCCTGAAGTCGGTCAGCCTCTCGATCGCAGCGGGGGAGTTCGTTGCACTGCTTGGCGCCTCGGGATGCGGGAAAACCACCCTGTTGAGGACATTGGCCGGATTCGTGCCCCTGCATGCGGGCCGGATTCTCGTGGACGGCGTTGACATCGGGGAGTGCCCACCGGAGCGGCGGAACATGGCGATGATGTTCCAGTCCTATGCGCTCTGGACGCATATGAATGTCGCGAGGAACATCGGATACGGCCTCACCCTGAGGCGGTTTGATCGCAAGTCCGTTACCAGACGCGTTGGCGAAGTCATGGAAATGGTCGGGCTTTCAGGATTCGAGGATCGTAGGGTTTACGAATTGTCGGGCGGCCAGCGCCAGCGCGTTGCGCTCGCTCGGGCACTTGCGATCGATCCGCCAATCCTCCTGCTCGATGAACCCCTCTCGAACCTCGATGCGCGCATCCGCCACATGATGAGAGGCGAGATACGTTCGCTGCAGAGGAAGATCGGAACGACCACAATCCTCGTCACGCACGACCAGGAAGAGGCGATGTCCATGGCCGACCGGGTTGTCATTCTCGATCAGGGTGAAATTATCCAGTCGGGGCCGCCCGAGGATGTGTATCACCGTCCGAACTCGTCACTGGTTGCCGATTTCGTCGGTGCGGACAATCGGCTTCCGGTCAACGCGGCGTTCGCAAACGGGCACGTATCGCTGTCCGCGCCGGGGCTGGAGACTTCCGTCAGCCTGCCAGTGGCCGATGATCAGGGAAGGGAAGGGGTCAACGCGCCCGATCCGGTGGACGGGCCGATGATCGCTCAGTTTCACAGCGAGGCCGCCATGTTGAACTCGCGTGAATCCTTGCCCAAATCCGGGCTGGCGGCGAGAGGCGTTGTCCGTCAGAACAGCTATCTCGGAAAGACCTACCGGCACAATATTGCGATAGGCGAACTTGAATTCCTGATCGACCACAGGCGGCGTCTGGCAGTCGGAAGCGCCGTCGAACTGCGTGTGCCGGCTGCGGCATTGAACCTGTTTGCAGCAGATCACTCCAATGCCGCAGCCATTCCAGGGTGCTGAGGAAAGCCCCAAACCAACCTGAAAGGAGAAACATCATGCCAAAATCGCAATTTGTAAAGGCCGTGATTGCCGCTGCCGCGGCAAGTCTGACGTTCGGCCATGCGAGCGCGGAATCAATCCTAAACGTCGCCTCGGGCGGATCGCAGAACATGGTGGACTACATCACCGATTATCTCGGTCCGCTGTTCGAAGCCAGGAATCCGGATTGGCAGGTCCGTGTTGTCGGAACCGGACCCGGCGATGCGGGTTCGCAGGCCATCCTCGAGAAGCTGGCGGCGCAGGAGGGCTCGGACGCCTGGGATACCGACGTCATTGTCGTCAATCAGCTCAAGACCACCGAGATGGTGACTTCCGGGTTGCTGTCGAGCTTCCGCTCCGAGATCGCAACCGGGGAACTGGCCACGCGCGACTCCTCGAGGATGGCACTTGGCACTGATGTGGACGGCTATGTCATGCCGATGTTTCACAGCCAGACAGCCATTGCCTACAACCCCGACATCGTGTCCGACCCTCCGGCGAGTCTGGATGAACTGAAGGCGTGGGTAAAGGCCAATCCGGGCGCGTTCGGATATAACGGCATCAAGAACGGCATGTCGGGTGTCGCATTCACGGCTGCGTGGATGTACGCGTATGCGGGCAACACCGACCAGATCATCAACGGGCCATACGATCCTGCAATCAGGGATACATGGGATGACGCGTTGTCGGATCTGCGGGAATTCAACGAGTCCGTTTCGTTCACGCCCGGCAATGCAGGCACTCTCGACATGCTCAATCGCGGTGAAATCGTGATGGGGCCGGTCTGGGTCGACATGTTTCACACATGGCAGGCCGATGGGAGGCTTGCTCCCAACCTGAAACTCACGCTGCCGGAGCCGGGTATGCCCGGGCAGCCGTATTACTATGCGGTTCCGGCGAAAGCCGGGAACCGGGATGCCGCCAAGGCATTCATCGAGCTGGCCACCAGTCCGGAAGTGCAGGCAGAGGGGATCGTCAACCGCTTCAACTGGTATCCGGGCATCGACGCAGAGCATGTCGAGGATGCGCTCGATCCGGTGGTCTGGGAGAAGATCTTCAAGGACGTGACGCCGGCGGATCTTGCCTCAAAGGGAAAACCGTTCCCCCTGGGTCCGTTCTTCACGGACATCAAGGAAGCGTATGAACGGAAAGTTTCCAACTAGGCGGAGTGTCATGCACCAACTACATCCGGACCGGGAAAGTCCGTTTTCCGGCCCGGGTCCTGACCTGAAACGCAGCCGGTGAACATGCCTGCCAAGAGCAACATGACCGGCATCGCACTGATGATGCCGGCCTTGATCGCGCTCTGCGTCCTGTTCATCTATCCTCTCGGATACTCGATGCTGTGGGCATTCCGCGATGAGGAGCGGGACGCATGGACGCTCGCCAACTTCGTCAAGGCGCTGGAATTCTATTCCACGGATGTGCTTTTTACTGTCCTGATCGTCTCGGTTTCGACCCTGCTCATCGGCGTCTGCTCGATCGTGATTGCAGGGTACCTGACGCTCGGTGAAAACCGGGCTGCGGTCAACCTGCTGCGATGGCTCTATCGCTGGCCGCTGTTCATCCCGTTCGTCGTGGCCGGACAACTCATGCGCACATTCCTGGCCAAGAACGGAATGATGAACAATATTCTGGTGTCCGGCGGGATCATTGAGCCCTTGCAGGCGGTGAGCTTCCTCGACTGGCGGGGCATCGTGATCACCTTCGTCTGGAAGCAGACGCCTTTCGTGACGCTGTTGCTGGCCGGCGCGATGGCCGTGCTTGACCGATCAACATTCGAGGCGGCGAGAAATCTCGGGGCCGGGCGGGTTCGCGTGCTGATCCAGATCGTTGTTCCCCAGGTCTCGACGACCCTGATGGTGGGCCTGATCCTCTCCTATGTACTCATGATGTCCGTGCTTTCGGTTCCGTTGATGATCAATGCCCAATCCCCGACGATGATGACGGTGGACATGGCCTGGCGGATAAACTCATACGGCGATTATGAAGTTGCAAATGCCCTGGGGTTCATTTCGGTCGCCATGACCGCAGTCGTTGCATGGTTCTACCTTCGCCAAGGCATCAGGCAGGACGGACGGCCTGAATGACTGCAAGGCTGAAGTCCGCAGCATTGCTGCGCGGAATAGTCCTGGGGCTGTTCGCCTTCGCGATCTTCGGTCCGATCGCCAATATGCTCCTGTGGACAGTCGCCGAAGTCTGGTACTACCCGCACAAACTGCCGATCGAATGGGGGTTCTCCTTCTGGGAACGCGTATTCAGGCCACAGGGGAATGCCAGGGTTTCCCTGATCAATTCCGTGATCATTGCGCTGCTGACAGTGGCTGCCAGCCTGTTGGTGGCCGTGCCCGCAGGCTTCGCACTCGGACGGGGACGCCTTCCCTGGCGAAGTCTCTTTCTGCTGCTGTTCCTTTTGCCACAGGCATTCCCGTCTCTCGCCGTTCACATGAACATTGCCCGGATCTTCTACGGGTTCGGACTGAACGGGACCTATACGGGGGTCGTTCTCGTTCATACGATCCAGGGCCTCGTGTTCTCGGTCTGGATTTCGACTGCAGCGTTCGCTGCTGTGGATTACGAGTTGGAAGAGGCCGCCCGGAATCTGGGTGCGAGCCCGTTCCATGTCTTCCGGACAATTACCTTTCCGCTGGCATTGCCCGGGATTCTGGCAAGTGCGATCTTCGTGTTCCTGATATCTCTCGATGAATTCACCGGAACCTACTTCGTTGGGGTTCCGGACATCACCACCTTGCCGCTGCTGCTGTTTACCGCAAGCATGGAAGGCAACTACCAGATTGCATCGATCACGGCGCTTGTCCTTCTTGTCCCGTCAGTCGCGTTCATGCTCGCTGTAGAAAAGTTCCTGAAGGCCGATGTCCTCGCCAGGATAGGCGCATAGGTGTCGGTTCCGGTGAGGGGCAAATTGACACCCCAGGTATTTTGTCTTCGCTTCTCGTCGCCTTCATGGAGAACCCGTCGGCGCCCTTGACCATCTCCCAGGCCCTCCAGGTCCTTGCCTCACGAATCCTGCCTCTTTGCCTCGCACCGGTCGGCACCACGCTTGTCGGTGTCGAGGGGTTGTTGGGTTGCAGAGCATTTTGACGGTGAGTGGGTGATTTGTTGCGGATTGGATCGGCGTCTGATTGGTTGGAAGTCGAAATAATCCGGAACGGCTGATTTCCTTTTCCCGGTAGCCTGGCAGCGGCACTTCCATTCCGGGAGATTGCGGAAGGGTTCTTTCCCGACAGCTTCATGGATGCCGCCGCCGTCGTGGCAAGGCGGTTATGTTTGTTTGCTACAAGGGAAACGACCGAATGGCCACCGACCGCGAGCAGGAAGGCCGGAAGGGCTACGCGGTCGGATTCGAAGGATTGATGGAATTCCTCAACGACCGTCTGCCGCGCAATGAAATCATCGGAACAGCTCTCCGCAGGGATGTGCCGATGTATCCGGATCTGGCCCTGCGCGAATTAGTCGCAAATGCCCTGATCCATCAGGATTTCGGGATCTCCGGAGCCGGTCCCATGGTAAAGATGTTTGGCAACCGGGTAGAGACGTCAAATCTAGGCAAACCTCTGGGCGATATCGATCGCCTCCTTGACCAGCCTCCGCGCTCCCGGAACGAGGCGCTCGCCGCATTCATGCGCCGGATCGGTGTCTGCGAGGAACGGAGCAGCGGAGTGGATAAGATCGTCTTCGAGTCCGAACTTTACCAGCTTCCGCCGCTGAGATGGGAAACGAGCGGAGACTCGTCAAGGGCCGTTCTCTTCGCTCATAGGAAATTCAGGAACATGGACAGGACTGAACGCATTCGAGCCTGCTATCTGCACGCCTGCCTGAAATTTGTGATGCAGGAAGAGACGACCAACACGTCCCTTCGGAAGCGGTTTGGTTTTGATGAAAAGAGCAGCGCAAAGGCATCACGCATCATCCGCGATTCCCTGGATGAAGGAGTGATCAAGCCTGTCGATCCGAAGCAGGGGAAGCGAAACGCAAGATACAAGCCGGCCTGGGCCTAGGTTTGTTTGACTGTTTATTTGCCGGGGTGTGGAAAACACAGGAGCAGTTTCAGAAAAACCGTTACTTTTTAACACCTTGCGCTAGAACATTTTATTTGACTGTTATTTGACTGGCGGACATTCGAGAACCTTCGGCAACGAGAACAAGAATCTGCCAAAGTTCTGTCGCCACCCGAATCCTTCACAGCGGCAAGCTTTACCCCTCACCGGGATTTTTCATGTTGGGTTTCCGGTTCCGTGTTCATGGGAACTCAAGCCGGGGCGCCGTTGTCAGACACGGGATTGGCGTTCCCCTGTCGGCAAAGCCGCTATTGATCATCAACGGCTTGTGGGCACGACGGCCATAGCGCAAACAGATCGCGGTCTGCGACACATATACTGTTGCAACAGCGTCAATGAAATCCGAGAACAGCGTCTTGGCTCGCACCATTGCCTAACCGTTGCCGATGTATCTCGCGAAAGTCCTGTACAATCCATCGACGATGATCGTGAGCTACAGGTCGGTGTCGATCCGCATTGGAACGGTAAAAATAACTTCGAGGCCTAAGTAAGGCCGCCGATGGAAAGACACTTGGGAAAATTGTCAATTTCCGCGCTGATTCATGTCGAGCGGAATCACATCGGGCTGCCGGAAGATGTAGTACAATCAAGTTACCCCGTATGCAGAGCTGATCGCTCCAATAATTGATTTCTGGCGTCTCCACCCCGCGTGCTGCCCTGCGTACAGAGTTGTTAATTCAATTGGACCAACCCGTTCTGGCTGTTCGTCAGAAAACAGATTCGTCGCCAGCACTCTCCCGCACCGGGCGTCTGCCCGGTTTCCCGAGTGCGATGACATTCGGAACAAGGATTGTCTCATTGTCCGGAAGATCCGATTGGCTCGTTGCCTCTGCATTTTTGGCAACGCTCTTGAGATTCCGGAGCTTCTTGCTTCCCGCCATGACTTTTGAATCGCCGTCATAGTAGTCGAACCAAGGCAGCCCGCGGGCTGTATAGGCCTGTGCGGTCGGCGGGTCAGTTGGCGGCCTCTCTCCCGTGATTGCCATCCATTGCGCGGTGTTGACCAGCGAAACGAAACAGCGGCTGCCATGTCGCTGGTCCCAAACGTCGAGCCCCCGGCGGTCGTCATAGATGTCCTGCTTCATCCGGCCGCCCGGTGCGAGGCCCATGATAGTATCCCTGCCAAAAGAACTCCTGAGAAATTGCATGCCGTGATCAAAGTAGCGCTCAGCCTTTATGGGATAGACGACAAACTGAATTCCGCCGTGGACTGCCGCCTCGGTCAGCTGTTCCTCGACCGTGTAGCCCCCGCCGAGCGGCATTGCCACAAACTGTCGGATGATCCCCTTTTCCACACTGTAGCCGTCGAGCCACGGTTGATCAGGAAGCACCGCATAATCTTGGGGATCGCAGTTCAGGTGATTGGTCCAAGCATCGCCGGTAATTGCGCAGATTTTACCGGTCGCCACTTTCACGGCGAACGGATAATCTGAGGTGAAATTGATCCACATCGCCTCGGCCTGGTGCATCGGCGCAATTACACCGCCGCGCCGACACCAGGACTGCGGCAACCGGGCAGAGTAGTCGTCAAGGTGACGCAGTTCAAATGCACCGAGCCCCGGTGGTAACGGATAATCTTTGTCATCGTCGGGGATGCGCAACGTGCGCTGCAATTCAATCGAACAAATTGCATCCTCGTGAACCTCAGGAAAACGGAACATCAATCGGTTTCTGTCCAGAAATATCATTTTTGTCTCCTTACCAGTTGCCATCGCGCACCTCGCGAACCACACGCAGCACCGCCTTGTCAGGCGCTTCCTTCAGTTGCCGGATCAGATCCGCAAACAGGCGCGGCCGTTTGCGAATGATCGCCTGAAGATCCGTCGACACCTTTCCTGCCAATGCCAGCATGACATCGGGGTCCTCACCCAAATCCTGCGCCAAGCGGACTGTTGTGGCTTCGGAAGGTGGTGCCACTTCGCCGCGTTCGATCTTGCTCAGGTAAGCAGGCTCAATGCCGACCCGACCTGCAACCTGGCGCACAGAATAGCGTCGGTCATCCCGGCGGAGGCGCTCGCGAATTTCACGGATCGTCGAACCGAAATGTGTCATGTGTCGTATATACTACACAATTTTGAATTGTCAAGGATCTAACAAGAAGAACCTGACGGAGGACCGGAAGGCCCGCATTTGGTTTCACCTGATTCAGGACAGAAGATCGGTGCCATCGCCGCTCCAAAGCCAACGCGGCCCGCCGGAAGTCGCCAAACGAGTCAAGAATGCCAGGCAATATCCGGGCCAAAACAGCAGTTCTGCTGCAGCAAAACAGAAAATTCCGTTGGCCCCGGCGTCGCCATCGAATCCAATTGCTGGGAAATGCGGCACAAATCAGCCGACATATGCATGGCTTGAACGTTGCCGAAACTCGCAGTCTGCGCCAATAATCGCTGATGGACTGCCCTGCCTCATTCGGTCTCGGGATGAGAACAAGCCGCCCGCAGTAAGTGCACCGGCGGCAATTGCGCGCCGAGAACGGCTCAGGTGCCGATCAGAGCTCTTCGGGAGGTTCGGGCCGTGGGTCGATCAATGAGGATTGCGCCCGGGTGCGGGGTGTTGGTTGGCTGATCAAATCCGTCACTCAAACAATGATGTGCAAACGCTGCAACCTGCACCAAGAACAGCCGGGCAACTGATCGGTTGCACCGGCGTCATCCTGTTGTCGTTCTCCCCACGGGGATGACAACACACTGTATCGCCGGCAATCCACCAGAAATCGGAAGGCATTCAACCACGGTTACTGATGTCGTGCGATGAAATTCGCCCGTTTTGTATGTGTCAATGGATCAGGGAAACGGGTTCACCCGATGCCTTTTGCGCTTTGGAAACAATGAACTTGCCCATTCATTCTTGAATCGTCAGTGGTTCCGTTGCAGATTGCTGCATAAAGCAGCAGGAGGATCAGCGATGAAGACAACAGCCGCCGTCGCCACCAAGGCAGGAAGCCCGCTTGAGATCATGGACGTAAACCTCGAAGGCCCGAGGGAAGGCGAGGTTCTTGTCGAAATCAAGGCAACCGGAATCTGCCACACCGATGAGTTCACCTTGTCAGGAGCCGACCCTGAGGGTTTGTTCCCGGCCATCCTCGGGCATGAGGGTGCAGGTGTCGTTGTGGATGTCGGAGCCGGTGTTTCCTCTGTCAGGAAGGGCGACCATGTGATTCCGCTCTACACCCCGGAATGCCGTGAATGCCCCTCCTGCCTGTCACGCAAGACCAACCTCTGCACCGCCATCAGGGCAACACAGGGCCAAGGGGTCATGCCTGACGGAACCTCACGATTCTCAACGCTCGATGGCGATCCTATCCTCCACTACATGGGATGCTCCACCTTTTCGGGTCACACGGTTTTGCCTGAAATCGCGGTGGCAAAGGTCCGTGAAGACGCGCCGTTCGACAAGATTTGCTACATCGGCTGCGGTGTTACCACCGGCATTGGCGCGGTGATGAACACCGCTGGGGTCGAGCCCGGCTCAAGGGCTGTCGTATTCGGTCTCGGCGGCATCGGCCTCAATGTCATCCAAGGGCTGAATCTCGTGGGGGCCGACATGATAGTCGGCGTCGACATTAACCCTTCAAAAAAGGAATGGGGCGAGAAATTCGGGATGACGCATTTCGTCAATCCGAATGAGGTCGAGGGCGACCTCGTGCCCTATCTGGTCAACCTGACGCAAACCCCGTCAGACCCGATGGGAGGCGCCGACTACACCTTCGATTGCACCGGCAATGTCAACGTCATGCGGGCTGCACTCGAATGCAGCCACCGGGGCTGGGGCCAATCAATCATCATCGGCGTCGCGCCGGCCGGAGCGGAGATCGCGACGCGCCCGTTCCAGTTGGTTACCGGAAGGGTGTGGAAAGGAACGGCCTTCGGCGGAGCAAGGGGCAGAACCGATGTCCCGAAAATCGTCGACTGGTACATGGATGGAAAGATCCAAATTGATCCAATGATCACCCACACACTGGCACTTGGCGACATCAACAGGGGATTTGACCTCATGCACGCGGGCGAGTCGATCCGGTCGGTCGTCGTCTACTGAAACCCATTGCGTCCGGGTGCGGCTGGATTGCCGCCCGGACGCACAATGCCCGTTCAAATGCCCGGATGGCGCGCCTTGTTGAATTCCCTAAGGCGGGCAAACACATTAACTCCAAGTTGGGCGTAAACATGCAGGAGGTCGATCAGGACCCAATTCTCCCGGATCGTCCCATCTTTGCAGCGCCAGAAATCCAAGCTGCGCATGGTGATTTTGCGGCCCGAAGGGGCAATCCCGAGCCAACCGTCGCCCGTGAGCGACATCCGCATGCCCGGCCATGCGGTGAATCCGACATAGTTCCCCTCGGCGAACAAATCGCCCTTGCCGAGTGTGCCGACGCGGTCCGGCATTGCGTTCAGGAATGGTATTTGGTGCCAGTTCCGGAACCCTTCAATGCCCCTGCAGGTGCCAATTCCCGAAGGACCGTACCAACTGCATCTCGGATGCCAATACTGTTCAAGCCGCATTGCCTCGACGCCTTGATCGGCAAAGTTCCCAAGCGCCTCAAGCATCTCACCAACCAATCGCAGGCTGGAATCGGACCGGGCCGGATCGCTCCCGTCAATGAAGAGTCCATCCTGAGTGGCCGGGCCGGGTACATGCCATTCGCGACCGAGGCTGGGCGACATCGGCCATGACCCCGCCTGCATCATCACTTCAGGAATGTCCCACAGCGCCTGCATTTCAACTGCTTTTCCCGATTCCATGCGGAAGAATTCATGGAACCTCATTGAGACCATGTGGCCGGTCGGCGGAATGTCGAGCCACGGCCGGATGAAGCTGCCAGTGTAGTGGCCGGCGCAGCCGACCCAGTTCTTCCCCAATCGGGACCGGCCTGACATCACAATTGTCTCCCGGCGCTCAAGATCGGGAATTGCACGCCAAAGCGGCTCAAGGGCGACGGAGAAGAATTCCTCCGGCCCGTCCAGGGTCTCAAACGGGTGCGCAAGATGAATCTCGGAGCCCGGTGCAAACAGCATGTTGAGACTGTGTCGTGCGGAGTCCGGTTCGAATTCGGCCAAGGCCGACCGCAACTGCGAGGTGGCCCTCTTGTTGGCGGCATGCAATTCCGATTCACGAAGATCACTGTTCAATTTTAGACCATGCCTCAATTGATTGAGAGGGACGCATCCAATACCCCATTGCGTCCGGCATCAAGCCGGAATTAACCGAACACAGTCCGAAAAGGCGCGCCGCGAATGCAGGACGTTGTTGTGGAACCTCAACACGGAACTGTCGCTTCATCCTGCGAAAAGTCCAGCCATGAGGCCGAAGAAGATCGGAAAATTGACCGCCAGTGCCCCTGCAATCAGGAAGGTGAATCCAGGGCCAAGTGTTCGGGGACCGTCCGGACTTGCCGCCAGATTCAGGAACAGCAGCCCCCGTGCAATCGCAATGAAGCCAACAAAGCGGATCACCAGCACCAACGCGTCGATACCGACCCCGGCAGCGCTGCCGGCAAGTGGATCAAGTGTCCCATTGTCAATGGAGAACATCATTTCCGGCCCAGCGATTTCCGATGATCCGAATATGGAAGCAAGCAGTGCAGAGACTGTAGCCGGAAACGCAAGGAAAGCAGCTCCGGTGATGAATCCGGAGAATATTCTGCCGGATGTTGCCGACTGCGCCCCGAATTCCGAGCGTCTTGCGGCAAGGCGCAGTGATTGAAGAATCAGGACCGCACCGATTACATAAAGCACCGCATGCAGGAGGCCCTCAAACGCCGAAAGGTGGTCGGCGATTGCACCGAACGCCTCAACCGGGTCGAGCATCTGAAATGCGGCGCAGCAAGGTCAGTTTAGGTAGACCGTTCCCCCTTCCATGACGAAGAGCGTGCCTCCATCGTCATAGTCTGCAATTTCGAGAACCTTCCCGAATCCGTCAACCCGGTCACCGACCTCAATGCCGGCAAAGCTTGTGGCCGGCGTCAATCCACCCATTCCGGCAATGATGACATGGTTGGATTCGGCAATTCCGACTCCGCCTTCAAAATCCCTGGCAAGTCCCGCCGGGGTGCTGAAGGGCGATAACCGCCGGGAACCGAAACCGACTTGGCGGACGATGGCCGCCGAGACCTGTGCATGCAACCGGTCAAATTGGCCGTCAAATTCCGCCAACCGCTCCTCAAGCTTGCCGACACGATCCGCAACGTCCCTGAATTCGGCAATCATCTCCCCCTGTTCGGAGGTCACGCTATTGACCCCACTTGGGGCCCCCGACATTTGAGCGGAGTCTTCGGGAATCATATTGGCCTGCTGAGCGGCGCCGGGGAACGGCAAACCCAGGCCGGTGTACCCCGTGTTCTGTCCGGACGATTGGAGTTGAACGGCAGCAGCGATGTCATCAAGGGCAAATCCGTCATCGGCGGTGAAATCGGCGACGCGGCGGGTTGAATGACCCGGAAGCGCCTCCTCCGCTCGGGCCGGCAAGTTTTCGGCATAACGAAAACCTGAATCGGATCCTGCATGTGTCGGAGGAGCGTTGATCACCGGTTGCTCAAGAAGCGCAAACAGGCGATCCCATTCCGCAATTTCCGAGGCATCGACCGGCACCAATTGCAAACGGAATCTGCCTTCATCTTCGGCAAGCACCTGTTTTGGAGTCATTGGCATTGCGTCAAATTCACGATCGATTTCCGTGGCCGGTTGCGTGCCGGAGCCGGCAACCCACTCGCCGCCCGCCAGTGAATGGTCCGTCAGTGGAGCATCTCTGGTCGGTCCAGGAAAATTGCCGGAGAGAGCATCGGTTATTCCGGAAACGGCGGTTTCGAATGAGCGCATAACCGAATCGTTGCCTGTCGACTGCATCATTGCAATCCCGCCAACCGCGGCCATTGCAAGCACCACAATTCCCCTTCTCGACCTGCCTATGCCAAATTTTCGGCCACCGAAGACGCCGCCACCGGGGGCTTCTCCTCCAGTGCCATTCCTGCCGGCGCCACTGTCCGGCATTTTTCCGGAACTGTTCGTTTCGCAACCCGGACCGTCCGAATCATCTGCCAAAACGGTTTGGGCCTTCCCGACTTCCCCACTGCCCTCGTTTCCGAACCGATTCCTGCGAACTTCCTGTTCTGTTCCAGACACAGAAATTCGCCCTTTCCGTTCCACGGCGCGCGCCTGCGCAACCCGCCGGTCGGCCGCAACTTCGTAGCCCTGCCGCCGTACATCCACCTTGTCCACCGGCATCTCAGGCAACTCTGCAGCGTCGCTCAACATGTTGTCGTCAACATCAAGCGGGTCCCTGCTTTCCAGAGCGAACCAATCGAAAATTCCCTGCTCGTCTTCGCTCTCCTCCACTGCACCGAACTCATCAAGGAAGTCCGGATCGTCAGGATGGACGATGTCCAACCCAGTTGAACGCTGCGGCATGGCCGCCCCACCCTCAACACTGCGATCGGGTGCAACTGCCCCGGCTTTCGCCGGCTGGTCTTCAAATTCATGAAGGTCTTTCCGAGAAACTTCTGATGCAACATTCCGCACCGTTTCCGGTTCGCAGCTGGCTTTTCCGGTTGCGGCCTCCCCGATCGCTGCTTCGCCCCCGTCAGCGGAACTGCCGGCCTGATGAGCTTTGATGGTCTTCTCGGTCTTGTGGGAAGTTTTTCTGCCGCCCGCCGGCCCATTGGAGCCGGACTTGCGTGAGAGCACATACTTGCCAAATTCAGAGCCCTCAGATGCAACTGCTTCCTCCCGACCCAAATCCTCGCCTGAACCGAAGAATCGATCCATCAATTTCAATGCTCCCTGCTCGCCTTCGGTTTGAAACACGGGTCGAGAAGCCTCCTGCGGCGCATTGCCCCGTTTGTTGTCTTTGAATTCGTTCTGCATGTATTCCGCCTTTCAGTTTCAGATGGGCAGTTCAATGGTTGAGAGAAACAGCACTCCGACAGGATGCCCGGCCCTCAAAATTATTTCGGCTCCGCTCGGCGCTCCGGCCTCAAGATCAGCACCAAGCCGATCCGCAGCCCTTCCAATTCCGGCAATGACGCTCTCGCGTGTCGTTGATCTTCCGGTTGAGGCAACCACCCCATCGCCGACGCCGCCCAAGCTGATCGGCGGTCTTGATGCCGATTCCGCAAATCCGGAAATGAGCGACGCAACGAGCCCGGGACCGAAGCGTCCGACAAGGCGAGAATTGACCTCACTTGCAATCAGCGGCCTTGAGTCAAACCCGTCAACTGCGACGGCCTCAATCCCGATCTCGGTTCCATCTGAGGTGGCAAGTTTGTTGAACGTAACCGCAAGTGCCCTTGCAGCGTTGACTGAAGCGAAACCGCCCACGAGCCGGGACCCGGCCAACTTCCCTGCGGTGATCTCGGCAACGACCGGTGAAGAAAGATCGGAGGAAACAGTTGTTACAATCTCACCGTAAAGGATCGTGCCCGCCGGAATAAGTACTGACCCGCCCTTGGCTCTGACCGGATTGCCTGCCTCGTTTGCAAATCCACCGGGAACGGCAGGGCTCAAAAGCGACGCTCCCTCGCCGGTTGCGCCGTCGGAATCGACGATGAGCACCACGCTGTCCGGTGTCCCGATGGCCAAGCCGCGAGCAATGGCACCCATTTGGCTGATCATCGCTTCCGCCGTTACGTTGGTTGTTCGAGTTCGGCCAGCGAGGCGGGTTTCGTCCGGCTGATCCGATGACTCCCGATCACCGATTTCGCCCGATGCCCGAATGGAAGCCAAGCTGGATCCGGTTGGAACCGAATTGGCCGCCGCCACGGGATCGGGCTGCGGTTCGCTGGCAACCACCACATCAGCGGGCCCATTTTCAAAACCGAAGCCATCCGGAATGATATTGGTTGGCAGCCCCTCCGGAATTGAAATGTACGAGGAACCGGTTCGGACAGCCGCTTCGGCATTAATGGAATTCGCGTCCATCAATGTTTGCCGATAGTGCTGGGACTCGGCCTGACGCTCCCCTCCCGGTGTCGAATCGATTCTGGGAATGCGAGACAGTTTTGAAGGGTCAATTTCACGGAGACCAAACGAAGCATAGCCGGCCACTATCGCTATGCCGATCACGAACAGAGCGCCGGCCCTCCTGTGCCATGACACCCGCCTGCCTGGTGATTTGACGGATGATGCCCGACCGAGCTTGCTGCGCACGAATCTGAACCAGCTCGGCACCCGATCCAGCGGCGGTCTCAATTCGTCTCCCTCGACACCGGAAACTGATGTTTCTTCCCCGATGTTGGTCCGATTGCCTTCGTTGCTCTGGACACCGTTGGATGGCTTCCGACTGCGGAACCGAAAGGCGTTTGCCAGCATTTGCAGTGCGCTCATTCCGAAATTCCGCAAATCGTACGGGTAAAACACCCGACGAGAGTTTGGATTCTGCAACGGCACCGGAACCCGCTCCCGCAATGGGTTTCGGCAACCTGCGGGAATGATGGACGCATCCGGGCCATCACGGCAACGTCAGTCCAACCCGAACAATTCGCCCGTCCACTGAAAACAGAAGGTTGGAAACAGGTTTGAGCCGGTATGCACGCAGACCGTCCGGTCCGGCAAGCGACCCGGTCCAGGCAGGTGACAACAGCGGGTGTTCGGACCTCAAATAGAGATCTCCGTCAACCAGCCACGCCATTGCCTCCATCCCGACAACCGGCACCTTTTCGGCGCTCGCCGGAAGATCAATGCCGGAAAGGACCGCCAGCATGTCCCTGCTTCCGGCAATGGGAAGTTCCTGATGGAGT